>NZ_JTJC03000002.1:0-600000 GCF_000817735.3 Scytonema millei VB511283 | reverse complement strand
TCCAAGAGTTGATGTAAGCGCTGGCGATCGCTCAGATAAAGATAGCCTACGAGAGCTTCTAAACTTGTTGCTTGTTGATAAACTTCTGGTGCGGCGCGGCGCGGTCGTCCTACAGTAGCATTGCGTCCCCGACGCACGATGTCTAATTCAATTTGGTTGAGGTAGGGAGTGAGATAGCGTAAGTGTGAAGCCTGGGCTTCAGCTCTAACCTGAGCAACGACAAGATTGTGGTAAGCCTGCGATCGCTTGTGGGGTAGCAAAAAATGGCTCCTCACATACAGCTCGTAAACCGCGTCGCCCAAATATGCTAAAGCCGTAGGTGAGAGTTGCTGTAGCTGCTCGGGAGCGATCGCCAACCAACTAGGTAGCAACTCCAACTGAGTGACTACATCTGTCTGAGCTTCCCGAGCTGAGCCGTCGAATAAATTGTCCTCCTTCGGTTCCACTCGGTTTGGATTCTCCCAGAACAAGTCAGTTATCAGTTCTCAGTTATCAGTGTAGAAACGTTACCTGTAACGTCTGTACAAAGTTATCAGTGGAAAGTGACCAGTCAACTGTCAACTGTCAACTGTCAACTGTCAACTGTCAACTGTCAACTGTCAACCGTCAACAACCAATCTCAGCCATCAGCGATCGGTGACTACATTATTATGATCGATCCCCAAATTCAGAGGGTTCAACCTATGATAAGTTTTTTATATCAAAAAATTAAGCTATCCAGATCGCAAAACCGGATAGCTAAAGTTAAGATGCCCGCGATCGCTCAAGATGCTTGAATATTTTCTAAAGCTGCTTCAACAGTCGGTCGTAAACCCAAATATTGCTCTAGGTTAACTGTCTTGACTGTTTGAGTTACGCGGGCATTGGTGACAATTTGTGAAGTCCCACCGTTGGTTTCAGCCTGCTTCTTCAAATGCACCAAAGCGCCAATTCCAGAACTATCGACAAAATCAATTTGGGACAAATCCAATATGATGTGCTTTGGTCCCTCTTCAACATACTTGCCGAGTACCTTGCGAAAGGTTGGTTCTGAAAAGGCATCAAGCAAACCCGTCAACCGGAATAACTGATAATTACTCCGAACCTCACGAGTTCCTCTCAGGCTAACAGTTAGATTTAGTGTCTCAGCGATAGTTCCCTCCTCGCCACTTCTTGTTTCAAATCGAGGCTAAAGTATAAATGCTTGGTTGAGATGTTGTCTACACTCATGTGGTAGAAGTTAGGGGCTTGAGGCTAAGAGCTTGGTGGTAGAAAACAGAACATTGTTTATTTCTGTTCGCTTCAGCTCTTGCCTTTGCACTCCTAGTTTTTAAATTTTAACTCCTCATGTCTCTGTGAGTATAAAATACTATGAACTTCTTAGGAGAAGTCGGTAGTCGGAGTCGGAAGCCAGAAATTCATTTTCTACCTCTTGCCTCTTGCCTCTTGCCTCACCGATCGCTGATAACTGATAACTGATAACTGTATAGGTAGGGGCAATGGTGCGATTAAAGCTGTGGCAGTGGATTGTCTTAGCAACTCCAATCGCGTCTATCGTTGGTTTCTTCCTGGTAGCAGCAGGTTTGCAGATCCATGAATGGCGCATCAATTGGATCTGGGGTGTGTTTATTCTAATATTTGTCGGCTGGCGGTGGTTGCTAGTACGGTGGACTCGCCCTGTTGTCTTGCAGGTGGAGGCTGTAGCCGCAGAAGTTAGCAAAGAATTAGAATCATTTTCCGCAGATGCCACACTCTCAACGCCAGACAGCAGCAAGAAAGCAGAAGCCACGCTACAAGAAATTCTCTTTGTAGCACAAAGCGATCGCCCTGTGTGGGAAGACTGGCAAACTTTTTGGCAGCGCTGTCAAGATTTAGTTGTCGCGATCGCCCAAATTTATCACCCAGAAGTCAAGTATCCGCTTTTAAATATCTATATTCCCCAAGCTTACGGGTTGATCCGAGGGACGGTAGACGATTTAGATCGGTGGATGCAAAAACTATCGCCTGCTTTGAATCAAGTAACCGTCGGGCAAGCATATGAGGCATATGAAGTTTACCGCAAGCTAGAGCCATCGGCGCGGAAATTCTGGCGGGCGTGGAACTTAGCACAGTGGCTGTTGAACCCAGCCGCCGCCGTAGCGAAAAAAGCTAGCCAGCGTTACACTAACCAGGCAGATCGACAACTTTTGGTCAATTTGAGTCAATTGTTACGGGAAGCAGCGTTAAGAAACCTGTGTCGGCAAGCGATCGCCCTCTACAGTGGCGATACTTTACCTGGTTTAGAATCATCCAAGACTCAAACTTTACCCCAGGCAAAGACTCAAACTCTGCGAGAGATTTTGACACAAGCCCAGCCTGTGGAAATTCTAGAGCAAAAACCTGTCAGTATTCTGTTAGTAGGACGCACCGGAGCCGGAAAAAGCAGCTTAATTAATACCTTATTTAGAGCAGAACTCGCCGCCGTTGATGTTTTACCTAGCACCGATCGCTTGCAAAATTATCGCTGGCAAACTGATACGGGAGAAACGCTGACACTGTGGGATACGCCGGGATACGAACAGGTGAATCGCGCTGAGTTACGGGCGCAGGTTCTCGAATATGCTAACGACTCAGATTTATTGCTACTTGTCAATCCTGCCCTCGATCCAGCTTTACAAATGGATGTAGACTTTCTCAAAGATATTCAGGCAGAAGTCACGGACTTGCCCGTCATTACAGCTGTCACCCAAGTCGATCGGTTGCGTCCGATCCGCGAGTGGCAACTGCCTTATAATTGGGAACTGGGGGATCGCCCCAAAGAAATTTCCATACGAGAGGCGATTCAGTATCGCGCCCAACTGCTAGCTAATTATTGTGATGTCGTGCTACCCATTGTCACGGCAGATCCGCAAGTTGGTCGAACTGCTTGGGGGATCGATGCGCTGTCCTTAGCCTTAGTTCAGGCGATCGCCCCTGCTAAACAACTGCGGCTAGCACGCTTCATGCGCGACTTAGAAACTCGCACCACCGCCGCCGCCAAAATCATCGATCGCTACACCTTCCAAATGGCAACGACTCAGGGACTCACGGCTTTACTCAAAAGCCCCGTCCTCCAGTTTATCTCCACCATCTCAACTGGATCGCCTACCTTAGCCAATCTGCTAGCAGCACAAATTCCGGTGGAACAATTGCCTGTTGTCATTGGTAAATTACAAATGGCATACGAACTATTTTCACTGCTTAACCCAGATAAAAATCCGCGTAACTTCGACTTACTCGCCCTCTGGTCGTTGTTATTGGAAAACTCAGCATCTCCAGAAAATAATGCTTGGGCATTCGGTCATGCTTTGGTAGAGTATTGGACGCAGAGTTTAACTATCGAACAATTAAGACAGCGGTATGAAGGTTATCTCAAGCAAGTTTAAATTCATGACTGACAGCATGAAAATGGTAGATTTGAGTTTGGTTTGATTTTTTACTGAATAGGGAGCAGAGATAAGGGAGCAGGGAGCAGGGGACATGCTTTGATAATAGGAATATTTAGAGAGTGCAAGATTCAGCGACAAAAACATAAAGAGCAAAAAAGATTATGCCTAAATATATTGTGTGGGGAAGTTACTGCAAGGACGTGTTGGAAAAGCGCGCACCTTATCGACAAGCACATTTAGATGGACTGGCAAAACAGAAAGAATCTGGGGTTTTAATCACAATTGGTCCGACTAAAGATGTGACCAAGGTTTTTGGTATTTATGAAGCAGAAGATGAGACGACTATAAGGAATTTAATTGAGTCCGATCCATATTGGCTTAATGGAATTTGGACGGAGTATGAAGTGAAAGAGTGGATACAAGCTTTTTAAAAATTCTCTTTTTGTTTCGCGCAAAGCCGCAAAAATGCAAAGAAGAGCGCTAAATTATTTCTTATCTGCGTTCATCTGCGTTCAAAATTTTCCTAACTATTTGCGACGAAACACAAACATATTTTACAGCGATAGAACGTATCAGTAGAATGATTCTGGAGTGAAAGCAATGTCAGCGATCGCAACTAAATTAAATCCAATTGTCAAGCGAGTGCTTTTCACCTGCATATCTTTACTATTAGTTTTTGCTTGTTTGCTAGGAACGAAAATAGCTTTAACAGGAGAACCGCAGTTACTTGCTGGGACTCGTCCCGACAATTTAGGCGTTCGTGCAGGTGAGCTTGCACCTTGTCCCAGTACTCCTAATTGTGTTAGCAGTCAGAGTCAAGATCCCGTACATAAAATTGCGCCTCTTACCTATAGTTCCTCTACTAAAAAGGCTATGACTGACCTCAAAACTGTACTTCAGTCATTTAGAAGAACAAAAGCGATCGCTCAAACGGAAAATTATCTCTATACTGAATTTACCATTCCCGTTGTTGGGTTTGTAGACGATGTAGAATTTTTCTTGGATGACAATGCTAAAGTCATCCACGTTCGCTCTGCTTCTCGTTTAGGAGAGTCAGATTTAGGGGTAAATCGTGGCAGAATAGAAACTATGAGAGCAAAGTTTAACCAAATTAATCGCTCTGAATCTGTATAGAAAATTAGGCTTTAACCATCTCTAAAGCTTGAATTGCCGCTTGAACGAGGTTGTAATAATGAGGTTGAAACAGATCGACCTGGGTAGCATCTTTACGGCTATTACCCAACAAACCCGTAAGGTTACCCGACTCAATAGCTAAAACCCTTCCTTCAGTATTTTTGATTCTCAATTCTACTGAGTTATCTGTAGAGAAAACACCGCAAGTATAATGCCGCTGTTTGTATTCAAAGGGAATTGTAGTGGAAGTTCGTCTGAGGGGAAATAATATTTGCGGCTGATGAGGTAGGCGCACGCCAATTAATTCTAACTCAATATTAGTATTACCATTCCAAGTATTTTCTCGCAAGCGATAGGCAATATCTATCCGTGGTGGCAAAGGAAAATATTCGCGCCAACGCCATGCGATCGCCTTCATTTGTTGCAGGGGCGGACGGCTGTGCGTCCCTACAGATAAATCTTGTTCTTGAGCGACAGTCAATTTAATATGACCTTTACCAACAATTTGCTGGTCGATGACTTTCACATTTGCCGTCCAAAAGACGGGTTCTGGATTGTCAATTCCACAAGGATGTAAGATATCTAGCTGTTGATAAAGTTGTAAGTTGAGCCGATCTAAATTGACTTGGGTATCAATATTTAGCAGTGGCTTTAAGTGTTCCGGTTGCAAACAAGAATTAGCAAATTGAATCAAACGCGATCGCAATGCCTCTAAATTTTCAGAGGAGAGGGAAAAGCCTCCAGCTGCTTTATGTCCGCCAAACTTACCTAATAAATCTCGACAGAATTCTAAGGCATCAAAAATATTAAATTCAGGAATACTACGTGCCGAACCGCGAATGTGATGTTCATCTTCATACGTGCCAATAAATACGGGTACGCCGTAGCGTTCTACCAGGCGAGAGGCGACGATCCCGATTACGCCGTGATGCCAATTCGGTTGCACCACAAGTAAAATCCGATCCTCTTGTAGAGACATGGCGTGCGATGATTCGACATAGGCGATCGCTTCCCGTTCGATTTCTTCGCAAAGTTGCTGGCGACGGGCGTTAATTTGTTCGCATTGCATTGCCCGTTCTAAGGCAATTCCAGCATCATCAGTTGTCAGTAGATCGATAACAATTTGCGGATCGCCAATTCGCCCGATCGCGTTGATGCGGGGACCGAGGCGAAAACCAATATCATCTGGTTTGAGCGACTTATTTTTGTCGTTTACCCCACTAACTTGAATCAAGGCTTGAATTCCCTCAAGCTGAGATTGGGGAAGCAGTCGCAATCCGCGTTTCAGCCACCGCCGATTGACACCAATTAAAGGTGCGAGATCGGCGATCGTTCCTAGTGTAAAGAGTTCTAATAAAGGCTTGACCAAACCCTTAAGTTGTCCTGTTTTCTGAGCCAGACAGATAGCCAGGACGTAAGCAACGCCAACCCCAGCTAAACCCCAATAAGGTGAAGATTCGGGAATGAGTTTGGGATTGAGGATCGCGTTTGCTGGGGGTAGAGTGGGAGGAATATCGTGATGGTCGGTGACGATGACGTTTAAACCGAGTTCTCTTGCTCTAGCGATTGGTTCGATCGCGGCAATGCCATTATCTACGGTTAAAATTAGCCGCACGCCTTCACTGTGGAATTCTTCGACAATCCGCTTGTTAATCCCATAGCCTTCCTGCATTCGGCTGGGAATGGCGTAATCGACTTGCGCTCCCAACCAGCGCAGGCTGCGGAGCAACAAGGCTGTACTTGTCATCCCATCAGCATCGTAGTCGCCGCAAATGGCAATTTTCGCTTGAGCAGCGATCGCCTGTTCTAATAACTCTATGGCGATCGCCAGGTCGGGAAATGCCTCTAGGGGTGAGGGCAAATCTAAGGTTTCTGGATTGATAAATATTTCTGCCTGCTCTGGTGTCTCGATCCCGCGATTGACTAGAAGCTGGTTGACTATGGGTGACAGCTGGTTTGCTGTCGTCAATCGATCGACCAAATCCGGCTGTGCTGGATGGATTTGCCAGCGCTGATTTGGCAAGCGACGCGGACGGCGAGGTAATCGTAATGGCGGTTGGGCTAGCACGGGGACAGAAATAGAGGCTCAGCACTATATTGTATGAGGCTAATGAGTAATTTAGCGCGATTACTGCATCCGATCTATAGTTCTGTACTGAATTGCTTCGGCAACATGATGGCTTTGCAGGTTTTTTTCTGCCCCTAAGTCGGCAATTGTCCGCGCTACCTTGAGAATGCGATCGCTGGCTCTAGCCGATAAACCTAATTTCCGAATTGCCCCTTCTAATAAACTTTTAGAAGCATCATCTAACTGACACCACTTCCGCAAATGGCGACTTTGCATTGCTGCATTACAGCTGACTGATAATTCTGACTCAAACCGATCGCGGGTGCGATCGCGTGCTGCTTGAACTCTTTGCCTGACGCTTTCTGAATCTTCCCCTGTGGGTTGCTGGGTAATTTCCTCTGGTTTCAGCCGATTCACCGCCACTTGTAAGTCAATTCGATCCATCAAGGGACCCGAAAGCTTTGCCCAGTATTGCTCTCTTTGCCGCGGGGAACAGGTACACGCTTGAATTGAATCGCCAAAATAACCGCAAGGACAAGGATTCGTACTCGCGACTAAAGTAAACTGAGCGGGAAACATCACCGATTGGCGGGTGCGAGATACAGTGACGTGACCGTCTTCTAAGGGTTGGCGCAGAAATTCCAATACATCCCGCTTGAATTCCGTTAATTCATCCAAGAAGAGAACTCCGTGGTGAGCTAAGGAAATTTCCCCAGGACGAGGAAAAGTCCCGCCACCAACTAAAGAAGGACCAGAGGCGGAATGGTGGGGACTGCGGAAGGGACGTTCTGCAACTAGCGAACCTTTATTTTTTAACAACCCCGCTACGGAATGAATTTGGGTAACTTCCAACGCCTCATGAAAACTGAGCGGTGGCAAAATTGCCGGTAGACGACGAGCCAACATCGTCTTTCCACTTCCTGGTGGACCCACAAAAATTAAGTTGTGTCCACCAGCTGCGGCAATTTCTAAGGCTCTACGAGCGTGAGCTTGTCCTTTAACATCCTTCAAATCTGCCCCAAAATGAACATTTCTGACAATTTCCCGTTTACCATCAAACTGCACGGGCTGATATTTTTCTGGCTGATTGAGAAATGCTGCGACTTCCGATAGAGATTGAAAACCATACACTGATATCCCTTGTACTAAAGCTGCTTCCTGGGCATTATCTGCGGGTACGACTAACCCAGTAATCCCCATTTTTTGCGCCGCCGCCGCCACAGGTAAAACACCAGCCACAGCCCGCAAACTCCCGTCTAGCGAGACTTCACCCAGAAATAAGAAATCTCCTAGCATTTGCGGGTTGACCTGCTCTGAAGCCGCCAAAATGCCCACGCTCATTGGTAAATCGAAGCTGGGTCCTTCCTTCCTAATATCTGCTGGCGCTAAGTTAATCACGATCCTTTTCAGCGGGAAGGCATACCCAGCGTTTTTGAGCGCTGCTTTCACCCGTTCTTTCGACTCCTGAACCGCCAGATCCGGTAATCCTACCACGACAATTCCCGGTAGCCCCGCCGAGACATCGATTTCGACTCCTACTTTGACGGCATCGATGCCAACAATTGATGCACTCCAAACCCGTGCCAGCATTTTATATTTCTTCCATGACAAGAACCCTTTAGAATCTCTAACAGAGTTCAAGGGCGATCGGCATGAGTGAAATCACAGATACTATTTTTGGCAAAATCATTCGTAAAGAAATTCCCGCCAATATCGTTTATGAAGACGAACTGGCGATCGCATTTACAGATATTAATCCCCAAGCCCCCGTTCACATCCTCGTGATTCCTAAAAAACCCATAGCCAAGCTGTCGGATGCCGAATCTCACGACCACGCCCTCATGGGTCATTTGTTACTAACTGTTAAGCGAGTCGCCCAGCAAGTAGGACTGAATAACGGCTATCGCGTCGTGATTAATACTGGTGCAGACGGCGGACAAACTGTGGATCACATGCACCTTCACATTCTCGGCGGGCGACAAATGAGTTGGCCTCCTGGTTGACTCGTGTTTTGCTGAGAATTTTCGTTGAGGTGAGCTGAGGGACTAATTCATCTGTTCGACTTTAGCCTTTAACCCGTTGCTAGTAAGTAACTGCGCGACTTCATCAGCCTTAGAGCGATCGCTAAATGCTCCCGCTTGCATAATTGTTTTACCCTTAGCAGAAACCCGAAACGAACCAGGAACGAGCGATCGCACTTTTTCTTGTGTAGGTGCGTTTTCTGCTTCTACCAAGACTCGATAGCGCAAACTTCCCACTTGAGAAGAGTTAGGCTGCGACGATACCGCAGCAATTCGGGCGGGGCGATCGCTACTAGAAGGTATATCACCATCGGGAACGGGTAACAATTCGTTAGGATTGACAGCAGCTGGTTTTAAAGTTGGTAAGCCTTGAGTTATCGTATCGCCTTTTGCTGGTGGCTGCGATCGGCTGACAGGAATTTCCACTTCAGTTTGAGGGTTGGCAGCAAGCGATTGCTTCTCATTTGTAGCAGGGGCTTTTGTTGCTTCAGACTTGGGTTTAGTTGCAGGAGCTTTTGCTACTTCGGGCTGAGGTTTTGTCGTTGATGTCGCGACTTTTGGAGATTGGTTTTGTGGTGCAGGTTTGCTAGGCTTAGATGCTGAAGGCTTCTTTGGCTTTTGAGCGGGCTTCTTTTGAACTGGTGCTGACTCCGACTCTGGTAGCGGTACGGGAATTTCTACAACTTGTAACGCTGGTTGAGAATTCGGAATTCGGAATTCGGAATTCGGAATTTGTGGTTTAGTAATTGGTAATTGGTTGTTATTCTCCTCTGCTCCTCTGCTCCTCTGCTCCTCTGCTTGTCCGCTCCCGACTCCCGAATTTGAGGCAACACTACTCGTTCCTGCAAAATCAATATCACCAATGGAACGATCTGCGGTAACTTGATTGCCTACCGCAGAGATTGTGACTCGCTTGGCGGCACTACTATTGATGTCATAACGCCCATTTTGGCGAAATTGATTGTTACCTGGTTCGGTTGACGTGCCTAAATCGGGCTGACTGTTGGCGATCGCCACGACACCATCTTCTTTATTACCCTCGATAATGTTATTGCGTAAAACTGGTTTTGTGAAAGCTTGAGACACAACACCAGCCCGATTGTTCATAATTTGATTCTCTATAATTAACGGTGCGGCTCGTTGAGCGACATTAATGCCATAACCCGTTCGCTCAAAGACATTAGCGCGAATCTCTGGTTTGGAAATTCCGTAAATTGTCATTCCATTCGCGCCATTTTGAGTAAAGCGGTTGTTGCGGATGATGGGCGTACTATCACCCGTGACGGAAATCCCATCGTGGCTGCTACCAGTAAAAGTATTATCCGCGATCGCCGGACTGCATGACTCGATCCACAATCCATAACCGCGTGGATTGGGATTCGTGACTGTGATTCCCGTCAATACAGCTTCATCCGCTCCTAAAATTGCTACATCTTGACGGGCAAAGGTAGGACTCATGTACGTTCCCCCACCTTTGATAACAATATTGCTACCTTGGCTGCTAGAGTCGCCTTGAAGAGTAACTCCTGGTTTCAGTCTGAGCGGAAATGTCTCACCAGATTCTCTGCTATAAGTTCCCGCCGCTAGTTTAATGATGACATTGGATTCAGCTTGTTGAAGGGCTTGAGCGATCGTTTTAAAAGGACTGATTTCACTGCCATTGCCATTCTCACCAGCTGTAGGATTGACAAATATAACTTTCTTCGCCGTTTGAGATTCGCTAGTGAGAGCTTGCGTCAATTGCAATGTTGGTATGGCAACACCTACATGACTGAAACACAGCCAGAAAAATACAGTTAGACTAATTCTAGTGGCACTTAAGAATAAACCGTGAATGCAAGTTTTCTGCGCCATCCTCTGGATGGATAAATAGGGATGGCGATCGCTACGGAAACTTTTCATACTCACGGCACTCCTTCTCACACAGACGCAGAATCCTACTACCAGATTTTCGACGGCAGCAAAGTTTAGCTTTTTTCTTTTTTGACTTGTTCTGCCTCCTTATATAGCTAAAGTGTCCAAAAGTCAAGAGCAATCAGTTATCAGTTATCAGGGTGTGGGGTGTAGTGGAGAGAATTCGGAATTTGGAAGCGCGGAATTCAGAATTAATCGATCGCCGGTCGCTGGTCGCTGGTCACTGATAACTGATAACTGGTCGCTGGTCACTGATAACTGATAACTGATAACTGCTCCCGACTATCGTAAACTGAGCAGGGACTGTTACGATTAGAACATCAATTGGTCTGTTCTCAGTCAGGTAGCTACGAAACGGGAGAGGACAAGTGCAGCCAGCTGTCTGCCGAATTTTGGATGCGAATCTAGACCGCGCCCGTGAAGGCTTGCGGATTATAGAAGAGTGGTGTCGATTTGGATTAAATAGCAGCCAATTCAGCGATGAATGCAAGCAGTTACGCCAAGAACTAGCTAGCTGGCATACTCTAGATTTACGAGCGGCACGAAATACTCCTGGCGATCCTGGGACAGACCTGACTCATCCCCAAGAGGAGCGACGATCTAGCTTAGGAACTTTACTACAAGCCAATTTCTGCCGAGTACAAGAAGCTCTGCGAGTTGTAGAAGAATACGGTAAGCTCTACAATCCGAAAATGGGAGTTGCCTTTAAACAGATGCGTTATCGAGTTTATACCCTGGAAAGTCACTTACTGGGTTATCAAAGACACCAACGACTAGCGCAATCGTACTTATATTTAGTGACTTCTCCAACAGAAGGGTTGTTTCATGTGGTAGAAGCAGCACTGCAAGGAGGACTGAGCCTCGTACAGTACCGCGATAAGAATACCGCAGATCTCGATCGCCTAGAGATTGCCCGCCAACTACGCCAACTTTGTCAGCAATACGGGGCAATTTTCTTAATTAACGATCGCATCGATCTCGCTTTGGCAGTAGATGCCGATGGAGTGCATCTAGGACAACAGGATATGCCAATTGCGATCGCCCGCCAACTCCTCGGACCCCAGAAAATTATCGGGCGTTCTACCACAAATCCAGAGGAAATGCAACGGGCAATTCAGGAAGGTGCTGATTATATTGGCGTGGGTCCAGTCTACGAAACGCCTACAAAAGCAGGTAAAGCCCCAGTAGGATTAGAATACATTCGCCATGTGGCTAAAAATGTTTCCATTCCCTGGTTTGCGATCGGTGGCATAGACGTTAACAATGTGAATGAAGTGCTAAACGCAGGTGCGCAGAGAGTTGCAGTCGTAAGAGCGATCGTCCAAGCCGAGCAACCTACTTTAGTAACGCAGTATTTTTTAGCGCAACTCGCCCGCATCCAAAACCGTACTCCATAAATAAAAACTCTATAAATAAGAGTCGATCGAGATTTATGACCGAACAAATTAGCTTACAAGTGAATGGAGAACCTCGTAATTGTGCTAACAATGCTCGACTTCCAGAGGCGCTAGAACAGCTCGGCTTTAACCCGCGCTTAGTTGCAGTAGAATACAACGGCGAAATCTTGCACCGTCAGTTTTGGGATAACACGCAATTGCAAGCAGGCGATCGCCTAGAAGTCGTTACAATTGTTGGTGGCGGAGCAACAGTGACCAGTAACCAGTGACCAGCGATCGATGGTAATGTTAACCTCTGTCTCCTATCTTCTGTTTTCTGACTCCTCAGTTTTGACTTTTGACTTTTAACTTTTGACTTTCTCAAGTTTTGACTTTTAACTTTTGACTTTCTCAAGTTTTGACTTTTGACTTTTAACTTTTGACTTTCTCAATGGACGTAACCATAACAGTCCAGTCAAAACCTGTGACTAAACCAGCAGATTTTTGGGTTAATTTTCTGCCTCCTTGCTTATGGATGTTGGGGTTTTATTTCATTCCCCTAGCCATACTTCTCAGTTATGCTTTCATGCAGCACCAGTATGTGGAGGTTATTCCTCGTTTCACCTGGGAAAATTTTATCCAAATTGTTACTAATTCTGGTTACCGCAATACAGTTATTCGTACTTTATATATTGCGATCGCTGTCACTATAATTGATACGTTATTAGCTTTTCCAGTTGCCTATTTTCTGACTAAGTATGCAGGAAAATATAAACGATTACTAACAATCTTAATTCTCTTACCGCTGTGGTCTAGTTATCTCGTGCGCGTTTTTGCGTGGCGAATTATTTTAGGCTACAACGGTGTCTTAAATAGCTTGCTAATATCTCTAGGTATACTATCTCAGCCTTCTTCCCTATTTCTCTACAATCAATTCTCGATGGTTGTGACTCTCTGCTACGTATGGCTGCCATTTACGATCTTACCTTTAGTGACTGCCTTTGAAAGACTGCCGAGTAACTTATTAGAAGCATCGGCAGATTTAGGAGGACATCCTTTATACACTTTTCGTAGAGTTACTTTTCCTTTAGTTTTACCAGGATTTTTGGCGGGTTCGCTATCAGTATTCAGTTTGACAATGGGAGATTATATCACCCCTTCCTTAGTGGGTGGAGCAGGAGATATTTTGATTGGGAATATTGTCGCTAATCAATTTGGTGTCGCTGACAATTGGCCTCTTGGTTCTGCTTTGGCAATGGTAGTATTGTTGCTAATATTTGGACTGATAGCCATTATCTCCCGCAAAGGTGCTTTAGAAAACTTATGAAATTAGTAGGAGACAGAAGGGAATTCGGAATTCGGAATTCGGAATTGAACGCTCTTGACTCCCGACTCCTGTACGGGCGGGTTTACCAAAAAACTTCGTACTAAATAGAGATTCTGTATGAACCCGCCCCTACGACTCCCTAAATTCATTTTCGGCACAATTACGCCGATCGTCTATTTATTCATGTATTTGCCTATCTTGACGATCGCTATTTTTAGCTTCAGTCAGGGGAGAGTGCTATCTCTACCAATTCACGGTTGGACTCTGGATTGGTACGCCAAGGCTTTGCAGGACGAACAGCTACAAATAGGATTATTTAATAGTTTAAAAGTAGCGATCGCATCTTGTACTATTGCTGCAACTTTAGGAACTTTGGCAGCTTTAGCAATCCAGCGATATCAATTCTTTGGCAAAAACTTCTTCCGCGCCGCAGTTATCTTACCGATTGTTCTACCTGGAATTGTCACGGGGGTAGCCATGCTCAGCTTCTTTTCGGCAATAGACCTACCCTTGGGATTAATGACTGTCATTATCGGTCATGCCACGTTTGGCTTTCCAGTTGTATTTAACACTGTCGCTGCCCGAATTGCCCGCCTCCCTCGCAGTCTGGAAGAAGCCGCAGCCGACTTGGGTTCTCCCCCTTGGGAAGCATTTTGGAAAGTGGTGTTTCCCGGATTGAGATCGGCTCTGATCTCAGCTACCCTACTCGCCTTTACCCTAAGTTTTGATGAGATCGTCGTGACAATCTTCCTCACGGGGCAGGATAATACACTACCAATGGAAATATGGGCGCGACTGCGTTTTGGTATGACCCCAGAAATTAACGCTACAGTAACACTAATTCTTTTATTTTCAGTCGGTTTGGTGTTGTTGAGTCAGTGGTTAGGAGCGAGGAGCGATCGGTAAGTCGTAAGTCGTAAATCGTAAGTCGTAAGTAACTGATAACTGATAACTGAGCGGATTATGGAACAACATAAGATGATTATCGGCGGGGAAGCAGTGGCAGCTGTGAGTGCCAATTGGGAAACAGTCATCGATCCTGCTACGGAAGACGCGATCGCGGAAGTCCCGCAAGCAGATTATGCTGATGTCAATAAAGCTGTAGAGGCAGCAAAACAAGCTTTTCCTGCATGGTCTAGCCTCTCTCCAGGCGAACGGAGTGCGTTGCTGTACAAACTTGCCGATGCTTTAGAAACAAAAGCAGAAGTACTAGCACAAACTGAAAGCCTCAATGTCGGTAAACCAATAAAACTAGCAGCAAACGGCGATACTCCCTTTGCGATCGACAATATTCGCTACTTTGCCGCACAAGCCAGAGTTATAGAGGGAATTGCATCTGGGGAATTCGTTCCAGGCTATACTTCTGCTGTCCGTCGCGAACCAATTGGCGTAGTTGCTTCTATTGCTCCCTGGAATTATCCCATCATGATGGCAGCATGGAAAATTGCCCCAGCAGTTGCGGCGGGTAACACGGTTGTGATTAAACCCGCACCCCAAACTCCTCTAACAACTATAATGCTGGCTCAAACAGCTTTAGAAGTCGGCTTTCCACCAGGCGTTATTAATGTCGTGACAGGTAAAGGTCCAGGGGTAGGGGAGCCTCTGGTAAATCATGCTGACGTGCGAATGGTTTCGTTTACTGGTTCTACCCGCACGGGTAAGCGGATTATGGAACTAGCAGCCCAAAAAGTGACGCGAGTGCATTTAGAATTAGGCGGAAAAGCTCCCTTTGTCGTGTTTGCTGATGCAGATATCGAAGCAGCAGCTAGAGGTGCAGTCGTTGGCGCTTATATTAATACAGGACAAGATTGTACGGCAGCCACGCGAATTTTAGTAGAACGCTCTTGCTATCAAGATTTCTTATCGGCTTTTACTGAGCTGTCGCAACAGATTCGCCTGGGAACGCCACAAGCAGAAACAACAGATATGGGTCCATTAATCTCATCTGACCAACGCCAACGGGTGCATGGATTTGTAGAAAGAGCCAAGGCGGATGGAATTACCGCACACTTACTAGGCGGAATACCTGAAGGTAAAGGCTTTTTCTATCAACCGACGATATTTTGTCAGGCTGCCACTCAAAGCGAGATTATGCAAGAAGAGGTCTTCGGTCCCGTTGTCGTAGTAAATCCAATTGACTCCGAAGCAGAGGCGATCGCAGTTGCTAATGACGTGAAATACGGTTTGGCTGCCTCTGTGTGGACGAAAGACCCTGCTAAAGCTTGGCGCGTTGCCAGTGCGCTACAATTTGGCACGGTATGGATTAACGACCATTTGCCCCTGGCTTCTGAAATGCCCCACGGTGGCTTTAAAGAGTCCGGCTTTGGCAAAGATCTCTCCCGTTATGCTTTTGATGAGTATACAATTGCCAAACACGTTATGTTCGACCTCAGCGGCGCAGTCAAAAAACCCTGGCATTTTACGGTCTTCGGCGATGCTTAGTCAGTTATCAGTTATCAGTTATCAGTTATCAGTTGTCAGCAAAGAGCGGGAGTCGGGAGTCGGGAGTCGGGAGTTGCTAATTGGTAGTTTCTTCTCCCTTGTCTCCCTTGTCTCCCTTCGCCCCTAATCCCCACTTCCTTCGGTCGTGGGGAAGAGCGAGTTCCCCCTTGTCCCCCTTGTCCCCTCACTCCTCACTCCTCACTCCTCGCCCCTCTAATGGCAGCAGTCACACTAGAAAACGTTTACAAAAGCTTTCCCGCTCGTCCTGGCGATCGCGCTGTAGTTCCAATGACAGCAGATCTGCTCGCTCCGGTTGAGGCTACACCTGCAATGGGAGCATCTAAACCACAGGTGGAGAAAGTACCAAAGCAAACAGAAAATGTCGATGTTTTACGCTCGATTAACCTCACCATTGAGGATGGCGAGTTTATGGTGCTGGTTGGACCTTCAGGCTGCGGTAAAAGTACGCTGTTGCGATCGATCGCAGGGTTGGAAGAGTTAAGTTCGGGTAACATCTGGGTTGGCGATCGCCTTGTCAACCAACTTCCGCCGAAAGCACGAGACATCGCGATGGTATTTCAAAATTACGCTCTTTATCCCCATATGTCCGTGTATGACAATATTGCTTTTGGACTGCGGCGTACTAGAACTGGGGGAGCTGAGGGAGTTGGAGGGGCAGAAATTCCACTTCAGATCCAAAATTTATTAATTGGGATAACCAGAAGATTGCCGAAAGGACTGCGTTACATGACGGCAAGGGAACGGGCGATCGACCAGCGAGTCAGAAGTGTTGCGGCTCTGTTACAAATTGAATCGTTTTTACAGCGCTTGCCAAAACAGCTATCGGGGGGACAAAAGCAAAGGGTAGCTCTTGGTAGAGCGATCGCGCGCAACCCTCAAGTCTTTTTAATGGACGAACCCCTTTCCAATCTAGATGCAAAATTACGGGCAGAAACCCGCGCCCAAATCGTCAAACTACAACGCCAGTTGGGAACGACAACAATCTACGTCACTCACGATCAAACAGAAGCAATGACTATGGGCGATCGCATTGCTGTGATGCACCAAGGACAAATCGAGCAAGTCGCTCGTCCGCTAGAACTGTACAATCACCCCGCGACTAAGTTTGTCGCTGAATTTATCGGTTCACCACCGATGAATTTTCTCTCAGTTCAGTTTCAGACTCCAGCGATCGTCCATCCCCTATTTCGTCTCAATCTCCCCGAAGTTTGGACATCTGCTTTACTCAAGTACGATGGACGAGATTTAATTTTGGGCATTCGACCAGAACACCTAAATTTGAGTAGCGCCGCACCTCACAATCTTCCCGTACAAGTCGAGCTAGTGGAAGCCTTGGGTAACGAAACCTATCTCTTTGTCACCACTACGGCTGCGGCTAATGCTACTCCTACTCCCTTACAAGTTCGTATTCCACCAGACCAAACGGCGAATATCGGCGAACAATTGTGGCTATCGCTTCACCCAGAAAAAATTCACTTTTTCGATCCAGCAACTAATTTGGCAGTTGGTAGAGAGTAGTGAGTGGCTAGTGGCTGGTGGCTAGTGGCTTGACTTTTTGCTAACCACCAGTCACTGATAACTGATAACCGATAACTGATAACTGATAACTGACAACCACCTATCTCCTCCTTAAGATAGAGCGCAGCAGAATCTTTATTTTTTACATTAATTTACATATTCTGTTGTAATTCTTAATGAACTGGGATTAACTGGAGATAGAAATATGCAAGACACTACAAAACTTGCTGCTACAGCGATGGACGATCGCAATGCTTGGCGCTGGGGTTTCACCCCTCAAGCAGAACTCTGGAATGGTCGCTTGGCAATGGTAGGGTTTTTTATTGCTTTATTCCTAGTGTTAAGCTAGTCAACATTTGATTTTGTCGCGGTGAATGCTTCTCAGCGAATACTCTAGCTTTCGTTGGATAAGCATCTTGTCTATCTACATAGTGTGAGTTAGACGCTCTTTATGTTATCCGAACAGGGCTTTCTTCACGCTTGAGACATCCATGAATTAAAGCTCTTATAAATAATTAGTATAAATTATCACTAATTGATTTCAGTCTGAATTGCTGCACAACAGAAAAAGCAAGTTTGCAGTGGCTTCTTCGGCTTTATTTTCTCTAAGTCCGTCTATTTTTTGAGAATCAATTTCATTTAAACTATTGCATTTCCAGCAAACAGTTGTTATATTAATTTACATAATTAAATAAAAAGTTACAGAATTCTGAAGTATCAATTTAGGAGCATCAATCATGCAAGACACAACCAAAGTCACCACACCAGTTATGGACGATCGCAACGCATGGCGTTGGGGCTTCACACCTCAAGCCGAAATTTGGAACGGTCGCTTAGCAATGATCGGTTTCTTAGCAGCTGTTGCGATCGAGCTGTTCTCGGGTCAAGGTTTCCTACACTTCTGGGGAATTCTGTAAATCTGTGGTGGAAGGTTTAGCGCAGGAAAAAGACTTGGGAATGTGCGTTCCCAAGTCTTTTTAGTATGAAGACCATTCCAAATGTTCTTCACACCGATGATTCATTTTTTTCTTCAGAATCAGAATTTAGTCTAAAGACGTTTCAGAATCTTTAATTCCAAATTCCGAATTCCGAATTCCGACTTCATCTAATATATTCTTTCAGCACGCTATTACGGTTGGGATGGCGAAGTTTTCGCAGGGCTTTTGCTTCGATTTGACGAATTCTTTCACGAGTCACGTTGAAGATCTGTCCGATTTCTTCTAGTGTTTTCATTCGACCATCATCTAAGCCATAGCGCAAACGCAACACGTCTCTTTCCCTTGGGCTGAGACTATCCAAAACTTTTTCTAAGTCTTCGCGCAATAAATTCTTAGAAACCTGATCTTCTGGCGTTTCTCCATCCGACTCAATAAAATCGCCCAGTCGGGAATCTTCTTCCTTACCGATGGGCGTTTCTAATGAAATTGGTAGCTGAGCTGATTTAGCAATAAATCGCAGCTTTTCGATTGTCATTTCCATGCGGGTAGCAATTTCCTCTTCGGTAGGCTTGCGACCCATTTCTTGCGATAGCAATTTAGTTGTTTTCTTAATGCGGGAAATAGTTTCGTAGAGGTGGACTGGCAGGCGAATGGTACGAGATTGATCGGCAATGGCGCGAGTAATTGCTTGGCGAATCCACCATGTAGCGTAGGTAGAAAACTTATAGCCTTTTTCGTGGTCGAACTTCTCAGCCGCCCGAATCAAACCTAAAGAACCTTCTTGAATCAAGTCTTGGAACGACAGCCCGCGATTCATATATTTTTTAGCGATTGACACCACTAGACGCAGGTTTGACTGTACCATTTTGTCCTTAGCCCGCCGTCCGACGTGCAAACGATAGCGAAATGCAGGTAAATTCTGCTTAACTGCTTCCGCCCATTCACTGTCTTGTGGTTCGCGATCTAATCGATCGGATAGCTTTTCTCGAATTCGTTCTAGCTCTAGTAAATCGGCAATTTTTCGCGCTAATTCAATTTCTTCGTCTGCTCGTAATAGGCGAATTCTACCGATTTCTTGTAAGTAAAGGCGAATCGAGTCTTCGGTATATTGTTTTTTCTTTGTTTGCGCCCGCCGACGGGTTTTTCCACCTTTCCCAGGCTTAGCGTCATCCTCGTCAGGCTGAACTTCTAAAAATCCGTCACTATCATCTACTTCTAAGCTTTGTAACTCTTCTGCTTCTTCTATTGAAAAGTCAAAATCGCGCTCGAAATCAGACTGGCGAGCCATTTGGGGTTCAGACTGTTGAATATTTTCGAGTAGTACGTTGTTAGCCTGGTTCATGCCGCGTTCCTCATGCTCCTTGATTCAACAAACATTTAGTCACTTAAAAATTGCTCTCATTGCATCAGCTAGCGACTGGCTGCAAAGAGATTCTCTGTCGGGAAGATTCATGGGCAGATCCGAACGATATGGTGGTAGGATTCTTGCCTGAAAACATACTTTGAGATTAACCGATTGGTCTAAAATAAGCTCTGCTCAATCTATATAGACATAGCCTTGGATAGATGCACCAATAGCTATTTATCTCTTAGGTAATGAAGACCGTTCCGATTGTAGCCTGTTTCACAAAATTTGGGCAGATTTAGTGTTCTAATTTTGAAGTCAGAAGGTCAAGACAAGTTCAATTGTTTCCCAATTTGTATTTACACCTACGAATTACATCTTAAATTTGTCTTCCGCAATCTGGAGAAAAATCGCGTAGATCTACCCAGGTTGCAGAGTGCAAATTGATGGTGAAGTGTAATGCTTAGTAGTGTAAGACAACAGGAGTAGAGCATTTTTTGCCATTGCGTGTTTTGCGAGGAAAAATAGTCTAGACCACCTATTCAGCCTTGTTTAGTCGTTCATGTGTCCCCTAAGCGCGATTGACAATAGTAGTACCAGTAACTCTGCACTGGTGCGGAAATAGGTTTTGGCATTTTCCGAAACATCAAACTTCCCACTTAGTGCAAATGTTCTATTCTCGATTGAGATGCGACTGATTCGATCGTCAATCATAATCACAAGTTAACCGAGGTTGTACGGATATTTCAACCTACGTGTTCTTGACAAACTAATAAACTTTTCTCTGTCATTGTAATTAATACTGAAGGCAGATGACAGCTCCCCTCACGAGAAATTCACTAAATTTGTGTCAAAAAGAGCGATCGCCACTAGTTAAAGAAGACGAAAAACCTTGACTCGTAAGGGATAGAGATTGTTGCCACAAGGTATCGATCGTAACAAATTCGTAACCCAGGCTTAACAATTGCGGAATTAACAGAGCAGCAACATCGGCAACATCTGCACCACCACAAGCACCGTCGTGCAGTACGATCAGCGAACCGTTTTGTACCTGCTGCATGACCCGTTGAACGACAACAGCTATCCCAGGACGAACCCAGTCTTCGGGAACTACGCTCCACATTACAGGTCTGTAGTCCCATTGATGTAACAAATTTAAGGTTTGAGGTGTAAACAAACCATTCGGCGGACGGACATCGCGCACGCGGGCAGTAGGTAAGTCACAAGCAGTCGCGATCGCCTCTTGGGTAGCTACCAGACTGTGTTGCAATTCGGTAGGTGTCAGCATGGGAAAAGAGCGATGGTCGTAGCCGTGATTACCGATCCAATGTCCTCGTTGGTAAATTGCTTTGGCAAGGTCGGGAGAGCGTCGAACGCAAGCACCCAGCCAAAAAAAACTAGCAGGGATGGCATAGCGGTCTAAAACTTCTAGCAACTTAGTTGTATGGCAAGGATGGGGACCGTCATCGAAAGTCAAAGCAATCGAGCGGGCGCGATCGTGACCAGACCACAAGCAACTAGGAAACGACGGCTTGAGAATTCGATACATTAGGGGTAAGAAGGGCGCTAGCTGCATTAACTGGGGAGTAGGGAGTAGGGAGTAGGGAGTAGGGAAAGTTAAAAGTCAAAATTTCCCGACTCGCTGATAACTGATAACTGACAACTGATAACTGATGAGCAATTCTTGGTATCGACTAATGGTAGTGGGGGGTGCGATCGCGATCGCCCTAAGTGGTTGTTCTAATCTAACAATTGACCAATACGAAGCTACTGCAAAAACAATTTACACTTGGCAAGTCAAGTATGCCATCGACCTTAATAACAAATCACCTCGATTTGAAACCTTTGCTTCCACATCTTTAATCAATCGTAACGGGATTAAACCAATCGGCGCGGTCACTGGTCCCGACGACCGAGGACTGTGGTGGGCGGCTCTACCACCGCGCCCTACAGTAGATGAGGTAGAACAAAGAAAGAAATCGGGCGAAGGGGCGAGTCCTCCAGAGTTAATCAAATCTGTGGAGTATCAGTTCAGTTATCCCCAAGGCGATCGCCAAGTCACTTTACCTACGAATTATCAAGTCTATCGTCAAGTTGTCAAAGCTCGTCCCACGCGCACGCCCTTAAAACTGACTTTGGGAGTCACCGATAAATCGGTAGAAAAAGCGGAACCCGTGAAACAGTGACCAGTTATCAGTGACTGGTGGCTGGTGGCTAGCTACTTGCAAATGACCAATGACCAATGACAAATTATGTTTTTACCACCTGGATTTGAACAGCGTTCTGTGATGACCTCTCTAGGCAGAATGGTTTACTATACCGATGCTGGGGAACCTTGGTTGAAAGATGGAGCCGATAATGCTGACAAACCAACTCTCGTTTTCATACATGGTTTTGGCGGCGGGTCTTCAGCTTACGAATGGTCGAAGGTTTATCCGGCTTTTGCGGCTGAATACCGCATTGTAGCGCCAGATTTAATTGGTTGGGGACGCTCTGAGCATCCAGCACGGAGTTATCGCGTTGAAGACTATCTCACGACGATCGCGGAGTTTTTAGAACAGACTTGTCAGGGTGCAGTCACAGTTATTGCTTCCTCCCTGACAGCGGCGATGGTCGTTAGGATAGCGATCGCTCGTCCAGAATTATTTCAGTCTTTAATCTTAACTACACCTGCCGGACTATCTGATTTTGGCGAAAACTATTCCCGCAGTTTCTTTGCCCAAATCGTCAGCGTTCCCGTTCTCGATCGCCTACTTTACAGCACGGGCGTTGCTACGAGTAACGGAATTCGTAATTTTTTAGAACAGCGCCAGTTTGCCCAACCCAATCGTATTTATGAAGAAATAGTCGCTGCTTACCTCGAATCTGCTACCCAACCCAACGCTGAGTACGCCGCCTTATCTTTTGTCCGTGGCGACTTGTGCTTCGACTTGTCTCTCTATATTCCCCAACTGACCGTTCCTACAGCTATTATTTGGGGACAAAAATCTGAATTCACTTCTCCAGAAATTGGACAGCGATTTGCTCAGATCAATTCTCAAGCAATTAAAATTTTTCAAAGTTTGCCAGAAGTTGGCTTGACACCCCAGCTAGAACTCCCAGCCGTGACAATTGGACTGATTCGGCAATTTTTACCCATACTAGAAGGGAGTCGGGAGTCGGGAGTCGGGAGTCGGGAGACAAGTCAAGCAAATTAGGTGCAAATGCGATCGTAACTTCTTTCTAACTCCCCAGTAATCATTTCTCTGGAAATCTCAGAGCGATGACACCACCAGTAAAATCGTAATTAAAGCCTTCTAACTGAGCAGGGATACCGATTTTGAGTTTGCTATTACCAATGACTGGACCATTTTTAGTGATTTGAGCGTTGCCTTCTAGGGTGACAACCATATCCATAATGTATTGATTTTCGCGTGGATCGGGCAGAACTTTCACCGAGCCATCAGGTTGAGGTACGAGCGTGGTTCTCGGTAGTTGTTTAACAGCTTTCACGCCTACCTGACCGTAAGGCTGATTGCGGATAATGATATTGGTTTTTCCACCTGGCTTTAGTCCCTGCTCAAATAGCTGTTGCGGATCGCGCACGCTCAAACCCCGCACGATCACGTCAATTTCTACAGGTTTGGTAGTCACGCCAATTTGCGCTCCAGAAGTGCCAGGGAAGAAAAAGATCCCCACTACTACCAAGAAGATGACTAAGGCTGCTCCAATATCGAGGAGACTGACCTTACCAAATAAACGCCCTTGGGAATCTAAAATTTTCATACTTGGGGGAAGAGGCTAAGGAATATAAGAGAGCTGAGGGAGCTGAGGAGGTTGAGGAGGCTGAGGGAGAGATACTGATTGCTGATTGCCGATCGCTGGTCAATGAAAGGGTAGCACGATTCTACTGCGATGACAGATATTTTACGATTTGAATAGACAAGAATTAGAGAATCTATATTTCTCCCCCTTGTCTCCCTTGTCCCCCTTCGCCCCCTATTCCCCACTCCCTTCGGTCGTGGGGAAGAGCGAGTTCCCCCTAGTCTCCCTAGTCTCCCTAGTCTCCCTTGTCCCCCTAGTCTCCTTTGTCCCCCCTGTTTCTCATCTCCATTTATGGCAACCAAAAGCTTTTTTGCCCGTCTATCATTACAGCAAGTTTAAAAATTTTTCCGTCTTTCAAACAACAATTCCCGGCGATGTTCAACCTATTCTTTTCGTTCTCTCGTCGTACCCAGCGTCGCTGGCTTTATCCGCTTATATCACTATCAGTAGTCGTCGGCTTGCTGATCGGCTCTGCTGGATTGGCAAAAGCCATTTCCTGGTTCGATCTGATTCAACAGGGAGCGCAAATCATCCAACTGTCTGATGTTTCGGAGGAAGAGGAAGTCGAGTTAGGCAAGCAAATCAACCAACAGATGGTTGGGAAAGAATTTCGTCTCTATCGCAACACAAGCGTCAATCGCTATGTAGAACGGGTAGGAGAACGGGTAGCCGCCGAGAGCGATCGCCCCAATCTTCCTTATCAGTTTCAAGTTGTAGATAATAACAGCGTCAATGCCTTTGCTACGGCTGGGGGTTTTGTCTACGTCACCACTGAATTGCTGCGTACTGCCAATAACGAGGCAGAATTAGCCAGCGTACTAGGTCACGAAATCGGTCACATCACTAATCGTCACTTGATTAAGCAAATGCGTAGCACTGCGATCGCGGGAGGATTGGCAACTGCGGCTGGCTTAAACCGTAACCGAGCTGTGGCGATCGGTGTCGATCTGGCTTTGCGCCGTCCTAATAGTCGTAAAGATGAGTATGAAGCGGACACCACAGGGTTAGAGATGTTAGGACGAGCTGGCTACAATCGAGAAGCAATGGTTTCTTTTATGGAGAAATTATTGAAGAAAGGTGGTTCCACACCTACTGTTTTGAGTACCCATCCAGCCACTCAGAGCCGTATTGCCAGACTCAGAGAAGCGATCGATTCTCCAGCCGCAGATGAGGGCGATGGGTTAGATAGCGCTGCTTACAGAGCTAGAATTCGCCCGCTATTACGTTAATTTTTATTTGTAGAGACGTTCGGTAGAGTGTCTCTACAATCTTGCTAACACCTGAGCGGGATTGATATGGATTGCTGCTTCCGACAGGGGCAATGTCCGAACTAGCTTATCGTAAACATCGACTTGATAGACAATCTGATTGTTGATATCAACTGCTGTGAGCCAACCGCTTCTGGGGTGATAAGCACCAGTATCGATATCCAACCAGCCTTGTCCTTGGGCGAGTTCTCCAGGGCGTACTCCTGGTAGGGTAAACGTGATTGTATGACCGACGATAATGAGTTTGTCTGCAAAGAAAGGCTGTTTCATGCTGTGGAATTCCTGTCGCACCCAACAAAATTGCTCGACTGACTGCTCTGCCAAGGGAAGTCTAGGATCGAGTCCAGCATGAGCTAACCAAATATCGCCTAAGTCAAGATGAGTAGGCAAGGTTTGCAGCCATTCGATATGATCGCGAGGAATAGTGGCTGTTTTGTAACTGCTTAAAGTCTCATATCCACCACTGTAAAGCCAAGCTTGGCGAATTTGATTGGATGCGCGTTTAGTCAACACATCTAACAGCATTTGTTCGTGATTGCCAAGCAAGCAATAGTAAGGACTTTGCTTGACAAAATCAACAACTTGTGCGCTTTGCGGTCCGCGATCGATTAAGTCTCCCAAGAAATAAACTTCATCGGCTGCGCCAGGGGCGATCGCCTCAAGCAAAATCATCAGTCCGTCATAGTGACCGTGCACATCACCGATAATAATGCGACGTTGGTGCGCTGCGCTCATAGAAGTTTTGGGTTAACAATAATACCGCTTGTTGATTCCAGCCTATCTGTACTCAAGGAGATATTGGTTAAAGAATGGGTGAAGAATGTTTGGAAGATATTAATCTTTCATTTTAATTATGGCTTAAGCCAAAAAAATCAGCTCTAGTGAAATTGAGTAAGTATGAATGTAGCCGATTTAACAGTCGCCAAAATTAACGCTCTAGTCGTTCCGACCACTGAGGATTGGGTACGACAAGCGATCGCTAACTTGGATACCATCTTATTGGATCATTCCCAATGCGAGCGCAAAGCAGCTGGGGTAGCTCTAAATTTAATATTTCGTTACCCTTCGAGCCAAAAATTAGTCCGATCGCTAACGGCGATCGCGAGGGAAGAATTGGAACACTTCGAGCAGGTGAACCAATGGTTAGAACGACGAGGAATTCCTCTAGCACCTTTAGCACCACCTCCTTACGGCGCGGGTTTAAAAGCGCAAATCCGTGTCAAAGAGCCAGAACGGATGTTGGATTCTTTGCTCGTCTCTGGTTTGATTGAAGCTCGCAGTCACGAACGGTTAGGGCTTTTAGCCACCCATTGCCCAGAACCAGAGCTAGCTAAATTTTATCGCGGTTTGATGGCTTCGGAGGCTAGACATTTTGGGACGTATTGGATTTTGGCAGATACTTATTTCGATCGCGCTGTGTTCACCCAAAGGCTAGAAGAATTAGCTGTAGTGGAAAGTCAGTTATTATCAACTTTACATCCTCAACCGAGGATACATAGTTAGTATTTAGGTAATTGGTAATTAGTAATTGGTAGTTGTAAATCGCTTATTACCCATTACCCATTACCCATTACCATTCATGCAAGCTATTTATAAAGATTTTCTGATTCGAGACTGGCAAACGAGCGATCGCGATTTGGCGGCGGCGGTTATTGGTGCTGTGTTGGCAGAATATGGTTTAGGGTGGGAACCTGTAGGTGCTGACCGAGATGTATTGGAGATCGAAAATTATTATTTAGCCACTAGTGGGGAGTTTTGGGTAGTTGAATTCCAAAGTCAAATAGTGGGAACGGCTGGCTACTATCCCTTTCGTCGTGGTGAGAAAGCTGTAGAAATTAGAAAAATGTATTTATTACCCCCAGCGAGAAGGTTGGGTTTGGGGAAATTTTTATTACAAGAATTAGAAAAAGCGATCGCAGCGAAGGGATTTCAGCAAATATGGATTGAAACTGCTAGCGTTCTTGTAGAAGCCATTCAACTATACGAAAGCAGCGGCTATCAACCTGCAACAGGGGTAGAAACAGCACGCTGCGATCGAATTTATGTCAAAAATTTGTAGAGACGTTACACGTAACGTCTCTACAAAAACTAAATCAGCGATCGGTGTTTATTCTGGTCACTGCTCACTGGTCACTGTTAAAAAGCATCCTGCAATTCGTAGAAGTCGGGGGAAACGTAATCTTTACGTAAGGGAAAACCAACCCAATCTTCAGGCATGAGCAGCCGTTTCAAATTTGGATGTCCTTCATAGACAATGCCAAACATATCGTAGGATTCTCGTTCTTGCCAGTCTACTGCTTTCCAAATCCAGTAAACCGAAGGTACGCGGGGGTCTTCTCTAGGCAGAAAAACTTTAATCCGCACTTCCTCTGGTCTGTCAGCATTATCGCTTAGTTTGATTAAATGATACATGCTGACTAAATCTTGCCCTGGACCTGCATCGTAGCCGCACTGACACTGAAGATAGTTAAAACCGTAAGCATAGAGCGCTGTGGCGATCGGCAAGAGGAAATTGCGATCGACTTTGATAATCTCCACTCCTAAGTGGTCTGGCTCCATAACTTCATGATCGAAGCCATTTTCCTTCAGCCACTTAGAAGTCTTTCCCGCTTCGACAATTTTTGTTTCTTCAGCAGGTACGGGTTTAGTCTCTTCTTTGATTTCTTTTTCAGCCACGGTTCACCTCCTCTTTTTTGGCAGCTGATTGTAGGGCTGGTGGTATGGGCATACCAATTGCCTCTGTCAGCTCCTTCGGTGGCGCTTGCCGTGTAGCAACCTGTAGATATTTACCATCGCTGATAGGTGGTACAACCTTCATGCTGTGAGTCGTACTGTAATAGCGGTGCGTTTGTTTAATCGGAGTCCGCTCTTGCATCGACTCGTTCGCAATTTTCTTGCGTAACTTAATGATGGCATCGATGATGGCTTCGGGACGGGGAGGACAACCAGGTAAGTAAACATCGACGGGAATCAATTTATCGACACCCCGCACGGCTGTTGGCGAATCTACGCTAAACATTCCACCAGTGATGGTACAAGCTCCCATAGCAATTACATACTTGGGGTTTGGCATTTGCTCGTAAAGCCGCACCAGTTGTGGAGCCATCTTCATCGTGATCGTGCCAGCGGTGATGATTAAGTCAGCCTGACGGGGGCTAGAACGGGGGATGAGTCCGAAGCGATCGAAGTCAAACCGCGAGCCAATCAAAGCCGCAAATTCGATAAAGCAACAAGCCGTACCGAACAACAGGGGCCACAAACTAGAGAGTCTAGACCAGTTATAGAGATCGTCAACTGTAGTGAGAATGACGTTCTCAGATAGTTCTTGAGTAACTGAGGGGCGCTCGATTGGGTTAATGATACGTTCTTTTTGTCCGGCTGGATCGATATTTAAGACCATTCCAAAGCTCCTTTACGCCATGCATATACAAGGGCAACAACTAAGATTGCAATGAAAATGAGGGCTTCAATAAAAGCCAAAAGACCGAGGCTGTGGAATGCAACTGCCCAAGGATAGAGAAATACTGTCTCTACATCAAAGACCACGAAGACCAGCGCAAACATATAGTAGCGGATATTGAACTGAATCCAGGCTCCGCCGATGGGTTCCATGCCTGATTCGTATGTCGTCCGGCGTTCTGGGCTGCGTCCGCTCGGTCGAAGGAGCTTAGATGCAGAAAGGGCAAGCGCTGGAACTAAACTACAGATTAAGAGGAAGCCTAGTAAATACTCGTAGCCGCTAAGAACAAACACGATGGATAATTACCGTTGCTAGAGTCAATAGTTTTGTTATCTGTCTTTACATATTATATATATTTGGGTTTCACGCACTAGCAAAACCTAACCCTTGACATCATTCGATTCAGTTCTGCTTCTGATTGAAAAAATCTATGCATGAGTGAGGAGCGAGGAGTGAGGGATAGGAGAGTGGTGCGTGGTGCGTGTTGATGCGGGTGTGGGGTGTGGAGAATTTTGAATTTTGGATCCTCTCCTCTACTCCTCTGCCCCTCTGCTTCCTCAGCTCTGCTCTCTTCTCCCCATCGTCCTCTTTCCCTCACTCCTCACTCCTCACCCCTTGTAGAAGAAGTCATTTCGCGTCATAATTTTTAACATGATTTTAAGTTTTGCGCCTCTACTTTCTCATTTGCCTTACTATGAGCGAACCAGCTATTGATACCCAAGCGCTAGACCGCTATGAATGTCGGGCTTGCGGCTATGTGTACGAACCCGATCGCGGCGATGATAAGCACGATATTGCCCCTGGCATACCATTTGCAGAACTATCTTCTACTTGGCGATGTCCTGTTTGTGGAGCGCGTAAAAACGCATTTGCCAATATTGGTCCAGTGGGACAAGCCTCTGGCTTTAAGGAAAATCTCGGCTACGGGCTTGGCGTAAATCAGCTCACTCCAGGTCAGAAGAACATTTTGATTTTCGGTGCATTAGCGCTAGCCGTCTTGTTTTTTCTCAGCCTATATGGGTTACAGTGAAACTGCTGTCAAGCAAGCTTAGTACAGCGGGCGATCGCCCAACCATCTATCTGTATGCGGCAACAAAATAGGCTTTCATTCAACCTATCGGCATACTGAAATATTCTTACAATACATTCAATTTGTTTAAGTAGAGCACGTAAAATCAGCATGTTTTCACCGTTAAAATTTTGGCAAAAGATTGTTGTCCTCGTAGCAGTCGTCTTGCTGTGCGTCGGCTGTAGTAGCGTTCCCTCTACTAGTTACAATCCTTGGGAGGTAGTTACTTTACCAACGGATGTTAACTTACAAGATGTTGGCTTTACGGAAGACACCCAACATGGCTGGTTAGTGGGGAATAAATCTGCTTTATTTGAAACTAAAGATGGTGGCAAAACCTGGCAGCAGAAGAGTTTGGATTTAGGCGACAAAAACTTTATTCTGTCTTCCGTAAGTTTTTCCGGTCAAGAAGGATGGATTGTTGGCGAACCATCTTTACTGCTACATACAAATGATGGTGGCGAAACTTGGTCGCGGATTCTCTTAAGTGAAAAGCTACCAGGCAACCCAAATACAATCGTGGCGCTGGGGCAACAGTCAGCGGAGATGACTACAGATGTAGGCGCAATTTACCGCACTACTGACGGTGGTAAAAACTGGAAAGCAATGGTACAGGAAGCCGTAGGCGTGCTGCGAAACGTGGCGCGTTCTGAAGATGGTAAGTACATTGCTGTTTCTGCTAAGGGGAATTTCTATTCCACTTGGGAACCAGGTCAAACGGCATGGCAAGGTCATAACCGGAATAGTTCCCGTCGCCTGCAAAATATGGGTTTTGGTAAAGATGGACGCATATGGATGCTGGCACGAGGCGGTCAGGTGCAATTTACTAAGGCAGATAATACAGAAGAATGGGAAGAAGTACAAAATCCAGAGTTATCTACTAGTTGGGGATTGTTAGATTTGGCTTACCGGACACCTGAGGAAATTTGGGTGACTGGTGGTAGCGGCAATCTACTTTACAGTCCAGATGGCGGGAAAACTTGGCAAAAAGACCGAGGCGTAGAATCAGTCCCCTCAAATCTTTACAAGATCGTCTTTCTCTCTCCAGAAAAAGGATTTATTATCGGTCAGCGCGGAATTTTGCTGCGTTATCAAGGTCAGGCACAATCGGCTTAATGAATGTGGGGAGTCGGGAAGAAAGAGACAAGGGAGAGGGGGGAGACAAGGGAGACAAGGGAGAAACTCTAGCCACTAGCCACTAGCTACTGATAACTGTCTACTGTCAACCAATTATCAAATGTTCACACCCATTCTTTACTCCCGACTAATCGCTAACTACTGGTCAAGGTTTCGTATGATAATGAGTAAGAAAGTAATGGTTCTTAATGGAGGAAGGTAAATGTCAGGAACGACAGGTGAGCGTCCGTTTTCGGATATTATTACCAGCGTGCGTTACTGGGTGATTCACAGTATTACTATTCCAGCTTTGTTTATCGCTGGCTGGTTATTCGTTAGTACTGGTCTTGCCTATGATGTATTTGGGACACCCCGACCAAACGAATATTATCCTCAAGAACGGCAAGAGTTGCCAATCGTGAGCGATCGCTTTGAGAGCAGAAAACAGATCGAAGACTTTATAGGAAAGTAATTTGAAATGAACACCAATCAAATCAATCAACCAATTCAATATCCAATTTTTACCGTCCGCTGGCTAGCAGTTCACACCTTAGCTGTACCAACAGTGTTTTTCTTAGGTGCGATCGCTTCTATGCAGTTCATTCAGCGCTAGGAGAAGTTTATGCCATTAGAAAGATCGAAAAACCCTAATAACCAGCCCGTAGAGTTAAACCGGACTTCCCTATACTTGGGTTTGTTGCTAATATTCGTGCTGGGCATTTTGTTTTCTAGTTATTTCTTCAACTAACTAGATTCAAGGCTGTTGTCTTTAATTTATCTAACTGTGTAATTTAGGCAGGAGAAAAAGCTGTGTCTGGAAGTGGAAGAATACCCCTTTGGGTTGTAGCAACTATTGCTGGTTTGGGCGTGATTGTTGTTGTTGGAACATTCTTTTACGGTTCTTATACTCATTTAGGTTCCTCGTTGTAAGAACTTGCAAAAGTTAAAACTCAAAAGTCAAAGGTCAAAAAGTTGATTTGAGAGGCTTTTGGCTGATTTTAAGCGATCGCTTTATTTTCGCAGTGCTGTACTAGCTAGCTGAAGTTCTTCGCGATCGCGCATACCGTTATCGACAATTGTGCAAAAAAACCGCCTACCTAGTCTAGGTAAGCGGTTTTTTTGTTAGGGATTCAGAAACAGTGCGTAGTTAACAGAGTTAATTCGGCATTCCGAATTCTCTAGATTCCTGAAGGATCTTCACGCTCGATGTAGAGAAACAATAAAGCCATTGCTACGGAAGGAAAGACCAGAACAGTCAGCGGAACTAGGATTGATGGTAAAAACGATGCTGAAAACATATTGCTAGATTCCTTATGAATATAAGACTACAACCAAAAACGAATTTACTGCAAATTGGGATCGCTGCGGCGATTTCTAAAAATTTTTAACAATAGTGAAGTAGGATTAAGAGCTTCTTAGCAAAGTACTAGAGGTCGCGATCGCCATAATCAACCCATTTAAGTATTTCAGAATACTTTTATTCTTTTGGTTTTATTGTATACAGTATACTTAAATAAATTTAATTAGGTAGCGCGATCGCATTGGTCAAGCACTTTTATGCAGCCCAGTGGCTGACTCGTATAAGATCGATCGCGAAGTCACTTTTTAACTATTGGATTTAGAAAGTGCAGCAATTATCATCAGAACGCTTAATTTTAACCATCAATGGCGAAACAGTTCGCCTGAAAGATGTCTCACCGACGATAACGCTGTTAGAGTACTTGCGGCAAAGCGGACGCATCGGCACGAAAGAAGGCTGTGGCGATGGCGACTGTGGAGCTTGTACTATTGCCATTGTAGGCGAAGGCGCGGATGGAAAACCCCACTATCAAGCAGTCAATAGCTGTCTTATCCCCTTGGGTGCGGTAGCGGGAAGAGAAATTGTTACTGTAGAAGGGGTTGCCAACGGACAGTTACATCCAGTCCAAGCCGCAATGGTAGAGACGGGTGGTTCTCAGTGTGGCTACTGTACCCCTGGCTTTATCATGAGCATGTTTGCTGCCTACTACGATCGCCAAGTTGACGATCTAGCGATAGAGGGGAACTTGTGCCGTTGTACGGGATATTTACCAATTCGCCGTGCTGCTCAACAAGTGATGCAGATGCAGCCGCCCAGAGATTGTTTCAGCCAGAAGATAGCACAAGCAACTACTGAATTTAGTCAAATTAGCTACACTTGCGCCGACCAAAAGTTTTATCGCCCGACGCAGTTACAGACAGTTTTAGAATTACTGCAACAGCACCCCGACGCTAGCTTAGTTGCAGGCGCAACAGATTTAGGACTGGAAATGAGCCACCATAGCAAAGACTTTCTGGTGCTGATTTCCTTAGAAGCAGTAGCAGAATTGAAAATACTGACAAATACACCAGAATTAGTAGAAATTGGGGCAGCAGTACCACTAAGCCATATTGAAGACAACCTACGCGGTGTCTTTCCGGCAATGGATGAGATGCTGTACTGGTTTGCGGCGCGTCAAATTAGAAACCGAGCCACATTAGGAGGTAATATCGGTACAGCTTCACCAATTGGCGACTTGCCTCCAGTATTACTAGCCTTAGATGCCCAATTACGTATAGCTGGGAGTGGAGGTGAAAGAACTCTTCCCATCGCAGATTTTTTCAAAGGATATAGAAAAACAGACTTGCAGCCTGGGGAAGTGATTGTCTCCATCCAAATTCCCAAAACTACAACAGGCGTGCGCCGTTTGAGTCAATCTTATAAAGTTGGGAAACGCGGTACGGATGATATTAGTATTGTCGCAGCTGCATTTACAATCGACTTGGGCGATCGCAACCAAATCCAACACGCCAGACTCGCATACGGCGGAGTTGCCGCAACACCAGCTAGGGCAATAGCAGTAGAATCAATGCTACTTGGCAAACCTTGGAATGCTGAGACAGTAAAACAAGCGAAACCAGAATTGAAACAAGCCTTTACACCACTTACCGATTTACGCGGTAGCGCCGAGTATCGCAAGATGCTAGTTGCAAATTTGTTTGAGAAATTTTTTGTGGAAATGGGTGGTTGACAGTAAACGCTACGCTACACTGCGTGAAGACGGTTGACAGTTGTTGTAATTTTGACTTTTAACTTTTAGCTTTTGACCTTCTTATCTTTGCGCCTTTGCGTCTTTGCGCGATCGAAATCTTATCATTCGTCAGGGGTAAACGCATGAACACAGTAGGGGAAAAAAGAAGCCACGAAAGCGCAGTTGGACACGTCAGCGGCAAAGCAATTTATACTGATGACCAACGCTTACCAGCAGGGATGCTTTCCCTCTACCCCGTACTCTCTCCCCACGCGAAGGCGCGAATTACCAAAATCGATCCTGCTGGCGCATATGAAATTGATGGAGTTGTTACTGTTATCACCGCCGCCGACGTACCAGGAGTCAACGATACTGGAACGATTGTCTACGATGAAATCCTACTTCCCGACGAGGAAATTAGTTACTACGGACAAGCAGTAGTTTGGGTAGCAGGAGAAACCGATGAAGCTGCAAGACTGGGTGCAGAAAAAGTTGTCGTTGAATACGAACCACTAGAACCAATCTTGACGATAAAAGACGCGATCGCAGCAGATAGCTTTCATCTTAAACCGAAAGCGATTAAACGAGGCGATCCGACTGCGGCTTTACAACAGGTAGACTGCTATCTTGAAGGCGAAATGGCAATGAACGGACAAGATCATTTCTACCTCGAAACCCATGCGAGTTGGGTAATACCAGATGGGGAAGGTAATTATCAAGTTTATGCTTCTACCCAGCATCCCACAGAAACTCAAATTGTCGTTTCCCGCGTGTTAGGGATTACTAAAAATCAAGTTGTCGTCACTTGTATCAGAATGGGTGGCGGATTTGGTGGGAAAGAATCGCAGGCAAATCCATTCGCAGGTGTAGCCGCGATCGCAGCGTGTAAAACAGGTCGTCCGGTGCGGGTAAAATTAAAACGTCACCACGATATGATTTTGACGGGTAAGCGTCACGGCTTTTTAGGACAATATAAAGTTGGTTTTACCAATGAGGGAAAAATCGTTGCTTTAGATGTAGATTTATACGCCGATGGTGGCTGGAGTTTGGATTTATCTTCTCCCGTACTTTTGCGGGCAATGTTACACGTAGATAATGCTTATTACATTCCCCATTTAGCAGTAAAAGGACAAATTGCCAAAACTAATAAAGTTTCTAATACAGCATTTCGAGGCTTTGGCGGTCCCCAAGGCATGGTAGTCATTGAAGATATTGTGGATCGAGTAGCGCGGCATTTAGGTTTACCCCCAGAAGTGGTGAGAGAACGCAATTTCTACCACGGGGAAGGAGAAACGAATACTACTCATTACGACCAAGAAATTTTTGATAACCGGATTACAAAAGTTTGGCAGCAAGTAAAAGATAGCTCTAATTTTACTGCCCGTAGAGAGGCGATCGCGCAGTACAACCAAGCTAGTACTTATAAAAAACGCGGTTTGGCAATTACTCCCGTAAAATTCGGGATTTCCTTCAATAAAACCCAATACAACCAAGCAGGCGCGTTAGTTTTAATCTACACCGACGGCAGCATTCAATTAAACCACGGTGGCACGGAAATGGGGCAGGGGTTGCATACTAAAATGTTGCAAGTCGCCGCCCAAACGCTAGGGGTAAAGATCGAACGCTTGCGGATCATGCCTACGAGTACGGAAAAAGTACCGAATACTTCTGCCACGGCTGCTTCTAGCGGTGCAGACTTAAACGGACAAGCAGTGAAAGATGCTTGCGAAACGCTGAAATCTCGCTTGGCTGTGGTGGCGGCTGGGTTGCTGAAATTGGATACACCGGAAGAAATGGTATTTGCCGACGATTGGATTTACTGTCGGACTTACCCTTCAGCAAGAGTCCATTTTGAAGAAGTGACGAAACAAGCGTATGGCGATCGCATTAGCCTCTCAGCTACAGGATATTATCGCACTCCTAATATTTATTGGGATGATGCGACGGGTAAAGGCAGACCGTTTTACTATTTTGCTTACGGCGCTGCTGTAAGTGAAGTTGAGGTGGATGGCTTTACAGGTAACTTTAAGTTACGACAAGTTGACATCGTGCATGATGTGGGAGAATCTTTGAATCCCTTAGTCGATCGCGGGCAGATTGAAGGCGGTTTCGTACAGGGAATGGGTTGGTTGACGATGGAAGAGTTGGTGTGGGATGAGAAAGGACGCATCCGCACTTATGCCCCCAGTACTTATAAAATTCCGACAATTGGTGAAATACCAGAAAATTTCAATTTACATTTATTAGAACGGGCGGCTCAAGATGGGGTAATTTATGGTAGTAAAGCTGTAGGCGAACCCCCGTTGATGTTGGCGCTTTCGGTACGGGAAGCAATTCGCGCCGCAGTTGCAGCATTTGGCGAGACAGATTACGTTCCTTTGGCTTCTCCTGCGACTCCTGAAGCTATTTTATGGGCAATCGAATACGTGCGCGATCGCGCTACTGAAGCTGTGGAGGCAGTGGGGGAACCGCAGCCTGTTTCAGGTTAGGATTGGAATTAAAGAGGAAATTATTTTAGCCCCTTTTTAATCTCGTATCTTAGCCCCCTTTTTAACTCAGTTAGAGGATCTCCAAGACCTCCGAGCTTGCAAACCAAAATATATTAAGATAAACCCAGTTGAAAATTGGTTTTTATGGTACGTCTATTAATACCAATTAACTGTTTAACTACGACAGAAAGATCCCCCCAGCCCCCCTTTTTAAGGGGGGCTATAGAAAATAGTTTATAACGTATTATTTTGACTTTTGACTTTTGACTTTCGACTATGGTGTTACTCAACGATTTAACTCAACGCTTGCAAGCTGACGATCCTGAAGAGAAGCGGATTGTTACAGGTGTGAGTTGGCAGCAATACGAAGCCTTGATAGCTGATTTGGGAGATAATTCTGGCTATCGGGTTGCTTATTTAGATGGAGTATTGGAAATTGTGTCGCCAAGTCGTCGCCATGAAAGGGGAAAAACTCGCATTGGTGGATTATTAGAACTATTCTTTTTAGAAACAGATACAGAGTACTTTCCTACAGGTTCTACAACTTTCCGCAAGGAAGATAATCAAGCAGGAGGGGAACCAGACGAAAGCTATTGTATTGGTACTGAAAAAGATTTTCCAGATTTAGCTATTGAAGTAGTAGTAACCCGTGGTGGAATTAATCGATTAGAACTTTATCAGCGATTGGGCGTGCGAGAAGTTTGGTTTTGGGAAAATGAGAGTTTTTCTCCTTACTATTTATGGGAAGAAACGCCTTCTCAGTCGATGCAGACTTTTGGATATGGAAAAATAGAGCGAAGTGAAATACTACCAAATTTAGATATTAATCTACTGGCTGAATGCTTGAGTAATTCCAATCCCTTAGCAGCTGCAAAAGAATTTCGTCAACGTTTGCGATCGCAGCTCGATCGCGCTTAACTGTAATTCCAGCTTAATATCTAGTTTGATGACCCCGAATCTCTCTTCTCTGCATTAAATCAAAGAGCGATCGCACTACTTAACCATCGGATGCAGTTTTCCTCGCAGCACCTTAAACTGAGTATAGGCATATCCTCAATTCCGCCCCGAAATATTACTGACTTAGCATGGTTTCTACTTCCTTAAATCCTCTCACAGTCGATCGCTCCCGCATTCGTCCAGATATCCAAGCATTGCAAGCACAATTGGTAGAATGGCGGCGGCGGTTGCATCAACGTCCAGAACTGGGATTTAAGGAACGTATTACATCTGAATTTATTACGCAAAAGTTGCAAGAATGGGGCATAGAACATCAAACAGGGATAGCCATAACTGGCATTGTCGCCACCATCAATGGCAAAAAAACCTTAAGTAGGGGCGCACAGCTGTGCGCCCCTACAAATCATCCCGTCCTAGCCATTCGTGCCGATATGGATGCGTTACCCATCCAAGAACAAAATGACGTGCCTTACAAGTCGCAACATGATGGTGTGATGCACGCTTGCGGACATGACGGACATACCGCGATCGCATTAGGAACAGCATACTATCTTTCCCAGCACCGCGAAGATTTTGCGGGTACTGTAAAAATTATCTTTCAACCAGCAGAAGAAGGACCAGGCGGCGCAAAGCCAATGATTGAAGCGGGAGTTTTGAAAAATCCCAATGTGGATGCAATTATCGGTTTGCATCTGTGGAATAACTTACCTTTGGGTACGGTTGGAGTGCGTAGCGACGCGCTAATGGCTGCGGTAGAACTATTCGATCTCAAAATTAAAGGCAAAGGCGGACACGGTGCAATGCCGCATCAAACAGTAGATGCTATTGTCGTCGCCAGTCAAGTTGTGAATGCATTACAAACAATTGTGGCGCGAAATGTCGATCCAATTGATTCTGCTGTGGTCACGGTAGGAGAATTTCACGCTGGTTCTGCCCATAACGTCATTGCAGATTCAGCTCACTTAAGTGGCACAATTCGTTATTTTAATCCTAAATACGATGGCTATTTCGGTCAACGATTTGAACAAGTTGTTGCAGGTGTTTGCCAAAGTCAAGGTGCGACATATGAGTTAGATTACTGGCAATTGTATCCACCCGTAATCAATAATTTAGAAATAGCAGATTTAGTGCGATCGCAAGCTGAAAAAGTTGTAGAAACGCCCCTTGGAATCGTGCCGGAATGTCAGACAATGGGTGGTGAAGATATGTCATTTTTCCTACAAGAAGTTCCAGGGTGTTACTTCTTTTTAGGTGCTGCTAATCTCAGCAGAAACTTAGCTTATCCTCACCACCATCCTCGATTTGATTTTGATGAAACTGCTTTAGGAATGGGAGTAGAAATTTTCGTGCGTTGCGTGGAAAAGTTTTGCAGTTGAAAGTTAAGCAAGTCAAAAGTTAAAAGTCGAAAGTCAAAAAGGGAAAATATATTTCTAGTAAGGCTTTTGAATGCTGCCTATTTGCTAATTAAATGTGGAACGAGTTACTATCACCTTAAATGAGGTTGGACTGATTCTGGTTGTACGAGTCGTTGGGGAGAACTCCAATCGGGACGTAAATTCTTTGCTTTGCGTAAATAAGGATGCCAAACCTGGACTTGGTTAGCAGGAAGATTTGCGTGGATTAAGCAGCGGATGCAACGTTCTAAACTACCTTCTACATGCATCTGCTGTACGTCAAGCATGGCTACACAATCCCAGAAAGGGCGCTTGCGGGCGATCGCAGCGGGAAAAATGGCATCGAGATCGCGAGTGACAGTAAAAGTGACGCTCACAATTTGAGTCGGATCTAGCTGATTCTTCATTTCCAGCTCATTTAACATTTCTGTCACGGCTTCGTCAATTGCCTGCACCGTATTTTCTGTAACGGTTGTTGCCCCACGAATTGCTTTTAATCGCCACTCCACGCTCAATTCCTCCCTTAATTTAAATTAACTGAATAGTTTTTTGTGTTGACTTCTTAAAACGTTTTTGGTTGACGGTTGACGGTTAACTGATAACTGTCAACTGTCAACTGTTAACTAGAATCAGCCAAAATTATCTTAATTACGGACGATACAGCCACAAAGGTAAGCCACTCGTAGATAGCTCAAACTCTAACCAATCTACCCCAGTTAATAAACCAGATGCTACCGTAGACTCCCTAGAAAGTAATCGCTGCAATGGGGGCTTGCGTTCTTCTAGAGTGAAACACTTGGTTTTTTCAGGATCGAGTCCGACTAACTCTGCTGCCCAACGACGGGCATCTTCTTCAGTTCCCAACCGATCCACAACGCCTAACTCTAAAGCTTGCTGTCCGGTGAAAATGCGTCCGTCTGCAAAGCTTCTCACAGCTTCCTCTGTCAGATTTCGCCCTTCAGCCACAGATTGAACGAATTGCCGATAGCTGGTATCGATCAATTCTTGCAAAATATGTTGTTCTGGTTCTGTCAATTCGCGATCGAAAGCCAAAATATCTTTATAAGGACCGGATTTGATCGTTTTGAACGAAACACCAATCTTATCTAGCAAGCGTTCTAGGTTGTTACCCCGCAGAATTACCCCAATACTACCCGTAATCGTACCTGGGTTTGCCACAATATGACTGGCTCCCATACCAATATAGACACCGCCAGAAGCAGAGATATTACCAAAACTGGCAACAATTTTGATTTTTTCTCGCAGTCGTTTTAAAGCACTATAGATTTCCTGAGAATCTCCTACCGTACCGCCAGGGCTATCAATGCGGAGTAGTAAGGCGGGAAAGCGTCTTTCTTCTACAGTTTTGAGGGCTTCTAGAACTCTTTTGCGCGTCGCACTCGCGATCGCCCCAGTAATTTCTAGCCGTGCAATTTGTTTGCGAAAAGGGGTTTTAAACAGCCGTAGCATGTACAGTTATATACCAGACGTAACTCAATTTAGACTTTAAGCATAGAACATTTTTTCTCTGTAGATTTCTGTTACAGTGCAGGGCGATCGCTTCACAAAAATACATAATCGATTAAGATCGGAGAAATGTCATCTCATCCCAGCCGTCAGCCATCCCATGCATCTGAAACTGACTGAATCAAGATTGCCCTTTGCCTCCGTGCTACTAATCGCACCCTTTTTTCTCTGGGGAACAGCAATGGTAGCGATGAAAGGCGTTATTCCCCATACAACACCTTTATTTATGGCAGGAGTAAGGCTGTTGCCTGCTGGCATATTAGTATTAGGTGCAGCAATGGCGATGGGTAGACCTCAGCCTAAAGGATGGGCGGCGTGGTTGTGGATAAGTCTATTTGCCTTAATTGATGGATCTTTATTTCAAGGCTTCTTGGCTGAAGGTTTAGTCAGAACTGGGGCGGGTTTAGGATCGGTGATGATTGACTCCCAGCCTCTAGCCGTGGCTTTAATGTCGAGTTGGCTATTTGGCGAACGAATCGGTTTATGGGGATGGCTGGGATTGATGTTTGGCGTACTGGGGATTAGTTTAATTGGCTTACCAGATAATTTAATTCTCAACCTATTTTCTGGTATTACCCCTGTAGGGGCGGGTTTACCAGATATGTCAGTGTTGCAACAAATATTTCAGGTGAATCCGCCCCTACAATCCTTATTCGCCAGCGGCGAATGGTTGATGTTACTTGCAGCCCTATCAATGGCTGTCGGTACGGTAGCTATTCGTTATGTTTGTCGTCACGCCGATCCAGTCTCAGCAACGGGATGGCATATGATTATCGGTGGAATTCCCTTATTTGCTCTTTCTGCGGGGTTAGAGGCTGGGCAATGGGCAGATATTAGTTTATCTGGGTGGATATCGCTAAGTTATGCCACGATTTTTGGTAGTGCGATCGCCTATGGACTATTTTTCTACTTCGCTTCTAGCGGTAATCTTACCAGTCTCAGCGCCCTCACCTTTCTCACACCTGTATTTGCCCTCTTATTTGGCAACTTAATTCTCTCCGAAGTTCTCAGCCCCATCCAGTGGACGGGCGTTTCTCTCACCTTAGTTAGTATTTACCTGGTGAATCAGCGAGAGAAATTAGAACTATTGTTTCAGAAAAGTACAACGCAAGAGTCACATTCATCCGAATCTAGACAAACTTTAGAATCAGCAAAGTCCATACCTGTACCTACAAACAAATCAGAGTTATAAGGAAATCGGAATTCGTAGGGGCGCACGGCTATGCGCCCGTACTGGAGTCAGGAAAAAAGATTTTCATTCCTAATGTTTCTTGCAACACCCAACATCCATCTGTGTTGAATTGCATATCTTCAGTATTTTTGTAATACCAATTTACTCTTTGACTACGACAAAAGAGATCCCCCCTAGCCCCCCTTGATAAGGGGGGTTGGGGGCAATACTTCTCGGTTAAGGACAAAACTGGTAAATTACAGGATGTAATAACCTTTTCATTCCCTGCCCGATGCAACTACGAGAATTCACCCTGATTAGTCCCACGATTGGAGCAGGACAAGTGTTCAAAGCGATTGAAACTGTCATTCCTATCGAGTTAATTCATCAGACAATCGCTAAGAGTCATTGCCAAAGTCAACGACAACGGAAACTGCCTGCTCACTTGGTCGTGTGCTTAGTCATCGCCTTCAGCTTTTGGTCGAAAGCAGCGATGCGAGAGGTGCTCAAGAACTTGGTGGATGGGCTCAGTGTGCAATGGACACGCTTAGCGCAGTATTGGAAAGTGCCCAACAGTGCCTCAATCAGTGAGGCACGAGCCAAGTTGGGATGCCAGGTGATGCGGCAGTTATTTGAGCAAGTGGTGCGACCGTTAGCCACAGCAGAAACACCTGGGGCATTTCTAGGCGGGTTGCGATTGATGGCAGTGGATGGCACATTGCTGGATATCCCAGACAGCAAAGCCAATGCACGGGTGTTTGGCTATCCCGGAACTCGCTTTGGTCATCAGGCGGCATTTCCCAAAGTGCGACTGGTACTGTTAATTGAAGCAGGAACGCATTTGATTACTGATGCGCTTATCTGCCCGTATCGCATGGGGGAACGACGACGGGCACTGCGACTGCTGCGAGCGATTGGCACAGGAATGCTGCTGATGTGGGACCGAGGACTGCATTCGTTTGCAATGGTGCAAGCAACCGTGGCACGGGGAGGACATTACTTGGGACGAGTGCCTGCCAATGTCAAGTTTGAAGTCGAGCAAGTGCTCTCGGATGGCTCCTATCTCAGTTGGATTTATCCAGACCGGAAATCAAAGAAAAAAGGAGCAACCCGAATGCAAGTGCGGGTGATTGAGTACACCATTGACAATGCCCAACAACCTGAACAGCAACAAAGTTACCGACTGATTACCAGCTTGCTCGACCGGCAACAGTTTCCTGCCCTGTTGTTAGCCGAGCAATATCATCAACGGTGGCAAGTGGAAACGACGATAGATGAAGTCAAAACGCATTTACTTGGACGCAAGGTGCCGATTCGTTCGCTCAAGCCCCGTGAGGTGGTGCAGGAGGTTTACGGGTTATTGCTCGGGCATTGGGCAGTGCGTTCGTTAATGGTGCAAGCGGCACAACTAGAAGGTATCTCACCGTTGTGCTTGAGCTTTACTGGCACGTTGCACGTTTTGCGTCGAGCCGTAGCTAAATTTCAAGTGGTCTCCCCTGATGAACTTCCCCTTTTTGGAGTTGGTTGATGCGCGAGATTCTCGATGCTCAAATTCCACCCCCTCAAGGCAGAGTCAATCCGAGAGTGGTCAAAAAGCCCAGGTCAAAGTTTCCTGCCAAGAAGCGACATCATCTCGAGCGGGAAACCCAACGACCGCAACTTATTTTTGCGATTCCCAACTCTGCTTAAGGCTTAACCGAGAAGTATTGGGGTTGGGGGGATCGTCCATAGCATAGTTTTAGTAAAATGGTATAAGAAATCTATTAAATTAATAGTAAATTACCATTGGGGATTTTTAGAGGCGATCGCTTCTGCTAGTTGAGAGTTGACGGGTTTGGCAAAGAAATATCCTTGTGCTTCCTCACATCCTAATTTTTTTAATACAGCTAATTGTGCGGCTGTCTCTACTCCTTCGGCGATCGCTTTAATTCCTAAAGCATGAGCTAGAGTAATAATTGTCTTGACTATTTCACAGTTTTTGCCTTCTGCGTCAATTGGACTGACAAAAGAGCGATCGATTTTCAGCGCATCTATCGGGAAACGGTGTAAATAACTTAAAGAGGAATATCCCGTGCCAAAGTCATCAATGCTGAGTTGAATATTTTGTTCTTTGATCTGGGAAAGAAGTTCGATTGTCTTTTCTCCTCGATCCATTAACATAGTTTCAGTCAATTCTAATTTCAGATTTCTGCCACTTAAACCAGTATCAGCCAAAATCCAAGCTAACTTATCCACAAAGTTAAACTGTTTAATTTGCTTGCTAGAGAGATTGACGCTGATATATAAAGATGCAGCAGTGGAAAACTTTTGTTGCCAAAGATGCAACTGTTGGCAAGCTTCCTGTAAAATCCATTCACCCAGCGGGACAATTAAGCCAGTTTCTTCGGCAATTGTCATAAAATCCCCTGGATAAATCAATCCTCTTTGTGGATGCTGCCAGCGTAACAAGGCTTCAAAACCCGTCAGTCTACCAGTTGTTAGAGAAATAATTGGTTGATAATGCAGGATAAATTCTTGACGTTCCAAAGCATACCGCAAGTCTACTTCTATTTGTGAAAGATGCAACGTTTGAGCGTACATCTCGCGATCGAAGACTGCATAACGTCCTTTTCCTAAAGCCTTGGCACGGTACATCGCAATATCGGCATCTCGTAGTAATTCATCGCTAGTTTGGTAAGTTACAGAACCCAAAGCAATGCCAATGCTAGCACCAATATATACTTGATATTCATCTAAATCGATTGGAGCAGCGAGTTTATCTAACAGTCGCTCGGCGATCGCGATCGCATCTTGAAAGTGTTGTAGATTTTCTAATAAGATAGTAAACTCATCTCCACTTAAACGTGCCACAGTATCTAACTCACGGCAGCACTCTTGAAGAATACGAGAAATCGCAATTAAAAGGCGATCGCCGACAACGTGTCCCCAGCTATCGTTAATAATTTTAAAGCGGTCGAGATCGATAAATAATACGGCAAATAAATAATCGTTATTTCTAGTAATACGGTAAAGAGATTTTTGCAGATGCTCCATGAACAACGTTCGATTTGGTAAACCCGTCAAAGCATCGTGCAAAGCATGATGGATGAGTTTTTCTTGTGTTTGTTTATGTTCGTTAATTTCTAGATTCAGTTTGTTAATAACTGTTTCGAGTTGTGCAGTTCTTTGCTGGACTTTTTGTTCTAATTTAGTATTTAACTGATAAATCTCTGCCTTTGCTGTTTGCAAATCTAACTGATGCCGAACGCGAACTAAAACCTCTTCGATTTGAAAGGGTTTTGTAATATAGTCTGCACCGCCAACTGTAAAAGCTTTTACTTTATCAAAAACATCGTCTAAAGCGCTCAGAAAAATAACTGGTATATCGCGAGTCGAGTCATTATTTTTCAAGTTTCGACAAACTTCATAGCCATCCATGTCTGGCATTTTGATATCCAGTAAAATCAGCTGAGGTGGTTCTTTACTAGCAGCATTCAACGCCATCAAACCATTTTTAGCACAACGAACTTGATAACCTCGTTCGATTAAAGATGTAGATAAAACTCGCAAATTATCAGGTATATCATCTACCAATAAAATACGTTCATAAGTCTGACTCAACTGAATATCATTCATAAATTGGCAGCCGTTTGAGCAAGGTTCATAATGCGATCGAAATCAAATTCATCGACTTCTTTTTGGATAGATTGAGCTAAAGCTTGATTTTCTTCGGGTATCTGAGTTAATAGTTGAGCAATTTGTTGCTCGTCAAGTAAAGCGGCTGCTTCCGACAGTTTGACTAACCATTCATTAGACATAATTGTTAAAGCTTCCGCCGTCAAATTTATAATATTTACAGCGACAGAAATATTTGTAGAGTCAATCTCTTCATAAATATATCGCACGCCTAAAAATTGAGCCATTTTGTCAAAAATGACTTCTTCATGAAAAGGTTTGCGGACAAAATCATCGCATCCAGCTGAAAGAACTATTGCTTTTTCTTCTTCAAGAGTACTGGCTGTGAGGGCAATAATTGCAGTAGCTTGTCCTTGCAAATGAGATTTAATCTGTTGAGTTGCCTCATAACCATTCATGACTGGCATTCGCATGTCCATCCAAATCAAATGTGGTTGCCATTGTTGCCACATTTCTATTGCTTCTTGTCCGTTAGCTGCTTCTTTAACTTGAAAACCAATTGGTTCTAATAATCTTAATAAAAGCTGGCGATTCTCCCAGCGATCGTCTACTACTAAAATCCGATACTCCTGTTGATTTGGTTGAAGTTCAATAACTCTTTGAATTATTTTCTGTCCGCTAACTTTATTAACTTCGCTTGCTAAAACTTGAATGTCAAATTTAAAAACCGTACCTTTTTCTAGCTCGGAAGTAACAGTAATCTCTCCTCCCATCAGTTCGATAAACTTTTTGGTAATAGGTAAGCCTAATCCAGTTCCCTGTTGAGATTGTTTACCCGTTTCCGTTTGAACAAATGCTTCAAACAGACTATCAATTTCTGCGGGTGCAATACCTGTACCAGTATCTTCAACTTCAAAATGAATAGTTATTGGTTGCTCGTTAGCTATTATTTGTTTTTGCTCTCCTAACCAGGCTCTTAAGATTATGCTTCCTTTGTCAGTAAATTTAATAGCATTACCCAATAGATTAATTAAAACTTGCCGCAATTTTTTATCGTCAGTTTTAATATATCGAGGTAAATTGTTATTGCGAGCGATAGTAAGTTGTAAATTCTTAGATTCTGCTCGTAATGCCAACATCTCTTCCATCAAGTCTAATAAGGCATATAGATCGAAGTCAGTTGGATAAAGAGTCATTTTTCCTGACTCAATTTTAGCTAAGTCTAGTATGTCATTAATTAGCGAGAGTAAATGCTCGCCACTGCGATTGATAATTCCCAAATTTTCCTGTTGCTGTTTTGTTAAAGAGGCTTCGCGATTCATCAGTTGGGAAAAACCAAGAATGGCGTTGAGAGGAGTTCTTAATTCATGACTCATGTTTGCTAAAAATTCGCTTTTAGCACGATTGGCTAATTCTGCTATGTTTTTAGCTTGTTGTAATTCGACTGTTCTTTTCTCAACTCGAAGTTCGAGTTCATCATTAGTAATTTCTAATTCTTGGTTCGCCTTATCTAACTTTTCATTAACTTTAATAAATTCTTGATTTTTGCGATCGAGTTCTTGATTGGTTTGAGCTAAATTAGCAAAGGATGCTTGTAATTGCTGCGCCATCTCATTGAAAGAATGCGACAATATTCTAAGTTCAACGATGTTTTTAACTTCTACTTGTTGGTTCAAATTTCCTTGAGCGATCGCCACTGAAGCTTTACTCAAACGTAGGATTGGTTGAGTAATCCAACGAGAAGTAATTAATCCTAACCAAACTGCTACTACAAGCGCTATAAAACAAAGAATGATGGTTGTCTGGTTGTTGGCATGAATTTGTGCCATGAAATCTGATTCGGGGATGGTAGTCACGACTAGCCAATTCAGCCCAAATTTATCTTGCCAGGGAGTGACTCGAATGAACTGCTCTTTTCCTTGTAATTGAAAATTCAGTTTTTGTGTGCCTGTAATCTTTTGAAAATCACCGAATTGTTGATGTAAATGTTTAGCTGTAGCTTGAATTTGAGAGTCCGAGCTATTCAGGACGCTTAGCCTTTTAGCTACGCCATTAATTATGGTAAAAGGTTTTTCAGTACTAGAAGATGCAATTAGTAAACCATCACGCTCGATAATAAAAGTTCTGGCTGTAGGACTGATTTTTAATTGTTGTAAAAAATGACTAATATTGGCTAATAGTAAATCGATTCCTATGACACCAATAAGCTGATTTTGGCGATCGTAAATAGGTTGATTAGCTGTAATAGATATATATCCTGCTAAATTTTCTCCATCCCAGTTAGCTACTGAACTCCATATTGGTTTACCTGCTTTAACTGTTTCCTTGTACCAAACTTCCATTAAAGGTTCGTAGTCATCATATACTGCTGCTACTTTTGCACGGTTGCCCCGAGCGTCTGTAGTGTAGGTGTATGTTTTCCACTTAGTCGCACCTGAAAGTTCATCTATGGTAACTCCCTTTCCTGCTAAAAATCTTCCTGCACCAGCAAATTCTCCTGTTGTCAGTGCATGAGAAATATAAGTTATTTCAGGATAAGCTTGCATTTGTTTCCAAAAATAATGTCCTGTCGTCTTAAAATTTTTTAAGTTCAACAAACCAAGCTCGATCGCATCAACATTAATTTGATTGAGTCTTTGAGGAGTTTCTAAATAATTATTGAGGTGTTCGGACACTAAATTACTACTTTTATCCATCAAGCGATCGGCAAGATCGCTAACTGCTCCTTGCCCATTTTTGAAGGAAAGATAGCCTACCAATCCCACTGCGCCAACAATTTCCAGCACAAAAGGTAAGACTAGAACTAATCGTAGAGACAATCCTCTAAAGTTTGTATGTTTTGGAATATCTTGCTCTTGTGGTGACGCGATCGGTTGAGACGATTTCATGGTTATCTACTAAGATGATGGGCATTAAGAGTGCAGGCATGAGCTTCCTAGCTATAGATTGCCCAAAAACTTTCTTAGAATATACATTGTTTCGATTGCAACGAATTTTTAACTTACGTGTCAAAATCAATACTTACTTACAATGTCAGATGGGTAGCTGGTAGAGTAGCTAGAAAAGGTTGAAATGCAATCTAATCTCGATATCTTACACCTATCAATTACCTATTACCAACTACCAACTACCAACCACAATTGAAACTGTTATTTATCTCTACTTCCGTGGGACCCCTCGGTACAGGGCTGGGGGGTGGAGTAGAATTAAGCCTGTACAATATCGCTCAAGAAATGATAAAGCGGGGGCATACGCTGCAAATTCTTGCTCCCCAAGGCTCAAAACTTGAGTCAATGCCTATTATAGAAATTCCTGGTAATTTACAAGTTATTGCCCAGAGTCAAGAACGAAATGCACCCATTACTATGCCCGAAAATTCTGTCTTGGCAAATATGTGCGAATATGCAAGACAAGTACAGAATGAGTACGATTTAATTGTCAATTTTGCTTACGATTGGTTGCCATTTTATCTCACACCTTTTTTTAAAACTCCCATCGCTCATTTCGTCAGTATGGGTTCAATTTATAATGCAATGGATGAAATTGTGGCACAAGTTGCAGAGCAATTTCCAGGGACAATAGGATTTTATACACCCTCTCAAGGGGCAACATTTTCCTTCGTAGGGGCGCACAGCTGTGCGCCCCTGCACAACAATCTACCTGTATACTACCTCAGTAGCGGCATTGATTTATCTTTATACGAGTTTTGTCCTCAACCGCAAAACAAATTAGCTTGGTTAGCGAGGATTGCTCCTGAAAAGGGCTTAGAAGATGCGATTGCGGCAGCTCAAATTGCTAAAATTCCCCTTAAAATCATGGGAAAAATTCAAGATGAAGACTATTGGCAGCAAATTTGTCAAAATTATTCCGATGCATCTTTTGAATATTTAGGGTTTCTTTCGACAACAAAGATGCAGCAAGAATTGCGTCAATGTCGGGCAATGTTAATGACTCCGCGCTGGGTAGAAGCATTCGGCAACGTAGCGATTGAAGCTTTAGCTTGCGGTGTACCAGTCATATCATATCGCCGTGGAGGACCAGCAGAAATTATTCAAGATGGAAAGACGGGGTTTTTAGTCACACCAGATAGTGTAGAGGGATTGGTAAATGCGATCGCGCGTTTGGATGAGATTGACCGTTATACGTGCCGTCAACAAGCCGAAGCAGAATTTTCTTTAGAGGCGCTAGGCGATCGGTTTGAGCAGTGGTTTAGGGATATTTTGTAGTTATAATTCTTCCCATTAAATCTGTATTAGCTATTTGCATAATCGTATACCTCCCAAGTATATTTTACGCTAACTACAGTTTCGCTATATGCAGCAATGTTTATTTGCCAGCCGCCACCACCATTAAAACCAGGAGATTTATTAAAGGTAATTGCCCCTAGCGGTGCTTTACGAGAAATGGCAGCATTTGAAAAGGGGATCGAAATATGGCGATCGCGCGGTTATCAAGTTAAAGTTAGTCCTACAATTGGCGACACTTTTGGATATTTAGCCGGAACAGACGCTAGCCGTCGCCAACAACTCCTCGATGCATGGCAAGATCCCGACTGTCGCGGTATCCTCTGTGCCAGGGGTGGCTACGGTGGGATGAGGATTTTGGAAGATTGGACGTGGATGGTTGGCAGGGGCGCACAGCTGTGCGCCCCTATATCATTACCCAAATGGTTGATTGGTTTTTCCGACATCACGGCTTTACTCTGGAGTCTGAGTAAAGAAGGGATTTCAGGAGTTCATGCACCTGTATTGACGACGCTAGCAGGGGAACCAGATTGGTCTAGACAAAGATTATTTGATTGGGTGGAAGGTCGTCCTCTACCTCCCCTCCAGGGTACAGGTTGGGGTGGTGGCGTGATGACGGGTGTGTTGCTACCAGCAAATCTGACTGTTGCGACTCATCTCCTGGGTACGTCGATTCAACCGAATTTTGATGATGTGATTCTTGCCTTAGAAGATGTTACCGAAGCACCGTATCGGATCGATCGCCTGTTGACACAATGGCGTTTGAGTGGTGCATTTACTCAGGTTAAAGGTATTGCTTTAGGACGCTTTAGCCGTTGCGAAGCACCAGCCAATATTTCTAGTTTAACTATAGAGGAAGTATTGCGCGATCGCCTGAGCGATTTAAATCTTCCTATAGTTTCCGATTTACCCTTCGGTCACGATGGAGTTAATGCCGCGTTACCCGTTGGTATTCCCGCAACTTTAGATGCAGATAAAGGGCAGTTGACAGTTATCAGTTGACAGTTATCAGTTGACAGTTATCAGTTGACAGTTATCAGTTGACAGTTATCAGTTGACAGTTATCAGTTGACAGTTATCAGTTGACAGTTATCAGTTGACAGTTATCAGTTGACAGTTATCAGTTGACAGTTATCAGTAGCTAACCGAGTATCAGCTTATTTAATCCGTAGAAACATAAATTTTAGATCGAAATAGCGATCGTTAAACTTATATGCCATTGTTTCTATTCCATAGACTTGAAAACCAAACGATAAATAAAGTTGTTCTGCTGGCATATTATTTGTAACGACATCAAGCAATAATATTTCTATTTCATTGATAGCTTTTGCTATGTCAATCAATTTACCCAAGAGTAATTTACCTATACCTTGTCCGCGATATTGTTGTTTGACATACATACTACGAATATAGGCTTTATGTCTTACTTTTATTCTTTCCTCTTGATGGAATGCGATTATGCCAATTAACTCTTGCTTTTCATAGCAGCCTAATATAAAGTTGTTATTGCCTTCTGGCATTCTGTTTCTAAATTCATTTATCGTTCTAATTGTTTCTTCATGGTACGTCGTACCGAAGGAATCTGGATTGTTGTATAAAGCTTCTAATCGAATTTGTCTATAATCTTCTGCATCAGTTTTTGCTAATTTTCTAACTATCATTGCTATTATCAAACTCTATTAATTTTTTAAATTTTTAGCTAATTATAGTTAAAAGTACTTGCTCGCAGTTTCTAGTATTTCGATATCATACTGAACGATACACGACTCACTATTCACTAATTTGTTAAGAATTCATGAGACAAGCAAGTAACTGTAAATTTGCTTACACATATCGCGACACAATTACTGATTCGATCTTGAGATATCAAACATTCGCTCTTGCAGAGATAGATCTATGGTCAGTACTGCCAGTGAGAAGTCAGCAAATGAGAAGTCGGTAGTCTTTGGTGCTTGTCCCCACGATTGCCCCGATACTTGCGCGATGTTAGTTACAGTGGAAAACGGTCGCGCTACTAAGGTAGAAGGGAATCCAGACCATCCTTTTACCCGTGGTACGCTCTGCGGCAAAGTGAGCGATTATCTAGATCGAGTTTATAGTAGCGATCGCATCCTGTACCCAATGCGGCGCGTGGGTGCGAAGGGTAGCAAGCAGTTCGAGCGCATTTCTTGGGATGATGCTTTAGATGAGATTGCTAATCGCTTTAAGCAAATTATTAACGAATATGGGGCTGAGGCAATTATGCCTTGCAGCTATCTCGGTCATGAAGGGCTGCTGAATGGCTTAACTGTGGGCGATGCTTTCTTCAATCGCTTAGGTGCAACGATTAGCGAACGTACCTTTTGCGCCTCCTGTACCAGTACCGCTTACATGATGACTTGCGGACTGACTCACGGTACTGACCCCGATACGTTCAAGCATTCTAAATACATCATTCTCTGGGGTTGCAACGCTCTCAGCACCAACGTACATTTATGGTCTTTTATTCAAGAGGCACGTAAAAACGGGGCGAAATTAGTTTCAATTGACCCAGTACGCACTCGCACCGCCAACCAGTCTGACTGGCATATCCCCTTACGACCAGGTACAGATGGGGCGCTGGCTTTGGGAATGATGCACGTTATTATTAGCGAAAATCTGGTCGATGCTGAGTATGTGGAAAAGTATACTCTCGGCTATGCCGAACTGAAAGAGCGAGTCGCCCAGTATCCTCCTGAGAAAGTTGCCCAAATCACAGGTATTCCCGTGTCAGATATCTTGACACTAGCAAGGGAATATGCTTCTAACCAGCCATCCGTAATTCGTCTGGGAGTGGCGCTAGAAAAACAGGCGGGTGGCGGTCAGGGAGTCAGAGCCATTTGTTGTTTACCTGCTTTAGTCGGTGCTTGGCGACATTTAGGCGGTGGATTACTCCAAGCTCCGATGTGGCCCTTCCCCATCCGTTGGGAAGTCGTGCATCGCCCTGAATTTATTCAGCCTGGGACGCGATTAATTAACTTGTGGCAATTGGGAGCAGCACTGACGGGAGAAATGAGTCTCGACTCACCGATTCAGGCTCTATTTGTTTATAACTGCAACCCCGTCACGCAGTCGGCAGAACAAGACAAGATTGTGGCTGGCTTGGCACGGGAAGATCTATTTACGGTAGTCAGCGAACATTTTATGACCGATACTGCCGACTACGCCGATATTCTTCTACCTGCAACGACTCAAGTTGAAAATTTAGATTTGATGTTTTCCTGGGGTCATACCTATGTAACATTAAACCAACCCGCGATCGCGCCTTTATGTGAAGCTGTTCCCAACACTGAATTATTCCGTCGTTTGGCTGCGCGGATGGGTTTTGAGGAAGAATGTTTCAAATTGACTGACGAACAACTGGCGATGGAAGTCCTCGACTGGTCAGCACCCGTCATGCAAGACATGAGTATGGAATCGCTCCAGCAGCAGGGCTATGGCAAGTTAAAGGTCGATCTCGTTCCTCATGCCCAAGGCAATTTTCCCACACCGTCAGGTAAATGCGAATTTCTGGCTACTGCACAAGTAGATAGTAACTTCGTCTTGCCTGCGTTTCGTCAGGGATATTCAGAATATCAACCAGGAGAACCAATCGATCCGTTGCCTACTTACACGCCACAACGGGAATCTGCATCTAGTAACCCCGAACTCGCAAAGCGGTATCCGCTCAATCTCCTCTCGGCAAAACCCCACCAATTCATCAACTCTTGTTTTGCTAATTTACCCAAGCACGCCAAACTTCAAGGCGAACCGAGGGTAATTATTCATCCCGACGATGCAGCTAAGCGGGGTATAGCTAACGGTCAAGTGGTGAAGGTATTTAACGATCGCGGTTCTTTCCAAGTCCCTGCAATTGTCAGCGATATGACTCGTTCTGGGGTGGCGATCGCACCTTTGGGATATTGGCGTAAACTCAGCCTTGCCAATAATACCATCAATGCTGCTACCTCGTCTGCGTTTGCAGATATGGGTCACGCCGCCGCTGTTGGCGATGCTTTAGTTGAGGTCATAGCACTCTAGTAAGGCGCAAAAGCCCCCCTTTGTAAGGGGGGTTGGGGGGATCTTCCGTGGCGTAGTCTTAAAGCAATAGCATAAGTAAAAATTGCTACCGAGAAAAATCTTTTATCGTGTTAGCTTGTCTCCATTTGCAGACAAGTGAATCATGTTAAATTGTCAACTGAAAAAACTCGTTTCTGGATTAGCGATCGCAGCTATTTCCGCAACTTTTTGTTTGCCAAATTCTGCTGTGGCTGGCGATCGTCCAATTCGAGTCATTTTCGATCACGATGGGGCATTTGAAGACTACTATGCCATCTTAACTTTAGCCCTGGCTTCCCAGCAGAAATCTCCGCCAGTCAAGCTAATTGGAATTACCACAATGGCGCATGGAGAATCTTATTGTAATAATTCTGAAGGTTATCCAGAATTAAAACGGGAGCTGCTAGGCGATTTTAGTTCTGAAGCAGGATCCATTGACGGACTGACGCAAAAAGTTTTAGCGATCGCTCAATATCGGGACGCAAAAATATATTCTGGTTGTGATGAAAGTGCAACAACTATTAACGTGCCAAACAAAGCTGATGATTTTGGTAAACCCGTCTTTGGAACTGACTTTACTTCAGTACGAGTTCAGTTACCATTTGCAGGTAAACCAGCTTTAGAACCTTGCCTGTTCCATCAAGAATTCATGTCGTCTCCCCGCGATTTTGTCTGTTGGAACGAGTTTAATCGAACGTTTCGCGATGAAACTTTAAGGTATATTCTGCCGCAAGCTCAAGCAGCTTTAGAGCAATTTCAATTACGAGAAGTCGATCTGATCGATCCGAAAAAAAAGGCGGCTAACTACTTGGCAACTTCTATCTGTGAAGCATATAAAAAGGACGAGCCGCTGACAATTGCTACCGTTGGACCCGTAACTAACTTAGCAAGAGCTTATTCTTATATAGAAGAAAATCCTCGCAAGTACGGCTGTCCTAAGAAAATCAAACTTGCAGATTTAAATCATGTCATTTCTACTATTCACATGGGCGGCGTTTTGGATGAAAATAAAGCTGATAATTTTGATGCTAATGGTAACTACCGTTTAAACGAACCATTTCCAGTTTGGACGGAAGGTAATATTTACTATCAAGATGGAGAACATGTTTTTGGCTCGCACCATTTACCATTTCCAGGGACAAATTTTGAGAATATTCAAACTGCCGAACACAAAAAAGCTTTCAATTCCCTGAATAATGCCGAAGTCAATTTCTGGATTGATGCGCCTGCGGTAGATAAAATCCTCAATTCAGGAATTCCGGCGGATATCGTACCGTTAAATGCCACAAATTTCGCCCGCTTGCAAGGATTCGCCCAACGCATTCAAGATAATCCCTCTCAGTGTAATACTGCCCCCGCACAATATATCAAAAACGTGCAATTTGCTAATTCACCCGCTCCTGGCGTTTTCGTTTTTGATACGTTATTTTTCTGGGATACTTTAACTGTAGCTAGTCTGTGGAATGATTTTCTAAATTTTGAAGATTTCGCCGATTTAGAAATCACAACACTGACAAATGGAGATCCGAGTACGGTAACGGGACAATTACCAGAAGCAGAACTTTTTCGGCGGGATATTGGCAATCTTTTTGCCTTGGGAAGAGTTAAGAACCCCGTAAGGTTGAGTTTGTCGGTGAAGCCTGCTGCTGGCGATCCTGATTTTAAGACGACGATTCAAGATTTTGTCTTTGGTTTGGTTTGTACTAGCGAATAGAAGGTAGAAAGCGGATCTTGCACCAGGCGACTGCAAGTCGCAGCTACAGCGGGCGGTTGGGCAACGGGTTGCCCAACATTAGCCGCGTACAAAACCTGAATGGTGCGCGGGGTTCAAATTGTTGATTTTTCATGAGTCCGCGCAGGCGGACTACCCTTCGGGAAGCCGCTTTGCGTCTATGTTTGTATAGCCTCAGAATTCTATTCTGAGGGCTTGGTGTAAGATGTGAGTTTGGAAAAACGAAACGGATTAAAATTCGTATTGGTATCGTAGTAATCTTCTTGTTCTTGACGCTTTAACCAATTGGTAACCCAATAAGTCATAGGTGTAAATAAAATTTCAATCCCACATTTAAATAAATAATTAGATACAATCAGCGACCCTATTACACTATTGGGAACAACTCCAAGAAAAGCAATTAGAATAAATATTGTCGTATCCAAAACTTGCCCTACTAAAGTTGAGCCAATTGTACGAGTCCACAGCCACTTACCGCGAGTTAATATTTTCAGTTTTGCTAAAATAAAAGAATTAGAAAACTCTCCTACCCAGTAAGCTATTAAACTTGCAGCAACAATTCTCGGAGTAGAGCCTAAAATTTGATTATATGCCTCTTGATATTTCCAATCTGCTGCTGGAGGTAACGCGCCAACAAGACTAAAAGTTACAGCCATTAAAAAAGCACAGAAAAAACCTAACCAAATAACCTTTCTAGAACGAGAATATCCGTAAACTTCAGTTAAAATATCGCCAAAAATGTAACTGAGTGGAAAAATTAGCGTTCCGCCATCAAAGGTAAACCATCCCAAGTTAACGATTTTAGTTGAGGTAATATTTGAGATTAATAAAACAGTGACAAATAAAGTCGCGATCGCGTCTAGATGTTTGTAAGATTTAGACATTCGGAATGAGGGAGTGGAGAGTAGGGAGTAGGGAGTAGGGGAAGAATTATGAATCCTGTCTCCTCAGTTTTGACTTCTAACTTTTGACTTTTGACTTTTGTTGGCTTATGCAAAAAACACAAGTACCAATAGATCGATACGTTAAAGTTGGTTCTATTAATATTCGCTATTGGATGATGGGAAGTGAAAATCCTATTATTTTGTTACATGGGGGTCAAGGTTCGGTAGAGTTTTGGTTGTATAACATTGGTACTCTAGCAAAATCTAACTGCGTCTACGCACTCGATATGGTGGGTTCTGGACGTTCGGATAAGCCTCAAGCTTCCTATTCTCTCACTTACCAGGCTCAGTTTATCAAAGATTTTATGGATACCCTTGAGATTGAGTCTGCAACTTTGATTGGCAATTCTATGGGTGGTGGTGCGGCGTTACAGTTGGCTTTGCTATTTCCCCAGCGAGTCAATAAGTTGGTGTTGGTGGATAGTATGGGCTTTGGGAGGGAAATTGCTTTAGGTATCCGCCTGACAACTTTACCCTTACTCATTAGGTTACTGCGTCCCTCGCGCCGCCTGCTGGCTCCAATGTTGAAAAATAATTTTTTCAATCCGCAAAGCATTCCTTCCGAGTGGATAGAATTGCGCTACCCTATCTTTGCTTTACCTGGAAGAAAACCCGCACTGATGGCAATGGTTAAGACGAATTTTCACTTATTAGGAGTGCGATCGCAAGTATTTCGTCCAATTCTCAGCCAACTCGCTACCATTACCGCACCAACTTTAATAATTTGGGGCAAACAAGACAGAATTATACCAGTAGCTCACGCTTATATTGCAGCCAAAACTATACCAAACGCTCGTCTCCACATTTTCGATCGCTGCGGGCATCATCCTCATTTAGAATATCCAGAGAAATTTAATAATTTGGTTTTGGAGTTTTTGGCTTTTCCTTCAAGACAGTAAGTACAAAATATAACTAATATGTTTATAGAGATTTATAAAACATTGACACGAAAAGCATGAAAGTCAAAGCAATAATTCACCCAGCAGAAGAGGGAGGCTATTGGGCAGAGGTTCCAGCACTCCCAGGTTGCATTACTGAAGGGGAGACAATGGACGAAGTAATGGCTAATTTAAAGGAGGCTATTGAAGGTTGGCTTGAGGTTGCCAACGACAGCCATTCTACTGCATCAACAGATCGGGTTGTAGAAATTGCTGTGTGACATCTATTTCTGGTAAGAGACTATGCAAGATCGTGGAGAGAAAAGGTTGGGTTTTACAGAGAATTAAAGGTAGTCATCACATATATACGAAATCGGAAGCTAATCAAATATTATCAATTCCCGTTCACAGCGATCGCGATTTGAAAGTTGGAACTCTCAGAGCGTTGATGAAAATAGCTCAATTGTCTGAAGAAGATTTTCAATAATCTAAAAACTATTTTTGTAAACAGTTGGTCGCCTAAAATCTAAATACCTATAATTTTGTCATTTGTCATTTGTCATTGGTTGACAGTAAACGCTACGCTACACTGCGTGAAAACGGTTGACAGTTAACAGTTGTTGGTTGTTGGTTAACTGATAACTGGTCACTGGTCACTGGTCACTGATAATTGGTCACTGGTCACTGATAACTGGTCACTGGTCACTGATAACTGTTCCAGACTGCGCCAAAGATACCAGGATGCGATCGTGCAATAAGGTTTCCACATCTGTCCCAATTGTTCTACAGTTTTGCGGTGAGGTAGCTCTGCTAGATTGTAGACTTTTCGTACGCCAGCTCGAATACCTAAGTCATCTATGGGTAAAACGTCCCAGCGATGCAACCGAAAAATTAATAACATCTGCACCGTCCAACGTCCGATTCCTTTGACTTGTGTAAGAGTTTGAATAATTGTTTCGTCGTCCATTAATTCCAACTCAGCAATGGTAGGCAATCCATTTATCGCCTTTGCTGCTAAATCTTTCAGGTAAATAATTTTGGGACGAGAAATACCCACTCCCCGCAAAACTTCATCTGGAGTGTTGAGGATATCTAAAGCTGAGGGAGGTTGTGCGGGAGAAATCTTCAGAAACCGTTGATGAATCGCAGTTGCAGATTTAGTTGAAAGCTGTTGGTGGATAATGGCTTTGGAGAGGGAGAAAAATAAATCTCCCGTTTGTTGAACTTGATTAAGTTGACAAGCACCAACTTGGTGAATCAGAGTAGCAAGGATAGGGTCGGATTTTGTAAGTGCCGCGATCGCAACTGAATAATCCATTCTTGACCCTCAGAGCTTGCCATCTTAACATTGTATTTCTTGCCTGGGTTTTGCGATCGCGCATTTAACCGAAATGACCTCCTTAACAGGGGCAGCTAATGCTTTAGACTAAATCTGAGATCGTCAAGGCACAAGGGAACGTTAATGGCAGAGAAAGCTGATGCACTCAAAATCACCAGACGCGATGAAGACTACTCCCGCTGGTATCTAGATATAGTAGACAGAGCTAAGCTAGCCGAAGACTCTGGGATTCGCGGTTGCATGATTATTCGACCGGAAGGATTTGCGATTTGGGAGAAAATGCAGCAAACCCTAGACGGAATGTTTAAAGACACCGGACACACGAATGCTTACTTTCCGGTATTTATTCCCGTCAGCTACTTCTCTAAAGAAGCCGAACACGTTTCTGGCTTTGCCAAAGAATGCGCTGTCGTCACTCACCATCGGCTACAACTCACTGAATCGGGAGAAATTACCGTCGATCCCGATGCTGAACTATCCGAACCACTCGTTGTCAGACCGACAAGCGAAACTATTATTTGGTCGGCATATCGTAATTGGATTCAAAGCTATCGAGATTTACCGATTCTATTGAATCAATGGGCAAATATTTGTCGCTGGGAGTTGAGAACCAGACCTTTCTTACGCACAACCGAATTTCTTTGGCAAGAAGGACACACAGCTCATGCAACTGCTGATGAAGCTGAAGCTGAAGCAAGGCAAATGTTAGAAATTTACAAAACTTTTGTCGAGCAGTATTTAGCTATCCCAGTATTTGCCGGACGCAAGACAGAAAATGAGAAGTTTCCTGGGGCAGTACATACTTATACAATCGAAACAATGACGCAAGATAAACGCGCCATTCAAGTTGGTACTAGCCACAATTTAGGAACGACTTTTTCTAAAGCCTTTGACGTGAAATATTTGTCTGCCGAAGGGACGCAAGAGTATCCATTTGCGACGAGTTGGGGGATTACGACCAGAATGATCGGTACTCTCATTATGGTTCACTCCGACGATCGCGGTTTTGTCTGTCCGCCACGCATTGCTCCTCTGCAAGTAATTGGCGTACCGATTTATCGTAAAGATGCGGAAAAAGAGCAAGTATTAGCTCGATTTACCGAACTCCAAGAGCAGTTTAAGACCACAAAAGCGTTTTCATTTAAAGTCGATACGCGGGATAACTTAAGCCCTGGATTCAAGTTTAACGATTGGGAATTAAAAGGCATTCCTTTACGTTTAGAAATGGGTCCGAGAGACTTAGCAAATGGTACTGCCGTGTTAGTTCGTCGCGATACTGGCGAGAAAATTAGTGTGGCTCAAAGTGACTTGGAATCGCAAATTAAAACTTTATTAGAAGACATCCAAGTCAACTTATTCAAACGGGCGCAAGAATTTCAGCAACAAAATTTACACTTCGTAGAAACCTACGCTGAATTTCAGCAACAAATCGAAGAAAAAGCAGGTTTTTACGTTGCTTACTTTGATGGTGATTCTGACGACGAAGAGAAAATCAAAGAAGAAACCAAAGCCACGGGACGCTGCATTCCTTTCGACCTACAACAAGGTACGGGGAAATGTTTTTATACGGGTAGGCAAACAGATCGACGAGTCATTTTTGCTAGAGCTTATTAGCGGGAGTCGGGGAAGTGGCTAGTGGCTGGTGGCTAGTGGCTAGGGAAAGAAGTCAAGAGCTAGAAGCAGAGAGAATAGATCTAACATTCTTGCCCGCTTCCATGTCTTCCTTGTCTCCCAAGTCTTCCTTGTCCCCCTTATCCTCTTTATCCCCGTTATATTATCTTCCGCGCAGCAGCCAGGAGCAATCTTTGCTCGGCACGGGCGATCGCTCTATAAGTCTGTTCGACGGCATTCGGTTCGACGGAAATAGAGGTAATGCCCGATTGGATCAAAGAGTCGATAATTTCTGGATAAAGGACGGGAGCCTGACCGCAGATCGAGCAAGGAATATTGGCTTGCTGCGCCATTTGGATAATTTGGGCGATCGCTTGCAGGACTGCTGGGTGGCGTTCGTTTAAATTAGCGGCTAACTCACCGCGATCGCGGTCTACTCCCAGCAACAACTGAGTCAAGTCGTTCGTACCAATGGAGACTCCTTGAACTCCTGCTTTAACGTATTGAGGTAGCAGAAATAGCACTGAAGGCACTTCTGCCACGATCCATAATTGAAATTGAGGAACATGAGTTAGTCCTGCTTGCTCGACGCGCTGACGGCAGAAACTAAACTCTTCGACACTGCGGACAAACGGTAACATGAGGTGAAGATTTGTTTGACCAGACTGCTGCACGGCGGCTAAAGCAGCTAGTTCTAAGTCAAAAACTTGCGGATCTTTAAGGTAACTCAACGTACCGCGCTGTCCCAGGATGGAATTACGGCTGTTACCAGCAGAAGCATCTAGCCCATCCAGGTTCAAAGATTGAAATTCTGGCGATCGCCAATCTAAAGAGCGATAGAATACGGGTCTGGGAGCAAAAGCATTGACAAATTGACGAATTTGTGAGTGCCATAAATCTAATAATTCAGCCTGTCGTCCCTGTTGCAGCCACACTCTCGGGTGCTGTCCCTCTAACACGTTCAGCATCATTAGTTCCGATCGCAACAACCCCACGCCATCAGCGGGTAAATCCTTGACCTGCGCAATTACGCTCGGCTGACTCAAGTTGAGCATGAGTTGAGTGGCTATAGTCGGGAGTTGGGAGTCGGGAGTCGGGAGTCGGGAAATTTTGAATTTTGAATTTTGACTTTTGACTTCTCCCTTGTCCCCCTTGTCCCCCTTGTCTCCTCTTCTCCACACTTCACCGCGATCGCCATTCAATTCCAATAATTCTCCTGTTTGGATTAATGCTGTGGCGCGCGCAACACTCACAACAGCCGGAATACCTAATTCTCTAGCAAGGATAGCGCTGTGAGAAGTCAATCCTCCTTGCTCGGTAACAATTCCCGCTGCTTGTTGCAATAGGGGTAGCCAGTCTGGGGCGATCGCTGGAGCGACTAAAATCGATCCTGCTGGTATAGTTACAGGTCGCGGTTCGCTTTTTGCGATCGCGTATGCTGGAGCAATGACCTCTCCCCTTGCTGCTGCAATTCCTGGCATGAATTCGGGGTTGGGAATAGATAGTGACGCTATACTGCGCGATCGCAATTCGGAATTCTCTTTTAGCTGCTGGCTGCTGGCTTCTATTCCCCGAACTCTATAGGTATTCGCGTGGGTCAAGTAGAGTTGCGGTTCTGCGTCGATTGCTGTTTGAGCCAACGTCCACTCTAAATAGAATGTTGCGCCCAAATCTGTTTTTAGTTGTTGCGTGAGTTGAATCAGTTGTTGGAGAAACTCATCGCTGAGAGAATACTGCTGCTGTTGTGCTTCGCTCAACAAGTATGTTTGCAAGCAAGGAGTGACAGATGAGGGTAAAAGAGAAGTCGTACAAAGAGTTAAATCTGGAATGAAGGGAATATTGCCGACTCCATAAGCCAAGATTTTATTACCCAACTGCCGCGATCGCACTTGATTCGTTGCGGTGGAAACGAAGTGGAGATCGGGTGAAACTTCCCCACGGGCGATCGCTATACCTAAACCCCAAGTGGCGCTAATCTCAATCTCAGAAGGGTTACACGTTAAAATTCCCGAGGCGATCGCATTTTGTAGGGGTTGTACCAAGACTGCGAGATGAATGTCTCGCCATTCAATCCCGTGGCGCTGCCAATATAAAAGACTTCTGGCGCGAAATAACTGGCTCCAGGTTTGCTTCAAAGCTAGGGCGATCGCTTCCGGTTCTGGACAACATATTTGAGCTTCTAGCAGTCCAGAGAAATTGAGATTTTGGATTGCCGCAGTTTTCAGGATTAAAGAAGGGCGAAAAATTAATGCCGATGCTTGCCACGATTGCGTCGCTTCTAGCAGCGATCGCCAGTACTCTTCTGGTAAGGGTGCGGCAAGAATTTCTTGCTGTAGGCGTTGGGCAACTTTCTGGAGTTGATGACTATCATCAACATTTATTCTCAATGAAGATTCTGGCAGATCGGCAATTAATGGATCGGACGAATTTAACTGCGTGAGAAATTTCCATAGAGTTTGAGCGGGAACGACACAACTAGGTACTACTGGATAACCGTTTATCGCAATCCGACCGAGATGGAATGCCTTTTCTCCTATCTGTAGGCGTTCTGCGGCTGAAATTTGCTCTAGTAAGTAGAGTGTGTTCAAGAATTTTCTCTCGTCAGTTATCAGTAAAGAGTGGCTAGTGACTAGTGACTGGTGGCTAGATAATTTTGAATTTTGAATGCGTGAGTTTTGAATTCTTCCCCCGACTCCCGACTCCCGATTCCCTTCTTATTTGTTTATTTAAGCAAATTCCTGGGAAAACTAGATCGAGCATAGCTAGAAACCAAGAGGTGTACTGTCTATGCAAATCGATTTGAACGCTTACTCAAGAGGTCAAGATTACTATGTTACTAAAAACCCAACAGTATCGGTTAGTTACGAGAAGCGATTTTGACGGTCTCGTATGTGCTGTTTTACTAAAAAGTTTGAATTTAATCGATGAGATTAAGTTCGTCCATCCGAAAGATATGCAAGATGGCAAAATTGAAATTACTAATCATGATATTACTACAAATTTACCTTATGTTGAAGGTGCATATTTAGCCTTCGACCATCATTTTAGCGAAACGCTGAGAAATCGCGATCGCTCCTCTACTCATATCATCGATCCTAACGCTCCATCTGCTGCCAGAGTTGTTTACGATTATTTTGGTGGAGCGGAAAAATTTCCTCATATTTCCCAAGAGATGATGACAGCAGTTGACCGAGCGGACTCGGCTCAGTTTACCCTAGAGGAAGTTTTACAACCTCAAGGCTGGGTCCTGCTGAATTTTTTGATGGATGCGAGAACGGGGTTAGGCAGGTTTAGAGATTTTAGAATTTCTAATTACGAGCTGATGATGAATTCGATCGATGCTTGCAAAAGTAGCACGATTGACGAGATTTTAAATCTTCCTGACGTGAAAGAAAGGGTCGATATTTATCGCGAACACGAGGCTAAGTTTAAAGCACAAATTAAAAAGTGTGCGATCGTTCGCGATAAGACAGTTGTATTAGATCTAAGGCAAGAAGAGATAATTTACGCGGGAAATCGGTTTATGATTTACGCTTTGTATCCTGAGTGTACTGTCTCAATTCATGTGATGTGGGGTTTGAAGCAACAAAATACAGTTTTCGCAGTTGGCAAATCGATTTTCGATCGCAGTTCTCAAGTTAATATTGGCGAGTTGATGTTAAAGTATGGTGGTGGTGGTCATGCTAACGCTGGAACTTGTCAGGTCGCGCATGAAGCAGTGGATGAAACATTGAGGGAAATCATTAGTCAAATTAATGCGGACGGATAATTTAAATTTAATTTTATTGGTTTGAACGTGTCATCGTAGGGATGGTTTACCAACAATCTTTAGGCTAATCGCAGTGTCTTGGTAAACTTGCCCTACGTTTTATTTATTTAACTTCATTGACAACCCAATTCGTTTTCTTTGCACGTCAATTTCTAATACGCGCACTTTCACAATTTGCCCAACCTTAACAATCTTTTTCGGATCGTCCACAAAGCGATCGGCTAGTTGAGAAATATGAACTAAACCATCTTGGTGTACGCCAATATCTACAAATGCGCCAAAGTTGGCTACGTTAGTCACAATTCCTTCTAATTCCATTCCCGATTTGAGATCGGAAATTTCTTTAATATCCTCTCGAAATGTAGCATATTTAAATTCAGCTCTGGGATCTCTCCCTGGCTTTTCTAATTCGCCGATCATGTCTCTTAATGTTGGTTCGCCTACAGTTTCGGTAACGTATTTTTTCAGATTCGTTCCTTTGAGCTTAGATGCAACTTGAGAAATCTGAGTTAGAGATACGTTTAAATCTTTAGCGATCGCCTCTACAATTTTATAACTCTCAGGATGCACTGCGGTATTATCTAAAGGGTTTTCTCCACCTCGAATTCGCAGAAATCCGGCAGCTTGCTCGAAAGCTTTCGGTCCTAATTTTGCTACTTTCAGTAATTGGCGGCGGTTTTTAAATACACCGTTGGTATCCCGATAGGCGACAATATTGTTGGCAATTGTTGGTGTAATTCCAGAGACGTAGCCTAACAATTCTTGCGAAGCAGTATTGAGATCTACACCAACGTAGTTGACGCAACTTTCTACAATTTCCTCTAGCTTTTGCTTCAAAAGCTTTTGGTCTACGTCATGTTGATATTGTCCCACACCAATTGATTTGGGATCGATTTTGACTAATTCTGCTAGCGGATCTTGCAAGCGTCGTCCAATACTAATCGCCCCGCGCACGGTAACATCGAGATCGGGAAATTCCGCGATCGCGACTTGACTGGCGGAATAAATCGATGCACCCGATTCGTTCACCATCACTTTAATTGGTTTGCGTTCTACCGTTTGCAAAACTTCTGAAATAAATTCATCCGTTTCTCGTCCTGCCGTACCGTTACCGATCGCAATTAACTCAATTTGATGTTTTTCCAACAATTGCTTCACAGTTTGTGCTGCTTGCGATCGCGCTGCTGCTGATTGGTGGGGAAAAATTGCTTGATATGCCAAAAACTGCCCTGTTTGCGATAGCACGGCTACCTTGCACCCCGTCCGAAACCCAGGATCGATCGCTAGTGTCGGGCGCATTCCGGCGGGACTGGATAACAATAAATCGCGTAAATTTGCTTCAAAAGTTTTAATTGATTCAACATCGGCAAAGCTTTTCTTCTCAGCACGGACGGCACTAATTAATGACTCTTTCATTAATCGCGTCCATCCATCTTTGAGTAAATCGTGGTAAAATTTCCTCAAACTGGGGTTCTTCGTGCGAATTTCCTGCGATTCTAGATAGGACAGTACCACCCCTTCATCAAAACTGAGATCGAAATTCAATATTCCTTCGGCTTCACCGCGATATAGCGCGAGTAGATTGTGCGGTGCGATATCTTCAACTCGAATTTGATAGTTGCGGTACATTTCAAATTTTGTCGTACCTTCGGGGTAATCGTCCTTGACTCGCGAGACAAATAACCCTTCGTTGAGGAGATATTCGCGAATATAGGCGCGTAACTCTGCTTTTTCGGCAATTTCTTCCGCTAAGATATCAGCCGCACCTTTAAGCGCTTCCTCGTTTGACTTAACTCCTGTTTCCTCAGAAATATATTTCGCTGCTTCTGTTTCTAAAGGTACGATGGGGGCGTTTTTGACATTGAGAGATTTAATCCAATCGGCAAGTGGTTCCAATCCCTTTTCTCGCGCCGCCGTAGCGCGGGTGCGGCGTTTGGGGCGATAGGGGAGGTATAAATCTTCTAATTCAGTTTTCTGCAAACAGGCGGTTATTTTTGCCCGTAGTTCCTCTGTCAGTTTACCTTGAGAGGCGATCGCGCTTAAAATTGCTGCTTTTCTTTCTTCTAGTTCTGTGAGATATGCGTGTCTGTCAGCTAGTTCCCGCAATTGGGTTTCGTTCATCTCCCCCGTGCGTTCTTTGCGGTAACGAGCGATAAATGGAATTGTTGCACCCTCTGCCATCAGTTCGAGTGCGCTTTGCACCTGGAAGGGTTTGAGAGTCAGTTCTTGAGCTAGTAGTTGGGGAATGTTTACCATCGAGTCAGTCAGTTTATGCAGTCTCTCTTAAAGGTAATATGCCATATGATTCAAAAATGCAACGGCGAACGAAATGGCAAAGTTACCTGATGAAACATTTTCAACTATCTTTAGCTTGCAACGACGACTGCTAGAACGCATCAATGAAGCTACAGCTACAGATGCAGCCATCTTTGAGCGGTTTGGAGAAGTGGGAAACAAGACCAGAACTAGAAGAACTCCAAAGTATTAGGGAGAGATCGACATCTGCTTACACTCGACTCTACACTCTTTTGTTGAGAGTAGCAGAGGCTCAACCAGTAGCTAGTTCTGCTACGCTAAATTTACTGGAGCAATCGATAGAGCAGACACAAGCCTATGTTGATTCAGCAGCAGCAAGTATTATGGATGTCAAAAGGAACTGGAATTTGCTATGAGTAACCAACCTAGAATACCCGATCCAGAAACTAGAAGGCGATCTGTTGAGAAGTTGAAGGAAGTTTGTCGTCAGTTTGACGAGTTGAATGAGTTACTCGATCGCGCGATCGCAAGTGCAGAAGCAGATATTCGTAATAGTCCATCATACGCTTATCGAACGCGACAGCAGCAGAAAAGGAGACAAATGGAAATATAAATGGAAATAAAGATTGACGATCTTTCTGGCTCTGAAATTGCTGAGTTTTTGAAAGATCATATCAGAGAAATGAAGTCCGTTTCGCCTCCTGAAAGTAAACATGCTTTAGATTTAGCAGGGTTAAGAAAACCAGAAATTACATTTTGGACGGTGTGGGATGATAGTAGGTTAATCGGCTGTGGTGCGATGAAAGAATTAGACGCAAGCCATGCTGAAATTAAGTCGATGCGTACGGCTACTGCATATAGAGGGAAAGGTATTGCATCAATGCTACTTCAGCATATCTTGAACGAAGCAAAGCTACGAGGTTATCGGCGTATAAGTTTAGAAACTGGTTCAATGCCTTTTTTTCAGCCAGCACGCAATTTATATGAGAAATACGGCTTTAAGAACTGTGCGCCTTTTGCCACATATAAAGAAGATCCAAACAGTATTTTTATGGCGAAGGATCTATAAGTTAAAGTCTTCTTCTTGGCGCCTCTGCGTCTAACGCTAACGCTGCGCTACACTTCGTGAACGCTTCGCCTACGGCTGATGCGCGACACAAAACTATATCTTGAAATGCACCTGAGAATTAAGCTGACACAAAATTTCTACTAATTGCTCAATCTGACTTAACTCATGAGTCGCCATTATGGAAAATCTAATCCTACTTGTCGGTACGGTGGGGGGACGAATTGCTGGGGCAAAAATTCCCAACTCTTTCAAATCCGAACCAAATTTTAAAGCCGTCGCTGCATCTGCTAATTGCAAACACAGAATTGGCGACTCAGAAGGTAATAATTTTAATTGGGGTAATTCTTGAGTAAGTAACTGTTTTAAATAATTAATATTTTGCCAGAGTTTCTGTCTGCGGTCTGGTTCTTCCCGTACAATAGAAATTGCCGCGATCGCAGCCGCAGTATCAGCAGGAGAAAGAGCTGTAGTATAAATCCAACTAGCCGCACGGTTGCGTAAAAAGTCAATTAAAGCGGCTGAACCTGCGACATAACCGCCTAAACTTCCTAAAGCTTTACTCAAAGTTCCGACTTGAATTAACGGGCTACCAGTAAGATTAAAATGTTCGACACAACCAGCCCCAGTCTCACCAAAAACTCCAGTAGCGTGAGCCTCATCAATTAATAGCATACAGTTAAATTGCGCTGCTAGATCTATTAGTTCTGGTAAAGGACATAAATCCCCATCCATACTAAAGACGCTATCAGTCATAATTAAACAACGACGGTAGCGATCGCGTTGTTCTAATTGGGTTTTTAAAAACAAAATATCGCCGTGGGGATACTCAATAATTGTTGCACCACTGAGAAGCGCTCCATTTTTTAAGCAAGAATGATTGTATTGGTCTGAAAGAATTAGATCTCGTTTGTCAACTAAAGCCGCAATTGTGCCTAAATTTGCCAAATATCCAGAACTGAAAACCAAAGCATCGTCAGTTTGTTTTAAGATTGCGATCGCTCGTTCCAATTCTCGATGCAATTCTCGATGTCCGCTAAGTAAACGAGAACCCGTACTTCCCGCACCGTATATCTGCGTAGCCGTTATAGCGGCTTGAATTAGGCGTTCGTCCCCTGCTAACCCTAAGTAGTCGTTACTAGCAAAATTGAGTAGCGATCGCCCTTCCATCTGGATTGTAGCACCAGGGCGGCTGTCAATTGTCTGTACGACGCGATACCAATTGGCTTTGTGGATGGTTGCTAGAGATTGTTCTATCCAAGCATAAGGATCGTTTGACATTGGGGATGAGAACGTAAATATTCTATACAGCATGATACTTGTAGAGGCGCACAGCTGTGCGCCCCTACTACAGGTTACGTGTTTCATCTCAGCAATTCAGTAACCTTACCGATATACCTTTTAAAATAGGCGATCGCATCCCATCACCTGAGAATATACCAATAAATACCTAGTCATGTCTAAGTAAGAATGCGGAGACAGCTGCACAAGTGCAGAATAAACCAGTGAATTTGCGGTTAAATAAAAATCAACCTCATTCTAGGATGATCTCATATTCAATTTTCACTTAGAAAACAAAAGGTGCGTTGTGGCTTCAAACGGTAACATTAAACGTACATTAGATGAAGTTCTGCCTCTTGCAGAGAGTTTGCCACTAGAAGATAAAGCTGAGTTAGTACAACGGTTGATTGGCGAACACTCAGGCTTAAATGTGGTTATTGATAATAGTTGTTTATCTGGTTCAATTATTGGTTTGGTTAACTTAATGAGTCGCGATGAGGTTGCAGAAACATTAATTGCGATCGCAAATAGAGTTATTCTTGAAGGGAAAATTTCTAAAGGATAGTCGGAGGGTGCGTTAATAACGCACCTGACTATTTTAAACAGTAGCAAAACTAGGATTCATCGGCTGAGTTTTTCGCTCTTGAGCTACGTTTAACTTCTGAACGAACTCCTGAGTTAGCTGACTAAAAGCTTTGGCTCCAGCAGAGTGAGGATTGCTCAAAACTACGGGCATGAAACTATCAACTGCTTTAGCAACATTGACATCCATTGGAATTTGAGTATTAAAGATTTTATCAGGGGTAAAATCTTGATTAATTCGCTGTACGACTTGTCTTTGGTATCTACCTGTAAATAGATTGCCAGCCATTGTAAACACAATACCAATGAGTTGAATTCCCATGACAGCCTCGGCTTCATGGCTTTTTTTTAATTCGGCAATGCGTCTTTCTAATAACTGAATTCCTACAATTGATAGAGGTTCTGGCTTAGCTGGTAAAATATAGAAATCGCTGGCAGCAAGGGCGCTACGAGTCATGAGATTGTAGCCAGGAGCGCAATCAAAAATAATGCAATCGTAGTCAGACATAATTGGCTGCAAAATCTGTCTGAGCAAAGTTCTCTCAAACCGATTCCAGACAACTTCAAAGTCCAAGCGATCGACTTCAAAAGCTTTTTCATGTAGCATTTCTGCCACCATATATTCGTCATATAACTCAATATCTCCTGGTAACAAATCCAGGTTATTGATGTTACAGACAGAACGATGAATTGCATCTTGAATCGGAATTTTAGCTGGTGGATTCGGCTGAATAATTTGATTAATAAAATTCTTGAGGGTACGCTTTCTTTTTCTATAGTTAGCAAACTCTGTGGGAGCCATTAAGCTGAGAGTGGCGCTAATTTGGGTATCTAAGTCAAAAATCAATACTCGCTTACCATGCTCTTTTGCTAGCGCCGTGGCTAAGTTGACGCTGAGAGTCGTTTTGCCGACACCCCCTTTCATATTAGCAGTGGCGATCGTATAGGTCATATTTGACATCCTCGCTATACAGCTCTTGGTCGGTTTGAATCTCCGAATAGCTTAGCTGCACTTGCACAAAGGGGAGAAAATTGTTTGAATATCTTTATGAAATTTAGCGATTTAGTCGTGGCTTGGAAAATGTAAGGGCGGGTTCACCGAGATCTAGATAAGCAGCAGAGATTGCTGGTAAACCCGCCCTTACCCACCTGCAATCCATTTATTCTAAATTGCCAACACCGCCGCCTGGGTTCGTTAGCGAAGCTTAACGAAGTTATCGCGTACTCCTAATTTCTGGATAATGGTATGGACGTGTACCCTCACCGTACCTGGGGTAATGTATAGGGTAGAAGCAATTTCTTGGTTAGACTTACCCGCCGCAATCAAAGCTAAAATCTCTCGTTCTCGTTGTGTTAGCGGTAAAGTCGATTCGGCTGGAGTTGCGATCGCCTCACCCGTATCTGGGTTATGCTCGAATGTAGTGCGAATTTCTGTGGTTGCCGTGCGATCCCACCAAGAAGCACCAGCAGCCACCGAACGAATTGCTAAAATCAAAGTCTCGGCAGCAATCCCTTTCAAACAATAACCCGCTGCTCCTGCGGCAATCAACCGCGCAATCAAAGACTTTTGAGAATGAGAAGTTAAAACTAAAACTGGTAGCTGAGGATTTTGCTGTTTAATTTGCCGACACGCCTCTACACCGCCAATTCCAGGTAATCCTACATCGAGTAATACCACATCGAGGGCGTGACGCTGTACCATTTCTACGGCTGTTTCTCCATCCTCCGCTTCAGCAACGATTTCGATATCCGATTCTTGTTGCAATTTGACTTCTAAACCAAGGCGAAAGAGTTCGTCATCTTCAACCAGGAGTAACCGTAAGGAAGGAGACATTCTTATGTATAAACTGACAAAGCGGGTAAGCGAAAACAGAACAGCGCACCTTGAGGCAAACGATTCTCTGCCCAAATTGTACCGCCACGCGCGGAAATAATTTGCCGTGTTAGGTAGAGTCCCAAACCCGAACCTTTCGCTTGACGATCGCTATGTCCCTGATAAAATCGTTCAAATAAATGGGGTAGTTGTTCGCTGGTAATTCCCAAACCGTTATCCAAAACTTTGACAAGGCAATATCCCGTCTGGGATTCAAATACCACTTCTACCTTACCACCGCGACGCGAATGATTAATTCCGTTGGTGAGGAGATTGGTAAACACCCGTGCTAATTGCAGCGCGTCACCATTTACTCGCATGGCGCGGCGAAAATCTGAGTCGCCATATCCCAAATTGATATAAATTTGACGCGAAGCAGCGAGATCTGTCAAGGAGGCGATCGCTGCTTGCGCGATTGTGACTAAATCCACAGGCGCTAGTTGTAATTGCAATCCTTCCGTGTCGTTGCGATAAACGTCTAGCAAGGTTTCCACCAGTTGTAATCTAGACTGATGCGAACGGATTATTTTTTCTAAAATCTTGTGATGGGTAGGCGTAACCGTGCCAAATTTTCCTTGTTCCCAAGCTTTGAGAGTTTCAATCGCACCGAGTAACGGAGTTTTTAAGTCGTGGGTAAGCGTCGAGGCAAAATCTTCTCTGACTCTAGCCAATTCCTGTTGAGATTGTAACTGAACTTGTTGTTGAGCGATCGCAATTTCGTATTGACGGTTGCGATCGCCCAAGATTCCTGTCACAATCAGAGCGATCGCGGCAATGATGCGACTAGCTACCGTTGAAGGTTCTGCAATCTTATCCCCAGGCAGCCATAAATTTAAAATTGTCAATCCTACAGCAGCAAGAGTAGTGTAAAATGTTGCTTTTCTACCCAAGCGGGAAGCTGAAATTAGGATTGGTCCCGTGTAAAGATAGCCAAAGACATAATCTACAGGAGTCACGAACTCTAGTATCAGCACTACTGCAAATAGGCTAATAACTTGCCACAGCGAACTCCAGCTAAAGTTTTTGTGAAGTGCGATGGTCTTATCCTCGTTCGATTCTTTAATTATTATTTTGTCATCTTTAACGAAAAAATCTAGGCAATCTCCGATATATCTTACTGTTTGTCTCTACTGGAGGGAGTGTTTAGTCAGTGTTTAGTTCTAACTATACCGACAGATATAACAAGAGAATAAATTATATATATAGTCTACTCTATGCGATCGCTGCTCTTTTTCTTGTCATTGTATAAACAGTAGCAAGATAAAACTTATATCTAAACTCAATTGTAAAATTTAAGTAACATCAGCTAAGTTATTACAAGTCATAAATATTTAGCAGACTGCTCAAATAATTATGTTGTTATAGTTTGGAACAGAAAAAACCATTGATATTAGCAGGTGGTGAGCTTACTCTACAGGATAAAGTCAGCAGAATCTCAAGCATAAGGTGAACAAAACCTACTTTGCTATCAAACATATCAATTTTAAATATATATGTGGCAAGGATTTTTTCAAATTGCAATAACACTCATTATTTTGGTAGCCATCACTCCTTTCTTTGGTAGCTACATCGCCTCTGTTTTCTTAGAAAAGAGAACGCTTCTCGATCCGGTGGCAAAGCCAATAGAACGGATTATATATACTTTAGGAGGCATCCGTACCAAAGGTGATATGACCGGATGGCAATACGCCCAAGCAATACTTTACAGCAATATTGTGATGGGCATTTTTGTTTATTTCATATTAATGTTTCAGGAAAGATTGCCCTTAAATCCAACGAATTTACCAGCATCCAGTTGGGATTTAGCCCTACACACCACTATCTCATTTGTCACAAACACCAATCAACAGCATTATTCTGGTGAAACAACCTTTAGTTATGCCAGTCAAATGCTAGCTTTAGGATTTTTGATGTTTACCTCAGCCGCCACGGGGTTATCTGTAGGAATAGCCTTTATTCGCGGTTTGACGGGTAGACCTCTAGGTAATTTTTATGTGGATTTAGTGCGATCGATTACCCGAATCTTACTGCCAATTTCGATCGTAGGGGCGATCGCATTATTAATTGCAGGTGTACCAGAAACCCTAGCAGAACCAGCAACAGTTACTACTTTAGAGGGCGCAACTCAAGTTATTGCCAGAGGTCCAGTTGCCCATTTTGAAATTATTAAAGAACTGGGAGAAAATGGCGGCGGCTTTTTTGGCATCAACTCCGCCCATCCCTTTGAAAACCCAAATGCGTTTACAAATTTGGTAGAAATGATTGCGATGGTTTGCGTTCCAGCCGCATTAATCATCACCTACGGTATCTTTGCTAATAATAAAAAGCAGGGGTGGTTGCTGTTTTGGATGGTATTTATCATTTTTGTCACGCTAGTTGTCGTGACAGGAGTAGGTGAATATCAAGGCAACCCTCTCGTAAATAATTTAATTGGCGACCAGCCCAATTTAGAAGGCAAAGAAATCAGATTTGGTTGGGCAGAAACCGCATTGTGGGCAGTCTTAACAACAGGAACGATGTGCGGTGCAGTCAATGGAATGCACGATTCTCTTATGCCCAATGGGGGATTTTCCACCCTATTTAATATGTTCGTTCAAATGGTTTGGGGCGGACAGGGAACGGGAACGGCTTATTTGTTCGTTTACCTAATTTTGACCGTGTTTCTCACGGGTTTAATGGTAGGGAGAACCCCAGAATTTTTGGGACGCAAAATTGAAAAACGGGAAATCGTTCTTGCTAGCGTTATTTTACTCGTCCACCCGATCGCGATTTTAATTCCCAGTGCGATTACCCTTGCCTTTCCTGATACCTTAGCAGGAATTAGCAACCCTGGGTTTCACGGAATTTCTCAAGTTGTCTACGAATATACCTCAGCTGCCGCTAACAATGGTTCTGGCTTTGAAGGATTAGGAGATGCTACTTTATGGTGGAATTTAACCGCTTGTTTCAGCTTATTAGCTGGACGATACTTACCAATTATTGCCTTGTTGCTATTAGCCGATAGCATGGCACGCAAACAGCCAGTTCCAGAAACAACTGGTACTTTGAGAACTGACACGCTGCTATTTACAGGCGTTACGGCTGGCGTAATTCTCATCCTTGGCGTACTCACATTCTTCCCCATCCTAGCTTTGGGACCAATTGCAGAAGGATTTCAACTAGTATCTGGCAATTAACGCGGACGCACGGCTGTGCGCCCCTACCACGCACCACGCAACACTTTTATATGGAAGCAACCTCTACAAAACCCCCACGTCCCAGACCCCAAGGACCACGCGGCGATCGCAAGCATACACCGAAAGTAGACACAAAAGGACTTTACAAAAGAGCAATTAAGGAATCTTTTGTCAAGCTTAAGCCACGAGTGATGTTAAAAAATCCCGTCATGTTTGTGGTTTACGTAGGAACAATTATCACCGTCTTAATGACATTCGATCCTAATTTATTTGGACCAGTTCAAGGAGAAAACCTACGATTTTTTAACGGATTAATCGCCGTAATTTTATTCTTCACCATTGTTTTTGCGAACTTTGCCGAAGCCGTGGCAGAAGGACGAGGTAAGGCGCAAGCCGATGCTTTGCGATCGACGAAATCAGATACAATTGCCAAAAAACTTTTACCCGATGGCTCGATTCAAGAAATTTCATCCACCCAACTGCATCGCGGCGATCTGGTAAAGGTAGTTGCAGGTGATATCATTCCTGCTGATGGCGAAGTGTTAGCGGGTGTAGCTTCTGTAGATGAATCGGCAATTACGGGGGAATCCGCACCCGTATTAAAAGAACCAGGTTCGGATGTGGCTAGTTCCGTCACGGGTGGGACGCGCATTCTCTCCGACGAACTGAGTATCCGCATTACCGCCGATCCTGGCAAAGGTTTTATCGATCGCATGATTTCCCTGGTAGAAGGGGCGGAACGCGCTAAAACTCCCAACGAAATTGCTTTAACGGTGTTATTAGCAGTTTTAACATTGGTGTTTCTGTTTGTTGTAGCGACATTACCAACAATTGCTAGTTATGTAAATAGTCCCGTCAGTATCGCAATTTTGATTGCCTTGTTAGTCGCACTCATCCCAACTACCATCGGCGGTTTATTGAGCGCGATCGGGATTGCAGGTATGGATCGGGTGGCACAATTTAACGTCATAGCTACCTCTGGACGCGCCGTAGAAGCCTGCGGCGATGTCAACACTCTCGTTTTAGACAAAACAGGGACGATCACGCTAGGCAACCGCTTGGCAGAGGAATTCGTGCCTGTCAACGGTCATACGGTACATGACATTGCGCGGGTAGCTTTAGCAGCCAGCGTGTTTGACAATACACCGGAAGGAAAATCAATCGTCCGCCTAGCGGAAAAATTGGGAGCAACAGTAGACTTCGATCGCAATAAGGCTGAAGGAATTGAATTTTCTGCTAAAACTCGCATGAGTGGGACGAATTTACCCGATGGGAGTGAGGTGCGTAAGGGTGCGGTAGGCGCGATTAAAGGGTTCGTGCGATCGCGCAACGGACGCGAAACCCCCGAACTCGATACAGCATACGAACGCATTTCTCAATTAGGTGGTACGCCCTTAGCAGTTGCACTTAATGGCGATATTTATGGCGTAATTTACCTTAAAGATATCGTTAAACCGGGCATACGCGATCGCTTCGATCAGTTGCGGCGCATGGGTGTACGCACGGTGATGTTAACTGGAGATAACCGGATTACTGCTAGTGTAATTGCTCAAGAAGCTGGGGTAGATGACTTTATTGCCGAAGCCACACCCGAAGATAAAATCGAAGTGATTCAACGGGAACAGGCGCAGGGCAAAATTGTTGCTATGACAGGAGACGGGACAAACGACGCACCAGCTTTAGCACAGGCTAACGTGGGTGTAGCCATGAATTCGGGAACTCAGGCGGCGAAAGAAGCAGCGAATATGGTCGATCTAGATTCCGATCCGACAAAACTAATAGATATCGTAACGATTGGTAAGCAGCTATTAATTACCCGTGGGGCGCTGACAACTTTTTCTATTGCCAATGATATCGCTAAGTATTTTGCAATTATCCCCGTCATTTTTGCTTCAGCTAATTTACAAAGTTTAAATATCATGGGTTTAACTAGCACAAATTCAGCTATATTATCGGCGTTAATTTATAATGCTTTGATTATTCCGGCTCTAATTCCTCTGGCTTTGAAGGGAGTGAAATTTAGACCACTATCGGCAAATCAATTGCTACAACGAAATATTCTAATTTATGGTTTAGGTGGAGTAATTGCACCGTTTATTGCAATTAAGTTAATTGATGTGTTGGTGTCAGGGATAGGTTTGGCATGATGATTTTGAACGCAGATGGCGATCGCCTGTAGGGGCGGGTTTACCTACCATATTTGACTCTCACCCAATATCCACACAAACCCGCCCTGCGAGATATTTAGATAATTTGAACGTAGATGAACACAAATGAAGATATAGAGGAGTCAAAATAAATGAAACGACAGACAAAATTGAACCAACTACCAACTACCAACTACCAACTATCAACTACTAATCTTTCATTCCGCCACAAACTACCCCTCGTAATTTTCCTAGTTCTATCTCTTAACGTCATCCTCGCTCCAATAGTATATGCAGCAACAGATGGAACGTGGCAACGAACCCAAGCATACGCACTAGGAATATTAGGTTTCGTAACATTGGGACTAGTAGTTTATTTATTTGATGTCGTATTTCGACCGGAGCGATACTAATGTCCGTATTTCGAGAAATTATCAAAGGAATTCGTCTGACTCTGGTACTGTGGATATTAACGGCAGTTATTTATCCTGGTTTAATTTTATTAGTTGGACAATTACCATTTTTACAAAGTCAAGCTAATGGTAGTCTCGTAGTAAATTTAGAAAATCAACCTGTAGGTTCGGTTTTAATCGGTCAACCGTTTACCTCTGAAAAGTATTTCCAAAGTCGTCCTAGTACGGTTGAATATAGTACTGACAAAGAAGCTGCACCTACAGGAATATCTGGTGCGAGTAATTTAGCTCCTAGCAATCCAGAATTACTCAAACGAATTGAAACCCAAGCCAAGCAGTTGCAAGAGAACGGTATTCAACCCAGTGGCGATCTGGTTTATACCTCTGGTTCTGGCTTAGACCCTCATATTACACTAGACTCTGTAGCAGCACAGTTAGTACGAGTTGCCAAAGCACGGAATTTTTCAACTGATGAAATTGTACCTTTGGTAAATAAACACACTCAAGGTAGATTTTTAGGAATATTTGGTGAACCTGGAGTTAACGTACTAAAGCTAAATCAAGAATTAGATATTTTAGAAATCACAAAGGGGAAGTCGTAAATCAAAAGTCAAAAGCTAAAAGTCAAAAGTCAAAAGTTATCAAATACTAACTCCTCACCACTGATAAATGACAAATGACAAATGACAAAAAAAGGTAAGCATAAAATTTTTATAGGTATGGCTCCTGGGGTAGGAAAGACCTATCGGATGCTAGATGAAGGTCATGCTTTAAAGCGAGAAGGAATTGATGTTGTTATTGGATTGCTAGAAACCCACGGAAGGAAAGAAACCGCTCAGAAAGCTGAAGGTTTAGAAATCGTACCACGCCAACAAATTCAGCGTAGTGGTATGACATTAACAGAAATGGATACCGAGGCAATTATCAAGCGATCGCCTCAGTTAGTATTAGTAGACGAACTCGCTCATACAAATGTCCCTGATTCGATCCATGAAAAACGCTATCAGGATGTCGAAGATATTTTAAGAGCGGGAATTGATGTCTACTCTACCGTCAATATTCAACACCTCGAAAGTCTCAACGATCTGGTAGCGCGAATTACTGGAATTGTAGTACGAGAGCGCGTACCCGATCGCCTACTAGACGAAGCAGATGAGGTGGTGGTAGTCGATGTCACGCCAGAAACTTTGGAAGAAAGATTGTTAGAAGGTAAAATTTACGCTTCTCACAAAATCGACCAATGCTTGCAAAACTTTTTCCAACGCCGCAATCTGATCGCTTTGCGCGAACTAGCACTAAGAGAAGTCGCCGATAATGTCGAAGAAGATGCTTTAGAACTGAACGCCCGTAACAACGGAAGTGACCTAGACGGACAGTATTGTAACATTCACGAACGGGTTTTAGTCTGCGTCTCTACTTATCCTAATTCCGTTCAGCTCTTACGCCGAGGCGCGAGAATTGCTGGCTACATGAATGCACCACTATATGCAGCATTCGTGGAAGATCCAGATAAATTCCTCACCAGGGAAGAAAGCCTACACGTCGAGACTTGTGAAAAGTTGTGTCAAGAATTTGGCGGTACATTTATTCGCGTCAAGAATCATGACATTGCCAAAGCGATCGCAGAGGTAGCCTGTAAGTATCATGTCACCCAAATCGTCATTGGAGAAAGTCAAAGATCTCGTTGGAAAATCTTATTGAAAGGCTCCCTAACTCAAAAATTAGTCCGCCTACTAAAAAACGTCGATTTACACATCATCGCTACCGACAAAAAAGAACCACTATAAAGTCGTAAGCCGTAAGTAGAGAATTAACTGCTCCCTGCTCCCTGCCTGCTCCCTGCTCCCTGCTCCCTGCTCCCTAACAAATGTACTAGGATAAAACAGAGAAATCTTCCAGATGCAGCAGGCATGAACTTTTTAACTTACATTCTCCATGTAGTAGGTTCGGGTGCGATCGCGTACTATACTGCTCGACAAATCCGCGATCCCCTCACACGTCCCAATACTCTCGCTGGCTTCCAATTAGCAGAATCAGGCTCGGTTCCCTTCTTGACAAAATTGAGTCAACGTGCCAAAGCAGAAGGCGATGAGTGGTTGGCTGAGAAACTGGCGAAACACGCAGCTGATGAAACTAGGCACGGTCAAATTTTCGCCCATGCTTTGAAACAACTGAATAAACAGGTCATCGATTTCAAGCGGGAGCGCGAAAAAACGCCAGATGAAAAACCGAAGGAGCAGCAGCGCAGTCCCTTTTTTGATGCTTTCTTCAAAGACTACTCCCCAGAGCAGCTCAAGCCGGAAAATATGGAGTGGAATGTATTTTTAGCTAGCACCTACATTTTAGAGTTGGATGCTAGCAAAGATTTCGTCCGCATGGCAAATGTATTACCTGAAGACGAACCAACTAGCCGTAACCTGAAAAAGAGCCTTCTGAGTGTAGCTCAAGATGAAACTGGTCACGCCAACTACCTCTATGAAGCCATGATGCGGCGAATGCCTGCAACCCAAGTGCAACAACTTGTAGATGAGTGGCGCACCCGTAAAGTCAACGCTCTGATCGCATTTACCAGCAATATGCTTCAAGGCAAAGACAAACCACGTTCTCTAGTCCAAGATGGCGTTCCCGCAGAAATGCCAGCCGAATCTCAACCTCAAGAATTAACAGCTGTTTAAGGGAGGGTGGTAAAGGGTTGTTGGTTGACGGTTGACAGTTAACAGTTAACCGTCAACTGTCAACCGTCAACTGTTAACCGATCTCCATGCCTTACTTAAACGATTTAGCTCAATTTCTCGATCGCTTTTTCGCGATCGAGCGCTATTCTACTTCTGAAAGGGGTGGTGTTTACATCCCATCAACGCGCCCAATTAGTAGAATAGGACTAGCTTTGGAGCCGTGGGAAAATTTACCCCAATGGGTGGAGCAACAAAAATTGGATGCTCTGTTTCTCCATCGTCCTTGGAATTTCCAAGCGGAATTATTGCCAGATATTGGGGTCTTATCCTATCACTTGGCTTTTGACGAGTGCATGACATTGGGGTTTAATTCCCGTCTAGCGGATGTATTATCTATGTCAGACTTGGAGGTACTGGGAGAAAAACAAGGGCGAGCGATTGGGGCGATCGGCAACATACCCCAGCAAAAGATCGCGGAATATTTACATTGCATTACCGAAATTTTTGGCGGACGAGAGGAAGTACATTTAGGTAAAGCAATCGAAGTTTCACGTATAGCAGTTGTAGGAGGAATGAACGATGAACTAGTTAGGGAAGCTGCAACACGCGGCGCTCATCTGTATGTAACCGGACAAATGCGCCAGCCAGCTATTGAAGCTTTGAAGGAAACAGGAATTAGCGCGATCGCAGTCGGACATCGCCGTTGCGAGCAATGGGGTTTAAAATCCCTTGCCGGACTGTTGCGCGATCGCTGGTCTGGGTTATCAGTTATCAGTTATCAGTGACCAGTTATCAGTTAACCAACAACCAACAACTAAATTACGCGATCGGATTTAGCGGTAATATTTTCTCATACGTATATGCTTAAAATTGATGTAAAAAATGTGACTTCAGCAAGTCAAAAAACGTTATAATCAAACTCATATTTGGACGAGATTTTTCTAGAATATAACTGTACATTTACGGAAGTAACGAGCAGTTGGTATAAAAAATAAAATGAAGTTACAGTAAAAGTCCGCTTGAAGATTGAATGAAAGTGAAGATAAGTTTGTGAAGGAATTTTTATAAGTTCATTAAATTATGTTAGTAAATTAATTCGAGAACATCCCCTAGCGTCGGCAAATTGGGCAATCTCTAGTTTTGCTTGAAGTGTTTGGCGTGCAATATCTGTCAATGTTGCTACACAAATCTTTTACAGAGGAATCATGCAAGCTTCCCCAAACATTACCTCCGCTTGGCAACGGCTCAAAAGAAACGAACTGAGCTGTGAAGAAGCGATCGCCCTTCTAGTAGATAATGAAGGAATTGTCAACCAAACACTACTAGATAAGGAAGTTAGTAGCAGATTTTTGCGCCACTTTCCCGATAAGTCTTCTTTGCCCCCAGCGATTCCCTTGCTATTGTGGCGTGGATGTTACTATCTCGGTTCGCCCGTACCCCTCTCGAAAGAAACACTAGCCCAACTACAACAGCGCACGGGTAGCCAAATCGAAGTCGTCCCAATTGCTGATAAGAGCTACCGCACTTGGTTTCACTCTCAAAGCCTCAATCCCAATCGGATTAGCTCTATGCCCATAGTTAACCCGATCACGGGACAACTTGAGCAAGAAGACATCAGCGAAACGACAGAAATTTATCTGAGCAAAGCTGGCGATCAAATCGAGCGGATCAAAACGATTATCTCTGGAGCATTACGCAACCGAGCTAGCGACATCCACTTAGAGCCAATGGTAGACGGCTTGAGAGTGCGTTACCGAATTGATGGCGTGCTACGTGACATTACCACCTTACCAATAACCATGAGCCGCCGCGTCGTGATGGCATTGAAGGTGATGTGCAACATGGACATTGCCGAACACCGTCGCCCTCAAGATGGCAGGATTGAGGAAAAGTATGCTTCAGGCGATGAAGCAGAACTCAACATGGATATGCGCGTCAGTACCTTGCCCTGCGTCAATGGCGAAAAAGCAGTTATCCGCCTCTTGCCCCGAGAAAATCCCTTTACTCACTTGGGTAACCTGGGCTTTGTTCCAGAAACGATGAACGCCTACAAAGCTTGGTTAGAACAACCTCAAGGCATGATTATTCTAACGGGTCCCACGGGGAGCGGTAAAACTAGTACGCTGTATACGAGTTTGCAGAATGTTGCTAAAGAACACGTTAACGTCGTCACGGTAGAAGATCCGGTTGAGTACGTACTGCCAGGAATTACTCAAACTCAAGTCCACGAAGCAGCAGGAATGACATTTGCCGCAGGGATGCGGGCAATTTTGCGTCAAGATCCAGACATTATCATGGTGGGTGAAGTCCGCGATAGCGAAACGGCAGAAACCGCAGTTAGAGCGGCGCTAACCGGACACTTGGTATTTACCACTCTCCACACGAATGATGCACTCGGAGCAATTCCGCGTCTGAAGGATTTAGGTATAGATCCTGGTTTGTTAAGCGATGCGTTGTTAGGAGTTGTGGCTCAGCGCTTGGTACGTCGCGTTTGTCCTCATTGCAGCGAACCTTATAACCCTACAGAATCAGATTTGAAAGTGCTGGGATTGGGACGAGAGCAAATGCGTACTGATACGTGGCGTAAAGGTCGAGGTTGCTCGATGTGTTTCAATTCGGGATTTTTGGGACGAGAAGCAGTTGTCGAATTAATCGACGTAGACGATCGCATCCGCGATATTATCTACGAAGGTACGATGACCCAGTTACAGCGTTACTTGCGAGAGATTAACTATGCGTCTTTCCGTAAGGCAGCGGTAGAGAAGGTAATGGCTGGGTTGACTACCGTGCAAGAAGTCTTGCGCGTCCTGCCTCGTTGTGCTTTATATAACAACCATTTTGCCAGCGATAGTGTGGCTGAATCGGAATACGAATTAAACGGGCGCAAGCTTCCTGAATTGGGGAGAATGCAATAGCGATCGCGGTATTTATTTCATTTGAATGTAGGGGCGCACGACTGTGCGCCCCTACATTTTTAATAAAAAAAGAGGAGAAGGATTTTTCTTGTCCTTCCCCTCTTTCTTGCGGTTATTTTGATTATTTCCGGCTTTATCGCCTTCTTTTAGCTTTTGACGCATCATCTGCGCCTGTTTCTTCAATTGTCTGGCTCTTGCCGCACCGCCTCTACCTTTGTCGTTTCTACCTTCGCGACGGGGCGACTCCCATCGTTTGAGTCGCATACTCTGCTCCTTTGCAGCTTTCCTGGTATTGTGCTGATGGGCAGGAGGAGAATCGAACTCCTATGGGTTTAAGCCCGCTTGATTTTGAGTCAAGTGCGTCTACCAGTTTCGCCACCCGCCCTTTTTTTCAGCTTTACCATTGTAATCTATTTTTGTATTTTCTAACAAGTTTTGATATTCGCGACTAGATGCCCAGCGATCGATCTCTCTGGCGCGTAAGACTGGCACGGGATGGGTGAGTTGAGAGGAGTGCGCTGATTTGAGCATTTCGCCAATTTCGGTATTGCTAATATTGTCGTAGGCACGCGCTTGCTCGATAAAAGCATCGAGATTGAGCTGGGAAGCCAGAACGGGAGAACCGCCAGCGAGTTTCATCAATATAGACATCACGACTTTGGGGTCTTGAGTCGCTAGCAAGGCAGCGCGATCGCAGGTAAACTCAGCACAGCGTACCCATTCTAATAGTTGCGCCTGTAGGGTTTGGACGAGTAACTGACCCACATTCGGTAGTTGTCCGGCTGCGAGGACGATTAAATTCACTAGTGTTAAATAGACACCGTGGTCGCACTTGAGATGACCCAGTTCGTGAGCAATTACCGCTTGCACTTCCTCTGGTGTCAGCAGATCGATCAGCGAAGTGTGCATGACAATAAATGGCTGTTTGCCCCGCATGGCAAACGTGTAAGCATTGGGGACTGGATGCTGTCTGACATATAGTTGCGGCGGTTCCAGATCCAAAACCTGACACGCTTCTATTAACAGTTGATGATATTGAGGTAATTGGCGATCGCTCACCAAAATACTTGAGGCAATATTTTCGATATAGAAAAATTGTTCTGCCAATTGTCCCAATAAATTTCGCACCAGCAAATCGACACCAGGAATTTGTTTCAGTGCTTTAGTAGCTTCTAAGTCTAAAGGATGACGAAAAGAATCTGCTTTTAGCCCAACTAACTGCGTCTTGAAGGAAGACATGAGTATTGCGAACCAGTTTGTAGTATATGGATGCGATCTTATCAGCGACCAGTTATCAGTGACCAGTTATCAGCGACCAGTTATCAGTGACCAGTGACCAGTGACCAGTGACCGTCAGCCGTCAACAATCGGGTAAAGGAATTTTCATCGAACCGCAATCTTTGCGATTGCAAAGATACCATTTCGCGGGTGCAACTGCGCCTTCGGTGTCGAAGTACACGAGTCCTTCAGGAATGTTGTAGTAGATTTCCATTGTCACCTCACAACCGAGGATGCGCTGAAGTAGATTTTTGAGGATCTCTTGCCTGGAACCGATCGCTGCCGTCACCTCGCGGCTTTTGCAATGTACCATCAGCTTGGGGCGGTTAGATTGTTCGCAAGACCAAACGTTAAAATCTACAGCCAGACGTAACAAAGCCCTCGTCTGAGGATCGCACATCTCAATTAAGGTATTTTCAATTTCAGCTTTTTCAATTGCGGTTGGTTTTTCTTTGTTGTAAATCAGCTTCATAACTTAATTCCCATACTTCCTTACCAACACTTTGGAGATTTTTTTACCAATTTTGCGTCACATCTGCCACATTTTTTCTCTCGTTTAACTTTTAATATCAATAAATGGAGGCAGGCGATCGCATTCGAGCGTGCAAGAATACTAATTGTGGCTCAGTTTCAGCCTAGCTTATTCTATATTTTCCTGACTATTAGTAAATCAGTAATTGTTAATTCGATTCAAACATTTTCACAAAATTTCACTCTATAAAATAGTAGAAAGCTGTCTTCTATCTAACGACATAAATATATGACGACAAAGTACATTTTTATTAATTGCTCGTTCAATGCAAGCCATCATGTATGGAATGTGGGATTGACCGTCAATTGTTAGCCGTTAACTGTCAGCCGTCTTCACGCAGTGTAGCGGAGCATTTACTGTCAACTCTCCCAAATCCTGTAACATTCACCACTACTAAAACATCAGTACCTATCACTTACGCAAGCTATTGTCAATGAGTACATTTTTCATATAATGGATGAAATATAAAAATGAACTTTTATTAAGCCATTAAGCGAGGAGAAAGTTAAACATGTACGTCGTGCAAATTGCCTCTGAATGCGCTCCTGTTATCAAAGCAGGCGGCTTAGGCGATGTCGTCTACGGGCTGAGTCGGGAATTAGAGATTCGGGGAAACTGTGTCGAGCTGATCCTGCCCAAATATGATTGTATGCGCTACGACCACATATGGGGACTGCACGATGCCTACCGCGACTTGTGGGTTCCTTGGTATGGCGGCAGAATTCACTGTTCTGTCTATTGCGGCTGGGTACACGGAAGAGTCTGTTTCTTTATCGAACCTCATTCTCAAGATAATTTCTTCAATCGCGGTTGCTATTACGGTTGCGATGATGACAATATGCGATTTGCTTTTTTCAGCAAAGCCGCTTTAGAATTTCTGCTCCAGAGCAATAAGCGCCCCGATGTGATTCACTGTCACGACTGGCAAACAGGGCTAATACCCGTGATGCTGTATGAAATCTACAAGTATCACGGTATGGGCAATCAACGAGTTTGTTATACAATCCACAACTTCAAACACCAGGGGATTGCTGGAACCGAAGTATTACAAGCAACAGAACTCAATCGGGCAGAGTATTACTTCCAATATGACAAGCTAAAAGATAACTTCAATCCCTTTGCCATTAACCTGATGAAAGGGGGGATTGTTTACTCTAACGCCGTCACGACTGTCTCGCCCAACCATGCTTGGGAAGCTCACTATACAGAAGTTGGCAGTGGTTTAGGTCATACTTTAGACCTGCATCAAGATAAATTCAGCGGCATTCTCAACGGGATCGATTACGATTTCTGGAATCCAGAAGTAGATCGATACATACCTTTCAATTACACTCCGGACGACTTTGAGCAAAAAGTCTATAACAAAAAAGCTTTACGGGAACGGCTTTTACTACGCGATGAACCGCAAAAACCTGTTATTGCCTATATTGGTCGATTAGATAATCAAAAAGGGGTTCACCTCGTCCATCACGCGATCTATTATGCTCTCCAGAGAGAAGCGCAGTTCGTCTTACTAGGTTCGGCAACAGAACCAGGAATCAACGCTCATTTCCGCCATGAGAAAAACTTTTTAAACGATAACCCCGACTGCCATTTAGAACTCGGTTTTAACGAAGAATTATCTCATCTCATCTATGCTGGAGCTGATATGATTCTCGTCCCTAGTAATTACGAACCTTGCGGGTTGACGCAGACAATTGGGATGAAATACGGTACTGTACCGATCGTGCGCGGAGTTGGCGGGCTGGTCAATACGGTGTTCGATCGCGACTACGACCCCAACAAACCACCAGAAGAACGCAATGGTTACGTATTCTATCAAACTGATTACAGCGCTTTGGAATCGGCAATGGATCGGGCGATCGGCTTGTGGTACAACTATCCTCAAGAGTTTCGCCAGCTTGCCCTACAAGGCATGGCATACGATTACTCTTGGAACCATCCAGGCACGGAATATCTAGAAATTTACGATCGCATTCGGCACAAATAAGAGGTTTTTCATCAATCACAAATCCATTGAGGGCGGGTTTGTCAAGATCTTCATCTAGCGGTAGAGATCGTCGATAAACCCGCCCCTACAACAACATGACCAACTACCAACTACCAACTACCCATTACCTGCTATAACTAACAACGCGATCGATCCGAGGTCTGCCGAATCTCTCCCAGGCATTGCCTCCACGCAGAAATAATTCCATCCAACGAATTTCCTTCCCATTCGTCTCTTGCCAGCCAGAACTCCCTGGCGCAAAAGCCAGCGTCCCTTCTGGAACGCGGAAGCTACCATCCGAATACACGGCATCGCTGACCGTATCCCCTACTCGAATCGTTACCTTAGTTTCTGGCTCTAGGTTGACGCTATCGGCGGGAATGGTAGTTTTAATGTTACCGTAGCCATCGATCCACGCCACGCGATCGCTTGGTGGGTCGGGAATCTGCTGCGGATCTAACTCGTCGCCTAATAAACTCAAGTCGTCAGAGGCGATCGCTGCCGCTGCTTGAGGAAATACGTCTCGCGATCGAAACTGAGAACCACCGCGAGATACCTTGACAATTTTGATCGCTTGTGCAGCAGATTTGATGAAAGACAGAGTATAACCTGCATTGACTCCCACAACTTTGATATTGTTAGGTAACAGTACGTATGTCAGTCCCTCACCTTCATTATCTTTTCTGGGTTGTGCATCATCCTGACGCGGCGCGCAATTATGATAGATCAGCCTTTCTGCTGCACCAGGATTCAGTCCGAGTTGAGCCACCCAAAAACCAGTCGCTAGCGTGCTGAATGGTGGTACGGAAACCCAGTGAATTTGCGCTGTTGGTAACGACATCAATAGCCGTTGGGTAACTTCAGCAAAAGCTGGGTCGCCATTTCCATAATCTGCAATGAGGTTAATTTGCATAAGTTATGAGCATATGTAATTGGTCACAGCCTGCAAGATTCGTTCCGCTGCATGTCCGTCTCCAAAAGGATTAATTGCTGTTGCCATTTTTTCATAAGCAGACGGGTTGCTCAACAACTCAGCCGCCGCCATCACAATTTCTTCTGTTTGGGTTCCAACCAATCTTGCCGTTCCAGCCGTCACTGCTTCGGGTCTTTCTGTCGTTTTGCGCAAGACCAAAACTGGTTTACCCAAACTCGGTGCTTCTTCCTGCAAACCACCAGAATCAGTTAAAAGCAAGTGCGATCGCTGGATCGCCCCTACTAATTCTCCATAATCTAGCGGATCTGTCAAGAAGACTCTGGGATGCTTGCCCAAAATCTGTTGTAGCGGTTCGCGCACGATGGGATTGCGGTGCAATGGCAACAATAAAGCTGTATCCTCAAACTTTTCTAGTATTTGCAAAAAACTTTGGGCAATTCCCTGAAGCGGTTCGCCCCAGTTTTCTCGCCGATGCACTGTAGTTAATAAAACTCTATATTTGTCCCACTCTAAACCATCGATCTGACAAGCTGGTTGCTGTTCTGCTACCGATAGCAATGCATCAATGACCGTGTTACCCGTTTGATGAATTTCTCCTAAAACGCCCGATCGTTGCAAATTCTCAACTGCCTGCGGCGTGGGGGCAAAGTGCAACTGCGCCAACTGAGAAATCAACCTGCGATTAGCTTCTTCTGGGTAAGGATCGAATATATTGTCCGTTCTCAGTCCCGCCTCTACATGTCCTACCGGAATTTTTTGATAAAATGCTGCCAAAGTAGCTGCAAAAGCCGTAGTCGTGTCCCCTTGAACTAAAACTAAATCCGGCTGCTGCTGTTCAAACAAGGTTTCCAATCCTCGCAGACTGCGACAAGTAATATCGCTTAGAGATTGTTGCATTTGCATAATTTCCAAATCTGCATCTGCCTTTAGGTTGAATAGTTGCATGACTTGGGCAACCATCTCGCGATGCTGTCCGGTTAAAACAACTTGGGTATCAAACTGAGGCGCGCGCTGAAACACCTGAATCACTGGTGCTAGCTTAATTGCTTCTGGGCGAGTGCCTAAGATAATGCAGATTTTTTTCATTGAGCTGGTTTTGCTAGTGGTTCATTGGTCAATGGTAATTGGTCAACGGTCATTTATCGTACAGTAAATATCAATGTCTTACCCTTACTACAAAAACCATGACTCAGCTCGACCGAGCTGCTATGCAAGCTCGAAATCAATTACTCGCTATGTTTCTACTACTGTGCATTTTAGACGTTACGTTAGCGATCGCAGTACGGGACAGGTGGGCTATCGGTCGTATATTACTAACAATTGTCGTGATGTACTTTGTGATGCAGGGGCGAAAATGGGCAAGATGGCTTCTGATTGGCATCTGTAGTTTGTTTGTTGTCAGTCTAATCGCAGTGGTTGTGGCACTGAGTTCAAAGCTCTCCACTCTTCTCATCATTGGAAGTTCGATCGCGATCGTTCTCAGCGCTATTATTCCGGTCTATATGGCAAGTAGCAAAGATTTAAATCGTTATTTTGCTTATAAAAGACAAGCTGATTCCCAATAGTCTCGACAGTATGAGAGCGATTCTAAATAAATGAAAAAACCCAGCTGGTACACTGGGCAGATGCATTATTTGGATGAAATAAACTGAGCTTCCGCTAGAACTTTGGCTCCATATCACAGGTTAAAGGACAAGCTGCATAAACGGAAGTATCAATGTCATCTGCCTCGCCATGCAGCCAGCTTAACCATCTAACTTCATGTGGATGAATTCCTTTCAAAGTCAACATGCTAGCTCCAATCAGCACTGCCAAAACATTGAAGCCAATTACACTTCCTGCTACTAATAAAACTGCACTTACTGGCATCACAGATTGCAGTACCATCGACAACAAGAAAGCTACTGTAGCCATCAAAACTACTAAAGGAAAGCCCACAACGAGCAAACAAACTGCTAATGTGAAACTCCAGATTAAAAAGCTTTTGAGTGTAAATAAAGAAGAAGATGTCCCTAAATTGGAGCTTTGAGTTAAAGCCATAGTTTCTCTCCAAAGTCAATGCAAAAATTCAGATTTGTAAAATTCTGTACGCCGAGTCGGAGCCAGTTAAGCCCTATTGAAAATTAGTATACAGATACCCATAGATAAGATGATCGGATAGTTATTAATCTTTACACTAGATAATTTGTGTTTATAAATCCGAACGGAAAAGCATATAAAAAACCCAGGCAAGTTAAAACATCTATCTTGAGATATATAACCTCAAAGTCTTCTAGAATCTAGCTTTCACACCGATCGAGCGAGAAATATTATGTGAAACAAGATCGCTAGCAAATGCAAAAAACAATCGCTCCCTTGTTGGCTTAACATTTCGTATAAATACAGCGGTAGTTTCTCATAATTCCTCCATGACTTATTGACCAAAAAGAAAGCGATCGCCCACCTTAATTCCTCATTTTGATAATCGTTAGATTAAAACTATCCTCAAAGCAAGTTCATGAATTTTTATAACTAGCGAGCAGAGAAGTCAAAAGTCAAAAGTCAAAAGTCAAAAGTCAAAAGTCAAAAGTCAAAAGTGATTCACGCGCCACGACGTAGCTTTGTTAGCAAGGAAACCTCGCCAACCGGAGCGGGCGGGAGCCGCGTCCTGCAACACCTCACACCCCACACCCCACACACCACGCACCAGTCACCAGTCACTGAATAACTGATAACTGATTAGGGGAAAACTAAACGTGTAATCACACAGACTTGAGGCATATGACAGAACCCCAACGTCAGCCAAATTATCCATCTCCCGCACCCCGCGTTCCTCCCATACCACCACCACCGCAGCGAATGAATGTTAGTGGAGACACGGGAGTGGTGAGTTCGACGCAGCCAATCCAGCCGATACCCAGCACCCATGTGGCGGTGAATGTGACAGGAGTGAGTTCGACGCAGCCAATCCAGCCGATACCTAGCACTCATGTAGCAGTGAATACGCCAGAAGAACCGTTACCGTTACCATCTACAAGTCCTCGTCTCAACGTGCCTAGACCAGCACCACCTAGTGCTGTCCGTCCTAGACAAAGTAAGACGAATAACGCACCTACATTAGAACAATTGGTACGAGAAGCATACGATCGCGGCATTTCTGACTTACATCTAGGAGTAGGTGAAGTCCCGCGTTTTCGCGATCGCGGTCAAATTATTCTCACCGATCATCCCCTGATTGACGAAGAGACTTTTTTCAGTTGGCTGCGGGAAATTCTTAGCGATCGGCAAATCGAGCAATTCAAAGAAGATTTAGAATTCGACGGAGCAACCCAATATGAAGGATTGGTGCGGGTGCGGATCAATATTTTTGTTGCGCTCAATGGTCCAGCAATGGTACTACGGCTGATTCCGTTAAAAATCTTAACAATGGAACAATTGAATTTGCCACAGGTATTTAGAGATCTATGTCACTACCACAAAGGATTAATTTTGGTGACGGGACCGACAGGTTCGGGTAAGTCTACCACGATGGCAGCAATGATCGACTTTATCAACAAGACTATGCCGAAGAATATCATTTCAATTGAAGATCCAGTTGAATTCGTGCATGTTAGTCAAAAGTCGTTGATCAAGCAACGGGAAGTAGGAATTCATACATTAAAATTTGATAACGCCCTCAAAGCATCCTTACGAGAAGACCCAGATATCATTCTGATTGGGGAAATGCGCGATCGCGAGACAGTGAACACAGCCCTCAAAGCAGCACAAACCGGACACTTAGTATTTGGTACGTTACACACAAACAGCGCCGTAAAAACGATCGAACGGATCTTGAACCTTTACAATCCCGAAGAACAGGGACCCATGCGAATTCAGGTAGCTGAATCGCTCGTAGCAGTCATCGCGCAAAGCTTAGTTCGTACGACAGATAGCAAACGAGCAGCCGTACACGAAATTATGATTAATACAGACGCAATTAAAGATTACATTATACGTAATCAGGTTGAAGAAATAGAGGCAATTATTCCTCGTTGTGGCTTCGAGGGTATGTGTACCATGAATCAGTCTTTGTATCAGCTATACGAACAAGGACGAATCACAGAAGAAACAGCCCTAGAAGCCTCACCCAAACCCAATGAAATGGCTATGACCCTCAGAGGTCGAGTTTAGTACATTGGGAGTAAGGCGCGATCGCGCCTTACTCCCAACTTCCGACTTGCGACTTTCCCCTTATCCCCTACCCCCGCTAAAATTGAGTCATTCCAAATCGCTCAAAGTATTTAAAGGCATCGCCCTGTTTACGCCAGGCGGGGATCTGATATACTGTATCGACCGCTCTAAACAACAGCGCTGGCATTTACAGTTATGCATGGAGCTACAACAAATACTAGGGCTGCCAGAGCCACCCCACTTTCTCGTTCCTTGTTACACAGCAACGCTAGATTGTTGGTTAGATCCACAGACTCAGCAAATCCAAACCTTTGCGGAAGCTTATCCATTAGTGATGCGCCATCAGGCATTACTCAATGCAGTTTTTGATGTCGGAGAATTAGTGTGGCAAGCAGCTCCTTGGTCGGAAGAATTTTGCGATCCGATCGCATTAGCTACCTATCGCGCTTATTTTCCCCAATTGTGGGACGATCGTGGTTTGATCGTGCGGTTCGATCCATCCGCTGCTACCCCACATATGAGATACGATGCGACTGCTAATTTCTCTCAGACGGAGCTAAAAGCACCGGAAATAGAAACCACAGTGACAGCTACAGAGGCAACCCCAGCAGAATCTCAATATTCCGAAAAGCTAGGTTACGTGCTGCGCTTATTTGTAGCGGGACACAGTGTAAATACAGAGCGAATCCTTCAGACTTTACATCAGCTGCTAGAACAATCGCTACGCCATCCTTATACCTTAAAAGTTGTCGATGTCTTTAAGCATCCAGAGCAAGCCGAACTATATCAAGTTTCTGCTACCCCTACTTTAGTCAGAGCGTGGCCTCACCCAGTCCGAAGACTCGTAGGTGACTTAGATAACACGGCTAAGATTTTGAAATTGCTGATATCGCCGGAATTGTAAAAATTGTTGTCGGTTGACAGTTGACAGTTGACAGTTAACTGTTCACTGCCAACTGATAACTGACTAATCCTGCTGGTGGGAGAACAAGTAAGCACCGTAAAGAGATAAGGCGATCGCCACTGTGACTAAAACAAAAATGCTATACCAAGGAAACTGCGACAGTGGTAAGTATGCAGCCGCTCTTAGCCCAATACTGGTGTAGGTTAGTGGTAAAAGGTAAACAACCACTTTGAGGAAACCTGGTAGCGTCTCAGGCTCGAAAAATGTGGCTCCCAGGAATGACATTGGCACGATGAGAAAGTTGTTAACCAAACCTACGCTTTCGAGCGATCGCACCTTCAACCCGACTATTACCCCTAAACCTGCAAAGACAGCACAGTTCAAAACTAACAGCAGCCAAAATAAGGGATTGAGAAAACTCCAAACCTTACCAGTAAAGATCGCCGCCACTAAAACCACCGCCGCTGAAGTCATTAACCCCCTCACAACTCCAGCTAGCATTTTCCCCAGGTGTAAGGCAAGGGGATGAACGGGGACTAAGAGCAATTCCTCAAAGGTTTTGGCAAATAGGCGATCGCCACAAATTGAAAATGTCGTGCCACCAAAGCTAATGGTCATGGACGATAGCGCTGCCATTCCAGGCAAAATAAACTCTAGATAGCTATCACCTACAGCAGGCTTGGGCAATGAACTTCCCAAACCCAGACCAAACGCCAAAATATAAATCAAGGGCGACACTAAGCCTGAAGCAGCAACTTGGGCAATCCGCACCCGTAATTCTAGCCAATCGCCCCAAAATATCGTTAAACTATCTGCTATCAGGGTTTGTAGATAACTCTTTCTTGCTTTTAACGTGCCAACTTGAAAATCCACTGACTGCTAATCAAAGATACTAATTTATACTTCTTAATTCTATGAGTAATCAGAGATCGGGAGCCAGTAACCAGTTACTAGTTACCACTCCCTACTCCCTACTCCCTACTCCCTACTCCCTACTCTCTCATGATGAAACGTAAAGCTACTACTAGAACTGCACCCGCTCCGAAGTCTTCACCAGTCAAAACTGCCTTTAATTACCTTTCGGTTATGGTAATGGCGGCTGTGTTAATCTTAGGAATTGGTATTGGCATTGCTTTTAGTTCCACGACAATTACCGACACTAGAAACGTTGCCTCTCGCGAGTTTATCGATCGCGCTGCACCCAATGCCGATCTATGCGTGCAGTATGGCGCTAGTGCAATGGTCATGGATACTAGACTATTTGTTTCTCTCAACCCCTTCAACGTGTATGTATCTCAGCCTAGTATGCGCCCAGGTTGCGTGCTGAGAACCAACAGCTGGAATCTTTTAGAAGACCGTAAATTAGTGACTCACGAACAAGTGCGAGATTGCAAAAACCGAATGAATACGTTTGGTTTTACGGGAGATTTAGGCACTTCTCCAGAAATTAATTGCGTTTATCAAAATGACGGAGCCAAGAATTTCTATCTGACGCAATCTGGTGGTACGCCTGGTCAGACCGAACAATTCTAAAAGCTAAAAGGCTAATTAGGGTATTTTAGGGGGCGTACAGCTAGCTGTACGCCCCCTAAAACTTATGAATTACTGCAAGCGATGTCCGCAAGCAGAACAGAAGCGATCGCTCGGACTGACTTCCGTACCGCACTGACTGCAAAAGCGGTGCGTACCTGAGACTGCCTTATCCATGCGCAGTTCCATGTTACCCATGCGCATTTGCATTGGGTTCAGACTCATTTCCATGTCACCCATTTTCATCGGCTTCATCGGTTCCATCGGTTTCATCGGTTCCATCGGTTTCATCGGCTCCATCGGTGACATTAATGAGGTAGGAATATAATCGACCTGTTGTAATTGGATTTGTTGAGCGCCTTGGAGTGAAGGAGATTCAGCCATCATGCCCATACTATTACCCTGGATTTGGATAAAGTATTGTCCTTGACTAGTCGTAATTTTGACGATCGCACCGCTAGCATTTCGGAATGATTCTGGGGATGCTGTCCAACTTCCCGTCAGAAAACTTTGACTCGATTGTTGCTGCTGTCCGAGGCTACTACTAGCAGTAGTCACAATTGTTTGCTTACCTTGATTGTCGAGGTAGGCTCTTTGACCCGTGCCAATCTCGCATACGTAAGCCATGAGAACCTCTTTGCTTAGTTAGTTCCTAATGACTCTTATTATCCAATCTTCTGATAGTTAGAGGGCGATCGCTTAATATATAGCAAAACGGGCTTATCAGTTATCAGTTATCAGTTATCAGTTGTCAGTTGTCAGTGAAGAAAAGGAGCAGGGAGCGCGCGAGCAGTAATTGTGAATTGTGAATGATTTGTCTTCCTTGTCTTCCTTATCTCCCCCAGCCTCCTCAGCTCAAGAGCAGCTCTCTTCCCCGACCTTCGACTTCTCTTCTGGCTATACTCTTCTATAAAGCTGAATCTGTAATCTTTCTCTACCTGGAATTTCCCTTTCTAGATCTACAAAACTTTTCTCCATGCTATAGTTTTTTCGGAGATAATTGTTCATTTTGGCTAAGATATTTTTATTTTCAGCTCCAACGCTCGATTTAATCACGTAAAGTGGTTTTTTTGCCATGATTGCATCTAGTTCTTCGGCTGGATCTTTACCAGTAATCTTTGCTAGTTTTGTCGTGACAAATAGGGGAAACGCATATCTAGTTGGTACTTTAGCTGGTACTAAGCAGTAAATTACTGCATGATAGTTAAAGACATATATATAATCTGTAGAACTCACTCTTCGGTTCAGGTATCTAGCGATCGCAGAAGGAGTATTACCCCAATCCTCTATTCCTTTGATACTGCGAAAATATAAATACTTCCCACTGAGTTGAATTTGAGAATATAAATTATTAAATATTGGCGTTATTAAGATAAAGCTCAATAAAAGAAGACTTTTGATATTAGTAATTTTATTAAAATTCAAGATCGCGTTATTGATTAAATAGGCATTTAGCAAGGCTAGAGAAGGTAAGACTTGAATAAAGTAATTAGGATAGAAACTTTTAGGAGAAGAAATACCGAGAAGAGCTGCAAATATCCACATAAGTAAGTAAGTTAGCTTTCTATTCTCACCTAAATTCTTTTTACCAATCGTTGTCATATAAATCGGTGTCGCGAGTAAGCCCAATAAAAGAAATAAATTTCTCTTAATCTGAATTGTCAAGCCTGATGCTAGGCTTGTTAATGTTACTCTCTCACCAGTAACGCGCAATAAGTTGGCGGTAAAATTAGCAGATATATAATCGTTGAAGTGTCCGTTAGTCCAAAAATAAAATATGATTAATATGGTAGGAAGGAGAAACCCGAAAAGGAGAAATACATAACTTTGACAGAGGTATTTAATCCTATATCTCTTAGTTTTTGGTGGCAAAAACCGCAAAGCGATCGCGGTGAAAATGACAATAGCGATAAACTCAAATATTATGACTTGTTTAATCGATAATGCTATTCCCATTGCTAGACCAATAATAAATAGCCGCAGGGAGTTGCGACGAACTGAATTTTCAGTATTGACTTGAAATAACTGGTAGAATGAAAATGTAGTAAAGACAGCGAAAAAAATTTCTGTATTAGCTGCAAGTTCGTCATTTCCAGTTGAAAAAGTGGCGTAAAGTAAGCCTGCTATTAGTCCGAGTTGCCGCTGACCGTTACCGATTAATGTGCCGAATTTGTATAAAATAAAACACGTTATTGTAATAGCAATACAAGCCATAATAGCTGTCGAAAACACTGAATTGCCAAACAAAAATATACCTAAAGAATAAATTAGGTAGATGCCAATGGGTTTATTGTCCCAAATCTCAGTGTAAGGAAGTTTACCCGCAATCCAATCTCTTGCTATTAAAAAATATAAACCTTCATCACCATTATTGTTAATACCAAACTCAAAGAAAGCTGGCAATCGTAAGAGAAAAACGAAAATCGTAAAGCCTATACAAACTAACAAATCTGTCTGCTTGACTTGCTTTAATCTCATATTCATTCTGAAATTAGTAAAATTCAGTCGTCAGAAAAATAGCTGAAATCGAATTATGAGCAACAATAAAAGCTCATACTTTCCCAGAAAAGATAGCTCAAAAATATCTCATGTATGTTTGAAATCTCTGTGCTTTTCTATACAAAAAATCGAGAAATATACTACTAAGTTTTCCTGAACGGTAAAATAGAGTCAGTTAATTGATTCGGGCAGGGGTATAAATAAAGGAGGCGATCGCATGACAACCTTATCCACGTCAATTCCTAAACTGCCCGAACCGCCAACTTTTGCCACAGTTGCAGAAGAACGTCGCGATCGCAAACAACGCTTAGCCGCTGCTTTCCGCCTATTCTCCCGCTACGGCTTCGACGAAGGTATCGCCGGACACATCACAGCCCGCGATCCCGAATACCGCGATCGCTTTTGGGTCAACCCTTTTGGAATGCACTTCGGACAGATTCGCGCGCGAGATTTGATTCTCGTCAACGACAAAGGTGAAGTTGTAGAAGGCAACAAACCAGTTAACGCAGCCGCCTTCGCCATCCATTCTCAAATTCACGCCGCCCGTCCCGATATCGTCGCCGCTGCCCACGCCCACTCTCTCTACGGTAAAAGCTGGTCTAGCCTCGGTCGCCTCCTCGATCCCCTCACTCAGGATGCTTGTGCTTTCTACCAAGACCACAGCTTATTTGACGACTATACCGGAGTCGTACTCGATCCAGCCGAAGGCAAGCGTATTGCCCAAACTCTGGGACAAAATAAAGCGATTATTCTGAGAAATCACGGTCTACTGACTGTAGGAGAAACCGTAGATGAAGCAGCTTGGTGGTTCATCACAATGGATCGTTCCTGTCAAGCGCAACTCATGGCAGAAGCCGCTGGCAAGCCTCGCGTCATCGATTCTCAACCAGCAAGTATTGCCCACAGCCAAGTAGGTTCTCATCACATCGGCTGGTTTAGCTTTCAACCTTTGTATGACAGAATCGTGCAGCAAGAACCCGACTTACTGGATGACTAGCAACTGAGTCACCCTCTGGGGTAATGACTCAATTGCACTTTCAGCCGTCAGAATGCCCTAAATAGGACATTTTGCAATTGTGCTACCATTTGAGCGCGGGATGAAACATTCAATTTGCGAAATATACGTTTGAGCGCTTGTTTGACAGAATTTTCAGTAATCCAAAGTTGTGCGCCAATTTCGGCATTTGTCAATCCTTGAGCAACTAAATCGGCAATTTGTATTTCGCGCGGCGTAAGACGAAGAGAATTGTCAGCGCTGGATTTAGATCGATCTATCTCTAAATGGCGATCGCTAATAGAAACACTTGGCGATCGCATTGTTGCTATCCGAGTCGATAAATGCAGACAAATTGCACCCAGATCGGTTAAATCTTGAGTGGTAAAGGCAAGATTGCCCCGTTCGCGAGTCAATCCAATTCCACCCACTAGCTGGCTGTGGCAGACAACTGGTCCTGTCATAACGTGCCAATGATCGGCACGGGGACAAATTGCTCTCCAGGCTTTAGGCGACACGACTAATGCTTCATGTACGGGTGCGTGGTGTTCGACCAAGTAACGTAAAACTGGATTGTATTCTACCGATGTCGCGAATTTGAGAAGACCTTGCCACTTGGGATCGACAGAAGAAAGTTCATCAAAGAAAAATAGCCTACAGCGTCGAGCCGCAAAGTATTCGCTCACTGTTACCATGACACGCTGGTGTACTTCTGTAAGATTTTGCGCCTGAGCGATCGCTGTAAATAAAGATTGTAAGGAATCTCTCATCATTGTGAGTGCAAACTGTACCCGATCGAGGACTAGATGCGATTGGGATAGCAGTATTATCTTAGCTTCAATGACGGTCAGTCTTTCATCGATTCCCCCTCAAGGAAAACTTTAGCATGGCACTCAGTTCTAACTTCAATTTTGCGCCGACAGCATTTCGACGCTGGAATCAAATCGGTTTTTATCTAGTTGCAGTACTTTTCAATTTCTGCCTGACTCTCCAAGTATTAACCGTTGGACTCGCCTATTTTTACAATCCTCAGTGGTGGAATATTCATGTTTGGTTGGTGCGTAGTTACAGTGGATTATCTTTAGTTTTGCTGGTGTGGGTATATTTAGTTCCATTTCCGCGTCGAGTGCGGAGTTTGACAACAAGTATGCCAGTATTGCTAGGACTACAATTTCTCACAATTCATTTGCGATCGCCTTTACCTTTGGGCGTACTTCATCCTTTGTTCGGATTCACGTTATTTTCTACGTCCACAACCTTAGTTCATCGTGTCTGGCTGATTATCTCTGGCAAATCAGATGTGGAAGAGACTGCTTTGACACATGACTGACAGCCTTCACAAGTGTTTGTAACTGAAATCAAAATGTTCCTGAGCAGATGATGCTTTTGGCAGCGGTTTATGAAGGAGGTAATGGGTAATGGTTAATAGGCGATCGCAAGCTATTTGTGGCAGGTTAATTAACTTTGAAAACTGTTCTATGTAATCTCATGAAAGACTTATCAATTCCAGATAGTACATTAGCCAAAAAAGCTACTCAACTAGTAGCCGCTCTCTCTCCCAAATTCTTATATAACCACTGCATTCGTACCTACCTATTTGCAGAAGCAATTGGAAAACGAGATGGACTTAAATACGATCGCGAATTACTTTATTTAGGTGCAGTCATGCACGATCTTGGCTTAACAGAACGATTTGATGGCAATCAAAGATTTGAGGTAGATGGTGCTGATGCAGCAAAAACATTTTTGCTAGAGCATGGGTTATCAATAGAAAAAGGAGAAGTTATTTGGGATGCGATCGCTTTACATACTTCAATTGGGATAGCTTCCCGCAAACAGCCAGAAATTGCTTTAGTCCATTTAGGTGCTGGAGCAGATGTATTTGGGTTGCGCTTGCAAGAAATTTCTCCTGAAATTGTAGAGCAGGTAACATATGCCTATCCCCGCTTAAATGTAAATAAATCGCTTACAGATTTGCTCGTCGCGCAAGTAAAACGCAAACCAGAAGTAGTAGCTTTTACCTGGTTAGCTGACTTAGGCAAATGTCATATTCACGGCTTTAATTGCCCCAGTTTTGACGATATGATTCGTAATAGTCCTTTCTCAGAATAGTACGGGCAGGTTTAACTGTAAAATTATTGGCGATCGCACAGAGGGCTTCAACAAAACCCGCCCCTACCAATTTGGGCAGGTTTAACTGTAAAATTATTGGCGATCGCACAGAGGGCTTCAACAAAACCCGCCCCTACAAATTTGGGCGGGTTTAACTGTAAAATTATTGGCGATCGCGCAGAGGGCTTCAACAAAACCCGCCCCTACAAATCCTGATAACTGATACTAAATTTTCACTCCTTCCAATTCATCTTCTGTCATTTCATACAACTGGCGTAGCTTTTCCAACTTTTCAGGATCGGCATTCCAAAAACCGCGTCCGTGTGCTTCGATCGCTCTACCAACAATATTACGAAAAGCTTCGGGATTTGCCTTGCGTAACTTTTCTGCCATCTCTGCATCGAGAACGTAGGTATCAGCGGCTTGGTCGTAGACCCAATCATCGGTAAAATCGGCAGTACCACCCCAACCAATTAAAGCTGTCATGCGCTGAGAAATTTCAAACGCACCCCCCGAACCTTGATTCGCCATTGCTTCCGCCCATTTAGGATTGAGTAATTTGGTACGATATTCCATTCTGAGTAAATCGTCCAAGTTGCGTGCAGTGGTATCTTGAGAAAAGCTTTCGACAAAACTAGCAGTCACTTTTTTCCCGCGCTGCTTTTCCGCCGCCTTTTTCAAACCACCCGTATTGGCATAATATTCTTGAATATCTGTCAGACCGTATTCTACAGAATCGATTTCTTGGACGATGCGATCGCACTTTTGCAACAACTGCGTCAAGACTTCCGGTCTAGCCCGTCCCTTATCTTGTCTACCATAACTAAACACGTTGCGATCGCGCCAAGTATTGCCCAACTCATCCCCCGATTCCCAATTTCCATCCGTGACTCGTTCGTTCACCATCGAACCAAAATCGCCTGCTGGATTGGAAAATAGCCGCGCTGACGGATTTTCTACACCCTGTGCTTGTAAAGCTAAATAGTGCTTGCGGATGAAATTTTCTGTTTCCGATTCCTCAGCCATAGCCGCCCGTTGGAATAGGTCGTCGAGTAATTCGATAATATTGACAAAGCTATCGCGAAATATGCCGGACAGATTCCCCAATACGTCAATTCGAGGATGTCCCACTTCTGCAAGCGGCTTCAATCCATAACGGACGATCCGCCCCGTACCTTCCTTAATGGGTTCCGCCCCGACTAATTCTAGTAAAATGCCTAAAGACTCGCCCCGCGTTTTAATTGCATCTAATCCCCACAACATCACAGCTACAGTTTCGGGATATTCTCCATGTTCTTGCAGATGTTGGCTGATAATATTTTGCGCGATCGCTTTTCCTCTTTCATATGCCGCAGGTGAAGGCATTCTGTAGGGATCTAAAGCGTGAATGTTGCGTCCTGTAGGTAACACACCCATACCATCGCGTAATAAATCGCCCCCAGGTGCAGGAGGGATATACTCACCATTGAGTCCGCGTAATAGGTTGGTTAGTTCCTCGTCCGTTTGCATTAATAGATCGCAGATTTTTAATGCTTCTTCAACCCCCTGTACGGGCGCGCTGCTGTGCGCCCCTACAATTTTCCCATTGGCGATCGCATCTCCGGGCGGGTTTTGACCGGAGATTTCTGGTCTTAGCTGTGAATCTTTGGCTAAACCCGCCCCTACAATTTTCCCATTGGCGATCGCATTTACTGCATCAACTGATAATTTTTCGCCAAAATATGCTTGCAGATAACTTGCTAATTGTTCTGCATTCGGTGGCTCACCTAAAACGTGTAGTCCGCTGGAAAATAGGCGATTTTCTAATACTTGCAAATACTCGTATACCTGTAATAAATAGCGATCGAAGACGACTTTACTAAATAACCGGGCGTTCTCAGGAGTAAAAGCAATCCCTAAATGCTTTGCTTCTGCCAACGGACAATCTGTATTAATTCCCGTATCTACAATTTTCTTACAAATTGCTTCTTTTAGAGCGTAGTTCTTTTCTGGATCTTCGCGATATTCAGCAATTAAATCGTGCAATGCGACTAACTCTTTATATAACCCTGCCCGACCGTAAGGAGGAACGTTATGAGAAATTATCGTACCGTAACCCCGCCGCTTTGCCAAAATTGATTCAGAGGGATTATTCGCAGCATAAATATACAAATTAGGCAGATTTCCTAATAAGATATCCGACCAAGAGTAACCTGTATTTCCTAAAGGAGAACCAGGCAACCATTCCACTGTCCCGTGCATTCCGAAATGAATCACTGCATCCGCTTGAAATTCTTGCTGCAACCATTTGTAGTAAGCTGCATATTGAGGATGAGGAGTTAAATCGCGATCGAACATCAACCGCATTGGATCGCCAGGAATACCTAAAGGCGGTTGTACGCCAATCCAAACATTACCTAACTGAACTCCACCCACAAGTAACTCATCACCGTAAGTCTTAATACCGCTACCGGATAGAGATTTCCAATGTTTCTCAATTCGGGATGTTTGCAAATAACCAAGCCATGTTTCTAGTTTCTGCGTGGGAACAGTATTTTGTAGAGGCGCACAGCTGTACGCCCCTACAGCGGTATTTTCATCCGCCTCTTTCACCCACCGAATCAATTCTTCCCCGTCTTCCGGTAAATCTCCGACAGTGTAGCCCTCATCTTTTAAAGCTTGAAGGAATTTCAACAGCGATCGCGGTACATTTAGTAAAGCTGCCGTTCCTGTCGCCCCGTAACCAGGGGGAAAACCATAGAGAATAATGGCTATTTTCCTTTTAGCCGCAGGTTTCTGACGCAAAGCAATCCATTTCTGCAACCTTGCTACCAAACGCTGAACTCGTTCGGGGATCAGATAGATCTTTTCTCCTACCAAGCCACCCAAAGGCACGGTATCGATCGCACCATCGAGTTCTGGTAATGCATACAATACGACACTTTGCAAGCCTCCGATTCCTTGGCGCGTCCAAGAATGGATGTCTTGAATTAACAGCGGTGCGGCAACTATATATGGTACGTTCTTGGCGTTGAGAATGCGCGTCGCAACTTCCACCTGTCGTCCAGCTTCCATCGAACCCGCCGGACCACCTACCAAAGGAAAACCAATTGTAGAAACAATTGCATCAACTGTGACAGCTTCGTTTGATAAAGATGGGGTTTCGATATTTCCTAACTGTCTTTGTGCCGTTTCATAAGTCGTTGTCATCCAATCTCTAACAGCAACGTGACCTTCTACCCCGTTAATAAAAATTGGTAAAGGAATCAATCCCGCTCTTTCAAAATAACGAATTAATTGAGGAATATAAGGTTGTTTGGTGATGACGTGTTTGCGGTAGAGTAGAATGCCGACGATCGCGGGAGTCGGGAGTCGGGAGCCGGGAGTCGGAATATTTTGACTTTTGACTTTTGACTTTTGACTTTCATACCATTCCAAATATTCGCGGGGTGAGGTGAAAAAGCCTGCATAATCGGGGTGTAACAACCCCATGTTAGGTGTTTCAATCGGGGGAGGAATATCGCCTATTTTTAATCCTAAATATTTTTCGGCTAGCGTCCAAAATAGTGCTGCAACGTTATCTGCACCACCCGCATTCCAATAACCGTAGATAATTAACCAGTTGCGTAAATCTTGCACTTTTTGCACGGGGACGTATTTCAATAGTTTGGGTCCCACTTTCAAAAAGCTGATATATCCTGCGAGTCGGTCTTCTTCTCGTCCTTGACTAAATTTATCCAGAATAAATTTAACTGGCTTGGGCATTCCTTTGGGTTTATCGCCGATCGCAAACGCACCGAGTTTGGTTAAACTCATCAGTTCCAAGGCGGACTCGAATACCAAGCGAATTGGGATCGCGGTGAGGCGATCGCGCAACCACAAAACTTGATCGTAGTCAAATAGCAAACTACCGAAGAAAACATCGGCGTTATCGAGTGCAGCCTCTATTTCTGTCGGTTTGGTAGAAATGTCGCGATCGCTAAATACGCAAATTTCTAATTCTGGGCAGCGGGAACGTGCTAAATCTGCTGCTTGACGGTACAAGTCAGCGTTAAAAGATTCAAACCCAGCGATCAGAACTATGCGCTTCATGCCTAAATGTCAAGAAATTTCTACTTCGATCTTAAGGAGAAATTTCTTGCCTGGGTAGAGTGCCAGTAGATCTCGGTTAGTGATGCAAGGATCTTGAAGATCCCCCAACCCCCTTAAAAAGGGGGCTTTCAATTCCCCCCCCCTTTTTAAGGGGGGTCAGGGGGGATCGAGATCTTTTGTTTCCAGTGCGTGACTCCTAATTCTGTCTACCCAATCCGATCCAACCACCCGCCAACATCTACAGATAATTTTTGTCCCAACCTCAATAAATAGCGCAACTGCGTCAAATCCCACATCGGACGATCGCCATTTCGACTTTCTACGTCACCGTCAAGAATTTGGAGACACTGCGGGATAATTTGACCGTGCAAACAGCGGCAGTAAACTTCTTGGACGCGCGCCAAAGATAAGCCAAGATTGAGCTGACAACCGATATCGATCGAACGCTCGATTTTTTGAGTTTCTTCTTCTACAGCAGCATCACCGTGTAATAGTTGCCAGAGCGATCGCAGCATCAGCTGTTCTAGACTTTGTTTGACTTCTGGTAACTTCAACTGACAGCGTAACAAGTTAGCTTCTGTCGCGACTGCTTCTAATTCTGCCAAGTGTTCCCAAGTGTCTCGATCCCCAATTTCTTCACACAGCGATCGCACCAAATCCGAACAGCGACTACCTAAAGCAATCTCAGCTGCAACTTGCAACTCTTGGGGGACGGGTAAATAATCGCGGTGGTAAGCCATGAGTACCCCATAGTTATCCCGGTAAACTTGGGTGTAGAGCAGATCTAACCGCGTCAAGCTTTCCTGACTCAACATCTGGACGATTCGGTGACGTTCCTCGGCAATTAAATCTTGCAAATTGAACGAGCGATCGCCAAATATTTGAATCATCTTCTGAATCGCATGGGCGGCGCTAGCTTGTTGCAAAGACTCAAACACTTGCTCTTTCATCTGGTTGTACGATCGCCACCCTGTAAATGGCTGAATGCAGCAATGAAAATCCCAGCCACTCAGATGCAACACGGCAAATACTAACTCTTCCTTCTCCCAGGTGATTTCCGACATGAGTTCCAATTGCCCTACAGCTAGAGTCAGCGTCCCGACGCGCTGCCATTGGTAGTCTAGCTGATTGACTGTATAGCAATAGATATGGGGAGTAGGAAGCGGGCAGTGGGTCGTAGAAAAGCGATCCAGTTGACTGTTGACCGTTGACCGTTGACCGTTAGAGCCGATCTCCTGTTTCCTAAACAAAGAAGTAATGGCATATTGAGCAGCAATTTGCTGAAAGTTAACCTGGGCAGTTAGCACCAGTTGACGGTAGACTTCCGCCCCATGACCGAAAAACTCGACATTACTAGGGGCAAGGCTGAGACGGTTGATAAATTCTTTTTCCAGTTGCACGCCTGCCACATCTTCGGCAAGTTCCAAAGCTCTAGCAGCATAACGCAAAATTTGCGTGCCTTCGGGACGGGAGATTTCTTCAAAGAACCAACCGCAACTCGTATACATTAACAAGGCATGACGCTGCATTTCCAACAACCGCAGGGCATCGACTCTTTCTGAGTCCGTCAGCGGATGGGATTGATGGCGCGAGAGGAAGCGTTGAACATTAGCCACCGAGCGATCGCGAATGACTTGAATATATTCATCCCGTACTAACCAGGGATCGCAGAATAAACTTTTAGCAGCAGTTTCGTAAACATCAATTAAGCGATCGCGCAGCCAATCGAGGGCGTTGCGTAGGGGTCGCCGCCATTTTTGATGCCACTCACCACCACCACCGCAACCACAATCATCTTGCCAGCGGTCTACACCATGCGAACAACTCCAAGCAGTGACGGGTTTGAGTTCGACTTCCCAAGTTGGCGGATCGAGGCTGAGATAATGGGCGTAGTTCGTTACCGTCCAACCTCGGCGGGGAAATTCTTCTGTAAAGGCATAGGCGAAGGTTTTTTCCGTACCACCTTTGTGATGTCCGAAAGTTTCACCATCTGTAGCAACAGAAATTAACTGTGCCGAACGGCGATCCCCACGAATTGCCAGTCCCATCCGTCCGATAAAGTGATGGGAATTGCTGAGTGCATCGCTGAAACCCATGTCCCGCGAAATTGGACCATCGTAGAAGAAAATATCGATGTACGGGCGGGAGTCGGGAGTCGGGAGTCGGGAGTCGGGATGACCGTTGTTAATTTCCGATCCCCTCACTCCTCGCTCCTCACTCCTCACCCCTTCGAGAAAGCAACGATAAGGGCGAGTGGGATCGATCTGGCTGCCCCCAACTTCGTGCCACTGAGTTACTGGCTGTTCGTCTGTGGGAATCGTTCGACAGCGTTGGGCTTGGGAGGGAGCAAGAATAATGAAGCGAATTCCCTCTGCTACCAAAGCCTCTAGGGTAGGATAATCTACCGCAGTTTCCGCCAACCACATTCCTTCGGGATCGCGCCCAAAACGGGAGCGAAAATCCTCTATACCCCAGCGAATTTGAGTGTATTTATCGCGTTCGTTAGCTAGAGGTAGGATGATGTGATTGTAAACTTGAGCGATCGCATTACCATGACCGTTAAGACGGGCGCAACTGTTGCGGTCTGCTTCAATTATCCGCTGATACACCTCCAAATCGTAACGCTCTAACCAAGACAGCAGTGTAGAACCGAAATTGAAGCTGAAATACTCGTAGTTGTTAACGATCCCCAAAACTTCACCGCGATCGTTCAATACCCTGGCAAAAGCATTTGGACGATAGCATTCATGGTGGATGCGTTCGTTCCAGTCGTGAGCGGGTGCAGCACTAGGCTGACGCTCGATCGCATCTAAGTAAGGATTCTCGCGAGGTGGCTGATAGAAATGACCGTGAACGGTCACGTATACACCTGTAGCCGTTTGCAGGGGATTGAGACTTACCTGATGCTTTGCATCGAGATCGAGCGGAAAATTTGATTCAGCAGCTGGAAGATCGGCAGCAGAGGTCATGAAAGTTATATCCAAATTACAAAAATTAATTTTTACAATTTGCTACCCTATATTGCTCAAAGGAGTAGCTATGTGAAATAACGTGCTTAAGACTCTAGATTAAAACTCAAATGAAGCAGAGATCGAGATAGCTGGGGGTAAATCGGTAACTGATGGCAGCTGTTGAAGTCAGTCGCACCCTAGCTTGACCTTGCTTTCAAGCATGAGATCGCACTCGATCTTATTAAACTGCAAGTTTAGGTTTATTTAAGCTTGGCTTAATATTTTTGCAACTAGGTTTGGGGATCGGTTCACGAATCTACACGATTGGTTACAAATCAGTTATCAGTTATCAGTTATCAGTTATCAGCGATCGGGTATTGTAGGGGCGGGTTTAGCAAAGATTCACGTCTATGACCAGAAATCTGCACGCAAAACCCGTCCGTACACGTTGATTGCGAAAAGGCGCGAATTGCGAATTACCCATTACCCATTACCTCCGCTTAAAATCGGTTGTACCGATAATTAATCTTTTTAGTCCCCATCATTGGTAATGCCGCAGAACACGCTACAGCCGTTACCCTGGCAATGAAAAATAAAATGGATCTTTCGGTATCCGTAGCTTTGGGATCGAGCTTGCAGATTGCTCTATTTGTCGCTCCCGTAATGGTGATAACTGGCTGGGTGTTGGGACAGCCAATGGATCTCAACTTCAATCCGTTTGAACTGGTAGCGGTAGCAGTATCGGTATTAATTGCAAATTCTATTAGTTCCGATGGTCGCTCGAACTGGTTAGAGGGTACATTGCTGTTAGCTGCATATGCGGTGTTGGGGTTGGCGTTTTATTTCCACCCCGTAATTGACGGTATCGGATAATCCCTCATGTCAATCAAGAATATTATCTCGCTTGGATTGTTGGTTTTCATTCCCATCTCGATCGCAGCTCGATATTTAGAGTGGGGATCGCTGACAATATTTATCACGTCGGGGATCGCAATCGTCCCTTTAGCAATTTGGCTGAGTACGGCGACGGAGGAAGTGGCGATCGTTACAGGTTCCTCAATTGGTGCGTTGTTAAATGCCGTATTTGGCAATGCTACAGAGTTAATTATCGCCCTAGTTGCCCTCAAGGAAGGATTGGTTGATATTGTCAAAGCCAGTATCACGGGTAGTATTATCAGCAATCTACTCTTAGCTATGGGTTTGGCGATGTTGTTGGGAGGTTTGCGTTACAAAGAACAGGACTTTCAACCTGTGGTAGCGCGGGTGAATGGTTCTTCCATGACATTAGCTGCGATCGCAATTATTCTACCAACGCTGGTGATCGAAACTTCTAGCGGCATAGAACCAGTAGCGATTAAAAATCTCTCCATTGCAGCCGCAGTCGTGTTAATTGTTGTCTACGGAATGACGCTGCTATTTTCGTTGAAAACCCACAGCTATTTATACGATGTGGGATTGGTAGATTTGGAAAATGAAGCTCAACCTGAGTCTGAATCGTCTACCCATAAACCCAATCTCTGGCTGTGGGTTGGCGTTCTAGCCGCCGCCACACTTGCCGTTGCTTACGAGTCAGAGTTGTTTGTCGGTCAGGTGGAAGAAGCTACCGCTGGATTGGGATTAACTCCCCTGTTTACAGGTGTGGTGCTGTTACCTCTGGTTGGTGGTGCGGCAGAATACGTGACAGCGGTGCGAGTTGCAGTCAAAAATAATATGGACTTGTCTGTTTCGATCGCGATGGGTTCGAGCCTTTTGGTAGCATTGTTTATGGCTCCTGTATTGGTAATTGTTGGAACTGCGATCGGACAACCGATGGATTTAGATTTCAATCCATTTGAAGCTGTCGCTGTAGCGATCGCTGTATTAGTTGCAAATCTGATTAGTTTAGATGGACGTTCTAACTGGTTAGAAGGAACTTTGTTATTAGCAACCTATACAGTCTTGGGCTTAGCTTTCTATTTTCATCCGGTCTAATATCCCATAAATTCTCAAGGGTCGAGTGGACTGCGCACCCCTCGACCCATCATTGTTATTGTCAATTAGCTCTAAAACAAGAAAAGAAATTAACACGGCTGTTGGCTGTGTCACGTTGCAGTTCTCTGCCTAATAACGCAAACGTTAGTGTATTATATTATACGAATAATATAGCGGTCTAATTCCCTAGCGAGAAAAGTTAGCTCGCAAAATTTAGTGTCATAACCATGTTGAAGATATGAGATAGAAAAAGTCAATTGTATTAATAGTTATCTCTTAGTTTCCCAACAGTCTCGATCGTAAGAGGAGAACTTGAAATAATGGTTAGTCAAAAAACAATTGAAATTGTTAAGGCAACTGCACCGATTATTAAAGAAAAAGGTGAAGAAATTACCAGGCGGATGTATCAAATTGCATTTGAAGAACGACCTGACTATAAACGCAGCTTTGAAACGACTTGGATGCAGCATCTAGACGGTGGCGGGCAAGCATACAAATTAGCTGCGGCTGTTTACGCCTATGCGACTCATATTGACCGCCTAGATGAATTGGCTACCGCAGTAGATAAAATTGCCCATCGTCATGTAGAAACTCGCATACTACCAGAGCAATATCCGCTGATTGGTGAAAAGCTGTTGCAGGCGATGAAAGATGTTTTGCAAGATGCTGCAACGGATGAAGTGATTTCGGCGTGGGCTGAAGCTTATGCTGCTTTAGCAAACATCTTTATTCAAACAGAAAATGCGATCTACAAACAAGAAGATCGAGAACTAACTGAGCAATTAGCGAAAGCCGATTGTCCCTAGTGCATTGGACTGACCGAAGGAAGCCAAAGTAACGGCTATTTTAGTCGAGAAGCTGAAACAGGCTGAGTGCCTAATAGACCGTGCGATCGCCTATCCTTAGAATCAAAGCAATCAGATATGCGATCGCTTTACTCAATATTTCGATTCAGTTTAATGTTCTCAAAGATTTGTAATTTACTGTTGCGAGAACCGCTACGAATTAGGTAGTGTAAAAATATAAATATGTCAAGCTGGTGGCGGTTAAGTATTTAGGTTAGGAAACTTTTGTGGAGTTTATCCTAACTACTCGCTGCACAAGAATGCATAGCGATCTCACCCAGTTTTAACTCAAAACTACTCTTGGATCGATGAGTTCGACTATATTCATCTGCATGGAGATGCTGCCATGAGATCCGGTGCGAGAAGTTGGCTTCGGTTATACCAATACTGCTCACCTGCTGTGGAATAGGAAAGAGCAACCTAACCAAGGAGCGAACTATGATTGACGCGAACGAGGTTCTCAAGGCAATGTGTGAAAAGTATCAGGCAGCTGTTAGTGCAAACGATTCGACAGCCTATCGGAAGTTATTCGCCACAGATGCGATTCGGATTCCACCAGGATCGGAGCCTGAATATGGTTCGGACGAGATTTCAAAGAGCGAACAGAAGGACTATGATGTTGCGAAATGGACTGTTCATTTGACACCCCTTGATGCCCTACGGATTGACGATCGATGGGTATATGGAGTTGCACAAGGCAATGTAAACACTGTTGCCTACGCTGATGGGGTGACAAATTCATACAAAACTACGAAGACCTGGCTTTTCCATCAAGAGGACTCGGGAGAATGGCTAATTAAGAGGCAAATGTGGAACCTCAAGTAACGATTGTTTGATTTCCTGAGATATCGGTAAGAGTCTTACGAAAGACGATCTATGAAACGCGATCGCATCCTCAATCTTAATTTCTCAAACAGAATGCGATCGCCTCTTCTACTTAACCCCCCACAGCCCCAGAATAAATCAAACCCCGCTGCATATCTAAAGTCAAAATAGCCCCATCTCGAATCACTTCGGTAGCGCGTTTGACTCCCACAATGACGGGAATCCCCAAACGCAAACCCAATACCGCAGCATGACTGGTAAGACTCTCATCTTCGGTGATAATTCCTGCGGCTTTGCGGATCGCATCGACAAAATCGGCAGAAGTTCGAGGCGCAACCAATATTTCCCCAGGATTAAATTTACTCACATCTATCCCAGCGTGAGCTACCCGAGCGCGACCGCTGACGGAACCCTGACCGATGCCAATCCCTTGACCGAGTAAAGCTGTCACCACTTCTACCTTAATCAAGTCTGTCGATCCCGATACTCCCTGAAGCGTCCCAGCCGTCATCACGACCAAATCTCCTTCTGTTAAGAGATTTTTCTCTAGTGCCACATTGAGAGCCGACTGAAACGTTTGTCCCGTTGAAGCTAAATCCAGTACTAGCAGCGGTTTTACCCCCCATACCATCTGCAATTGTCGCGCGATATCAACATGGGGAGTAACGGCAAGAATTGGAGTCTGAGGTCGAAATTTAGACACATTCCGCGCCGTCGAACCTGTCTTGGTCATCGTCATAATTGCAGATGCTTCTAATTGTTCGGCAATCTGTCCTACTGCTTGACTGATCGCATTGGGGATCGATCGCCGCGCATCTTTGATATGAGCTGGAGGCGAGGCTAGAGCCTGTTCCTGTTCGATCCGCACGGCAATTTTTGCCATTGTTGCCACGGCTTCCACTGGATATTTCCCCACCGCCGTCTCATTCGACAACATCACCGCATCCGTACCATCCAAAATCGCATTTGCCACATCCGAGACTTCAGCGCGAGTCGGTCGGGGACTGTGAACCATGCTGTCTAACATTTGGGTCGCCGTGATAATTGGGATACCTAAGCGATTTGCCGTCACGATCAACCGCTTTTGCAAGATCGGCACGTCTTCCGCTGGTAGTTCTACCCCCAAATCCCCTCTAGCCACCATCACGCCATCACATAGAGGTAAAATCGCCTCCATTTGGTCGATCGCCTCATGTTTCTCAATTTTCGCCACTACAGGCACTTGCTTCCCTGCATTAGAAATAATTTCTTTAATTTCTAAGATGTCTTGGGGATTGCGGACGAAAGAAAGGGCGACCCAATCTACACCTTGATCTAGACCGAAAAGTAAATCTTCGCGGTCTTTATCTGTCATTGCCTTAATGGATAGATAGACCCCAGGAAAATTGACCCCTTTATTATTAGAAAGAATGCCCCCCACAGTGACGCAACAGTGCAATTCTCGATTGCTGCGATCGACATCTTCCACCAGCATTTCGACTCGCCCATCATCCAGTAAAATTGACGCTCCTACGGGGACTTCATCGGCTAGCAGGTCATAAGTCACGCAACTGCGCTCTTGAGTCCCGACAATGCGATCGCTAGTTAAAGTAAAGCGATCGCCCCGACCCACTTGAATCGAGCCAGTCTCAAACTTACCCAGGCGAATTTTTGGTCCTTGCAAGTCTTGTAAAATTCCAACTGGACGATCCAATTCAAAAGCGGTTTGCCGGATCAGGCGAATGCTGCGTTGATGGTCGGCGTGAGTGCCGTGGGAAAAATTCAGCCGCAAAGTGGTTGCTCCAGCCTCAATCAATGCCTTGAGGACTTCTGGGCTACTAGTAGCGGGACCAATGGTAGCGACGATTTTAGTGCGACGAACGGAGTCTATTGACTGCATGAAGACAACTTTACAAGGGGATAACAAACTACAGATCGTACTGCGATCGGTATATCACCCGATCGCCAGAGAATAAATTGCTAGTAGCAGTAGTAAAAATGACTTATGCTACACAAAACTTTAGTATTCTAGTGAACGTACCATAATAATTTGCAACATAATTTGCAACAACCGATAGCAAAAGGAGTCAAGATGATCGCGTCGGAGGCAAAGAAGCCGCTGACAGTTCCCAAGGAGTTTTTAGCACCTCCTGAGAAAATCAATCCCGATGTGTGGATGTTTCTAGCAGCCATGACTTTATTGGTATTATCCAACTGCGGTTACTGGCTGTGGGAGTGGCAACACTGGTGCTGCTTTACCATTAACGTTCTTGCCATTCATATGTCTGGCACTGTGATTCACGATGCTTGCCACCAAGCTGCCCATCCTAATCGAACGATCAATGCAATTTTAGGGCATGGCAGCGCCATGATGTTAGCTTTTTCGTTTCCCGTATTTACGCGGGTACACCTACAGCACCACGCCCATGTTAACGACCCAGAAAACGATCCAGATCATTTTGTCTCTACTGGTGGTCCTCTCTGGTTAATTAATGCTCGCTTCTTCTATCATGAAGTCTTTTTCTTTCAGCGGCGATTGTGGCGAAAATACGAATTATTAGAGTGGTTTATTAGCCGTGCAATTGTCGCAGCAATTTTTTACATCTCAATTCAATATCACTTTTTGGGTTATATCCTCAATTTTTGGTTTATCCCAACTGCGGTTGTGGGTCTGACTTTGGGATTATTTTTTGACTATCTACCCCATCGCCCATTTAGCGATCGCGGACGTTGGACAAATGCCAGAGTTTACCCCAATCCGGTACTGAATCTATTAATTGGCGGGCAGAATTATCACCTCACTCATCATCTATGGCCCTCAATTCCCTGGTATAAATACCAACCCGCATACCACGCTACCAAACATCTTTTAGATGCCAAAGGCAGTCCTCAAACGCTAGGTATCTGGCAAGGAAAAGATTTTTGGAGTTTTCTCTATGATGTCTTTGTGGGGATTAGGTTTCACAAAGCAAGGGAGCAGGGAGCAGGGAGCGCACGAGCAGTTATCAGTGACCAGTAACCAGTTATCAGTGAAGACAGTAGTTATGACTAACCACTCACTACACCCCACACTTCCCGCACCCCACACCCCACACCCTGACAACTGTTAACTGTCAACTGTCAACTGTCAACTACCAACTACCACAATTCAATCTCTCATAGGCATTGCTAATAAATCGCTGACCCCGCAGAAACCCCGTATTTGCCCCAGGGCAGATGTATTGTAGGGTTTCTGGGGTAAAGCGATCGCAAATCAGTTTGACGCTGCGTAATTGGCGCAACCAGTGAAAAGTTTTTGCCGTTCTCAACGGCGCTGGTTCGCCTTGAAGATTGGGAAGAATATGACGACCAGAGAATAAAATCCCCCCATGCTGCGGGTAGTAAAGACAAGCAGAACCAGGCGAATGTCCGGGTGTCCAGATCGTCTCAATGCCATTTCCCAGGTCGAATTCTCGCTCAAAAGTCGTAACTCTTAATCCCGGCAACAAATAGGCTTCTTGTTCTTGAATGATAATCTCGCAGTTATATGTTGCTTGCAGGTGTCGCGTTTGACCGATCGCACCTCTGTGCGTCATAAATAACCAGCGGACTCCACCTAGAGAATTGAGATATTCCTGATTTACTTCGTCCCAGCTTGGGGAGTCTATCAGAATATTGCCTTGATTTTCTACAATAAGATAAGCAGTTCCTCCTAACGTATCTCTATTGGGTGGAAACGCAAATACGTTATACCAAATTGCTTGTGGTAGTTTGGGAGAACGGGTAGGTTGGTTTTGCAAAGTTCGGGAATGATTAGTGAGGGGTCAAGGTTGAATTTAGAGTCTTATTGCGATCTTATGTGGCGAGAAAAATTATGGCATTGGCACGACAAATAGGAGGTGAAAGATAAGTATTCTCAACTGACTTGTCTACATCGCCTAGACGCGATACCCACTCAGTACAACTGCAACAGACATGGAATTTTGGTTTCTCCTCCTCCTGGGACTATTTACTTATATCATCGTGCGGCGCAGTGTCGCTGGCATGACGCGGACACCCGTTTGGCTGTTATGGCTCGTACTGATGACACCAGCCTTAATTTGGAGCATATGGATGGCAGTCTACGGTCCAGATCAACCGCTGCCTATTGCTCTGGCGATCGGTCCGTTTGTCGTTTGCCCAGTTTTGTACTGGCTGCTGATTCAGTGGGGACGGAGAGGGATGTCACCCGCGCCACCAACTGCTAACCCAGCAGCAGTCAATTCTAACCCAGAACCAACACCAGAACCGACACCAGTTCGCCCGATCGAGCCAGCAGAAGAAGCTCAACTGAGGGATTGCTTTCCTTGGTCAGCTTTCTACATTCACAATATTGAATATCGACCCCAAGCCGTGATCTGTCGCGGACAACTCCGCACTTCTCCGACAGATGCTTACGAGAAAATTCGCCGAAATATTGAAAATCAATTTGGCGATCGCTTTTTAGTCCTATTGCAGGAAGGACTCAACAGCAAACCTTTCTTTGCCCTAGTTCCCAATCCCCAAGCGCGAAAAGATAGACCAGCGGAGCGATCGCAGCTCTCTAGACCGTTTTTAGCCGTAGGCTTAGTTGCAGCCACTTTATTTACAACTGCCGTCGTTGGCGTGCAATTAGCTAGCTCTAATGTTAGTACCACACCATCAGCAACTATCACTCAATTACATGAAGGATTGCCTTATGCCGTAGCTTTACTGGCGATTTTAGGCATTCACGAAATGGGTCACTATTTAACAGCTAGATTTCATAAAATTCTGGTTACACTACCTTATTTCATTCCTATTCCTTTCTTTCCCGGTACGTTTGGGGCATTTATTCAAATGCGCAGCCCCGTACCCAACCGGAAAGCCTTATTTGATGTTAGTATTGCTGGTCCCGTAGCTGGATTTGTGGCAACATTACCGCTGCTGATCTGGGGTTTAGCAAACTCTCAAGTCGTGCCAATCCCAGAAAAAGCAGGAACTCTCGACCCCGATGCCCTCAACCCAGGATATTCGATTTTACTAGCAGTCTTGAGTAAATTAGCATTAGGCGCTCAACTAACGGCAGATAAAGCGATCGATTTACACCCAGTGGCGATCGCGGGTTTTCTAGGACTCGTAGTCACGGCGCTGAACCTCATGCCCGTAGGACAACTCGATGGCGGTCACATCGTCCATGCTATGTTTGGACAGCGCACTGGAGCCGCGATCGGACAAATTGCGCGGTTTTTGGTTTTAGGATTAGCTTTAGTCCAACCTGGATTTTGGTTGTGGGCGATCATTCTCTTTTTCATGCCCATCGCTGACGAACCAGCCCTCAACGACGTAACCGAACTAGACAACAAACGCGATATCATTGGTCTGCTAGTCTTAGCTTTGCTCGTTTTAATTATCCTGCCAGCACCCAGATTTATTACAAATTTATTACAGATATAGCTAACGGTTGACAGTTGACAGTTAACAGTCAACCGTCAACTGTCAACTACCAATGACAAATGACAAATGACAAATGACAATGTAATTCAAGTTATCGGTGGTGGATTAGCTGGGACAGAAGCAGCTTGGCAAATTGCCCAGGCGGGAATACCAGTTATTTTGCATGAAATGCGTCCGCTGCGATCGAGTCCCGCCCACCATACGGAACATTTAGCAGAATTAGTCTGTAGTAATTCTTTTGGGGCGCAAGCAAGCGATCGCGCTTCGGGATTGTTGCATGAAGAACTACGTCAATTGGGTTCTGTGGTAATAGGTAAAGCTGACAGTCACGCCGTCCCTGCTGGTGGTGCTTTAGCTGTAGATAGAGGACAGTTTAGCCAAGATTTAACTGAAACCCTGTCTCGTCACCCCTTGATTGAATTACGACGGGGCGAACTTCACGCCATTCCAGAGGGAATTGTCGTGTTGGCGACGGGTCCTTTAACCAGTCCCGATTTAGCCGCAGATTTGCACCGCTTCACGGGAATGGAATATCTCAGCTTTTTCGATGCCGCAAGTCCAATTATTGTAGGCGAATCGATTAACCGCGATATTGCTTTTCTCGCTTCTCGCTACGACAAAGGCGATGCAGCCTATCTCAATTGTCCGCTGAATAAAACGCAATACTTGCAATTTTGGCAAGCGTTGTGTGGAGCAGAACAAGCGGAATTAAAGGATTTTGAGCGCGAAAATGCTAAATTTTTTGAAGCTTGTTTACCGATTGAAGAACTTGCCCGACGCGGGGAAGATACCATGCGCTACGGTCCTCTCAAGCCTGTAGGGTTGTTTGATGCCCGCAAGGGAGACTTTCGCGCCCCAGAAAATCAATCAGAACGCCCTTATGCGGTGGTACAACTGCGCCAAGAAGATAAGGCGGGGCAGTTGTGGAATATGGTTGGATTTCAAACGAATTTACGCTGGCGCGAACAAAAGCGGATATTTCAGATGATTCCAGGTTTGGAAAATGCCGAGTTCGTGCGGCTGGGAGTGATGCACCGCAATACGTTTATTAATGCCCCGCAATTATTGCAACCGACATTGCAGTTTAAAAGTCGTCCGACTTTGTTGGGTGCGGGACAATTAATCGGGACGGAAGGTTACACAGCGGCGGCGGCTGGTGGCTGGCTGGCGGGAACGAATGCAGCGAGAATTCTTTTGGGTAAAGATCCGTTGGTTTTACCACCGGCGACAATGATGGGGGCATTATTTGAATTTATCAGTTCTGCTGCTCCAAAACATTTTCAACCGATGCCACCTAATTTTGGCATTTTGCCCGACTTAGGCGAGAAAATTAAGCAGAAACAGCTCAGATACGGCAGGTATCGCGATCGCTCTTTGTCCGATCTTGCCAGTTGGAAGGCTGGGTTATCTTTAGGATTGGCTGGGGTAATTTAGCGATCGAGCTGTAGGGGCGCACAGATGTGCGCCCCTACAAATTTATGTGCGCCATACAAATTCATGGCGATCGCGCCGTAATATTCTAGGTTAAAAAGCGCGATCGCTTGCCATTTAACTTGCTATGCTATAATATCCGAGTGCAAGGGCATATAGCTCAGTGGATAGAGCATCAGATTCCGGTTCTGAGGGTCGGGGGTTCAAATCCCTCTATGCTCGTTTTTTCATCATCTATGTAAAGGAATATCAGCGACAATCGTGCAACCTGAGTTTGGAGCGGTATTAATATTCAATTCACCTCCTAATACTTGGGCGCGATCGCGCATACTTTGCAACCCAAAACCAGTGGTATTTTGACTTAATTGAAATCCCTTCCCATTGTCAGCAATTGTTAATTTTAAATGGTTTTTCGTAACTTGTAATTCAATTTTAACTTCAGTAGCTAACGCATATCTACTAATATTTGTCAATGCTTCTTGGACGATGCGGTAGATCGCTGTAGAAACTTCTATCGTGATGGAATCGACAAGTTGAATTTGACATAAAGGAATAATCCCAGTGGAGCGCCCAAAATCCTCAGCGAGAGATGCGATCGCTTGCTCCAAAGAACGTCCCAACAGGGGATCGCGCAGCGCTGAAACTGACTGGCGCACATCTTGCAAAGCCTGAGAACCTAATTTTTTTGCTTGTGTGAGGAACGTGTAAGCTCTAGTAGAATCGCTCAGCCAAAGTTTTAGTGCCGTTTCCAGTTGAAGGTTGAGTGCTGTTAATGAGTGTCCGAGAGAATCGTGAATTTCCCGTGCAATGCGACTGCGTTCTTGCAAAGTCGCTTGATCTTCAATTCTCAATGCATATTTTCGTAATTGTTCGTTAGCGATCGCCAGTTTTTCTCGACTTTGACGCTCAGCCAAAACTGCATTCATTAACAATAATACAAAAATTAAAACTAACCCAAATAATAATGCTAAGAGGAACGGAAAAAAACGCAACCGTTCTTGAGCCATTGGCGGTGCAGGAATGCGATGAAAACGGCGCTGCAAAGTTAATAGAAAGAAAGTAAAAGATAAACCCGTAATCAATAATCTTCCTGGTAGTTCAAAAATCAGACAACTCCGAGTTACGAGAAGTAAGTAAAGGAAAGGAAACAGACGGATCGCTCGACTACCAGTTAAAGAAGTGAATAAGATTAGGACAATTTCAAATGCAGTATAAATAACTTTGTAGATTAGCTTACCCGTGGGTAATCTCAAACCCATTAATCCAAAACCAGTGATACTGAGTAGCGTTAGCAAAGGAAATCTGGGAAACCGGAGACTGGGATTAGGTAATAATTCAGTCCAAATTGCGATCGCCAATAATGCCCACTCTAGATAGAGCAGAAATGGAAACGGGTGATTCTGAGGTTGAATGGGACGAGTCACAAGGTTTAAAAGTCAAAGGTCAAAAGTCAAAAGTCAAAATTGGGACAAGGGAGAGGGGGGAGACAAGGGAGCAAAACAATTCACGCATTCAAAATTCTCTACACCCCACACACCCCACACCCCACACCCCACACCCTACACCCTTTCTTTACTGATAACTGATAACCATGACTAAAGTCATAGGGCGATCGTGACCTTTTCTACATGAGGTTGAACGAACTAGTTTCTAAGATGGTGGCACAGAATTGGTGTGGTGAGTGTATTGCTGAGCGTGAAGCTAAAATGAAAACTGATTTGCCTGATTCAGGGCGTTCTCATTGCGCGTGAAAGACATAAAGAAAGTAGGAATTACTAAGTGGGTGCTGGGGATGTTCTTGCTTGGCTTCGTAGCCGCAGGTAGCTACATTGTTTATCGTCAAATTGTCATTGTTCCCCGTCAAGCCGCCCAGCGCCAAGCCTTATCTGTTCCAGTAGAACGATTGAATTTATCCGTAACTGTTGCAGCTAATGGCACAATTAAACCAGAGCGATCGATTAATGTCAGCCCTAAAAGTTCGGGAAGGCTGAAAAGCCTGTTGGTAAAAGAAGGAGATTGGGTCAAGCAAGGGCAAATTATCGCCTACATGGATGATTCAAACCTACAAGGACAATTAACCGAAGCCAGGGGAAGATTAGCAGAAGCGCAAGCAAATTTACAAAAATTACTAGCGGGGAATCGCGTTGAAGATATCGCTCAAGCGCAAGCAGAGTTACAAAATACTCAAGCAACCTTAGAAGAAGCAACCTCAAATCTGCGCCAAAACGAGCAGTTATTCGCCTCTGGAGCGATTTCTAGTCGAGACTTAATTACGTCCCGCGCTGCTTACAATAGTGCCAAAGCCGCCGTGGATAGAGCGCAGCAAGCTTTAACATTACAACAAAATGGTTCGCGTCCTGAAGATATCGCCCAAGCCCGCGCTCAAGTCGAACAAGCACGAGGGGCATTACAGAATATTCAAACACAAATTAAGGATACGGCGATCGCAGCTCCTTTTAGTGGTGTAGTAGCGCAAAAATATGCCGATCCCGGTGCTTTCGTCACTCCCACCACCGCAGGTAGTTCTGTATCTGGCGCAACTTCCAATTCTATCTTGGCACTGGCGGCGAACAATCAGGTTGTCGCCAACGTATCAGAAAGTAATATTGCTCAAATTCGCATCGGACAAGAAATTAATTTTCGAGCTGATGCTTATCCCGGCAGAACTTTTAAAGGGCGAGTGATTCAAATCGCCGTTCAATCTACCGTAGAGCAGAACGTCACGAGTTTTCAAGTTAAAGCTGCAATTCTCACCACTCCTCAGCAATTGCGATCGGGAATGAACGTTGATGTTGATTTTAAAGCAGGCGAACTGAAAAATGCGATCGCCGTTCCCACAGTTGCGATCGCCCGTCAGCCCAATGGTACGGGTGTATTTGTTGCTAGCGAGAATAACAATCCCGTTTTCACTCCCATCCAAACCGGAGTGACTGTAAATGACAAAACCCAAGTTTTATCAGGACTAACGGGAACCGAAAAAGTCTTCATTACCTTTCCGCCAGGAACTCGTCCCCAAACCAGAACGCCTGGAATCCCAGGTATGGGGGGTTCGCGACGGTGAACAGTTATCAGTTATCAGTTATGAGTGGCTAGTGGCTAGTGGCTGGTGGCTAGTAGTAAGTGGGGTGTGGGGTGTGGGGTGTAGTGGAGAGAATTCGGAATTTGGAATTCGGAATTCGGAATTAATGCGTGAATGCGTGAATTTTGAATTTTGAGCTGCTCCCTCAGCTCCCGATCGCTCCCTCAGCTCCCTCAGCCTTCTTCCCCGATTCCCGACTCCCGATTATTCATCATGTTCAAAAAACAACCTATTCCCAAGCAATCTAACACCGTGTCAACTGCTGAAGTTGTCGGGATGGCGGCGGAATCTTTATGGAACCATAAGTTACGCACGGGATTGACAATGCTGGGTGTAATTATTGGTATTTCTTCCGTGATTTCTATTACTTCGGTAGGACAAGGAGTACAAAAATCTACCGAGCAACAAATTCAAGCTTTGGGTACGAATGTGATGCTCGTCCTTGCTGGTGCGTCTACGACTGGTGGCGGGATTAATCAAGGGGTGGGTTCGGCTTCAACTTTGACTTGGGAAGATGCTAAAGCAGTATCGCAACAGGCTCCAGCAGCGATTGGAGTGACTGCTTTTTTACAACGTCAGTTTCAAGTTGTCTATGGCGGACAGAATATTTCTACTAGCGTTCTCGGGACGGATTTATATTACTCTGAGGTGAAAAATATTCGCCCCCAAGTCGGACAATTTTTTACTCAAGCAGATTTAGATGCAGCTCAGCCAGTTGTAGTGTTGGGTTCTAAGGTGCGAGATCAACTGTTCGGTGCAGAAGTTAATCCAGTAGGAGCCGATATTCGCATTCAGCGACAAAGTTATAAGGTACTGGGGGTAATGGAGCCAAAAGGCGCGGTTGGGGGTCAAGATCAAGACGATCGCGTATACGTACCGTTAACGAATATGTCGGCGCGGTTGGTAGGAAATAATGCTTTGACTGGAGTTTCCATCAACGGATTTTGGTTAGCAGCTAGTAACGAGACGCAGTTAGATGCAGCACAATTTCAAGTCACGAACCTCTTACGCTTGCGTCACAATATCTATCCACCGCAAGCCGATGATTTTCGGATTATCAATCAGGTCGATATTATCAACACGTTTAGTAGTGTAGTAGGACTATTTACCGTGATGGTAGTGGCGATCGCGGGGATTTCCCTAGTCGTTGGCGGGATCGGGATTGCCAATATCATGCTGGTTTCAGTTGTCGAACGGACAAAAGAAATTGGTATTCGCAAAGCTGTAGGCGCGACTAATGCGGCGATTTTAATTCAGTTTTTAGCCGAAGCGGTTGTTGTCTCTGTAGTTGGTGGAGGGATGGGAATTGGGTTAGGGGTGGCGATCGCGGCTACTGCTGCTAATATTTTCAAATTTCCCCTCATCGTATCGTTGTGGTCGATCGCGAGTGGGTTTGGGCTTTCTTTCGTCGTCGGACTGCTAGCGGGAGTCATCCCAGCTCGGAATGCTGCTAAATTAGATCCCATTGCCGCTTTGAGAAGCGAGTAAAAATCTTTTATTCTCTGCTATAATCGTAAAGCCGATATGCGGATGTGGCGGAATTGGCAGACGCGCTAGATTTAGGTTCTAGTACCGAGAGGTGTGAAGGTTCAAGTCCTTTCATCCGCATTCCCTCTCTCTTCAAGCCTTTCAAGCTTTTACACCAATTCGTAAGATCTACACAACGGGCATCAGGTATCGCCTCGAACTAATTCCACATTTAACTACACTTTCGCTTCATTAGTTGGACAGGTTGTCTTTGCACTCAAAATATTTTTAGAGAAAGTTGATCCGGCAATTCCTATTTCTCCAAAATTAAAGCAGCCCCAGAATAACAACACACGCCAGGGCTGCTGACAACAAACAATACACTCACACATAAAAGTGCATTGCACACGTTGGTATCGTACTATAAAACATTTGTACTATGCAAGCATTAGCGTGACAACCATCAAAGCAGACGAGTAAGGATGCACTAGCTAGAGCGATGGCGATCGTATTTTTATGACATTGGGTTGATTTTTGCTCTACGGATACTTGTAGTTGGGGGCGCGATAACTTCGTTGTTCGTGACTAAAAGCGATCGAGTTGAGGGAAAAATTGTAATTTATGTCGTTCTTATGACATAAAACTACATATAGGTTGAAACTTAAAGAAAAGCAGAATATTCAGCGAGTAGGAGCGATCGCCCAATTGCTAAAACAGTAGTAGAAAGAGCGATCGCTTGGATAGATCGGCAACTAGAAGTCTTGGGGATAAAACTAACATGACCATTACTGCAATAGAACTGCCGATGGAGAAGAATCTCTGATTGATATAGCCAATGCCATCAGACGCATTTTGCGCTACATAGATGGAATCGGTCGAGCAGAACTAGAAACTAATGATGAAAAGTTGTCTGCAATACTCTATCAAATTACAATTCGTGTAGCTAAATTTATGAATGAGGATGCCGTTCGATGACCGCTCGTCCATACGATGTCGTGCTTTACGGCGCTAGTGGTTTTACTGGAAAGCAAACAGTGCAATACTTTGCCCAGCACGTAACTCCAGGCGAAGTACGTTGGGCGATCGCAGGTCGTAACCGTGAAAAACTCGAACAGGTAAAGGCGCAAGTTGGTGTCAATGTCGATGTATTAGTCGCAGACAGCCAAGATACAACTGCCATAGATAACATCGTGTCCCAGACACGGGTACTGCTCAATACGGCAGGACCATTCGCTCTCTATGGCAATAAAATTGTTGATGCCTGCGTGCGCTTCAAAACCCACTATGTTGACATTACAGGCGAGACTCCTTGGGTGAAGGAACTCTGCGATCGCTACCACGACAGAGCCGCAGCCGATGGTACTCGCATTATTCCCTGCTGTGGTTTTGATTCCGTGCCTTCGGATTTGGGGACTTACCTGATTGTCCGCTACATCCAACAAGAACTGGGAACATCCTGCCGAGCGGTGAAAGCTTACTATCAAGCTATAGGCGGATTTAACGGTGGGACTCTAGCTTCTGCTTTTAACCTCTATGATTCGGCTCAGCTAAGTCAAGTCAGCAATCCTTTCCTACTCGATCCAGCAGGCGATCGCTCCCCAGAAGAAATAGAACGCAATCGAGATCCACAATTCCCGCAATACGATCCCGATATTGATACGTGGGTAGCGCCATTTTTCATGGGTGCGATTAATACCCGCGTGGTACGCCGCAGCAGTGCCTTATACAGTCAGTGGCAAGAACCATACGGCGTTGACTTTACCTACCAGGAATATCTGAAGTTTGACCCCCCGCTAGGATGGCTACCAGCAGTTGGGATTACGGCTGCAACGGCTCTATTTACAGGTGCAATCCAGCAACCGCCAATCCGTAATCTGCTGCAACCCCTTTTACCCCAACCAGGTAACGGTCCATCGGAGAAAACAATGAACGAGGGATGGTTTCGCTGCGAACTTTTAGGATTGACGAGCGACGGATGCAAAGTACGGGGGCTGATTGGCGATCGCGGCGATCCTGGCAATCGCGCCACGGTAAAATTTTTGTGCGAGTCAGCACTGTGTTTGGCTTTGAATCGAGACAAACTACCTGGCGGTTGGCAATGTGGGGGCATCCTCACCCCTGCAACTGGACTCGGTGACGTTCTGGCAGAGCGATTGCGCCATGCAGGTATGACTGTCGAGCTTGGAGTAGCTTGAGTCAAGAGATGCGATCGCCTCTAATCTGGGCGATCGCACCCCTCAAGCAAGCACCACTAAGATCGATCTCGCTCGTATTTGCGCCGGTTAAATCTGCCCTCGATAAGTTTGCAAAGCTTAAGTCAGCTCCACTCAAATTAGCATCGCTCAAATCTGCCGCAGTCAAGTCAGCTCCGCTAAGATTTGCGCCACTGAGGTTAGCCCCTCTCAACTTTGCCCAGCCGAAATTTATTTGACTGAGATTGAGATGACTGAGATCGGCGCACATGAGATTGGCATTGATAAAGTGTCTGTCTCCAACTGCGTAGCGCCGTTTTAATGTCTCAACACTTAGTTTGGGTAATAAAGTACAAGACTTACCGCTGTCACACCATCTAGCTTCCACCAAGCTAGCAGCAGTTTTAATTGCTATTTCATCCGAGCTAGGTATGACCACACTATTACACTCATCCCATTCACCGTTGAGCATGAAAGCAACATTATAGGCTGCATCATGTGAATCGAATAAGAGAACGCGATGTTCCCCAGAGCGATCGCTCAATCTAACGATCGCGTCTCTCAAAAATGACCACTTTTGCCGTAAGTCTTTCATGCTCTCGATCTCCATCACAAAATTAATTGCTAGCCGATCCTGGCTCAGTCAGCTTGCGGTGCATTTCGGCGTTGACGGTATCGGGCAAGACCTTGCTCACCGCACCCTGAATTTTGGTCGCGAGCGACCCAGCGATTATGCTATCCTTACCTTTCATCAGGGCTTCAAATCCCTGCTTGGCAACCTCAGCCGGATCGTCCTTCTTATTTGCACCTACGTTAGTATCGTCCATTCCCGCGCGGTGGAAAAAGTTAGTCTCAGTCGGTCCAGGCATGAGCGCAGTTACAGTTACGCCTGTGTCCTTCAACTCGTTGCGCAACCCTTCCGAGAAGGATTGGATAAAAGCTTTAGAAGCTGCATAGACTGCCTCAAAGGAACCAGGCATCAGGGCGGCGATCGATGACGTGAAAAGAATTCGACCCTTGCCGCGATTTACCATATCCTTGACAACCCGCTTGGCAAGATGGACGGACGAGACAACGTTGAGATTAATTAAATTGAGTTCGTCTTGTAGATCGGTTTCGCGGGCAAAATCGCCGCCAACACCAACACCTGCGTTAATGGCGATCGCATCTACCGCTCGATTAGTGTCTTGAATCTTCTTATATAGCGCCTCAACACCGTCATAGGTAGCGAGATCCGCCTGCACCGTCTCGACTTTTGCATCCATCCCTGCCAACATCTGAGCAACTTCGTTCAGGTTTGAACTATTCGCTGCGATCAGGAGATCGAAGCCGTTTTGGGCGAACTGTTTGGCAAGTTCGTAGCCGATCCCGCTGGAAGCACCTGTGACGACAGCTAAGGGACGGGTGAATGAATTATCCATAAGTGGTGAAAAACTGCATACTTCTAACCCTTACAATCCTAGAAACACAACAATGCGATCGCGTCTTTCCAATGAAGTAGTACCACTGTGCCTTTTAGAGGAGTTTCGATCGAGGACAACACTGGCAGCCTACACTTCCTCCTTTACCAAGCCCATTTGTCATTGTCACAGATTCGATCCCCTCTAGCCCCCTCACAATGAGTGAAACAATGCCCCCCTTTTTAAGGGGGTTGGGGGGATCTTCACACGAAGTAGTCAACAAAAAACACCTGCTATTGAATCAGGATTGTCACCTCTTCTGCTTTGGTATGCAAAGCTTTCTTCACCTGATGCCCGATCTTCTCAATCAGCTCGTCAAAAGCCTGCCGCTCTTGGGTCATTTTTTCCCTCAGACTTGACTCTAATTCGGGCTGCATTTTGTCACAGATACTATCTATTGTTTTATCTCCTAATGCCACAAAACGAATCCAACTAGGAATATCCAGCTTTTCCTTAATCGCATCTTCAATTTTCTCCCGATTTAAGCCCACTCCTCCACCAACGAGAGCTGCACCATAAACGAGTGCGATCGGCACAATTAAATGCCCAGTTAAGAGTAGAGCGATAATGCTACCGAGAGTACCACTGCCAATGACCAAATTAATCGTAAATGCCACTGCATCGGCAAGGATAGCATCGCCTATCGGTAAGTCAGGATTGACGAGAGTTGGGTCAATCCCACTTTCTAGCCTTAAACTGCTTCTAGGAATTTGAAACTGACGGCAAATTGGATCGGTTCGCTCGGCGATTTCAGGTTGAATGCTGCTATTAAACCAAGTCACGCATTTATTATCGATGAGTTGCCGACCGCGATCGCTTTTTAGCCACTGTTCTGCTTGGCTTTTCATCCAACTTTCCAGATCTGCCAGAGTGCGGATTTGACCGTTTTTCCAGTTTTTTAATCCGGGTTTGACAGCATTTTCAACCAAAGCGATCGATAATGGCTGAGTTATTAGCTTAATTAGCTCTGGAATATTTCTGGCGATCGCCTCTTTCATCTGGTGCGAGTCGTATAGTTTGTCAACTTCGGCTTTAAATGCACTAGCGCGTAGCTCCCATCTTCCTACCCGTGCTAGACCTAATGCAATGCATCGTTCTGGTTCTGGATCGGGACGAACTTGAGTTTCAGGTTCGGGAAAAATTTCTTCGCAAATTTGGCGCGTAAAACTCATGCGAGATGCTCCACCCGTCATTAATAAAACTTTGGGTGTTACACCAAGTTTTTCTAGTTTTTCCTTTGCTTCATTGACTGCTTGACGATACGACTCTTGCCAACTTTTATTTTCTAGTTCGGGTAAGGGTTGGTTTAAAATCTCCGTAATAATTTGCCGATTGACTTTAGGAATAAAAAAAATCTGTTCGTTAATCGACTCAAAACCGCGTGCGAAGGATTGAGAATCGCTGTATATCTGTTCGTTAGAAAAGTAATCTTCTTTCGCTTTACGACAGGCAAGTTCGCACCGTGCTTGATGATGGGGATATTCTGCAAACACTTTTTCTAGTAAAACTTTCTGTTCGTGGTTAGCAAGAGTACGAGCAAAAATTGCCTTGTCTATCAGACTGGCTCCTAGAGCGTTACTACCAAAATCTAGGGGAATTTCATGAAAGCTCTTAACTAGAGTAAAATCTGTAGTCGAAGAACCAATATCGACAATCAGCACTGATGACTTGAGCTGGTCGTAGCCAAACTTACCGACTTCTTTGGCTTGCATGAAAGCAGCCCGCGATTCAGGGACGACACTTAATAATGGAATGCCAGTTGACTCTAATAAATGTTGATACTTCTCTCGGTCGTCCAAAGTCCACCCTGAAGGACATCCAACATAGAAATAACTGTCCGTTCCACCTTCAATTTGTTTACTTTCTTTCAGCAGGCGATAATAAGTTTCTAGAAATCGACGCATTGTCTCTCTAGAATTTAGATCTTCATCTGGTTTTTGCTTAAAAGCAATTTTTAATTGAGTCACACCAGCTTGAATCAATGCTTGTTCTCCCACAAGATAGCCTAGTTCGGGATGCCAGCCAAGTGCAGTTATTTGGTTTTTTTTATGATTTACTTCTAGCATCTGAGGAGATTCAATACTTTGAGCTGGTGCTTTCGCCACAGCTGTTTCACCATGTCCCAAATCGAAACCAATTATTTCGGAAACTTTCACGTTCATACTATTATTTATAGGTAATATCTAATCTCAATCTCGCTCGAATTTAAAAGTGATGCTATACCAACTCACGATGACACAATATTTTCATTTTCAGATTTAGAACGAGATGGCTCAATGACTCGACCGCGAAGTAACAGGCGATCGCCCTTCCATAAGGCAGGGGTTATAGTAATGTAGTCTTGAGCCGAGCGGTCTATATTTGGCTCGAAGTCAAAATACTCGCGACGGCTAGATTCGTCATCCGGTCGATACATCTGAATTCTAATTCCCTGCTCCATTAAAATTTGCGGCAGAAGTTTCACCAGTTCGAGCGTCATTTGCGGTTGAGCTAGAAATGACGCGCCACTGAGTCTTTGGAGAAAATTCAAAAGTTCAGGCAATTCTTCTATGCCACTAGTATCAATTGTCTTCTTGGTTTCTGAAGCGGCAACGGCAAGGTCGATAGTATTTAGGGCATCGCTTAAACAATTTAAAAAAGTAGCTTTATCAATTTGCGATTTTGACGGAAGTATTTCTTTTAGCACAGCAGAATCTAAGCGATTTTCTTGGCTGGCACTGAGTTGAAATACCACTTCTAGCCCAATAAGTAGAAAGAGCAACAAAATTGCAATCCAGACTTGCGAAGAATTTGAATACGAGGAGAACAATGCTCCTAAAATTCCAATACAACTGAGTCCTTGGAGCAGTTTTAGAATTAAGCTTTTTGGCGAAAATTTAGGAGTTTGACTAAAAATTTGTCCCCGTTCTATACTTAAATCTTGCGTAGAATCGATCGCAGTCAGAGTATTTAGAGACTGCCGCAGCACTTCTAAAAAAAAGGAAGCCAAACGCACCTGAGTTACACTGAGTTCGCCAACATAACTTCTTTCAAGTTCGTCAAGTCGGTTCTGCACCACCTTAACTACTTGCTCTAGGCTAGTCGCTCTCTCGATTTCTGAGTGTAGATCGCTGCGGCTTTCGTTAAAAAGTGTTGTGAGTGTCTTCATTTTGCTAGACGAGGCTTGGGGAGCTAAATTGCCTCTCTAAAAACGGTAACTTCTTCAATAGGTTGACGACCACTAACTCCAGGGTTACTTTTATCAGTTGGCGTGGTAGTGAAGATCTGGAGGGCGATCGCATTCAATATTAGATAAGGCTCGATCCCCCCAACCCCCCTTGAAAAAGGGGGCGATAATTCGCAAATAATAAGGGGTGCAGTTATAGAAACGCACCCCAGGTTTAACATAGAGATTTAAATTTAGAATTGAACCGTTGTTACTTATATCTTCAAAACTCCCCAGCTCGATTCCAGAAAATTTAGTCCGAGAGCGGTTTTCAATTGGATACAACACACGATTTGTAGGGGCGCACAGCTGTGCGCCCCTACAAATGTCACGCACGCGATCGAAAATTGCTATGAGTTGAGAAATACAATAGTGTCGCGATCGCTTTGTGTAGCTTGTGAGTAAACATACTCAAATTGTGTCCTAGAGAACCCTGACCTCTGGTGGAGGTAGCTGGAGTAAAGTTGTAGGCAAACTAGTAGAACTGCTTTGTACTTTTGGCAACAACCAATGACTACGAGCAATTCGCATCTAGATGCAGTATTGCAGCGCTCAAACCCCCTCGTTCAGGTGTTTGCAGATGACGGTAGATTTCCGAACAATGAAAAACTGCCTCTAGTTTTGTCCCAAAATGCGGTGAAGTTATCTCAATATGGTAAAGATGGACGGCTAGCTAAATACTGGCATCTACAGCAAGCAAAGGTGTGAGTCATGAGCCAGATTACAATCCCAAATACAGAGTTTTACAGTTGGAAGAACTACCGTTGCGCTTACGAAAACTACACACCTGACAGCTCGGCACAAGATAGCACTCCTTTGCTACTCATTCACCCGATTGGTGTGGGCTTATCGCGTCGATTTTGGCATCGCTTCTGCCAAGCTTGGGATCGAGCCGGACACAATAATCCGATTTACAATCCCGACCTTCTTGGCTGTGGTGAGAGCGAAATGCCACATATCGCCTACACTCCGGCTGATTGGGCTTCGCAGTTGCAACATTTTCTGCAAACAGTCGTCCAAAAACCCGTCACCCTGGTCGTGCAAGGGGCGCTGTTACCTGTAGCGCTTGAGTTAGTCCGGTTGCAAACTCAACCAAATCTCATCCAAAAATTGGTACTGGCTAGTCCCCCAGCGATCGCACTCATGTCTCAACCAACAGGAGCGAGGCAGCAAAAACTGACTTGGAATTTGCTAGATTCGCCCCTTGGCACTGCCTTTTATTTGTATGCTCGCAGACCGCAGTTTTTGAGGTCTTTCTCGACGCGCCAGCTATTTGCTAGTAGCGATCGCGTCGATAGTGAATGGTTAGATCTGTTGGTCAAAGGTGCGGCAAATCCCGCTAGCCGTCACGCAGTCTTTTCCTTCTTAGCGGGTTTCTGGCGACAGAATTATCGAGATACGATCGCCGCGATCGCTCAACCAACATTAGTTGTTGTGGGCGATCGAGCATCGAGTATCAGTCAAGCAGGCAAGCAGGATACACCAGACCGACGATTAACCGATTATCTCAAGTGCTTGCCTCAAGGCAAAGGTGTCAAGATTGCCGGTCGCAATGTCTTGCCCTACGAGTCAACGCCTGAATTTGTTGCCACGTTGGCAGCATTTGAACCTTTGAACCATAGTTAATCCACAGGAGTTACGCACTTGAAATCTGAGATCTCGATCCCCCCTGGTTCCCCCCTTGAAAAGGGGGACTTTAAGCCCCCTTTTTAAGGGGGTTTGGGGGATCGACTGCGTAAGTCCTGAATCCAATTTGGAAGTCCTGAGAGGGAGCATTTATGCGCATTCATCATCTGAATTGCGGTTGTATGTGTCCGTTGGGCGGAGCGCTATTTGACGGCTTTAGTCGGGGTTTGAGTGCCTGCCTCGTCTGCCATTGCCTGCTAGTCGAGACAGAACAGGGACTTGTCTTGATTGACACTGGCTTTGGTCAGCGCGATCTTGAAGCGCCTGACTCGCGACTGAGCCAGTTCTTCATTCAAGTTAATCGGATTCAATTCGATCGCAAATATACGGCGCTCCACCAACTCGAACAACTCGGTTTTAGTGCAAATGACGTGCGCCATATTGTAGTAACCCATCTCGATTTTGACCATGCTGGCGGTTTAGAAGATTTCCCTGAAGCAACCGTACATGTGATGCAGGCTGAGATTGAGGCTACGCGATCGCGGCACGGTTTCATTGCCAGCCAGCGCTATCGTCCTGGGCAGTGGGATGAGGTCAAAAGTTGGAAGTATTATTCTGCTGGAGGTGAACCTTGGTTCGGCTTTGAGGCAGTGCGCAACCTTGAAGGACTACCACCAGAAATCCTGATGATCCCGCTTGTCGGTCACACGCGGGGTCATGCTGGGATTGCGATCGACACCCCCCAAGGCTGGCTGCTTCATGCAGGCGATGCCTACTTTTATCGACATGAGATGGGTTCGCCCCAGCGTCGCTGTACGCCCGGTCTGCGCGCCTACCAGTGGATGATGGAAGTCGATCGCCAAGCCCGAATCTATAACCAACAACGGTTACACGCACTCTCCCTCGATCGCAGCAAAGACGTGCGCCTCTTTTGCAGTCACGACGCTATTGAGTTTGAGACATTCGCCAAGCGATCGAATTGATCGGCTAGACAATTTCACTTACCAATTATCCGTCACTCTGCTCGATCAAATCGTCTAGCTCCGCCTGCATGTGGCTGCAAACCCTTTCGTAGCAAGCATCTACATAGTCGCGATCGCGTGCGGCGGCACGACCGTAACGCTCGAATACAACTGGCGCGCAGACGCGAGTATGAATCTGCACGGGAAACGGGAAATTGGGAATTGGACCAATTCCTACACCCCAAGGTAGCCCCAGAAAAATTGGAAACACGCCTGTATTACCGTCAAGCGCCAAGGGAAAACCCCACTCTTGTAGCTGTTTCACCTGCGAGTAAAGATCGGTCAAGATAACTAGAGTTTCATGCGCGCCGTGGGAAACCAGCGGTACAATCGGTGCTGATTCGATCAGAGCTAACTTGATAAACGCTTTATTGTTTGCCAAGTAAATTCGGTTTCGCATTGCATAAGGACGAAACAAATCTTTTGCGCCGCCTGGGTAGACGAGTAGTGCTGCATCCTTCGAGAGTGCCGCGCGAGCCATTTTTGGATGAGCTATAATTGCCCCGACCTGCGAACCCGGTCGAGCAAAAAGCGGCGTTTGCCAAGCCGAGGGATGCATTAAGGCGTAGGCTAATCGGTCGTAACCAAAGCGACTAAACCAGTCATACAGAAACATTGATGTATCTGGGGAAGCCAAGCCGCCATTATGGGAGCCAACGAGCAACACCTTACCTGTCGATGGGATATGATGCCAGCCATCGGTTTGCACTCGAAAGTAATTATGGTAAAACCATTTCCAGATCGGCATCCAAGCTTTAATTGCTTCAGGATTGCGCTCTGATAAAGACCAGCCATCAAATCTATGCCCAAGAGTTGTGGCGCTATGGCTTTTCGTGCCTGTGACAATGCTTATCTTTTCCAGTAGATCGGAGAGTTGTTGAGAGATTTGGTCATTGCTGTCCCAGTTGCGTTCAAAAATGTTCAAGATGATTCCAATAGATAGCTATAGCCCTTAATCATTCTATACATGTCACTCCGACATATGAATAGCGATCGCACTTCTACCACTGTTCGTCGCGATCTGCATAGCCTCAAAAGGTGCTAGTAGTCTAGCCCAACAACAAGCGCTCCTATTTCTAGTTTAGGCAAATCGATTGCCAACTAGCTTAGTTGTATGACATTGATTTTGCATCCATGTATATCCCTTATCAATGCAATTCGGACAAGCTTCGCCACAGGTTTCTCCACGTTCGTTACATAAAATTATTGCTGCTTCTTTTCTCTCGAAATCTCGCTGACAGAAATAGCAACACTGGTATTTTAGCGAATAGCTCCTATGTTCGATTTGAAATTTCATAATCTTAACCTCGTTTAACTAAAAGAGAGCAGAGATAAGGGAGCAGGCGACAGTATAAAAACTTTTGTCATGGGTTTATAGCCCACTAATCAAAAACAATTATGTTGAGATGCGTAGCACGAAACACAATAAGTCATTGTTTTAATCTTATGTTATAGCGCATGGGTTACCTACTTCCTACTCCCTTTGAAACAAATATACTTGTCATCATGGCAAGCAGATAAAAGGCTTATATTTATTCAGGATACAAACGACTTGTCTACAGTTACGTTTAAGACAATGTATGACTTCAGTTCTAGTTTGTTTGACTTGTTTGCGTTTCTGTATTCATCAATTTTTTTCATAGCCGTTTTCAATTGGATGAGATACACGAACTGTAGGGGCGCACAGAGAAAGCGCCCTTACAACCCCTGTATGTCGCTCAAGGCTGACAGTATTTATTATTTAGCCCGTCAAAAGAATTGTTAAGTCTTTTTTTAAAGATTCTTTCTTTATAGTAGGTAAAAGCCACTTTTTGACAGCAGAGACTTGAAAGAAGGTAATTAGCATTGCCCCTGAGTAAGCAACAAAATATTCAATTAGAAAGTTAAAATAACTATTCTGCTCAAAAAACTCAACTATTGGTATATGCCAAAGATACATCCACATACTGTTCTGGGCAATAAATAAAATCCAAAACTCTAATTTTTTGAACTTCCTTATAATTGGAATACATTTGTCTCCTACTAGGTAAGCTAAAACAGTCATACCCATAGCATAGGAAAGATAATATGCAGAAGGTGGATACTTATGGGTTTGCGTAGTGACTAAGTCGCCCTGTTGAGTAAAGTAAGTTATTCCTAAAATAGCAAATGTTAATAGAAAAAATCCTGCTAAAACCGAACATTCAGCTTTTCTTAATTGCGGGAGCCGAATGCCAACAGCAAACACCAACGAAAATGCTATCCCATAATAGACAAACAATGACACATTTTCTCCTAAAGAGGTGGTTGTGTATTGCGAAGTTAGAGCTAATAGCAATTCGTATATTAAATATGAAAAGATTAAGATGGAGAAATAAACTTTATGGTCTTTGATTCTTTGATTTGCTCTTGCAATAAAAGGAGCTGTGAGGGCGACTAGCAGAAATACTCGAATTATCCAAACATAGCCAATTCCCTCGGTTAGGGTGTAGCTATCTAATATAACTTCTGGAGGAATTAACGCGGTCTTTCCTAAGAGTGACAATCCAGTATTCGCTAAAAAGTAGAAAGATAAGAAAAGCCAAACGGGAAAGAGTAACCGTTTGATTCTTTTCCAGAGATAACTTTGATAAGATTCTACTCTTCGGGATTGTGTAAATGCTAATCCAGAAACTACGACCATTAAAACTACATCAAAGTTTCTGAGTTGAGCCAGCCAAGTTGGTGGCTCGACGTGAGCGAGAATAATCAGAGATAAACCTAAAAACCTTAAGAAGTCTATTTTGATGTCTCTCATTTTCGAGCATTTCCTATAGACGCAACTACATTATTAGGCTAATTTCACCCAGTCTACAGTACCTCTTTATGTACTAAGACAACAGATAAGCAATCGAAGCTTTGAGAGTCAATCGAGCGGACTACATGTTTGCTACACATGTTATCGGAATTTTCGCGATCGCAATCGCAAATTTCAAAAATTTTTCTCTTCTTTACACTTTGCTGAGATAGCGATCGACGTTCGATTAACGATACGCTCGCGCTCAAAAATTGCTGCGATCGTGCAACAATTTTTACAACTCATTGATGGAAAAGTTGCAAAATTTAAATTTAGCTAAGTGACAATTTCTCAAAATCGCGATCGCTGACTGAAACTCAAAACAAAACGATCGAGGCTGTTACAGCAACTCTTCATCTGGTAACACCTGTTGATGCTGCATTGGCAATGTGATGATAAATGTTGCTCCTTGTCCCGGCGTACTTGTAGCTGTAATACTACCTCCATGCCGTTCGGTAATCTTGCGGCAAATTGCTAATCCCATGCCTGTTCCTTCATATTGACTGCGACCGTGTAAGCGTTGAAATGTCTGAAAAATTCGCTCCTGATACTTTGGTTCAAACCCAATTCCATTGTCTGCCACTATCACTTGACACGCGGCGACATCTTCTGAGCCCTCTGCTTCGCTTTGGAGTGGAGCGACCAGTTGGCTATAAATCTTGACTACTGGTGGTGTTTGAGGACGATGAAATTTCAGCGCATTTCCGATCAGATTCTGAAACAGTTGTCGCATCTGTACTGGGTCAGCATCAATGGTGGGTAGCTTGTCTACTTCTACTTTTCCTCCTGTCTGCTGCAACCGCACTTCCAAGTCAGACAGTACCTCTTGCACCACTTGTTCTAGATTCGTCGCTACGAATGGCTGCGCTCTGGTGGCAATTCGCGCAAAAATGAGCAAGTCATCAATCAAGCTTTGCATCCGACCGACAGCGCTTTGCATTCGCTCGATATAATCTCGTCCCTGCGCTCCCAATACTTCGCTAAATTTCTCTTTGAGCCGATCGCCAAAAACTTGAATCTTGCGTAGTGGTTCCTGTAAATCGTGGGAAGCAACAGAAGCAAATTGTTGTAGATCGCTGTTGGACTGTGCTAAAAGTTGTTGCTGGCGTTTTAATTCCTTCTCCGTCTTTTGCCGTTCCTCTAATTCGCTTTGCAACTGTTGATAAAGTTCCGCTTGCTGAAGTGCGATCGCCAATTGTGTTGCTAATTGTCGCAGCAAGTCAATTTCCCATTGCTGCCATTGTCGTGGTGCCGCACATTGATTCACCACAAGCAGTCCCCATAACTCTTCTGCTTGTAATATTGGTACTACTAAGTCTGCCTGGACTTGAAAATTCGCCAAAAACTCCACATAACACTCGGTTAGCTCTCCCGCATAAATATCTGCTGTCGCTTGTACTCGACCTTTTTTGTATAATTCAACGTAAGTTGGAGCAAAACTCGGGTCTTTGGGTCTGCTGCCTAAAATCGATGTCCATTCAGGTGCTACAGACTCAACAATTACGACTCCACCCCAGTCTGGTTCAAAGCGGTAGATAAACACTCGATCCGCTTGAAGTAACTGCCGCACTTCTACAACAGTTGTGTTTAGCACTGCCTCTATTTGCAAGCTTTGCCGAATGCGCTGCGCTATTCTTGCTACCAATAGCTCTCGCTGAGTTTGCTGCTGTAATATCTCTGTTACCTGCTGCTGCTGTGCAGCGCTTTCTAGCTCAACCAAGTGCTGACGCAGTGCGACCAGCTCTCGAATCAGTTGCTCTTTTGTCTTTTGCTCATCTTTCATTGCCATGAATTGACAAAGACAGCTCGATCCAACACTAGAAATCCATCATTGAAATTAGCAATTAACAACGATCCTAGCTTTTGGCTGCCGCTATTTAGTGTCAAGTTTTATATAGTTGTGGCAAGGGTAACAGACTGCTCCAAATATCAGCAGTCAAATGAATTGCTGGAATTTGGGGTGTATCTAGGCGATCGCTAAACTACAAGTATTACTTGACAAACCATTCCTGATAGATAGCAACTAAATTCCGATTTTTTTCGAGTATAGCTTTTGCTCTAATACGCATTATTAAAGCGTCAATCCGCATTTTGCAAGCTCGAAGCCGCATCATCTTTGCTTCAAAGCATAGATTAGACAAATCATCTTTCTTCTGAGAATACTCATCTTGAGAGAAAGTAGACACGATCGCATACCACCTTTTTACTCAAAAATAATTTTGAAAATTTATCGTTTGATGAAATATAAAAGGAAAATTGTCTAGCACTAAACGTAGAAAAAGTATTATTTTATTATCTGCTTAAGTATCTACAGCTTGAACTAGAGGAGTTGATTTATTTTTTGCGAAATTTATTCACTACCTCAATTATTCTTAAAAGGCTAGCCTCGTTTACCACTTCATTTAAACTCTATTCATAAAGCTATAAATAGGGTCGAGCTTTCACCTTGGGTATTCTTATCACTACGTCAATTATTAAACGCTAAAGAGTAATTTATGTATCCCTAGAGAGATAGCTTTTAGAATAAAAGTTTGTTGTGCAACATACATATCGCACATACATATTGCATTGCTCAGTTCTAGCTTCTGAGTGTAAATCTACACTTATCTTTTTACACTGTTAATATGAATATCTTACCTAAGACTCAGTTGTTCAATACGCTACTTCGAGCTAAATTTGGTGCGTCATTCTCGATTGCTAAAGTTTATATGCAGCGATAACTAAGAGCGGTTTTCAATGGGGCAATACATGCCTGGTAGAGGCGCACAGATAGCTGTTGTGCGCCTCTACAAATGTCATCCACACAATCGAGAGTACTATAAGAGTTTTCTTGTATTAATGAGTACAGAGTAGCTTAATATGACGCTCTGACCCTGGATAGAAGAAGAAAAATAAGAATTATAGAAACCTTGTTCTAGTAGAGATTTTTGCGTTTCGATTTCCACAAAAGCAATTCGTATTTTCTCTTCAAAACTCTTGCTTAACAGTAATTTGAATGGAGATGTTATGGGATATACAATTATTGCCAATACCTGTGAAGGTATCGCCGATTGCATTGATGCCTGCCCCGTTGCCTGTATTTACCCAGGTTCAGGTAAAAATGCCAAAGATACTGATTGGAACTGGATTGACTTTACTGGTTGCATTGACTGCGGTATTTGTCTGCAAGTATGCCCTGTGGAAGGTGCAATTCTTTCAGAAGAACGACCAGATTTGCAAAAAACTAATACGTGAATTCATGATGCGTAAATTGGCGCGAAGCGACTCGAATTATTGGCTTCTGACTTGCTGCCATACCTTTTTAATCAAAGTTTCCTCCTGAGGCGAACGGACTAATTTTTGCAGTAATGGTGCAACTCGATTGGCTTCTGCTGCTGGTACTCCAGCGCGGATAAGGTTCCTGACAAGAATCTGTTCCTGCACTGGATCTCTACCTTGAGCAGTCAGTTGCAAGTACTCTTCATCACTCATACCTAGATCGAAAATTTCCGCCATAATTGTTACGTTGTTTGTTGCCGCAACTTGTGGAGCTGTTTAATTTAATTAAGGATGATAATACAAATCGATCCTTCATCAGTATTCATGCTTAGCCAACTCTTTTGCTTACCTCTTAGGTAGAAGCGTTAAGAGCTTATCCACTTTACCCAGGCTGAATACAAGTCCTCTTCTACAACTCCTCGCTTTCCAGAAGTTTCAGTGTAATCTACCAGTACTTTCAGTGTCGTTGTATAAACACCATTAAGTATTTCGTGTCCGTAACCGATGACTTTACCGATGTGCCCTGTCTTTTGATGAAGCACATACTCTCCAATGCCGAACATAGATTTCTACTCTTTTAGTGCCGTTAGTGAAGTACCTTTTCATCTCTCATCATGAAGAACTCTAAGAATTACAACTTCATCCTTTCAGTCTGTTTTACCTAGACTGAAGATATATTTTAGTTTGAGAGAAAATCTTAGCAAATTGTATTTTTCAATACAAAAGATTGCGATCGCACTTTGCTAAGGCTTCAGTCAAATTACAGATGAATTGAGAAAATTACTGGTATTCAAGCTTATAAATTGCTCCCTTGTTTCGCGCGGCAGCGAAGGTGTACAAACAGCGAGTGCTTGGTATTGTATTTAGCGTTACAACTAAACTTTAGATCGAGCTAACTCCTTTGATAGAACCATTTTTCAACCAACTGGTTCTATAGAAAGATGCAGTCACTAATAAATATTTGAAACTATGGCAGTACATCTGTTATTAAAATACCACCAAACAATCATGCGATCGCCAGACAACCAAACACCAAACACAGAAAATCCCGACTCTCCCAAGAATACAGCTCCCGAAATAGATAACCGCGAAACTGCGCGCCCAGATCCGGCATCGAAAACCCCTCCTGCTTTAGCAAACGATACAACTTCTCACATTAATCCTGACTCGAAATCTGAACCGATAACTCAGGTACAAGCAGATAGCGTACTAACCCGCGAGCAAATGCCTAATACCAAGTTTCGCATCACTCTTAGCATAGTGACTCTGGCAATTCTCATTTTTATTGCTGCTCTCTACTTCGGCATCATTAACCCTTAGCTCGGTTTGGCGCAAAAGTATTGCCAATTTAATATTAAGCTAATTTTTTTCTCCTTTCCTACCCGCCAGCGATAACCCTGGCGGTTTTTCTTGCACCAATAAAGTAAAAATCCCAGAAAGCTAACCAGTGCCCAATTAGAGAAGAAAAACTATACCAGTTCTGTCTCTTTTAGGAAAGCTATCTAGGACAGTAAGTCTGCATGAGGCAGAGAATTCACTTATTTATAAATTAACTAGATTTACTAATAGCTCAACACTAACTAAAGAAAGAGATATTTTTTAGAAAGCTATGTTTATATGGATACAATTTGCTGTTAGAAAACAATACGAACTTTTACTAATTTCAAAATCATTGTTTGTATTAGAACATAGCCAATAGTTATCTATCTTCGTCTCCACAAAAATTGGATTTCACATAACTGACAGCAATTCTCGATCGCATACATAACACTGGTAGGGGCGCACAGAGAAAGCGCCCCTACCAGTGTTATGTATTTCACCCAATTGAAAACCGCTATGAAAAAGAGAAAAAATACTCATAAGAAAAAACCCTACCTATAAGATGGAAATCGGTGGGGCTTTATGTAGAGACGCTACATCTAACGTTTGTACAGTCTCAATTAAACATGTATCTCTCCTCTACAACCTCAACCAAACTTACCAGCAGTTGAAGCAATGAGGAACGCAGCATAGGTCAGGACATAACCAACTGTAAAGTGAACTACACCAGTTAGCCAACCTTGAACGATGGACAGAGAAACTGGCTTGTCCTTCCAGCGAACTAAGTTTGCTAGTGGCGTGCGTTCGTGCGCCCAAACGAGAGTTTCAATCAACTCTTGCCAGTAACCGCGCCAAGAGATTAGGAACATGAAACCAGTTGCCCATACCAAGTGTCCGAACAGGAACATCCAAGACCAGACAGCCAGGTTATTCATACCGTAGGGGGTGTAGCCGTTAATCAACTGAGCTGAGTACAGCCACAGATAGTCTCGCAGCCAACCCATGAGGTAGGTGGAAGACTCGTTAAACTGAGCCACATTGCCCTGCCAGATACCCAAATGCTTCCAGTGCCAGTAGAATGTCACCCAACCAACTAGGTTAAGCGCCCAAAAGATAGCAAGGAAGAAAGTTTGTTCCCAAGAAGAAGTTTGGCAAGTACCGCCACGACCAGGACCGTCACAGGGGAAGGTAAAACCAAAGTCCTTTTTGTCTGGCATCAGCTTGGAACCACGGGCATCTAATGCACCTTTGACACAAATTAGGGTAGTGGTATGCAGACCTAAAGCAAAGGCATGGTGTACTAAAAAGTCACCAGGACCAATAGTCAAGAACAGAGAGTTCGTGGTGTTGTTGATCGCCTCATACCAACCTGGTAAATAGGTCGCGCCAGCTGTGGAAGCAATGCTATCGGGATTTGATAACAGAGTGTTAAAGCCATATAGAACTTTACCGTGGGAAGCCTGAATGAATTGTGCGAACACGGGTTCAATCAAGATTTGCTTTTCGGGAGTTCCGAAGGCAACCACTACGTCATTGTGGACGTAAAGCCCTAAGGTATGGAAGCCTAAGAAGAGAGACACCCAAGACAAGTGGGAGATAATCGCTTCTTTGTGCTTCAAGACGCGATCGAGAACGTTACCCTTATTTTGTTCGGGGTCGTAGTCGCGTACCCAGAAGATCCCCGCATGGGCGAACGCTCCTACCATAAAGAACACAGCAATGTATTGGTGGTGCGTGTACAGCGCTGCTTGAGTCGTGAAGTCCTGCCCAATGAAGGCGTAGGGAGGCATGGCATACATGTGCTGCGCCACCAAAGAAAGCGCCGTTCCTAACGCTGCTAAGTGAATAGACAGTTGGAAGTGCAGCGAGTTGTTATAGGTGTCGTACAGCCCTTGGTGAGGCAAGTTGAACTGACCTTCAGTTTGAATCCCAAAGAAGTTCTTAGCATTGAGCATCTCTTTGATGCTGTGACCGATACCGAAGTTGGTGCGGTATTGGTGTCCGGCAATAATAAATATGACTGCGATCGCCAAATGGTGATGTGCCATATCTGTCAGCCACAAGGACTGGGTTTGGGGATGGAAACCACCTAAGAAAGTCAGAATTGCGGTTCCTGCACCTTGAGATGTGCCGAATATGTGGTTTGCCGTGTCGGGACTAGCTGCATAAGCACCCCAGTCCCCAGTGAAAAATGGTCTTAATCCCTCTGGGTGTGGCGGAGTGGTGAGGAAATTACTCCAACCGACGTGCTGACCGCGAGATTCGGGAATCGCAACGTGAATTAGGTGTCCAGCCCAAGCCAGAGAGCTAACGCCAAATAGCCCTGCTAGGTGGTGGTTCAGGCGAGGCTCGGCACTCTTGAACCACGAAAGACTGGGACGAAATTTAGGTTGTAAGTGCAGCCAGCCAGCATATAGGAACAGAGACGCTAGCAGTAGCAGGAACACCGCACCCATATAGAGGTCGCCATTCGTTCGCATTCCGATGGTGTACCACCAGTGATAAACCCCAGAGTAAGCGATGTTAACGGGATAGTTTGCCCCACCTTGGGTAAAAGCATCGACTGCGGCTTTACCAAAGTGAGGGTCCCAAATTGCGTGAGCAATGGGACGGACGTGCAATGGATCTTTAATCCACTGCTCGAAATTGCCTTGCCAAGCGACGTGGAACAAAAGGCTAGATGTCCACAAAAAGATGATTGCCACTTGAGCAAAATGAGTCCCGAAGATCTTTTGATAAAGGTTCTCTTCGGTCATCCCATCGTGGCTTTCAAAATCGTGAGATTGGGCAATTCCGTACCAAAGCCGACGAGTTGTCGGGTCTTGGGCGAGATCCTGGCTAAACTTAGGAAATTTTGTTGCCATGAATTTTACTCACATTTTCTCTAAATGCCGATTTGAGTTGCAGCGCGATCGCAATACTTCACTGTAAATCTACGCTTTTTTAGTATTCAACTCAAGGACAACATAAATTAGCATCATGGTATTTTACACCAGATAGATAACAACATTTTAGAGATAACTTGGTTAAAAAAGAAAACAATAAAAATTATTTTTAATATTTCTATTTATCTTTGCTGCATTTGCTTATTTAAGCATAAAAAGTTTGAATTGCTAAGTAAATAGCAATTCAAAAAATTGAGGCTTTGCTGTTTTTGGCACAAAACTCTTTGTGCTGTTCGAGCGAATTATGCTTGCTTCTTCCTATTGGTAACAAACAAGATAACTACTCTTCAATACTTAATCCTCTAACTAAGGAAAGAGATAAATCTCAAGTTGCATTGTGATAAAAATAACTAAAATATTTACCTAGTAATACAGCTAATGTTCGCAGTCATTGAACTGAAATCTGTAAACTAGCGTCTTCTGAGACTCGATCGAAACTTTAACTGGAGTTTGCCAAGCTTTCTTTCCCCAAGTTGATTTTTGAGAATCATAATTGAGCGCGCGTTCTACATCTGTCTCATAGTTCTGACACTTCCTATTGAAACCGTAGTCCAGCTCAAGCTTATTCCCTGTCTAGCTTTGAGCAACATTCTTAGCCCCGGGCGATCGCCAAAGCAAACTAAGAGCCTTGTTTAGAGTTGTAACAATTCTCTGTAATGGTTAAGAAATATTGCCGTTACTTGCTGTAGTTGCTAACGTATGCATGACAGGACGAGTCGAGTATTTCTACTATCAGGAGGTTTTATGTTGCTCCCTTTACTGACATTCATTGCCTTGCTAGCTGGCATAGTTACTGTTTGGAGTAGCAAAGAGCGATCGCGATTGACTCAACGTGCTTTTCCCCGTCGTTCGTTCTCACTTTCATTCTCCTTGTGGTCGTTCGTACTATTCCTCTTTTTTCCGCCAGCAGAAACGCTATGGGCATCAAAGTACAAACCCAGCAGTAGGCAGAGGCATAACTACTCTGAAATTTAGTCAGACATTAAAGTACTCTAGAGAATTTGGATAAATTTATGTCAGAGTTAGAGATTTTCTTCACCTTCAGTTTTATCTCGATTTTAGTTGTATTCTTCATCACCACTTGCTCCTACTTTCTACCTACGTTAATAGCGCTGTACAAAATTTTTGTCCGTCAACAGAATCGCCGCATTTCATCCAAGTACGTTTTGGACGATTTAAAGTTCAATCTAGCCAACGATGAGGAGGCTTAGCGAAATAAGGGGTGACATTGTTAGATTTCAAATTATTTAGATGTCAAAAACCCCGCCAATCTATTTGCTTGGCTCCAAAACCAATAAATTGAAAAAGTTGGTAACTATCTACGTCGGTGCTGCGCCTGACAGTAAGCATCCCGTTCGGAACTGTCATTACCAGGTGGATAACTAAACGATTGTCGCAAAGATTGTGCAGTTTGTGCCGTCTACTGTCTTCACGCAGTGAAGCGATGTCTGAGAATTGACACTCCTCGCCAGTCACGTCAGCAGAAAGAGTCCCAGCATCTAAAACGCCGGAACTCTTTCTAGATCGAGGATTTGAATCAATCGGAGCGGCGGGATTCGAACCCACGACCTCCACTACCCCAAAGTGGCGCGCTACCAAGCTGCGCTACGCCCCGTTTCACAGCTTAGATATCATAGCATAAGAAATTGCGATCGCGCTATTTAGAAAACAAACAGCATTTGAGCCGCTCGGATGAAATCGGGAACTGCATCCGCCGCCCAACTCACCTCAACTCGCCTACCTGTATTTAGAATCAGTCGCAAGCTATAAGCGTGGGGATAGCCTGCTACTTCCATCCAGATAAAGTCACTTTCGGCTTCACAGGCGATCGCCTCCTCATCCATCAATTCGCGCTCCATTTGGCTCATAGTCGTTGATAGCTGTGCTGACAATCGGCAAAAATCTTGTAATTCTGCCTGCGTCAGTTCGATCGCCCAGTCCTCAGCACCGACTAAACCTTTAAATTCCTTTGCCTCTGGATCGAATCCAATCCGCCAACCTGCGCCACTCTTAACTATGCGCATAAAGTTTTAATTGAGTCGCGGCTGTTTGTTTTTTCCATAAATGAATATAGGGGTTTGCAACCTGCTGCAATTGCAAATTGCGAACTGTTTTGGTCACTGATAACTGATAAGTCATATAGCGATTCTATTTGAGTCATGAACCGCTCGTTGTGGTGGTTGACAGTTAACCGTTAACCGTCAACCGTCAACCAGCAATAACCCAGATTCACAAATACATTTAGGCTCGCTATATCACCACCAGCGTAGTTGTAAATAGCTGCGTTCTGGTTGGCTAGTTTCTTCTTCCGTGAGCCATTCTACGGATTTGTAAGTGCCAAACACCCGATCCCACCAATCTACAGCTAAACCAAAATTGTGATGCCACATACCATATTTATGATGGACGTAATGCACGGGCATTTTCATCCAAAAGCACTTGGTTGGATTTTCGTGCTGTAACTGGTGGGCATAAGCAGAAAAAGCAGCATAAGCTAAACTGCCTAGAAACCAACCTATCCCAGCTTCGAGAGAGACAAAGAACATTGCAAACATGGCAATGCAGCTACCCTGAACGTAATCCCGAAATTCCCATACTACACCTTGTCCTTCATTCCGGCGGTGGTGATCGCGATGTCTTTCACCAATGCGAGGCGAAACGTGCATCAAACGATGCAACCAGTATTCGACTAGACTCGCTAGGATAAATGCCAAGACAAAGCAAACTCCTCCAACTGCTAGCTTTGTTAAATCGAGCATCACTCCTCCTTAGTTTGTCATTGGTCATTTGTGAATGAATGATAACTGTTAACTGATAACTGATAACTGTTAACTGATAACTTTTTACGTCATCTTACCCATAGATCTAAACCACCAGAGACGTTGATATTAAATGTAAAACTAATTTTGAGGGAATTGTAGGCAAATCCAGAGGGTAAAGGTGCGAAGGGTGCGGCGCGTCTAATGGCACTAATGGCGGCGGTGTCGGTGGTGTTGGAGCCAGAAGGTCGAACGATCCGTAGGTTGGTGACTTGACCCGATCGCGTGACTGTGAAAAACACGACAGTTGAACGAGAATTCTGCGTCATTCCTGGTATCCACTGCTGCCTGACTTGTCGCTGAAGTTGCTGCAAGTAAGAACCCATATCGACATCCTGACGAGCATCAATTCCTGGCGCAGCGCGATTAGAACGGTTGGGATTAGCTGCTAGGTCGCGGCTGGAAAGCGTGAGTGGACCGCCTAACTTGCTCGCCGATCCTAAAGATCGCGGCTGAGTTCTGGCTGTAGTTCTAGCAGGCGATCGCTTGGTTGCAGCACTAGGACGATTTGCTGGTTTTTGCTCTAGGTTGGGAGTCTTCGGAACTGGTTTGGAGCGATTGGGAGCAGTGGCAATCGGAGGTTGGGCTTGAGGAGGCTGGATTTGGGGTTTTGGTGGCTCTGGACTCTCCGTGCGGCTGCTAGATGGCTGCTGGCGGCGGGGTTGAGCGGGTGGTGATGCAGTACGGGAATTGGTTCTAGGCGCAGTTGGGTTATTCGGTCGAGTTGCTAGCGGTCGTCTGCGATTGGCTTTACCACCAGCAACGGAATCGTTTGCTGCCCGACGTTTAGTTTCTGGGGGCGGTTTTTTTGGTTGGGGAGGAACTTCAACAAACTCAAGTGGAATTGGTTCGGCGCGAGATTGCTGTTTTGGTTTTGGTAGGATGCGAACCCAATAATCGAAGCTGAGGAAAAAAATAACGTGTACGAGAAGTGAGATAACGATACCGAACCAAAGAGCATCAGTATTGCTTCTCCTTCTGCCGTCACGCCAGAATTCTTGTTCCGATTGCTGGAATTCTTTTTGCAACACCATGCCGCGATCGCCTCATAACAGCCGTGCCGACAGTTCGTCTACCAGTGTATGTCGATCGTGGCAAAAATGGGCAAGGGGCGATCGCACTTCTGAATAGTTGCCTTGCTTGCCTTACTTCCTTTCTGGATGAGAAGCAGTTTCTTCTGAAGGTTGTCCCATCTGATTGATCCTCGCAATCATCTGATACAAACGCCCTAAGTCTCTTTGGTTAAAATAAAGCACGATCCGAGGTAGATCTATCGTTTCATCCTGAGTTTCTTGGGGCAACGCTCCACTTTTTTCAATCTTGCCTTTCACCAAAATATCGCTGAAATTGTCATTTAACTCTTCAACTTCAGCATCAGATAATTCTGTATCGAGGCGAATCACCAATAAATCGCGGACGTAACGGCTAGAGTGATAAACTCGATAAAATTGCGTAATCGCGTTACAAGCAACTTCCAAGTTATCTGTAATTGTATAAAGACTCGGATCTTCAGGACTAACCAAACCTTTTTGAATCAAATGTTCTTGGATATATTCGCTCCAAGCTTCCCAATAGTCTCCCCCTGGGTGGTCAATGAGTACCATCGGCACGGGACCGAACTTTCCAGTTTGACTCAAAGTCATGCATTCAAATGCTTCGTCCTGCGTGCCAAATCCGCCAGGAAACAGCGCTACTGCATCGCTTTCCCTGAGTAAAAACAGCTTGCGGGTAAAGAAATATTTGAAGTGAATTAATTTCGCGTCACCAACAATGTAAGGATTTGCTTCTTGCTCGAATGGTAGTTGAATATTTAACCCAAAAGAATTTTCCCTTCCCGCACCCTCATTTCCCGCTTGCATGATTCCGCCACCACCACCAGTCATCACCATAAACCCTAACTGAGTGACGCAACGGGCGAAGTCGGCTGCCATTTTATACGCCGGACTATCCACCGGAGTACGTGCCGAACCAAAAATTGTTACCTTCCGAACGTGGCGATAGGTATGAAATAATTCTAACCCTCGCTCCATATCAGCTAGAGAAGCCGCTAAGATTTTCCAATCGAGACGGTCAATCTCGCTGTCGGCTAACCGAATAATAGTTGCGATCGCCTGCTGGATCAACTGCCGATGCTGTAAATCTGGCAATTTTTCCAACAATATAGCTAGGTCTGCTTTCAGTGTTTCGATAGTGTCTAACGAACGAGATGAAGTCATGAGTGCTGCTGCACGGGTCGGCACTCTATTTTAGCGAGATTTGGGACATCTGTTGAGAGGAAATTACAGAGACGCAAAATTTCACGTCTTACAAGCAGCAGAATTGCTACCCTGATGAATGTATAGACCAAAAAGCGCCATATAGCCAAAACCTCAGGCGCTTGCAAGTCTTTATTTTGTGCTAACCCAGCTCTACAAATACTTTTCTAGAGTATTGGATAGTGTTGTTTTTGGTACTGCACCTACTACCATGTCAACTTTTTGACCCCCCTTGAAAATCATCAGAGTGGGGATACTGCGGATACCATACTGACTGGCAATGTTGGGGTTTTCGTCGGTGTTGAGCTTGACGACCTTGACTTGCCCATCGTACTGCTGCGCGATCTCATCGACAACAGGGGCGACCATGCGGCAAGGACCGCACCAAGGTGCCCAAAAATCCACTAAAACTGGGATTTCACTATCTAGTACTTCTTGCTTAAAAGAAGAATCTGTAACTTGCGCGGCTGCTGACATGCCTGAAAATCCTTGGCTATATTGTTGCTTACTTTGCTGAAAATTTTATCACAGTAAAACCAAGCATTTTTACCTCCTGAGTATATGTAATTAGATAGATCCTCTATGGCGATCGCCGTGCGATTGTAGTTGATGTGAAAAGTAAGGATTACTCTACGTGAATTCCCATACATAAGGAACCGCCCGAACAGTAGTCCGGGCGGAGTGTGGTGTGAGGAGTGAACGGAAACATGCGTCTCCGCTTACTCTATTGTAGGCGACTGTTTTATTTTTTCCAGTACTCTTTGCAAGATTATGGAAAGTTTTAAGTTGTCGATATTTTGTTTAAGTAAACCTACTCATTGGCGGAAGTCAGATGACTTCCGACCTCAATCTACTTACCCATACCGAGTTGCTGCGCCTTCTGGTAGACTTTTCCTTCGGTGAGCAATGAAGGAGCAATCACAACTTCGACTTGTTGCATCTCGCGAATGTCTTTTGCCCCCAAAGTTCCCATGCTCGTTTTTAAAGCGCCCAAGAAATTGTGCGTCCCGTCGTCGAGTTGAGCGGGTCCGCGTAAAATTTGTTCGCAAGTACCAGTCGTACCGACACGAATTCGAGTTCCACGCGGTAGAACGGGGCTAGGGGTTGCCATACCCCAGTGAAAGCCTTTGCCTGGTGCTTCGGCGGCTCTAGCAAAGGGAGAACCGATCATCACGCCGTCTGCACCGCAGGCGATACACTTACAGATATCTCCACCTGTAATCAAGCCACCATCAGCAATCACCGGGATGTAATTTCCAGTTTCCTGATAGTAATCTTCTCGCGCTGCGGCACAATCTGCGATCGCCGTGGCTTGAGGTACGCCCACACCTAAAACACCGCGAGAAGTACAAGCCGCCCCAGGACCAATCCCAACTAAAACTGCTGCTGCTCCTGCCTTCATTAAACTTAAAGTCACTTCGTAAGTGACGCAGTTGCCCAACACGACGGGCATGGGCATTTCTTGACAAAATTTCGCCAAGTCAAGGTTGGTCAACTCAGATGGAGCTATGTGAGCTGTCGATACAACAGTAGCTTGAATAAAAAATAAATCTGCGCCAGCCTTTGCCACCGCACTACCATATTTACTCGCACCAGCAGGAGTCGCGCTGACAGCAGCAATACCCCCCTGCTGCTTAATTTCCCCAATTCGTTGCTCGATTAATTCTGGTTTGACTGGTTCGGCATACAATTCTTGCATCAGCGGGACAAATTCATGAGTTCCTACTGAGGCAATCCGTTGTAAAATTGGCTCTGGGTCGGCGTAGCGAGTTTGAATACCTTCTAAGTTGAGTACGCCCAAAGCTCCTAACTGGGAAAGCAGTACAGCCATCTGCACATCGACAACTCCATCCATCGCACTTGCAATAATGGGAATTTCTCGCTCGATCGCGCCAATCTGCCAACTGGTATCCGCTAAACTGGGGTCTATAGTGCGTTGCCCCGGAGCCAGTGCAATTTCATCAATGCCGTATGCGCGGCGTGCGGTTTTGCCACGTCCAATTTGAATATTCACGTTTCTTTACCCGTTCCCAAACTATTTCGCTAGAGTACCAAATTCGCGAGGGGTTTGGTTAGAGGTTGGGAGATTTTTGTGAGTGAGGAGTGCGTGACTAGTGGCTAGTGGCTAGTGGCTAGTGGCTAGTAATTGCGACTTACGACTTGATGAATGCTCCCTCAGCAACCAGGTACTCTCTTTTCCCTGCTCAGTAAAAGAGGGATAGTACTACAAATAGGTAGGGAAATTCAGGCTTTAGTACGATTGAGACTGACTGAGAGCATACTACAATGGATTTAAAGTCAAAGTGTCGTTAAAGTCAAAATGTATTGTTCGCTCAAATGTATTCAACACTAAGCTAAAGCGAAAAAATTCGCGATCGCACGCACAGAACCCAGTCAAAAAAGCTATAGCTTTCAGCTTTTGCTTGAATTTAACGTAGATTTGATATCTAAAAGCCTTTTATTTGAATTTCTGCGATCTAAAAGTTTTAAATCAAAGACAGAATAATTACTTGAGATAAATTCTGTCTTCTAATCCCTGCTCCCTGCTTCCTTTTAATAAAATTGAACCACCAAGCTTTGATTCAATCAGAAACGTTAGAACTATTAGAATGGTCGCGCTTGTGTCAGCACTTGGCAACTTTTACGGCGACTAAACTAGGAGCGATCGCCGCTCGGAATTTGGTCATTCCCGACACGCAGGCAAAAAGTCAGGAATTGTTGAACCAAACCAAAGAAGTCTACGAGTTAGATAGTCGTCTGAGTGCTGGGTTGTCGTTTGCCGGAATTCAAGATATTGGCGAATCTTTAGAACGAGCAGAGTTACAAGGTATATTAACCGCAGAGCAGTTACTCGCGATCGCCACAACTCTCACCGGAACGAGACAGTTACGGCGCAGCATCGACCAACAGCAAGATTTGCCAGTTTTACAGGAATTAGTCTCTACTGTTAAAACCGATCCTGAGTTAGAACAGGATATTTTGTACTGTATCGACGAACAGGGTAAGGTAGCAGACCGCGCTAGCCCTAAATTAGCCGAGATTCGCGATCGCGTGCGGCAATTGCGCCAACGAATTACCCAAACTCTACAAGGAATCTTACAGCGCCAAGCCAACGCCGTACAGGAACAACTTATCACCCAAAGAGGCGATCGCTTCGTGATTCCCGTCAAAGCACCGCAAAAAGATGCAATTCCCGGGATCGTCCACGATGCATCCATGAGTGGAGCAACTTTGTATGTAGAGCCAAACGCGATCGTGGCTTTAGGCAATCAACTGCGGCAATACATTGCCAGAGAGCAAGCAGAAGAAGAGGCGATTCGCAGGCGATTAACCGAGCAAGTCGCAGCCGTCAAGCCAGATTTAGAAAATTTGCTAGCAGTTGTAACGATAATAGACCTTGCCAGCGCCCGCGCTCGTTATAGCTACTGGTTGCAAGCCAATCCACCCCGCTTTTGCGATCGCTCCCAGGGGGAAAATATAACTTTGCGCCAACTGCGCCATCCCCTGCTCGTATGGCAAAACCAGCACGAACAAGGGCAGCCAGTCATTCCTGTAGATATTATCGTTCAGCCCCAGATTCGCGTCATTACGATCACCGGACCCAACACTGGAGGGAAAACGGTAGCGCTGAAAACCCTTGGTTTAGCAGCTTTGATGGCAAAAGTTGGGTTATTTATTCCTGCCAAAGAACCTGTAGAAATTCCCTGGTTTGACATGGTATTGGCAGATATTGGTGACGAACAGTCATTACAGCAGAGCCTATCGACCTTCTCCGGTCACATTCGGCGGATTAGTCGGATATTAGAGGCGATTGGTGAAGTAGGGAGCAGGGAGCGCTTCGGTGCAGGGAGCAGGGGAGAAGAGGACAAGGAGGATAAGGAAGACAAGGAAGAAATTCTAGCCACTAGTCACCAGCCACCAGCCACTAGCTACTCACTCGTTCTACTCGACGAAGTCGGTGCGGGAACCGATCCAGTCGAGGGCAGTGCTTTGGCGATCGCCCTTTTGCGTCACCTTGCCGATAATGCCGAGCTGAGTATGGCGACAACTCACTTTGGTGAATTGAAAGCGTTGAAATATCAAGACGAGCGGTTTGAAAATGCCTCGGTGGAATTTAATCAGGCAACTTTATCGCCTACCTATCGCTTATTGTGGGGGATTCCAGGTCGCTCTAATGCTTTAGCGATCGCTGCTCGTTTGGGCTTAAAACCAGAGGTAATCGAGCAAGCAAAACACCAGGTAGGAGAAGCAACGGAAGATGTGAACCAGGTAATCGCCGGACTTGAAGCCCAACGGCGACAACAAGAAACGAAAGCCACCCAAGCCCAACAGTTATTACAACAAACAGAGCAATTGTATCGTCAACTCTCAGAACGGACTGCTCAGCTAGACGCGCGAGAACGAGAATTACGTGCTTCTCAAGAACAAGCAATTCAACAGGCGATCGCCCAAGCTAAAGCGGAAATTGCTCAGGTGATTCGCAAGTTGCAGCAAGGATCTCCTACAGCTCAAGCCGCACAGCAAGCGACGGTGGCGATCGATCGGCTTGCCCAACAGCATACTGCTCCAACACCCAAACCCAAAGCCGGGTTTCGCCCCCAAGCAGGCGATCGCATTCGCATTCCCCGTTTAGGGCAAACCGCAGAAGTTTTGAACGAACCCAACGATGACGGCGAATTAATCGTCCGCTTCGGACTGATGAAAATGACCGTCAAGCTAGAGGATATTGAATCGCTGGATGGGAAAAAAGCAACTTTTCAAGAGAAGAGACAAGGGGGACAAGGAAGACAAGGGGGACAAGGAAGCCATTCTAGCCACCAGCCACTAGCCACTCACCCGACTCCCGACTCCCGACTCCCCAGTAGGGGCGCACAGCAGTGCGCCCCTACCGACTCCCCCACAATCAGGACTTCCCAAAACACCTTCGATATTCGAGGTAGTCGGGTGGCTGATGCGGAGATCGTGCTAGATAAGGCGATCGCCGAAGCGTCGGGAACAATATGGATTATTCACGGTCACGGTACGGGGAAACTGAGACAAGGAGTTCACAATTTTTTGCAACAGCATCCTATGGTAAGTCGCTTCGAGGCTGCGGCTCCTGAAGATGGTGGCTCTGGGGTGACAGTAGCTTTTTTGCGGTAGCGTCAACGTGTAGGATGTGGTAAAAAATGACTGAGCAAAATTTCTGAACCTGAGCTGCTTGAGCGGCAAATTTGTTGCTAGCTGGAGAAAACAAGCCAAAACCAAAGAAACACGGTTTCAAATTGGGTAACAGCTCAGTGTATCTTAGTCGTACCACCTATGCTGAAGACTATGCACTCTAGCGCCCAATCTCCCAATCAAAGTACTAAGTGGAACGATCTCACTCGCGCCGAGCCTGCACCCGTGCAGCTCAACAATATCAAAGCTCAACTCGATCTGATACTGTTGGCGCTAGAAGCATTAGTAGGTATTGGTTCTGAGGCAATGTTATCGGCAGCAGAAGAATTAAATTTGGCAACAAAAATCCCCGATCGCGTGGCATTGTGGCGCTTGAGGCAGTCCAATCCTTTACGTAAAGGTGACGGGGGTAGGAAAAAATTAGATATAGAAGAGGCGCGATCGCTAGTTTTAATTATTTGTCATCTAGCCAAACAATATCAGACTCAAATTCGCCGCGCCGTCATGTTGTTAGAGCAGGCGATCGCCAATCGAGAAGTTCCCCATAAAATCGGCGTGTTGGGCGACTACATTGATAGTTTCAGCAATCTCTATCAAGAGCGCATGGAAGATGCCGAACATTTATCAACCAATTGGCTGAGTCAATTAGGCTTTAAGCTCTTAGTCGATCTGTTATTTTATAGCGGTGCTGTCGGTCATCGGCACTTATGGCTTACCTTACTCGATCGTTCGCAATTATAGCTAGGGAGTCGGGAAAGCGACTGGTGGCTAGTTATCAGTGACCAGTTATCAGTTATCAGTTGTCAGTGACCAGTGACCAGTAATCTGTGTTTCCCTTGTCCCCTCACTCCTCACTCCTCACTCCCTACTCCCTACTCCCTACTCCCTACTCCCTACTCCCCGCTTATGTCTCTGTCAGAACCAGTTGTTAAAAAATACACGCAAGCTTCTTGTACGTTACAGGTTACCGAGCGCACGTCAGGAGCGGCTCGGGGCGCTAGCTCGATGAATGCGCCAGTTCAGTTCGAGGTGCGCTTTCATGACTCCCAACTGCCAGAAGCAGAGCAGATTCGCATTCAGGGCGATCGCCACTCTCTCGTAGAATTGCATGAAGTTGTCAAAAACTACGTGCAGAGAGTTCTCGCTTCATCGCCAGAACGATTCAATGCTTTGCTGGTAGAAGATGCTGCCAATACACCCACCAAGCCAGCCGAATTAGATTCCTCTAGCACGCCTGCACCAGCTCCAGCAGGAGGAATATACATTCAACCTGGTGAAGGATTATCCCACAATTTATTTTTAGGAGCTTTAGCAACTCCTAGTACGGGGCAATTCATTCCTTTGAGCATGACGCAACTATTCGATCTAGCAAACGCTTTAGATGAATATGCTGCCGACGTTTTAGCTGTCCCAGCCAACTTTAATAGTCCGACTCGTTTTGCTACGACTCCTTCTACAGCTTGGGCAGGGATAGCAGCCGTACTCCTGGTAGGAGTAGGTTTAACCGCAGGACTCGTACATCTGCTCAACCGTTCTGACGAGCCACAAACAGCTAGTCGTCCGCCACAACAGCCTTCTCCCTCGCCTACCCTATCTCCAGAGGCTATACCGTCTGTGCCACCCACAAGCGATCTCCCATCGCCGACGACAAGCCCAACTTTAGGGAATTTACCAAATACGCCAACTGTGGGGAGTTCGCCAATTCCCTCACCTCTATCAGACACGACTCTGTCTACCGCACCAACCACGCCACCTTTTACAACCACTGCTCCACCTGCACCGCCTAACGCTGGAGCTAGCCCCTTACCTGGTATTGCTCAAGCACCGTCTGGTTCTACTCAAACACCTAAACAATCGGCTAACCAACCAGCAGCTAACCAACCAGCTAATAATGGCACAGTGCAACCAGATAGCTTAGCTACCTTACCAGGAATTACCACCAATAATAATCTTCCCAGTCCTCCTACTCCCGATCGCTCAGCTCAGACTCCCCCCACAATCGATGTTCCTGCCGCACCACCCACCAATCCAGCTCCGCCACCATCGGTAGAAGGCTTGACACCCAGAGAAAGGATTAGAGCGGCTTTGGAAGGCAAGCCAGTTGAAGAGCCGCCAGCTAAACCGTCACAAAAAGCACCCCAAGCGGCAGCTTTTGCCCCTACACCACAAGTTAATGAGGTAAGAGAATACTTCCAACAGCGTTGGCAACCCCCCTCTGGACTCAGCGAGCCGTTGGAGTATAGTATTGTCCTAGATGTAGACGGCTCGGTGCAGCGGATCGAACCTTTAGGCAAAGCAGCTAGAAACTACATCGAGCGCTCTGGTTTACCATTAATCGGCGAACCGTTTGTCTCCGCTAACCCCCAAGGCGAAACACCCAGAGTCAGAGTCATACTCGGCGCTGACGGGAAAGTGCAGTCCTTCCTAGAACAAAACTAGGGGTGAGGAGCGAGGAGCGAGGAGTGAGGAGTGAGGAAACAAGGGAGAGGGGGAGCTGAGGGAGAGGAGGGAGCTGAGGGAGCAACTCAAAATTCACGCATTCACGCATTCAAAATTTCCCTACACCCCACACCCTATTTACCACCAGCCACTCTCCACTGGTATGTAAAATCCAGTTTGGGAACTGGCGCTTTTGTTGAGACAAGCCAAGGTATGAAATAATACCATAAAACTCAAGTCGCCCTACCTCACACTCGCTGGCGACTAAAAAGGTTTTATGGGTATGGGTGACCGTGTCACGTCTGTACGAAAAAAAACAAGGAGACTGTTTTGCAGTCTCCTCAGTAGGCGATCGCCTGTTTGGATAGTTGATTCGATCAATACTTGGCTTTTTTGCGGGTTAACTGTTGTTTACGACGGCGCTTTTGGGCAGCAGCCACCGCCCCCTCTACGGGATATCCTACAACTGGGGGAATGACTTGATATTGTCTATCTTGTTCTAGCCGCTTCAGCTCAGTGTAATCGACCCAGTGGATGCAATCTACCGGGCAAGTATCGATCGCCTCTTGGATCAGTTCCTCCACGTCACCATCTTGACGGACAACACGAGAGCGACCGTAATCTGGTTCGATATAAAAGGTGTTGCGAGCGACATGAGCGCAGTGCTTGCACCCAATACAAGTGATTTCGTCAACGTATACACCCTTTTGCCGGGTAACACCGCCCAATTCTGGCTCTAGTCCAGAACGATTGGCAGCATCACGCAGATTTCCCCCCAACTCGGGTTCTAGATGCGATCGCTCCGAGTCAGAATAATTCGATGTGCCAAGATCGTCCATCAGCCACTCCAGCGCTGCACTAACAGTCTGATCGATCCATCTGAGTTTTTCTGTTGTTCGGTGACTTGAAAACCTTGTCTTGCTGTTTCGTTAACTACGGTGTGGTATGCATAACGCTGCGTCACTTGGCGCAAGAAACCTTCTACTGATAAAGGCTGCTGCCAATATTGCATATCGGCGACGAGTTCGTACTCTTTGCCATTCCAACTAAACCCTACATCGTAACCGTTATCTTGCTCGATTGTCACTTCGGCATTCCGCGTTTGTCCCTGATAGCCTCGGACTTGCCGAGATCCAGATTTCCAATCAACTCCTAGATCGGTGAGAGCTGCTTGCAAGGATGTTAAATTGCGGATTTGAGTTTTGATTTGGCTAAAGTGTGACATAGTGTTTCTAGATCGTCGTAAATTAACTAGGGTAAATAACTAAATAAAAAAGCTACCATTCGCTAAACGATGCTTGAGCGATTGAGACATCAGCTTGTGTATTAACTTGATTAAAATATTCTGATGTTGGCTGCTGGCTAATGGTTTGCCCTAGTTCTGCTTCCAGCGCTGCCGTAACTTCAGTACAGGAGGAACCAACGATCCCCGTGACTTTTTCCTGTACGCGACCATCGGGATAGATGACAAATTCTAAGGTTTCCATGCTTCTAGCCAACACAACAGGTTTTAAGGTTATCTGACACTTAGATCCAGCTTTTAGGCAGGATGGCTTGCTTCGAGCGACGCGATCCCCTATCTTAATATCCCTACTGCTACATAATGTTTCATCCATCGAATTATATAGATGAAAAAGTTAACAAAATTTAGCAATAGAGTGAACTCGCACAGTAATTATTTGTCAGTTTCGCTTAACTTTCAACAGCAGTCAAGCAGAAAATCAGTTATTCAGTTATCAGTTGTCAGTTATCAGTGGAGAGTGACTAGTAGCTGGTGGCTGGTGGTTAGAATTGCTCCCTTAGCTCCCCCAACTTCCTCAGCTCCCACACTTCCCACACACTCTACACCTATCTCCTACTTATGAGTAACAGTCCAATTTGGCATCCTTTCACCCAGATGAAAACGGCTCCTCCTCCTTTGAAAGTTAAACGGGGAGAAGGGGTGATGTTGGAATTGGAGGATGGCAGGCAGATTATTGATTGTATTTCGAGTTGGTGGGTGACGATCCACGGACACAGCCATCCCGTACTCGCTGAGGCGCTTTATCAACAAGCAAAACAACTAGAACAGGTTATTTTTGCTGGATTTACCCACGAACCAGCGGAAAAATTAGCCGCTGAACTAGTGGCACGTCTCCCTAAGTCTCTGACACGGATATTTTTCTCCGATAACGGCTCTACAGCGATCGAAGTTGCGCTGAAAATGGCATACCAGTATTGGTTTAACCAAGGGGAAAAACAACGAACTCGATTCATTAGCTTTGAAGGCGGCTATCACGGCGATACTATAGGCGCAATGTCAGTTGGTAGTAGTTCTCCTTGGTGGCAAACTTTCAAAACTTTGATGTTTGCAACAGATGTCGTACCTTTTCCTGCGACATTCGACGAAGATCCAAACGTCGCTAGCCGCGAAGCACAGGCTTTAGAGCAACTGGCAGAATTATTGCAAAAAAATCGGCACAGCTATGCAGGCATATTTATCGAACCATTAGTACAGGGAGCCGCAGGAATGCGCCTGTGTCGTCCCCAATTTTTGCAAGAACTCGCTCAACTCGCCCGTACATATGGCGTGCTGCTGATCTATGACGAAATTATGACAGGCTTTGGTAGAACGGGAGAATTATTTGCTTGTTTAAAGTCAAGTACCTGTCCCGATATACTTTGCTTATCTAAAGGTTTATCAGGTGGCTGTTTACCTCTATCTGTGACTGTAGCAACAGAGGAGATTTATCAAGCTTTTTACAGCGACGACATCGATCGCACCTTCTTCCACAGTCATTCTTACACGGGAAATCCCCTAGCTTGCGCCACAGGCATCGCCTCCCTAGAATTATTAACTCAAAATCCAGATGCATTTAGGGGAATGGAAGCCTTACACCGTCGCTACATGGAAACATGGCTGCTCGGACACCCAAAAATCGAACGTACCCGCATCTGCGGTACAATAGCAGCCCTGGATCTGAAAGCTGAAAGCGAAAGCTACTTAAACGCCACAGGTTCAAAATTGCGATCGCGCTTTCTCGAATTAGGCTTCCTCTTGCGCCCTCTAGGTAATACCATCTACCTCATGCCACCTTACTGCATTACCCCACCTCAACTCGAATCTGTGTACGAAGTCATTCGTCGGGTTGTAGACGATCTCTAATTCGTATTATAGGGGCGCACGGCTGTGCGCCCCTACGAACTCTTAACTCCCCATCCAACCATGCTACAAGCTATCAATTTACCAAATTGGAACCAACTTGCCGATCGCTCCTTAGCGGGAGATATCCTCAGCCGTGAGGAAGCTTTAGCCGTACTCAGCGCCCCTGATGAAGTGTTACTCGAACAGCTAGCAGCTGCATACAAAGTTCGCAAACATTATTGGGGTAATCGGGTTCGACTGCACTTTTTACTCAATGCCCAAAGTGGACTTTGCCCTGAAGATTGCCATTACTGTTCTCAGTCAAAAATCTCGACAGCAGAAATTGAGAAATATCCGTTGATGGCACAAGAGAAAATTTTAGCTGCCGCAGCACGGGCAGCTAGTTTAAAAGCGGGTACGTTTTGCATGGTACTGTCTGGGCGATCGCCTAATGAAACAACTTTTGCCAAATTTTTAGCAGCCGTGCGAGAAGTCAAGGCAAATTACGATTTAAAAATTTGTGCTTGTTTAGGATTGTTGAGTGAGTCACAAACGCAGCGTTTAGCAGCAGCCGGAGTCGATAGAGTCAACCACAATCTCAATACAGCAGAGTCGCACCACGAACAAATTTGTACGACTCACACATTTAGCGATCGCGTGGCAACGGTAGAAAATGTTAAAGCTGCCGGAATTACAACTTGTTCGGGCGGAATAATGGGCATGGGCGAGTCAGACGACGATATCATCGATTTAGCTCTGTCACTGCGACGATTGGAAGTGACAAGTGTACCAATTAACTTTTTGATCCCAATTCCAGGTACATCACTCGCAGGATTACAACAACTCAATCCGCAACGCTGTTTGCGAATATTATGCTTATTTCGATTCTTGCTACCATCACAAGAAATTCGGATTGCCGGAGGTAGAGAAGTCCATTTGCGATCGCTCCAACCGTTAGGATTATATCCCGCCAACTCCATCTTCATTGGCGATTACCTCACCACCCCAGGGCAAGCAGCACAAATGGATTTAGACATGATTCGCGACGCTGGTTTTGTTTTGGAGGAGTGAGGAGTGAGGAGCGAGGGGTGAGTATTCTTTGTGTTCTTCTTAGCGTCTTTGCGCCTAACGCTACGCTAACGGCTTCGCCTTCGCTATCGCTAACGCCTACGGCTGATGCGTGACATAAAAATGGATTTACTCAATGTGGAGATATTGACAGATCGTCTCAGATTAAAACCTGTATCAATGGCATATAAAGAAGAAATTTTTTCGGAATTTACCGAGACAATTACTACTTATATGTGTCCGCAGTCCCCCCAGCATATCTCTGAAATTGAAGCATTTATTGAGAGGGCAATTGTAGATTTAGAAAAGGGTAGCGATCTAATACTAGTTATCTTAAAAAAGGATTCGCAAGAATTCTTAGGGTGTGCAGGTCTTCATGGTATGCTTGGTAAGACTCCAGAATTTGGCATTTGGTTAAAAAAAGCAGCCCACGGTTATAAATATGGGCTAGAAGCAATTAGAGGTATCAAAAGTTGGGCTGAGCAGAATTTAGATTGTGAATATTTTCTTTATCCTGTCGATCGCGCCAACATTGCCAGTCGCAAAATTCCAGAAGCATTGGGTGGAAAAGTTGTGAGAGAATACGAACACAAAAAGACAAATGGAAATATTTTATATTTATTAGAATATTGCCTTAATAGATCGTAGTATCTGTAATGATATATTCGCCATATATCCAATACTATCAACTACCAACTACCAACTACCAACCACCAACTACCAACTACCCATTACCATCCCCAAACCGATAACCCTTACCATAAACAGTATGAACTAACACTATTTCTCCTTTAGCTTCAATTTTGCGTCTTAATAACCGAATTAAAGCAGCTAAAACATTACTGCTCGGTTGTTCCTCTTCAGTCCATAAATATTGATGAATTTGATCGTGAGTTAACACTTGTCCGACATGACGCATAAAAAATTCTAAAAGCTTAGTCTCTTTTTCTGATAGTTCAATCGTGCGTCCTTGACGATAAGCTAGGCGGTTATCCACATCTAATTCTAAATCTGCAACTTGCAAACGTTGAGTTGTAGCTAAATTCAAATCTACAGCACCTCGCCGCAACAAAGCGCGGACTCTTGCAAGTAATTCTCGTAACTCAAACGGCTTCACAATATAATCATCTGCACCCGCATCTAAACCTTGCACGCGATCGTCTATCGTATCTTTAGCAGTCAGGAAGAGAACAGGTGTATTTTTACCACTGCGCCGTAATTGCTGACAAATATCTAACCCCGATTGGTGGGGAAGCATCCAATCGAGAATCAACAAGTCATAAGTCTTCTGAGTAGCCAAATTGCTACCTTTGTTCCCATCATATGCCACATCAACCTCGTACCCTTCACGGCTGAGGAGGCGACTCAGGGGATCGGTTAGTTCAACTTCATCGTCAACTAACAAAATTTTCATATCAATCGTGGCTGCACGGATAGATTACGCAATATTTCTATTCTGACACTGGCTACAATCTGGCAGTGTCTCACTCATGTAGAAAATCAGAATTATACAATCGCGATCGTTCTAGTTTCAGGGCATAATAGTTTTTTGTGAGAATGAGGACTTGTCTTCTGTTTCTTCCCCTACTCCCTACTCCCTAGCCATGATTACCGTAGCACTACCCAAAGGCGCACTTTTAAAAGATAGTATCCGTTTGTTGCAATCAGTTGGTTTAGATTTTAGTGCATTTCTTGATTCTAGCAATCGCCAATTACAGATTCAAGACTCGAATAATATTGCCAAAGCTTTATTAGTACGGGCGCAAGATGTACCCGTTTACGTAGAATACGGACAGGCACAATTAGGAATTGTTGGCTACGATGTATTGCGCGAGAAAAAACCGAAAGTTGCCAATCTAGCCGATTTAAAATTCGGTTCTTGTCGGCTCTCTGTAGCCGTCAAAGCTTCTAGTCCTTATCGTTCGGCTTTAGAATTACCGGCTCACGGAAGAGTTGCTTCTAAGTTTGTTAATTGCGCCCGCGAGTACTTTGAAAATTTAGATTTACCAGTAGAAATTATTACTTTATACGGTTCTGTAGAATTGGGACCAATTACAGGTATGTCTGAGGCAATTGTTGACTTAGTTTCTACTGGTAGAACGCTACAAGAAAATGGATTAATCGAGATTGAAACATTGTTTGAAAGTACGGCAAGATTAATTGCCCATCCTTTAAGTTATCGGCTTAACAGCGGTAATTTTTATCAGTATATCGAACAAATTCGCGCTGCAATTATGTCACCTATTTAGTTGAGTAAAATCTACATCTCAATCCTATGCTTTCAAGCATAGGCTTCCTGCTCTCTGATTCTTGTAAGGGCGGGTTTAGCAAATAAATTAACTGCTAGAACCGAAAATTTTTGGTTAAAACCCGCTCCTACGATAACCGATCGCTGTTAAGACTGCACCAATCCCCCCTGCTCCTCTGCTCCTCTACTCCTTTGCTCCCAATTCCCTCGGCGCGTTAAACGGCGTTCCAAAGTGGCGATCGCCCAGTCTGCTAAAATTGCTAACACCGCCGCCGGAACTGCCCCTGCCAGAATCAACTGATTATTCACCATTGCAATTCCCCGAAATACAAACACGCCTAAGCCGCCAGCACCAATTGCTGCTGCGATCGTGGCAACGCCAATAGCAATCACCGTAGCTACCCTTACCCCTGCTAAAATCACCCCTAGCGCCAACGGAACCTCGACTTGCAAGAGTAACTGGCGATCGGTCATGCCCATCCCCTTTCCTGCCTCGCGAATTGCCGGATCGACGTTAATAATTCCTGTATAGGTATTGCGAATAATTGGTAGAAGAGAATAGAGGGTTAGAGCAATAATCGCCGTCCGCGCCCCAATTCCGCCAATTAGCGGCACGGAAATTAAAAATCCAAATAGTGCCAAACTAGGAATTGTTTGCAACACGTTAGCAATTCCCAAGATTGGCTGACGCAGGCTGGGTTTACGGGTGATGCATATCCCTAGCGGAATACCTACCAAAGTCGCAACACCAATTGAAATTCCTACCAAGAGGATATGGGTAGCAGTTTCCTGTAAAATCTCCGGCGCGTACTTCACCAGAAAAAATTCACTCAAGTTCATTTTCCGTTCTTCTCACCAGAATTATAAATCTGAGCAAACGGTGGTAACCCTTTGATAAAAGCACGCGCCTCTGGCTTGGGAGATTTTAAAAACTCTTCTGGTGTACTTAACACCAGCATCCGTCCTGCTTGCATAAGACCAATTCGAGAAGCCAAAATAAAAGCTTCCTGAATATCGTGCGTCACAAAAATTACGGTTTTGCCTAATTGCTGTTGCAAGCGGCGAAACTGCTGTTGAATTTCTAGACGAGTGACTGGATCGAGCGCGCCGAAAGGTTCGTCCATCAATAACACTGGCGGATCGGCAGCTAGCGCCCTAGCAACTCCTACACGCTGTCGTTGTCCTCCAGAAAGTTCGCGAGGATAACGATGAGCGAATTGCTCCGGTTCCAAACCAACTAAGTGTAAAAGTTCGTAAACTCGTGCCTTAATTTGTTTGGGTTTCCAACTTTCTAAAGCTGGCACTAAGCCGACATTTCGTTCGATCGTGAAATGCGGAAACAAACCTGTCTCCTGAATCACGTATCCCATCTGACGGCGTAATTTGATTTCATCCCACTTGGTTGTAGGAATGCCTTCAAACAGAATCTCACCGTGAGAAGGGACGAACAGGCGATTGATCAACTTCATAGTGGTAGTTTTGCCACTACCACTACGCCCTAATAGGACTAAGACTTCACCTCGACCGATGGTGAAATTGAGATTTGATACCAGCGCCCGTCCGTTTTGAATGAACGTGACATCGCGAAATTCGATTGCAATTGAATTGTCCTGCGGCATAAATGACTCCCGAAAGGGGTTGCCTCAGGTAACATTATGTGCTGATTTTACCCGCGATCGAAGTAATGGTTGAGCTTTTAGTGTATCAACTTACATGCAAACAGGGGTAGAAGCAAGCTACAACTTAATTGTTAGACATCCTGGGGATTTAATTTTGCCATTTCCCAAGTCGTGTAAGTGCCAATCGGACTCCAAATTAGATACGGTAGGAGTAAAGCCGCCGCCCAAGGGGAAACGCCCAGGACAGTTAAGGCTAATAATAGACCGGCGATCGCACCCGTACCACCGATAATCGTCCCAATTTTGAGGCTGCGAGTTCTAAACATTACAGGCGTGTAGGAAACAATGAGAATTTCTACCAACAAGTAAAACCCCATCAGCAACCAACTACCTGTATTTTCCCACACGATATAAGCCGACCAAGCACCGCAAATAAATACGACCGTCCAAATGACGGGAATTAACGCTTCAAAAGTCAACCAATTGGGGCGGCGCAGGCGCTTAAACCATTTGCGATCGCTTGGTGTAAAGAAATTTGAACCGAGTGCCACCAACAGCGTCACAGCCCCGATTACCATCCAAGATTTAATCATGATTAAGTGAGTAGTAAGTACTGAGTGGCTAGTGGCTGGTGGCTGGTGGCTAGACTCTTTATTGGTCTAGTCACTAGTCACTAGTCACTGATAACTGACAACTGTTCACTGCTCTGTAGGATTGAGGCGAATCATTTCCCAGGTTGTAAACGTGCCGATGGGACTCCAAATTGCATAGGGTATGAGCAAAGCTGCTGCCCATCCAGAAATTTGCAAGACAGCTAGTAACAACAATACGCTTAAAAGTACGCCTGTAAAACCCACAAACGTACCGATCGCCAAACTGCGTAGTTGTAGCGTCACTGGTAAATAAGCAACGGTAATTAATTCTAAAACTAGGTATAATCCCATTAATAACCAGGTCTTGAGGCTACCTGGTTCTGCTTCCCAAACAATATAAGCTGAAATTGCCCCACAAGTAAAAATCACCATCCATATTACTGGAATTAATGGCTCAAAAGTTAACCAATGTGGGCGTTCCAGTTGAACTGCCCATTTCAAATCGCGAGGCTTAAAGAAAAAGCCACCGAAGGCGACAAGAAACGTTATTCCTCCAATCGCTAACCAAGACGGAATCATTCTTGTTTATCCTTTCCTCAGTCTTCTATCGCGATTGTGACAGTTTAGGGCAGTACGAGTACTCAGTCATTGGAGAGAATCAAAAGTCAAAAGTCAAAAGTCAAAAGTCAAAGGGAGCAAGGAGCAGGGATAAGGGAGCAGTTACCAAGTCACAAGTCGCGCATTCGCAATTAAAGCATACATCAGAGCGCCACTTACTGTTAATGATTTTCCCGCCTTTGCAACCGCTTGCTAAAGTCTTTTTACTTCTTACTCCTGACTTCGCGTACTAAGCGATCGCGCATTTAACTTACACCATCAATGCGATCGAAACGCCGATTGTCACTGTTAATATAAACATTTTGAGTACGGGCGGGTTTAATCGCGTAACTATTGATTTTTTCACAAGGAGCTGCAAAAAACCCGCCCCTACGAATGCTTGACTTTTGTACGGGCGGGTTTAGCAAGTAGATGGACATCTGAACCAAGAATCTTCGCTCAAAACCCGCCCCTACGAATGCTTGACTTTTGACTTATTTAATTCGTACTCAAATAGGCTTCTAATGCTTCCGAACCGCCAACGAGTCTTCCATCGATAAAGACTTGCGGTACTGTCATTGCTCCCGTCATTGCCCGTAGAGAACGGGTTGTCGCATCTTGTCCTAAAACAATTTCTTCGTATTCAATACCGCGTTCTTGCAACATTTCCTTGGCACGGGTGCAGAACGGACAGCCGACTTTGGCAAACAAAGAGACGCACTTCGGTTTTGCTGCTTCTGGGTTGATGTAATTAAGCATGGTTTCCGCATCGGATACTTTAAAGGGATCGCCTGGTTCCTCTGGCTCGATGAACATCTTTTCTACTACACCATCTTTTACGAGCATGGAATAGCGCCAAGAACGCTTACCAAATCCTAAATCCGATTTGTCTACTAACATTCCCATTCCGCCAGTAAACTCGCCGTTGCCATCGGGAAGAAAAGTTACCTTGTCTGCACCTTGGTCTTTTGCCCATTCGCTCATGACAAAGGCATCATTGACAGAAACGCAAATGATGTCATCCACACCGTTCTCTTTGAAAGCTGGTGCTAAATCGTTATAGCCCGGAACGTGGGTTGACGAGCAAGTTGGCGTATACGCCCCTGGTAGCGAGAAAACTACAACTGTCTTACCATTAAATATCTCATCAGTAGACATATCTAACCAGCCATTATTCTGGCGAGTCCGAAATTTAACGCTGGGTACTTTTTGTCCTTCGCGGTTAGACAGCACGGTATCTCCTTAACTTCACAAATCAACATACAAACAAAGCGTACTCGTTATGAGTTTATCTGTCAACTCTTTTGATCGTGTTGCTATACTACTACAGGTGGATATTACCGCTTACCTGATGCTCGGGAAACTAGGGGACGAAGACAAAAATATGCCAGAAAATGCTTGGAATACATCCCTCTACGAGAGTAAACATGGGTTTGTGTGGCAGTACGGCGAATCGCTGCTAGAGTTGCTGTCGCCACAGCTAGGAGAAAGGATTTTAGATCTCGGTTACGGCACGGGACAATTAACAGAAAAAATTGCGATCGCGTAGGTGAGCGATACCCACCCTACTGTTTAATTCTGGGTAGATGTAACATAATTAATAACTATAGGCGTGAGCTTAGCTATTACAGCAGAAATTATTTCACGATCTGCCTTTGTCCAAACTCGCGGTTGACCGAATACACAGGGTTGTAAAATACCCCATAGTCGATCTTCGTAACATATGTGAGCGTGAATTAAGGCTCGGTGTCCGAAAGTTTTATGCTCGAAATCTTTATTGACCACTTTTGGATCTGCTGTCTCTACATCTTCCACAAAAATTGATGGTTCGGCACGCAAAGCGGCTGCAAATAGAGGGTCTTCGTTTCCTAAGTCAGCGGGTTCTGCTTTCCAGTCTGAATCTCTTACATCAGGATATTCAGGACTGCGACACCAACAATTCACAACTTTACCAATATTAGTTTCAGGATGGCATAAATAGAGAAAACAGCGATCGCATTGTAATAGATCTCCTAATGCTGGTAGTAAAGCTGAAAAAATTGCTTCTGGCGAATTATCTTCAGACAGAATCTTACTTAAAATAGCCGAATCTTTCATATGAGAAATTAGTTTATTGACTAGTAGATAAATTATTACCTTACATGTAAAACGGTTGACAACAATCTTAGGATATAGACGTACAAAATTAATGCACGAACTGTAGTGGCGCACGGCTGTGCGCCACTACAAAACACACATCTATGCGCCTGCAACAAATGCGTGTCTCTACAAATATGCTTTGCTAAAAATTTTTAGATCTAAGTCTTTTGATAGGGTTTATCTGGCGATCGCACTGTCTAAGCTGATACGTAGATGCGTTGAGGAAAAGATTATGCCTAGTGGTCATGCAAGTCATAAAGGCACAAGCGATAAATCGAATACAAATGCAGCGGGTCAAATGGATATTGCTGCCGATAAATCAACCGATCCTACAGAAGATATCTTACCAGAAGGAGCTACAACTAATACAACTAGAATCGATGAATTTGTAGACTATCCTCCTGCATATCAGCGTCCAGAAGAATCGGAATCTAGTCAGGATAAATAAGCGAGTTTATGGCGATTGCTAGCTGTTAACTTGATAGGTGGCGATCGCCTCTTCAAATTCTTCTAAAGCTTGTACGCTTCCTACCTGCCAAGCACGTTCTGCTGTAGTAGAAATAAATTGATTTAAAGGTAGTTGAGGAAAAGTCAGGCTAGCATTAGACTCGGTATATTCACCGTTGCTAAGGAGATAAATTCTTAACCTACCACTGTCATAAATCCAAATTTCGGGAAAGCCAATATCTTTATAGGCATCTAACGTTGTTTTAGAAGTTACATCTATTTCTATTGCCAAATCTGGAGGAGGATCGCCAGGTTCTAATCTGCGACGACCAATCATACGTTGATAGTTTTGAATATAGAAACAGGCATCGGGTTCAACCCCTGCTACACTCTCTTGTTTAAAAGTAGTTGAACCAAAAGGTTCGTATCTTCTACCCGTTCTTTTCAACAAGATTTTAATAATATCTGAAATTATATCTTTTGGTCGTTCGTGTTCGGGTAAGGGAACCATTATTTCTAAAGTATTCTGACTGTAGGCTATTCTTGCGGCTCGATGTTCGCCTAATTCGTGCAAGATTAACTCAAATTCCTGCCAACTAACGTTGGGAATAGTCACTACACTACCAGGAGCCAGCTGCATTTGGCTAACAGGTTTGACGACAGAACTTGTGGTAGTCATAGGGAGATTGACAATATATCGAGTCAGAGCGGGTTTATCTTCTAGCTTCGTAGCGAACCCGCTCCTACAGTGTATGCGATCGCTAAATTGAAATTGCTCTACACTTTAAACTTCTCGACAATCCGTTTCATTGCCTCTTCGACATTTTCGCGACTGTTGAATGCAGAGATACGGAAGTAACCTTCACCAGCCGCACCAAATCCAGAACCAGGGGTTCCCACTACATTGCAAACTTGCAGCAATTTATCGAAGAAATCCCAACTGGATAAACCGTGCGGGGTTTTTACCCAAACATAAGGTGCATTCACGCCGCCATAAACTTCTATACCCGCAGCCGTTAGTTGAGTGCGGATAATTTTGGCGTTTTCTAAATAGAAATTGACAAGAGCGTCAATTTGTGATTTACCTGCTTCCGAATAAATAGCCTCAGCACCGCGCTGCACGATGTAAGATACACCATTAAATTTAGTGGATTGACGACGATTCCACAATTTCCACAATTCCACATCCGAACCATCAGCAGCTTTTGCCTTGAGGGTTTTGGGTACGACAGTTAAAGCGCAGCGCGTACCTGTAAAGCCAGCATTTTTAGAAAAAGAACGAAATTCGATCGCGCAATCTCTAGCCCCCTCAATTTCATAAATAGAATGGGGTAGATCGGGATCTGTAATGTATGCTTCGTAGGCAGCATCGAAGAAAATTATCGAGTTATTCGCTTTGGCGTAGTTTACCCACGCTTGGAGATGTTCCCGCGTGGCTGTCGCACCTGTAGGGTTGTTAGGGAAACAGAGATAGATTAAATCGACTTTTTGAGTCGGAATTTCGGCAGTAAAGTTGTTTTCTGCCGTCACGGGAAGATAGACTAAACCGCCATACTCACCTTTCTCATTTGCCTCTCCCGTATGTCCAGCCATGACATTCGTATCGACATACACGGGATATACAGGATCGGTAACGGCAATTCTGTTATCTTTACCAAAAATATCGAGAATATTGCCCGTATCGCACTTAGAACCATCAGAAATAAAAATTTCTGAAGCATCAATATCGCATCCTCGCGATTGAAAATCGTGGCTAGCAATCTTCTCCCGTAACCAAGCATAACCTTGTTCGGGACCGTAGCCTTTAAAAGTAGCGCGATCGCCCATTTCTTCCACAGCGTGAATCATCGCCGTGCGACAGGCTTCTGGTAATGGTTCGGTGACATCGCCAATTCCCAACCGGATAATTTTCGCCTCGGGATTCGCCTCCGCAAATACATTCACCCGCCGCGCAATTTCAGGAAACAGGTAGCCTGCTTTGAGTTTTAGGTAGTTATCGTTAATCTTTGCCACGATCGATCTCCATGTGTGCCGTAAATAATTTTAAGGGTCATTTGTCATTGGTCATTTGTTGTTGGTTGACAGTTGACAGTTGACAGTTGGCAGTAACTTTTCTCCCTCAGCTCCCTTAGCTCTCTTTCCCTTGCTCTTCTACTCCTTCTGCTCTCTTCTTTCCCTCACTCCTCACTCCTCGCTCCAGATTAATAACTGAGACGACACAGCCGGATGCGATCGAGGATTTGTGCGCCTTGTTTTTGGTAAAATTCGATGCCGCGATTGTTGTTGGCGTTCACCGTCCATTCTATGCGTCCGCAATCGTTCTCGCTGGCAAGGGTTGATAAGTAGTTGAGTAATGCGGTTCCGACTCCTTGTCCGCGCATATGTGGCTGTACGAATAAATCGTCGAGCCAGATACTCGGTTTGGCGAGAAAACTGGAGTAGGTATAGAAAAATAAGGCAAATGCGATCGCGCAGTTATCGACTTCTGCTAATAATACTCTCGCTAGTGGCGATCGCCCGAATAAAGTTTTCTCTAGCTGCTGGGGGGTTGCTTGTAGTGCATCCAAGCATCCATCAAATGCTGCTTTCTGACGAATAAATGAAAACACTTGCTCTAAATCCTCAACTGTTGCGAGCCGAATTTGAATATTTATATGACTCATCTGATATGTCCATTGCGTACTTATCAGTACTGTAGAAAAGCTTTTTTCAGATGTCCAATATATATTTCATGCAAAACTTATACTTATAAAATATAACTATCAGTTTGAGGTCGGGAGTCGGGGAAGAGAGCTGAGGGAGCTGAGGAGCAATAACCGTCAACCGTCAACCGTCAACTAATGACCATTGACCAATGACCATCATGGAACTTCGCCACCTGCGCTATTTCGTGGCGGTTGCAGAGGAATTAAATTTCAGTCGCGCCGCCGAACGCCTGCATATTGCTCAACCACCGTTAAGTCAGCAAATCCGCGATTTAGAAGCTGAAATTGGAGTCAGGTTGTTCGATCGCACTAAACGACGTGTAGAATTGACTGCTGCGGGTCGAGTATTTTTAGAAAAAGTACGACAGTCTCTTGGGCAAATCGAGCAAGCTGTGGAAGCAGCACAACGAGCGAGTCGCGGCGAAATTGGACGTTTGAGCTTGGGGTTTAATAGTTCGGCGACATATAGCGTTTTACCCACCTTATTAAATGCCTTTCGAGAACGATGTCCAGAGGTAGTATTGGATTTACATGAATTGACAACGCCGCAACAAATCTTGCAGTTACAACAACAGCAAATTGATGCGGGTATTCTTTACTTATCTATCGATTTAGAAGAAATAGAGTTAGAAATAGTTTCTGTGTTAAAAGAAGGCATGGCGATCGCAATTTCAGCAACTCATCCTCTCGCTACATCCACTCAAATATCAATCCGAGACTTGGAACGAGAATTATTCATTTTGCCACCTGCGCGTTTAGGTAGTGGACTTTACAATCAAATTAGGCAATTTTTTCAACAAACAGAGTTTAGTCCAATAGCAGTGCAAGAAGCAATCCAACTACAAACCAGTATTAGTTTAGTAGCAGGTGGTGTAGGAGTAGCGCTAGTACCGACTTCTCTACAAAATTTGCAGCGAGCCGGGGTGATATATCGATCGCTTATCGAACCAACCCCTGAAATTGAAATTGCTGTAGCATGGCGAAAGGGCGATCGCGCGCCTGTTTTGCAGAAATTTATTGAGTCTGTAAAAAACAAAACTAACTCATTTTGACTTTTGACTTTCAACTTTTGACTTTCCCAAGGCAAGCAACAGTGAGTCAACAATATACCCAGCCAACGATCGCCGAACGCGCTCATGACATTCTTCGCTCCGAGCAGTCGAGCAATCCCCTCAACTCTATTTTTGCCCCCCAGAACGTCGCTGTAATTGGAGCTAGTGAAAAACAAGGTAGCGTCGGGCGTACCCTGCTATGGAACCTCATCAGCAATCCATTTGGTGGAACTGTATTTCCCGTCAATCCCAAACGTCCTAGCGTGTTGGGAATTAAAGCTTATCCCACCATTCAAGATGTCCCCGCGCCAGTCGATTTAGCAGTCATAGCAATTCCCGCACCCGCCGTACCAGGAGCGATCGCAGAGTGTGTTGCCGCAGGAGTTAAAGGTGCGATTATTATTTCGGCTGGATTTAAAGAAGCTGGAGCAGATGGGATCGAGTTAGAACGGGAAGTACTGGAACAAGCACGTCGAGGTAATCTGCGAATTGTCGGACCTAACTGCCTGGGAGTGATGAGTCCGCATACAGGGTTGAATGCTACGTTTGCCAGCGCGATCGCCCGACCTGGTAATGTTGGTTTCATCAGCCAAAGTGGAGCGCTCTGCACGGCGATCCTCGATTGGAGCAAGCAAGAGAATGTCGGTTTTAGTGCCTTTGTCTCCATCGGTTCCATGCTTGATGTCAATTGGGGCGATTTAATTTACTATCTCGGTGACGATCCTCATACCAAAAGTATCGTCATTTACATGGAGTCGATTGGTAATGCGCGATCGTTCCTTTCGGCAGCTAGGGAAGTCGCACTAACGAAACCAATTATCGTCCTCAAAGCAGGTCGGACGGAGGCAGCAGCAAAAGCAGCGGCTTCCCATACAGGAGCGCTAGCTGGTAGCGATGTGGTATTAGATGCAGCTTTCCGGCGTTCCGGCGTGTTGCAAGTCAACCGGATCTCTGACTTATTTGATATGGCGGAGGTGTTAGCAAAACAACCTCGTCCCAAAGGTCGGCGCTTAACGATTCTTACCAATGCTGGGGGACCTGGGGTACTGACTACCGATGCCTTGATTGCTATGGGGAGCGAACTATCAGAATTAACCGAAGAGACTCGCACTGAATTGAATCGATTCCTACCTACCCACTGGAGTCACAGCAATCCAATTGACATTTTAGGAGATGCCGAACCCCAGCGTTACACTCAAGCCTTAGAGATAGCAGCAAAAGACCCGAATAGTGATGGTTTGTTGGTCATTTTGACCCCGCAAGCCATGACTGACCCTACCAAGACGGCAGAAGCATTGAAACTCTATGCTAATGTGACGGGTAAACCCATTCTGGCAAGTTGGATGGGCGGCGCAGATGTTATAGAAGGGGAAAAGATCCTGAATAATGCTGGCATCCCCACTTATCAATATCCAGATACAGCCGCCCGCGTCTTCAGCCTGATGTGGCGTTATAGCTACAATTTGCGCGGTATCTACGAAACTCCTGCTTTACCAGTAAATTTAGCAGACAGCAACAGCTGTTCCCTGGTGACACAAATTATCGACACAGCACGACAGCAGGGACGCACGCTCTTGACGGAGGTTGAATCTAAGCAAGTGCTAGCTGCTTACGGTATCCCTGTCGTGCCAACTTATATTGCTAGAAGTGAAACAGAAGCAGTTGAATATAGCGATCGCATTGGATATCCTGTCGTCCTGAAACTTTTTTCCGAAACCATTACCCACAAAACTGATGTCGGCGGCGTGCAGTTAAATTTACCCGATGCCGATGCCGTGCGTTCTGCCTACCACAAAATTAAAACATCTGTCAACCAATACGTCCAAAATAATCCTGATTCTGGTATGGGCGCACAGCCGTGCGCCCCTACAAAACCCGATTCCCGACTCCCGACTCCTGACTCCCCATTCTTAGGCGTTACCGTTCAGCCGATGCTGAAATTGGATGGTTACGAATTGATTATTGGCAGCAGTCTCGATCCACAATTCGGTTCTACGCTGCTATTTGGCTTAGGGGGACAGTTAGTGGAGGTATTTAAAGATCGAGCGATCGCCCTACCTCCCTTAAATACCACTCTGGCACGCCGAATGATGGAACAAACCCAAATTTACCAAGCATTGCAAGGAGTCAGAGGTAGAAAAAGCATCGATCTAGAAGCACTAGAACAACTTTTAGTATTATTCAGCCAACTCGTAGTCGAACAGCGGTGGATTAAGGAGATTGATATCAATCCGTTGCTGGCTCGTCCTGACTCGCTCCTCGCTTTAGATGCGCGGATCGTTTTGCACTCGCCGGAAACACCAGAAGATCGGTTGCCGAAACTGGCGATTCGTCCTTATCCCCAGCAGTACGTGAGTCAATGGACGATGAGAGATGGCACGATTGTGACCATTCGCCCAATTCGTCCCGAAGACGAACCTTTAATGGTGCAGTTTCATCAAACTCTATCGGAGGAAAGTGTCTATTTTCGTTATTTTCATTTGATTAAGTTGAGTCAGCGGATCGCCCACGAAAGACTAACGCGGATATGCTTTATCGATTACGATCGCGAAATGGCATTAGTCACAGAGTACCATCATCCACAGACAGCAACACGGGAAATATTAGCAGTCGGTCGTCTGAGTAAATTACACGGTTGCAACGAAGCAGAATTTGCTATGTTAGTGGGCGATCGCCATCAGCGACAAGGGTTAGGTACGGAATTATTGAGTCGTCTATTACAAGTCGGACGTGACGAAAAACTCGATCGCATTACTGCCGAAATTCTCGCCGAAAATCGAGCCATGCAAAAAGTCTGCGAAAAACTCGGCTTCCACCTGCATCGGGCTGCGGATGTCGTCAAAGTAGAATTTGAGTTGTAAATCCGTTATCAGTTGTCAAAAGGAGTCGTAGGGGCGGGTTTACCAAAGATCTCTGACTCTGACGAAGATTTCGGGTGAACCCGCCCGTACAGGAGTCAGGAGTCAGGAGGATTTCACGCACCACGCCTGAGCGCACCACGCACCACACACTTAACTATCAAAATGTAACACTCTGTATATTGCGTCCAATAATTCTTTTGTCGTGTAGGGTTTGGGTAAAAATGCTTTGACACCGATTTCGGTGATTTCAGCCATCAGGTTATTCGATGCTAAACCACTCGTGACGATCGCTTTGACTTTGGGATTGAGTTTTTGCAGGGTGCGAGTTGCGGTTAACCCATCCATTGATGGCATCATCAGATCTATCAGCGCCAGATCGATCTCGTACTTGCATTCGGCATATAGAGCGATTGCCTCAATCCCATCCTTGGCAATCAGAACCCTGTAATTATAGTTTTCCAACGATGTTTGAGTTACTTGCTGGATCGACGGTTCGTCTTCCACAATCAGAATTAGCTCGTTGTTTCCGCTCAGGAGGGCGAGTTCTGCTGCTGGCTGAGTCTCTGCATCTTCGATCGCGGGTAAGTATACTTTAAATTGCGATCCTCTTCCCACCTCGCTATACACCTTGACAAAACCACCGTGGTTTTTCACAATGCCTAAGGCAGTCGATAAACCCAGTCCTGTCCCTTTGCCTACTTCTTTAGTCGTGAAAAAGGGGTCAAAAATTCGCTCTAACAGTTCAGATGGAATTCCCGTTCCTGTATCCGAAATTGCGATCGCCACGTAAGAACCTGGGCTAGCTTCTGGATTCATCCGCCTGCAGGCTTCATTGACGAACTTATTTTCGGCAGCAAGACTGAGAATTCCGCCGTTAGGCATAGCGTCGCGGGCATTGACGCAAAGATTCATGAATACCTGATGCAGTTGGGTAGCATCGGCGGCAACTGTCCAAAGATTAGCGCTGGGAAAATCTGTATGGATTTCAATGGTTTTGGGGAAAGTCTGGCGGGCAACATGCATGACTTCTGATAATATATGCCTAACTTGCAGTGGCAATCGTTTGCCTTCCACGCCACGGGCAAAGGCTAAAATTTGCTTGACCAAATCTGCGCCGCGTTTTGCACTGTCTTCGATCAGCTGGAGTAGATGCCGATCTTGCTTGCCTAGAGAAAGTTTCAAAGTTAGCAGTTGAGCGGTTGCCAGAATCGGAGTGAGAATGTTGTTGAAGTCGTGGGCAATGCCACTTGCCAGAGTCCCCAAACTTTCCATACGTTGGGCGTGGCGCAGAGCTGCTTCTGTCAGCTTGCGATCGGTGATATCTTCGGCAATGCCTACCACTCGGTAAGGCGTGCCAGAATTATCTTGAATTGGAAAACCGCGATCGCGAATCCATCGGATCGAGCCATCGGGACGGATAATTCGATACTCTTCATCATAGTTACCTGCTAGAGCCTGCTCGAAGAAGTTAGTTTGAATGCGTTGCCGATCTTCAGGATGAATTGCTTCTAGCCATTCCAAAAAGTTAGCATACAAACTCTCGCAGGATCGCCCCCAAATGCGTTCGTAGGCAGGGCTGACGTAAAGTTGCTGGCGCGATATGGGATCTGACATCCAAAACACGCTCTCAGCAATGTTTTCTGCCAATTGGCGAAACCGTTCTTCGCTTTCTCTTAATGCCTGTTCTGCGTTGTGCCGTTTTTGTCGTTCCTTCGCCTCGCGTAGTTCCCGCTCCACCGCAGGTACTAACCGAGGTAAATTCCCCTTGGTGATGTAGTCGTGCGCTCCAGCTTTCATCGCAGCAACGGCAGTTTCTTCGCCAATCGTGCCGGAGACGATAATAAAAGGTAAATCTTGCTGCTGGCTTTGTAATAGTTTTAGAGCATCTGGGGCGCTAAACTCAGGTAGAGTGTAATCGGCAATGACGAGATCCCACGACTGGCGATCGAGCGCCACCTGCATCTGAGCTGCCGTCTCTACCCGCTCGTATTCCAAAGTATATCCACCCCGCCGCAGTTCCCGCAGCATTAGCAGCATATCGTCTTCCGAGTCCTCGACAACCAGAATGTGTAGGTGAGGGTTCATCGCGCCTCCCTAAAGCGGTGGTGGTTCGTTCATCAACAGCCAATACATTCCTAATTGCCGAATTGCCTCCGAAAACTGAAGAAAATCCACGGGTTTGCGAATATAACTGTTGCACCCCAAGCTGTAACTGTCGAGCAAATCTCTCTCTTCGCTGGAAGTCGTCAATACGACCACGGGCATTAACTTAGTGCGTTCATCTTCCCGCAAACGGCGTAAAACTTCCAGTCCATCGACGCGGGGCAGCTTGAGATCGAGCAAAACTACTGTTGGTTTGCTGTTGACATCTCGCCCCGCATATGCACCCGTACCAAACAAGTAATCTAGGGCTTCGACTCCATCATGGGCAACGACAATATCATTACCGATGTGATGGCGTTTGAGGGCGCGGATTGCCAATGCTTCATCGTCAGGATTATCTTCTACGAGCAGAATGACTTTGCGATCGCCATTCCCATTCATGCCTCGACCTCCTCTGCGAAGAGCGTGAAATAAAACGTTGCTCCCCGTGTCAATGCCCCTTCTGCCCACACCCGTCCCCCATGCCGATGCACGATTCGCTGCACCGTAGCAAGTCCAATCCCATTGCCGAAAAATTCGTTCATAGCGTGCAATCGCTGGAACGGTCTAAATAACTTGTCAACATAAACCATGTCAAAGCCTACGCCATCATCCCGCACAAAGAAAGCGGGAATCCCATTTTCCTGTGCGATCGCTCCAAATTCAATTTTTGCCTGCAACTGCCTAGAGGTAAATTTCCAAGCATTATTCAATAAATTATCTAATAAAACTTCCAGCAGACGGGGATCTCCTTGGACGACTAATCCAGGTTGAACTGCAAACTCCACCTGTCGATCTGGATGAGCCATCTGTAAATCCGTGCAGATACGACTGGCTAATCGGCTCAGAGCGACTGATTCCCTGCTCATCTCGCTGCGAGTGACTCGCGATAGGGTGAGGAGATCGTCAATCAACTGCCCCATTCGCTGGGTAGCGGAGCGGATGCGGTGTAGATAGTCTTGTCCGGTGTTATCTAATTGGTCAAGGCAGTCTTCTAGCAATGCCTGACTGAAGCCATCAATACTGCGTAGGGGCGCGCGCAGATCGTGAGAGACTGAATAGCTAAAAGCTTCCAATTCCTTATTCACCGCCTTCAGTTCGACAATCGCTTGCTGCAGTTCCTGATTCAACTCTTGAGCGCGCTGTTCCGCTTGCTGCCGTTCGACGATTTCTGCCCGCAGTTCGGCTAGCAGTTCGGCGTGCTGGAGAGCCACCCCTAAGCGATCGGCAATCTGATGGACAAATTCGATCTCGGATTCCTGCCACTGACGCGGGGCGCGACATTGATGAATGCAGAGTAATCCCCAGAGGTTGTGACCTTGCAAGAGTGGCACGACCAAGTTAGCCCGCACCTGAAATTGGGCGAGGATCTGAATGTGGCAGTCGCTCAGCCCCGCGTTGTAGATATCGGCAACTGCCTGCACCCGTCCCCTTTGGTAATGGACGGCAAATTGCTCGCCAAAGCAATGGTCGTGGACTTTCTGCGCGATCGCTGAGGCGAGATCGGCAGCGACATCCTCAGACACAAATTCTCCATCATTCCACCCAGAATCGGCATAGAAGCGAAACATACCCACGCGGTCTGCTGCCAAAAGTTGACGCACCTCAGTAGCAGTGGCTTGAAAAATTGTTTCCAGATCGAGGGTTTCTTGGAGTCGGGCGATCGCGTTGGACAAGGCTTTTTGTCGTTCCACCTGAAAATTCGCCCGATCGATCTCCTGCTCTAGAGGTTGAATTTTGTCGCTTAGAATTTGTTGCAGCTGCTCGAATGCCGCTTCATCTCGACAGCAGGCACGCAATTTTGTCAATATCTCTGAGTTCATAGATCGCAGCTGGCGACACTTCCTTAAAAAAGTATATCCTGCGACATGAAACTAGGGAGCAGTGACCAGCGACCACTCTTTTCTGACAACTGATAACTGTTAACTGATAACTGTTAACTGATAACTGTTAACTGATAACTGTTTGTTACACTTTCTCTTTAGCTGGTGTAGCAACGCCATATTTGACGAGAAATGTTTCTAGTTGCCGCAAGAATCCAAAGTCTGCTTCTGGTAAGGGAGCATTTTGACCTACGCGAGGATTCTGCTCCAAGCAAGCAAAAGCCTGTCGGAATTCATAAGGAGTTGTAGCGATTGGTGCATCCAAGTGACAGCTAATAATTCGCCCGAAATCCCAACTTGCTACCTTATCAGCCCAGTCTAAGACTTGTTGTGGTGCTTGGGAAAAAATCAGAGTTTGTAGAATTGGGGCGACAAACGGACGACCGTTGCTACGGAGCATATCGAACGATTGCTGCCATCCCGCTTGCCAACGGAATGGGTATAAGCCAAAGTAAGCTTGTCGCGATCGCTCTTTTGCCTGCACAACATCGCGCCACATTTGTACCAGTCCAGCTGTTTCTACTGCTCTAGGACGGAAGTAAATTGCAAACAAGCAAATCCGCTGCCATCCCTTACGACGATTGGCGGGAGTGTCTTCCATTGCCTCGTTCCCACTGTCTCTAGCATGAAACAGCAAAGGATACGGGTCTAACTGCAAAAGCGCGGGTGGTTCTTCGGGAATGGAGATAATGGAATCAGTTAAGAGCAGAGTGCGCGATCGCTTATGAAGAAGTGCTACTTCTGCAAAAGAACCCTTGCCTAAGTCCAAATCCAACACGGCATAGTCAAACTCCGTGCCAAAGGGAGCCTCTTGAGAGTTTTCCGGTAGTACTTGAGTGCGTTTTCGGGGAAATCCCAACCACGACAGGGGTAAATTGAGTGGAAAACTCCATTGGTTCGGAGCCACAAAAACCTGGGCTTGAGGAAAGCACCGAGCGAAAGGACCGACAAAAATCTTGTGTTCCAATCCCGAACTAGTCGGCAGAATAATATATTTCACATCACCATACTTTGCCACCAACTCACTTACCATGCGAATGCACTCTTTTGTTGGGGCAACGGGTGCATAGATCAACAAACCACCAGCATTAAGCTTAACAACAGTCATCCGAATCGTGACAACCGCATAGAAAAAGCCCTGAAGCTGGTCGAACGTCCAGATCGTATCCTTCACAACTTCCGTGCAAAGCGTCCGCCGCTTGCCAAATGGATAGAGTGGTAAAGCCAGCCAGAACTGCCACGCCAAATCCTGCGGCTGGGTGCTTGAATGCATGAATCGCTCCTACAGATGTATCCTCAATTACTATTTTGCTGTTTTTTGGTTGAGAGTAAACGCGCTCGCTATACTCCGTGAAGACAGTTGACGGTTGACAGTTGACGGTTAACAGTTGACGGTTGACTGATAACTGATAACTGATAACTGTTCAGTGGTGCAAGAAGAAGGAGTAAAACAGATACAGAATTGTGCCTGTAAACAGAACGTGGTTGATCCAATCGTCAAGAGTCCAGTTGCGAAACATTGTTTGGTAATGGGTAATGGGTAATTGTAGGGGCGGGTTCACCCGAAATTTTTACTTCCCTGGGAAACTTTCGATAAACCCACCCTGAATCAGGACACAAAGGGGCGAATTTATCCAAAACACCGATCCAAAGCAGAGTTTTTTTGGTAAATCCACCCATATAGCGATCGGGAGAGACCGTCAACTGTCAACCGTTAACCGTCAACTATCTAGCTAATGGTTGCGGCTGTCTGTCTTCTTTCTGCTGTGTCTTGCTTAGTTTCTTGGGTTTCAAGAAATCTTCTTCCATGTTCTTAATAACAACGTACAGCACCGGGACTAAGAACAAACTGAGCAGCGTCGAAAATAGGTAGCCACCAAATAGTGCCGTTCCTAATGACCAGCGACTCATGGCTCCAGCACCCGCCGCTATGACCAAGGGCCAAAAACCAACTAAACCAGAAATTGCTGTCATCAGAATCGGTCGCAAGCGTTCCTCTGCGGCTCGAATTGCTGCTTTGGTGTAGCTCATGCCTAGCTCTGCTGACTGGTTGGCAAATTCTACGATCAGAATTGCGTTTTTACTGGCTAAGCCGATCAGCATGACGAGAGCGACTTGAGCGTAAATGTTATTGTTGACAACAGGCCAAACCGAACCAGCTTGAAGCAAGTTGGCACGGAGCAGCAACGCTCCGATCGCGCCTAAAATTGCTAAGGGTACGGTAATCATGATGATGATGGGGTCAACGTAGCTTTCGTACTGCGCCGCCAACACCAAAAACACCATCACAAAGGCTAAACCAAAAATAATCGGAGCAGCACCACCAGAAGCTTTTTCCTGAAAAGCTGTTCCCGTCCAAGCATAGCCGAATCCTGGTTGCAACACTTGCTCTGCTACTTCTTCCATCGCTCTTATTGCTTGTCCGGTACTGTAACCTGGTGCAGGTGCGCCTTGAATATTGATTGATGGGTAGACGTTGTAGTGAGTAATAATTGGGGGATAAGTCATTTGCTCGACTTTCACTACGTTACTCAGTGGTACGGAATTCCCATCTACAGAACGGACGTACAAACGACCAATATCGTCGGGATTGGAACGTGATGTTTCTTCTGCTTGCACTTGCACGCGATACAGTCGTCCGCCGAGAACGTATTGGTTGACATATCTCGCCCCTAAATATGTCTGCATCGTATTGAAAATATCGCTCAATTGGACGTTTAGGGCTTTAGCTTGTTCGCGATCGATGGAGATTTCCATCATGGGCGCGCCAAAGGTAAATTGAGTAAATACACCCGCTAACTCTGGACGCTTTCTTGCTGCTTCGACTACTTTTTGCGTGTTGTCAATCAACGCTTCCATTGGCAAGGCTTGGCGGTTTTGGATGTACATCTCGAAACCACCCGTACTACCTAACCCATCTACTGGTGGCGCGTTGACGGCGATTAGTCTGGCTTCGGGAACATTTGCTTGCAATTTTTGGTTAATTTGTTGCAGGAGTCCGAAAATTGACTTGTCTGCACCTGGGCGTTCTTCCCAATCTTTGAGCTTGACAAAAAATAGTGCCTTGTTACTAGCATTACCTTGAAAACCAAAGCCCGCGTTACCAACTACGTGTTCGACTTCTGGTAGCGGTTGGATAATTTGGGTAACTTTTTGGACGAGATTGGTGGTGTAATTTAAAGAGACACCCGAAGGAGCTTCGGCGATCGCAAAGAAATAGCCTTGATCTTCTTCGGGAATAAATCCTTGCGGCGTAGTCTGGTAAAGCCAACCCGTAGCAATTAAGCCTGCTAGAAAAATCGGAATTACTATCATTCGCAGGCGAATTAGAAACTCTACTGACTTACCATACTGTTCTTTAAACCAGTCAAACCCGCGATTAAACCACCCAAAAAACCAGCCCAAGGGTCCGTGTACCTCCTGCTGTCGTCGCATGATGATGGCTGACATGCTAGGCGAAAAGGTAAGGGCGTTGAAGGTAGAAATAGCGATCGCAAAGGCAATAATTAAGGCAAACTGTCTGTAGACAATTCCCGTCGTGCCTGGAAAGAAGGTCACGGGAATAAATACTGCCATCAGTACGACAGATGTTGCAATAATTGCGCCAGTGAGTTCTCCCATCGCATCGATCGCCGCTTGCACTGGTCGCATTCCCTGAGATAATTTAGCGGCGATCGCCTCGACAACCACAATCCCATCGTCTACAACTAGACCTGTGGCTAAAATTACCCCGAATAGTGTTAACTGATTTAGGCTAAACCCAAACATAAAAGCAAACGCCATTGCCCCAATTAATGATACGGGAATTGCCAAAGCGGGAATAATTGTGGTGCGCCAGTCTTGGAGGAAAATAAAGATCACCAAAAAGACTAAGGCGATCGCTTCCATCAGAGTTTTGAAGGCTTCATCTAAGGAAGCTGAAACAAACAACGTGTTATCTAAACCAACCGTTGCATTCAATCCTGGCGGAAAACTTTGCTCTAACTCCGCCATCCTCGCCTTAATTAAGTTGGCTGTATTCCAAGCATTGCTTCCAGGCAATTGATAGGCTAACAAAATGACTGAAGGAGCGCCGTCAAATAGCGTTGTGGAACTGTAGTCTTGCGCTCCAACTTCCGCACGACCGACATCTTTGAGCCGCGTGAGCGTCCCGTTTTGACCAACTTGGACGATAATATCTTCAGCCTCTTCAGGAGTCGTAAAGCGACCGATCGCGCGCAAGGCGATTTCATAGTCATGCTTGGCTTGAGTCGGCTGCTGACCGATCCTACCCGCTCCTACTTGAATGTTTTGCTCGGAAATGGCATTGATGACATCTTGTGCTGATAAATTTCTCGCCGCCAATGCATCGGGATTGAGCCAGATCCGCATTGCATATCTTCGTTCGCCAATGATTCTTAAATTGCCTACGCCCTCAATCCGTTTGATTTCATCGAAAATCAGGCGATCGACATAATTACTAATAAATACGTTGTCGTAAATATAGTTACCTTGCTCGTTTTTCTCTGAATAAAAGGCATAAGCAATCGTAATTGTTGGAGATTGTTTTTGAGTAACGACACCCGTGCGATTCACTTCTTCTGGTAGTTCTGCTTCAGCAACGGCGACGTTGTTTTGTACGAGGACTTGAGCGGTATTTCTGTCCATCTCCGTGGGGAAGGAGACGTTAATGGTCGTGTCACCATTATTCGTTGTTTGAGAGGACATATATACAGCCCGTTCCGTACCGTTGATCTGTCGTTCTAGTACGGTGGTGACGTTTTCTTCTGCGGTTTTGGCATCGCTACCGAGATAATTTGCTGTCACGGTAACTTGCTTTAATGCCATTTCTGGGAGTTTATCCAAGGGCAACAGCGGAATGCAAATTGCTCCCAGTAAAAGAATAACCACGGTACAGACTGTAGTTAAGACTGGTCGCTTAATGAATGTATTGGCAATGCTCAGTAACATAGATCCTGAGTTCGATTAGTGTTTTGGGAAAACGATACAGACAGGAACGCTCGATAAAGAAGACAGCAGGTACGCCTTTAAATCAGTTATCAGTTATCAGTTGTCAGTTATCAGTGTAGAGACGTTACATGGAACGTCTGTTATCAGTTATCAGTTATCAAGAAAGAGTGGTGCGTGGTCACTGGTCACTGGTCACTGTTAAAGATCGGTAGTTCCAGTCAGATTGCGATCGCGAACGAGGGAAACGAATCTATGAGAATTTATTGTGAGAATTCAATTTATAGTTATAAGCGAACAGAGTACCATTTTCCTGCCGAAAAATACTACCCCTTGATGATTTTTGGCAGGTGCATTTAACTTAGTTTACTTAACTTTATCTAATTTAATAATTGCCTGCGAAAATGATAGAATTTTCTTGCGATCGCAGGTTGGACGTGAATTTTATTTGCTTATACCGAGTAGAATTTCTGTCTTTTGTGCAACATTTCTACCATAAATATAAAAATTTACAAGAGTGATTTTGTGTCACGCAAAGACGCAAAGCGGCTTCTCGTGGAGTAGATGCAAAGAAGAACACAAGGGGATTTTGCGTGTGTCACAAAGTTAGCAATGCGACGATGCCAAATGCTGTGATGACGCTACCTGAGAGGCGATTGACCCATTTCAAGTTCAGCTTTGTCTTTATTAGCGTGACGGTAGTACTCAATAGCAGCCACCACAGTGCGGAACCGCAAAAAACTCCAACTACTAAGAGTATTGCTGACAGGTAATTTTGTTCGATGCTGGCTAAGCCTAGTCCAGAAAAAATAGCCGCAAAAGCTAAGATTGTTGCGGGATTTGTCAGTGTTAGCATCCACGTTGAAGTATAGACTCCAGTAAGTGTGTTGCCTCTAGTTGATACCGCAGTTTCAGATGGAATGCTGATAAATGTTTTGACTCCCAGGTAGCAAAGGAAAGCACCGCCAACCAACCGCAGCCAAAACTGTTGTTCGATTAAGAAGTTAGTGACGAAGGTAAGTCCAAATGCAGCCACACAACCATACATTGCGTCTGCTGTTGCTGCTCCCAAACCAGCTACAAATCCATGTACCCAGCCAAATGCAAGCGACTGGCGAATGCAGAGGATGCCAATAGGTCCTACAGGTGCGGCGATCGCCAAACCAATTGCTAGTCCCCGTAGTAGTAAGCTAATTTCCATAAGATTAGTAAGTCGTAAATCGTAAATCGTAAGTCGTAAGTATTGCACGCACCACGCACCACCCAACTACCAACTACCAACTACCAACTACCAACTACCAACTACCAACTACCAACTACCAATCAATACCCATGTACTACAACAGTTGACTTTATACCGTAAAATAAAGCATGTAACGCGATCGCGCTTGCTATAAAAGTGTAGCTGTGCAACTCTTCTTGCATATAATTAGGTTATGGCGAAATATACTCTCCCCCAAGCTCCAGAAGTTGTCCTGAATGTCTCTGGTAAAGATTCAGCTAAAGCTCGCGATAAAGCGATGGATCGGTTGATGGAACTAATTGATGCTGGGGAACTACCCACCGATTTAGCGGAGGGATTTAGTTCGCAGCAATTGATTGAAGTCAAAGAACAGCCGATGGATAATCTCAGTAGCGATGAGGATGCAATTACCCAAGCCGTACAGATACTTAATAACTTAGCTACCTTAAAGCTGAAGGTACAAGAATCTCGCACGGAGGCGTTGGAAATTCGTAAAGCGGTTGACGTGCTATTTACCGATAAATCTGTTAGTGATGAAGAAATTGCCCGATTAAAGGAAGGATTTAAAGTATTGAAAACTTTTGCTCAAGCCAATGTCCGCTATCAGGAAGCAAAAGCTAAGGCAGAAGAAGCGCGAAAAGTGCTAGACGAAGCTTTAAAATCTAACTGAAGTTTTCATATGTTGCGCGAATAATGCAGAACTACACAGACGAAACCTGTTGAAACGGGTTAATACTTGTTTTCAATTGGCATAAGCAGACTGAGTTTGTGTAGTTGCAGATTTTAACCTGTTAGCAACTGTTTCTGCTAACAATTTATGGGCAGCAGTGGAGGGATGGATATCATCCCAAAATAAATATTTATCGGGGTTGGAACAAATCATATATTGGCTAAGTTCGCCATTTAAACAGGTATTCATAACATCGAGAAAGCCAAATTTAGTTGGCTCGTTCATAACTCGATTAAATAGAGCGTTGACATCATAATAAATAATATTGGGTTCAGATTTAAGCTGTTGCTGTAAGTTCTTCAAAGCATCAGCTAGCTGAGAGTTGTGCTTTTGAGTTAGTTGGCTTAGGATTTCAGATTGTTGTGTATTGCGCGTTCCTGGTAGTTTACCTAAATCTGGCAGATTAACCACTAAAATGTTTTTTGCGCCAAGTTTAACCAGAGATTTGACAGCTTCAACTGAATTATTGACTGGTCGATTTGTGTCATTTCCACCTCCTAAATAATCATTTGCTCCAGCCCAGATTATGTATAAAGCATTATTAGAGGTAGAGGAATGACTAGCTTGATAGCGATCGATTTGTGCCAGCAATCCTAGAGGAACCTCCTGTGAATTACCTGTGGTAGCGCCACCGTAAGCAAAATTAGTATCGGGATTAGCGTTTAATTTCAATTGTTGAGCGAGATATTCCGTCCAAACTAAACCATCTGCATATCTGCCGCGAAAATAAGGTGGACTGGGTGGAAATTGTCCTTGGGAAGCTTTAAACACATTGCCAGGATCGGAAAGGCTGTCGCCAAAAACATAAATTTGGGCGACATTTTGCGTTCGAGCCGAATTAGATAATTGAAATAGAACGGCAGCGATCGCGCTTATCGTGGCAACTAATACAATTTTTCGGAACATAGGAGTGAGGAGTGAGGAGTGAGGAGCGAGGAGCGAGGAGCGAGGAGCGAGGAGCGAGGAGTGAAGGGTTAGGATAATGAAATAATAAGCAACAACCGTCAACCATCAACCGTCAACCATCAACCATCAACCGTCAACCAACTACCAACTACCATGTCCGATTCTCTATCTCATTCCAATCCTCCGACGCTGCGCGATCGCTACTTGGCGTTGATAGACCAGATCGTACAAATTACCCTGAAAGGTCAAATTCGTTCTAAAGAGCAAGTCTATCAAATGCTAGCGCAACAAGTCGTTCCTGGTACGGCGGAGATTTTCGAGCGCTGTTTAGACGAACGCACAATGGAGATCGAACATGAGATTGAGACGGTAAAGGATGAATTAAAGCAAGCGAAAGCAACTCGTTCCCAAAGAGCAATCAAAACGATCGCAAGCGAATGGGAACGCGCCGCCGCCCAAAATCGAGCCGCTAGCGCGATCGCTAAAGCAGCAGAACAGATCGCCTCTTCCGAACCAGCCTATTTACTTGCCGATTTATTACAAGTTATCGATCCAAATCAAAAGCAAGCACTGACGATCGCCCAACTCAAACAATTAGCTGCGGCTTTAAAACAACAAGCAAGTGAAATCGATCCAGAAATGGCGGCGGAGGTGCAACAAGTGGCGATGGGGATCGATCGCGGCTTGCAGTCTTGGCAGCATTTGGAAGGATATTTAGTCAGCTGGGTGTACGATGCAGGGCAAAGCGCGATCGGTTTTGAGAACGTACCAGGACAACGCGGACCTTGGGCGCTGTGGGCAAAACAAGTTAATAGTCCGATTCCCCAAGCATTATTTCAAACTCTGGCTTTAGAGCAATCTCTATTAGAATGGACGACTCAGCAATATTTCCAACTCGATGATTGGGTGGAAATGGCGCTGATTTTGCAGTTTTTGCAACGGGGTTTGGTTGGATGGACGGAACAGCGAATTTACGATGCCAAGCTGGGGTCAAGTCTAGCAATCTCTTGCTTTCTCACGTTTGCTGCTGTTTGGGGTGAGCTAGCTAATGGCTTCATGCAAGCAACTCGCCTCAATTCCAGCCATCGCGAACGGCTAGCGGATGGTTGTTTTCAGATTGCACTGCAAATTTTACGCGCCTTTGCTCAAAAGCAATACTTTCCCCTCTACGGTGGTGTTTTTGCTTCGTTCAATGGCGGACACCTACAATCTGCCCTTGACTATTTAGATTTACCTTTACGGCAAGTCGAAGGCACTCAGGAAAAAGCTCGAATTTTGACACTTTTAGGTTATTCGCAGCAGGCTGTGGGAAATTATCACCAAGCAACCCAGTTTTACGATCGCGCTTTGGAAATTGCCCGTGCTGCGGAGGATGTACCTTGTGAGATTGCCGATTTAAATCATCTCAGCCGAATTTGTGTAGCAAAGAAACAATACGACGAAGCGATTAATTACAGCCAGCGGGCGCTACTTCTCAGCCGCCAGGTAGGAGACAAGTTAGGTGAAGCCAATGCTTTAGCGAATTTGGGCTACAGTGAGGTATATTCGGCTCAGGCTATTGAAAGGTCAGAACCAGAAGTTTATGAAATGGCGATCGGTTACTTACAACAAGGATTGAAGCTATCTCAGCAGTTAAACGACAGACAAAGCTTGTCATTATGTTGCAGTAGCCTTGGTGCAGCGCATTTAATTTTATCTCAACCTGAAGCTGCGATCGATTATCTGCAAGCTGGATTTCAAGCCGCTCAAGCTTCCGGCGATTTGTACCTTCAAGGACTCAACTTAGTTAACTTAGCAGAAGCATATTATGGCTTACAACAACAAGAAAAAGCAATTTACGTTGGTTGTATAGGCATGTATATGTTAGAGCGGATTGCTTCTCCTGAGTGGCGACAAGCAGCAGGTTTGTTGACTGTATTACAAGGGCAAATGGGACAAGAGGCTTTTCAAAAAGTGTTGGCACAATATCGATCGCAATTTATGACTGCGATCGGTGTAGATGGTTACGATTATATTCCGCAATTGTTGTCGAATTACCGTTAATCTTGTCAAGAATAAATCTTATGAAACATGAAAAAATTTATTCTTCTATGTTTAATTACTGTGAGTTTGGTGTTGGCGATTGCCAGTTGCAATCCTAACACTTCTGAGGGTATCGGTGAGATTGTCGTTGCTTCCAAAAATTTTACCGAACAAAATATTTTAGGCGAACTATTAGCGCAACAAATTGAATCTGCGGCTGGACTTAAAGTCGCTCGTCGTCTAGATTTAGGAGGAACGTTTGTTTGCCATCAAGCAATGCTCGCCGGACAAGTTGATGCTTATATCGAATATACGGGAACGGCATTTACAACTATTTTAAAACAAAAGCCAATTAGCGATCCAAAAGCTGTTTATCAGCAGGTAAAATCTGGCTACGAGCAGTTTCAATTAGAAGTTACCCCAGCTTTAGGATTTGAAAATACCTTTGCCATGATTATTCGTGGAGAAGATGCCCGCAAGCATAATCTTCGCACTCTCTCGCAAGCTGCCCAATACACACCCCAGTGGCAAGCTGGCTTCGGCTATGAATTTATCAGCCGCGAGGATGGGTTTCCAGGATTAGCAAAGACATACGATCTGAAGTTAAATAAACCACCCCGCGTGATGGATTTGGGCTTAATTTATCGAGCAATAATTGATAAACAAGTAGATATAGTTGCAGGTAACTCTACCGATGCTCAAATCGCCCGTTTAGATTTAACTATTCTGCAAGATGATAAGGGTTATTTTCCTCCCTATGAAGCAACTCCTATCGTGCGACAGGCAACTTTGAAAAAGTATCCCAAACTACATCAGGCGATCGCACAACTAGGTGGAAAGATTAATGAAGAGGAAATGCGCAATTTAAATTATCAAGTCGAAGGGGAATTTCGCGATATTAAGGAAGTCGTGCGCGAATTTTTAGTTGCAAAGGGTTTGATAAAGTAGGAGGCTGAAAAATCAGTTATCAGTTATCAGGGAGCAGGGAGCAGGGAGTAGGGAAGAGGGAACAGAAATGACAAATGACGAATGACAAATGATAATCAAGACGTTTGCTTCACTAATTAAGTTTGGCGCAGTCGCGTTGTTTATGGCTGGCGATAGCGTATCGACGCAGACACTACCCTTACCTAATAATTTAATCTCCTTCAACTCCGAAACAGGAGAACAATTATTACTACAAAGTAAAGCGCGGGAAGATTTTTGGGATTTGAGTACGCAGTATGTTACCCAAAATACTCAAGCTTATTGTGGAGTCGCCAGTATAGTGATGGTATTAAATGCCCTCTCAATTCCTGCTCCTATTGCTCCTGAGTATACGCCTTATCGAGTATTTACCCAGGCAAATTTTTTTAATAATGCTCAAACTAGAAAAGTTCTTGCACCTGAAGTTGTTGCCCGTCAAGGTATGACTTTAGAACAGTTAGGGCAGCTACTTGCTAGTTATGCTGTAGAAGCTAAAGTTTATCACAGTACTGATACTAATCTAGAGCAGTTTCGTCAGCTTGTCGCACAGAATTTACGCCAAGAAAATAACTTTGTCTTGGTTAATTACTTACGTCGCAAAATTGGACAAGAAAGAGGCGGACATATTTCTCCTATCGCCGCCTATAACCAACAAACAGATCGGTTTTTAATTCTCGATGTTTCTCGCTATAAATATCCCCCAGTATGGGTAAAAGCAACGGATTTATGGCAAGCAATGGACACAACAGACAGGGTGTCAGGTAAGACGAGGGGATTTGTGTTGGTGAGTAAGAAAGTCAAAAGTTAAAAGAGGTGTATCGTCTCATCACTCAATTCCCGAGCGAATAAACAATATTCATATTAATGCCACGCACTCCAAGCGAAAACGAACGCATCCGTCGCGCCACCACAGAACAGATTCTTAAAACAGCTATGACTCTGTTCTGTGAGAAGGGCTACTATTCTACGTCAATTGATGACGTTGCCAAGCAAGCTCAGATCTCAAAAGGGCTGCTCTATCACTACTTTAAAGGCAAAGAAGATTTACTGGCGGCGCTAGTCGATCTCCGAATCAACGATGTTTTAGTGGTGATGAATGCGGCTGTAGCCAAAACAACCCCTTCCGAACAAATTCAGCATATTATTGAAGGCGCGCTCGAAGATGTCAGCCGCCAACCTGAAGTCTTCCGATTCTATCTAAATTTGTTTACTCAACCGCGTCTCGATCCAGTGGTGGCAAAATACAGCCAGAAGTTGATGGACGAGCAAGCAAGGCAATTTGAAATTCAGACTGACATGTTTGTCCGGCTTGGAGTCGCAGAACCGCGACAGCGATCGCTTTATTTTTCCTCAACGCTCCAAGGTATTATGCTAATGTTTTCGACCTATCCTAATAGCTTTCCATTAGAAAAACTTAAGGCTCAAGCGATCGCGGAGTTTTGTAATAACAAATAAATAATCATGGATAAAGTAGAGTTGAGGCGATCGCTACTTCAAAAACGTAAATCATTATCTCAGCAAGAATGGCGCGAAAAAAGCGATCGGATTGTCTCCCATCTGCTTGCTTCACCCTTATTTAGCCAAGGCAAAACCATTCTCGCTTATTTCAGTTGTCGTCAAGAACCCGATCTAAATTCCTTATTTCACCATAATCATTACAACTGGGGACTGCCGCGTTGTGTCGGCGAAAATTTAGCTTGGCACATTTGGCAACCTGGGGATGAAATTCAAGTTGGCGCGTATGGAATTTACGAACCCCTTCCCACAACTCCCACCGTATCACCCTCAGCAGTCGATTTAATCATCGTTCCAGCAGTTGCTTGCGATTATCGCGGCTATCGCTTAGGTTACGGTGGCGGTTACTACGATCGCCTCCTATCTTCTCCCGTATGGCGATCGAAACCTACCATCGGCATTGTATTTGAATTTGCCTACCTACCCCAACTCCCCACAGATCCTTGGGACATTCCACTACATGCTGTCTGTACTGAAAAAGGACTAGGGTAAGAAGTCAAAAGTCAAAAGTCAAAATATTACTTACTGATAACTGTCAACTGTCAACTGTCAACTGAAGCACGATATCGAGCCTTTAACAATCTGCCCCAATTAGCATTGTAGGGATGAACTTGAACGGTTGGGCGATCGCCTTGAAAAACTGCGTTGCCTTCATTCACCCATTGAAAAATGCTGCCTTCGAGGTTGTAAACATTCGTAAATCCAGATTGTTCGAGTTGCTGGGCAATTCTGGCGCTGCGATAGCCGATAGAGCAATATACGACCACAGGTACATCCTTATCCACAGCAATTTCCTCTAAGTTAGGATGATACGGATCGATGCGCTGGGCTTGCGGAAGATGGCTAGTCTGATATTCTGCCTCAGTTCGGGCATCGAGTAAAAGCGGCTGCGGCTGAGTGCGATCGCGCAACCACCCTACCAACTGTTGAGTCTTCAACCACTTCACAGTTGGAAACTTGCGTTGAATCCAGCGCTTAATCATGTAAAAAACGAGCGATCGCATTATTCATTTATCAGTTATCAGTTACCATTCATCTCTTACCCTACTCCCTGCTCCCTACTCCCTCATATTGTTTCAAAAAGTTTAAAGTTCCTAGAGTCTGGGGTGGTAACTGTTGTAATATTTGGCAACGCGATCGGGAGAACTAATGTTGGATTTACATATTATGGCGGAGTTTTCGCGCACCCACTGCGTTAGTATCTGTGCCTTTTTGGTTCCAGCAACTTTAATTGCTACTATAGCGACGATGATTTTCACGGCGCTGCGCCACCCTCAAGCGCGGGTTTGGCAAGCAGCAGGAGTAGCTGGCTTTTTTGCCCTAATCATGATTTTACACGTCGCAACCTGGCTATCAATTGGGGTGGTGATGGCTCCTACATACATCCTACTGGGACTTGCTAGCACCTGTTTGCTTACCAATTTGGGGATGATTGTGTTACAAAGACGCTTGGCGTTAAATATGTAACCGAAGATGAAATCATTCTCTGTCGCGTGGGGTTTGGTGCTGCAAATTGTAGCTTTATGTATCGCTAGCCCTGCGTTGGCTGAGGTAGTGGAGATCGCTCTGCTACATCTGAACGATGTTTATGAAATCGCCCCGGTGGAAGGGGGAAAACGAGGGGGATTAGCGCGGGTTGCGACTTTGCGACAAGAATTACTCAGCCAAAATCCTCGTACCTACACTGTACTAGCTGGAGATGCTTTTAGCCCCTCGGCTTTGGGGACTGCGAAAGTGAATGGTAAACCTTTGGCTGGTCAACAAATGGTAGCGGTGATGAATGCTGTTGGTTTCGACTACGCTACCTTTGGCAACCATGAATTTGATTTAGCCGAATCCGAGTTTTTACAACGCCTCAAAGAATCTCAATTTAAGTGGATATCTAGCAATGTCAGGGATAGTCAAGATAAGTCTTTTCCTGGTGTGGCAGAATCGCAAATATTAAATGTAAAAAGCGATCGAGGTACAGTTATTAAAGTTGGTTTAATTGGATTAACGATAGATAGTAACAAACAAAGGTATGTCAGCTATGCCGATCCAATTCAAGCCGCCCGCACTCAAGTTGCAGCGCTTAAAGATAAAGTCGATTTGATTGTTGCTTTAACTCATTTAAATCTCGCTCAAGACCAAAAACTCGCCGCAGAAGTTCCAGAAATTGACTTGATTTTAGGGGGACACGAACATGAAAATATTCAACAATGGCGCGGGAACGATTTTACACCTTTATTTAAAGCCGATGCAAATGCGCGTAGCGTTTATATTCACAATTTGCGTTACAATACTGAGACAAAAAAACTATTAGTAGATTCTCAATTACAGTCAGTTACAGAAGCAATTCCTGAAGATCCTCGCGTGGCGAAAGTCGTGAATGCATGGATAGAAAAAGCATATCAGGGATTTAGGGCAGATGGCTTTGCTCCAGAAGAGGCGATCGCCACGACAAATATTGCTTTAGATGGTTTAGAATCTAGCGTCCGCAATCGCGCCACTAACCTCACCGCATTAATCGCTCAAGCGATGTTGCGAGAGGTTTATCAAGCAGATTTAGCTATATTTAACAGTGGTTCGATTCGGATTGACGATCTCATTCCCCCAGGAATAATTACCCAATACGATATGATTCGAGTCTTGCCATTTGGTGGTAAAGTTTTAGCTGTCGAAATAAAGGGAAGTTTGTTAGAAAAAGTTTTAGAACAAGGACAAGCTAACAGAGGTACGGGCGGTTTTTTACAAACAGCCAATGCGAGTAAGAAGCCCGATGTTGGGACTTGGATGATTGACGGCGAACCCCTCGATAAAGATAAGAATTACCGCGTAGCGATTAATGATTTTTTGATGAGCGGTCGAGAACAAGGGCTAGAATTTCTCAATTTTAAGCAAAAAGATGTCAGGTTAATTCATCAAATGCGCGATTTACGTTTTGTGGCGATCGATCGCCTTAAGGATAGTTTTACGGAGTCTGTCTTAAAGCGATACAAAAGTCCTTCTTTTTAATCATAGATTTCATCCAATACTGCTCGCAGGCGCAAACAATCCGCTCGACATCCCTCAAACGATCGGATCGATCGTGTCTGTTTGGTATTTTTTCCCAAAATGTATTTCGACCCCGCTTAATGTAGTGGATTTGACCTGGAGAACGCAGCCGAGCTAAAGCCCGGTTGATTGTAGACCAACTCACTTCAGGGTAAGCAAGCTCAAGTCTGCACACTGGAATTGATTAGGCGACTGCGCCAGAACTTTATACAAGATATGGATTCCTCACAAGCGGCGCGTGCTTCTTTATCTCGCCCCAGTTTCTCCAACACTCTGCTCTGCAAGCCCCAAGCGAAGTATTCATAGGAACGAATCTCTATGGCTCGCTCGCAAGCGGCGAGTGCTTCTTCATCTCGCCCTAGTTTCTCCAACACATTGCCCAACTTTTCCCAAGCCCGGAAATCATTAGGACGAAGCTCTATGTCTCGCTCACAGACAGCAAGTTCTTCCTCCCAGTCATCCCAGTCATCCGCTGGTATATACAGGTTGGTATAAGCTGCATGTACAATGCAAGTTAGACGATTTAGACAACCTTCGTCGGTTAGACCCATGTCAGCGCAATTAAAATCAATAGGGCAACTTTCCATCATGCGTCTCTATTAATGTTCCAGTTATGTTAAATATTCTAGAGTCATCTCTAAATAGCAGCGGCGGCGGCTTCACCCGTCTCAATTGCCCCTTCCATATATCCCTGCCAATCAGCTATATGTTCCCCTGCAAAGTGAACGTGTTTAAATCTTCTTTGCAAGACTGGACGAATATTAAACCACTGATTTTTACCGTAGAAAGCATAACTTCCTTTGGCAAACTCATCATTTCCCCAATAGTGATTGATTCGTTTTAGAGCATACCGTTCGGTATCGCCAAAGATAGGTTTTAACGCACTTTCAACTAATGCATTTCTCCCCAGTTCGGATTGTCTAGCAAAGATATCGGCTTTATCGCCAATCGTGTAAGAGACTAATGCGCCTTTGGTAGAAGCTTGATTTTTGGTAGCATGATAGAAATAATGAGCGGGTCCATCGGTAATTAAGTCAAAGCTTTCATCTTGCCAAAATCTGCGATCGTATAACGTGGCATATTTATTGATCCGACTGTATTGTAATGCGTCGATCGCTTCTAATTTGTCTTCTGGTAACGCTGGATTCCAGCGAATACTTTTCATCACTGTCGTTGGCAGAGTACAGATAACTTTATCTGCACTAATTTTATCTCCATTGGCACAGGTGACTGTTACCGATCGCCCTGTTTGTTCGATTGCCACAACTGGACGATTTAGTAAAATTTTATCTCGCCCAATTCTAGCTGCTAAAGCTTGCGCTAATTTACTATTGCCTCCTTTAATTTTATAATCCATATGATATGTTTCTTGCGATTCGACATATTCATCTAGAGCAATAAAAGCAGAAGCGAACCGAATACTCTCGCCAAAATCAGTACTTTTAATTAGTTCAATAAAATCTAAGTCTTTATCTTTAATACCGTTGTCAACTAAATAACGCCACAAGTCAATCTTATCCAATTTCATTTTATCGAATTCGCTTAAATTGGAGTAAGCCTTTAACAAAATTTCTAATTTGTCATACCAAGCGTCGGAAAAATCCCATTCATCTTGACGAAAATATTTACCTTGATATAACAAATGAGTATGAAATTGATTATTTTGTAATTCTAACCCCAATTCTTGACAAAGAGAAATGACTCGCTGGTGGCAAGCACCAATCCACTCTGCACCTAGTTCGATAGTTAAGTTTTCACCTGCATCTATTGTTTGTGAATAAACACGCCCTCCTAAACGGGAACGTGCTTCTAAAATTGTTATATCGATACCTTTTTGAGATAAGAAATATCCTGCTGCCAGTCCCGATATTCCTGCACCGATAATAACTACTTTTGGTTTGTAGTTAATTGGCAGAAAGTGACAAAGTTTGGTGGCTGCTACAGCTTGAATCGGAGTAATAATTGCTTGTTCGATGAAGTTTCTGCGTGTCAGCATAACTTTTCATCTAATGGTAATTGGTTGGTTATCAGTTATCAGTTATCAGTTATCAGTTATCAGTTATCAATAGCAACTAATAACTTAGTAGGGTGGGCAGCGCCGACTACAAACCAAAACTGATTTAAACACCAGAAATAGTCGTGTGGGCAGCGCCCACCACTAAGTAAGACGGCAGCGCCCACCACAAACCAAAACTGATTCAAACGCCAGATATTTTCAGGCTTAACTCAAGTCCGAAAAATAGGCGCAAAAAATATTTATGTCTATGTAGACTTCACCATATAAGAATATGGCAATACTAAACCCTTATAACTGCGATCGCCTTCCAAAAGAAAACTAGCGGTTATCAGAAGAGAAGCTGAAATCGACGAGAAAAGATTTAAAACCTATGTTCAGTGCCAGCTATAACTTTAGACAGAAACACTCTAAATTTATTCGCTGCGATCGCGGCAACTGAAGGCAACAGCTATTATTGTCAGTAGTTGTCAGTCACCAAAGTTATCAGTCAGTCACCAATGACTAATGACCAATGACAGCCATAACGCTAAATCTTAATAAAGCGTTTCAGAAAAAATAGCTATATATCAGGTATTCCTGCTTGATAATACATAAAATTTGCCTTGTTTTTGTGCTTTGCAGCTAAAGGCTAGGAAATTCGCGCAATTTTTAGATAACCTGCCAATGATGACTCAGTTTCCCTTTAGCTTGTTTTGTTGCTTTCAGTTCTTAAGTCATAAAATTTTCTTGCTATTAGCAATAATAACAGTATAGCATTTAGGTTGTTTAGTCAACACTAAACAACTCGTAAAAATCGAAAAATGCTACAAGAGCTAGCGCTCAAACCAAGCTATATCAATACTTTCAACAGAAGAAACTACTTCTTTTTCCTAGTAAAAATATCGGTGAACATCATCAAATAACCGCCAATTAGGATCGCGATCGCAATGCCACCAGTAATCAGATCTAATGTTTGAGTGTTTTCCATTGTGTGGGGAGTTGTAGGGGCGGGTTTAGCAAATAGCTGGACAATTGAGGCAGTAAATCTTTGGTCAAAACCCGTCCGTACGGGAGCCGGGAGTCGAAGATTGCCTAGCGTTCAGTATCATCAACCATTAACCATTAAAAATCAACGCCGCTTTTGAGTTCTACTCCACTATTAGCATAGTGCTTGTGACAGTATACCTCGGAGTGAACTTCAGCCAAGTCGAAATAAGCGGGGGGAGTGTGACAGCGCCCAGTGATGATAATTTCCGTATCGCGGGGCTTGCGCAGTAGCGCTTGCATAATTGGCTCAATTGGCAGCAATTCTAAATCTACAGTTGGGTTCAGCTCGTCGAGGATAATAGTTTTGTATAAACCAGAAGCGATCGCCACTCTAGCAATTTCCCAACCGCGTTCGGCTTCTACATAGTCGAGTTCTTGCTGTTGTCCGCGCCAGACAATCGCATCGCGTCCGCAGCGCTGATGATCGACCAAATTCGGATAAGTTTGTTGTAAAGCCGCGATCGCGGCATCCTCAGTGTAGCCGCTACCACCTTTAAGCCATTGCATAATCAGAACGCGGTGGGAATTATCTTGACTAATCCCTCTGCCAATCGCTTGCAGTGCCTTACCCAGGGCGCTGGTAGACTTACCTTTACCCGCCCCCGTATAGATTTCAATTCCAGCAATTCCCTGCATCTCAGCTGTAGGGTGATGGTGCGGGCGCATTTCCGAGTGCAGATCGGCAATATCGAGCAGTTTTTGGGGTGCGCCGCGTCCTGTAGCGATAATTTCGATTTCTTCTAGCTTGGACTGGAGAACGCTGACAACTTCATCCACGGGTAGCAAACCTAAATCTAACACCGGATTGAGTTCGTCCAAAACGATCACGGAATATAAACCAGAAGCGATCGCCCCTTTAGCAATATCCCAGCCCCGCTGCGCCTCTAGGCGATCAAAACGGGTAATTTCATCGGGACCAAAAAATTCGGCTCGTCCCGTCCGTACTTGGTCGATTAAATGAGGAAAACCTTGTTGTAGAGCCTTAATTGCCCCATCTTCATCGTAAGCCCGTCCTGGTCCCTTAAGAAACCGCAGTAGCAAGACGCGGGTATCGTTGCGGCTGTGAATTCCCAAGCCAATCGATCGCAAAACCACGCCTAAAGCCGCTTGAGACTTACCTTTGCCCGCGCCATCGTAGACGTGAATTTGACCGACAACCCGCTGCGATCGCACCTGCGCCGTTTTTATTCCGATCCCATTCCTACTCACAGTCATCCCCTCTTGACGTGCCGTCTTAGATTGTAATTGTAACTGAAGCCTCTATCCTCTGGGCATTAGCAATTACAACAGTTAAAACAGTAAAGGAGTGGCTAGTGACTGGTGACTAGTGACTAGTAATTAAATCTTTTCTAGCCACCAACCACAAGCAAGGAGTGGCTAGTGACTGGTGACTAATCTTTTCTAGCCACTAGCCACTAGCCACTAACCACTAAATAACTGACAATATGAATCCAACTAGGGTGTTTACAATTGGCTCGAATGTGTTTCGGGAAGTGGTGCGCGATCGCATTCTCTATATCATCGCTCTATATGCTTTACTCTTGGGTGGGGCGGTGATGCTGATTCCCCAAATTGCCGGGGGGGCAGAGGATAAAATTATTCTGGATTTTGGTTTGGCGGCGATGAATGTTTTAGGTTTAATTGTCGCGGTGTTTGTCGGTACGGGATTGGTGAATAAAGAAATTGAAAAACGTACCGTGTTGGTATTAATTGCTAAACCTATCAGTCATAGCGAGTTTATTACGGGCAAACATTTAGGACTAGCAGCTGTTTTAGGTGCTTTGGTGACAGCCATGACAGTTATTTTCCTGGCTCTGCTGCAATTAAATCAGTTGGCTTATCCGCTAGGTAGCATACTTTTAGCAGTCGTTTATTTATTCTTGCAGTTATCTTTAATAACTGCGATCGCACTAGTTTTAGGAGTATTTACCAGTACAGTACTAGCTACTTTACTCTGTTTTGGTATTTATTTGATGGGAAATTTGAGTCAAGATTTATTAGAGTTTGGACGCTTGAGCAAAAATCCTGCGATCGAACAATTAGTGAGAAATTTGTATCTTGTCTTACCCGATCTATCGCGACTAGACTTAAAAAATCAAGCTGTTTATGGTTTTTCTGCCTTACCCGATGCAATGACGCTGATAACTAATGCTATCTATGGTGTGGTTTATACAGTATTAATGTTGGCGATCGCAATTATTGTGTTCTCTCGTCGTGAGTTTTAGATAAAAAAAGTGTGCTACTCATTGCTAGCCAGTAGCATTAATTCTGCCTGTTATGGCAAAGATGCGATTCCCCCTAATCCCCTTTAATAAGGGGGGACACTAATTCTGTTTGTTATGGCAAAGCTCCGATCCCCCCTAACCCCCCTTATCAAGGGGGGAAATAATGGGAAATAATGCTTTCCTTGATGAGGGGTAAAAATGATTGTGTTAATGAGAGAGAAACAATGCTTTCCTTAATAACCAGGGCAACAATGCTCCCCTTAAAAAGGGGGTTGGGGGGATCTTCTGCGGCGTAGACATAAAAAATTGGTCAAACAACTTTCACTTTTAAACTTGTGTTTGGAGTCTTCTCCATGCCAGCCAAAGTTTAGAAGATTTACGACGTTGTTTCAGCTGCTCGAAAGCAAGAGCAATCCCATTCCAAGCTAACTTACGATTCATCTCAGCATCATATGGTAGCGAACGTACTGGCGTGCCGTCTTCTCTAGGTGCATAGTTAGAAAGCCATGTATACTTATCGCTCAATCCCCAAGTAATTGCGCCCAAAACCGCTGGTTCCTCCAAGACTACCGAGAGAAACTGTTTGTAAACTTCGGCAACCATGCGATCGCGTACTTTAATGTCTGTCGGCATTCCTGCATCTCCAACATCCATTTCAGTGATAACGATCTTTAAACCCAGACTAGCAACATCACGCAAAAAAGTTTTCAGTTTTTTGGGGCTAAAATTATCTAATTTGCCTATATGAGATTGTAAACCTAAACCGTGTATGGGAGTATCTTTAGCTTTCAATCTTTCCAACCATTTTAATACCGCTGCTCGTCTTTCGTCATGATAGGGAATATCGTATTCCAAAGCGTTGTCGTTATATAGCAACAAAGCTTGCGGATCTGCGGCAGCAGCAGCACGAAATGCCATCTCAATATAATCGGGTCCTAAAAATTCTAACCACGGCGTTTTTCGCAATCCATCCGGTCGTTTATCGGAAGTTAAGATTGCTTCGTTCACTACAGACCAAAAATGAATCTTTTTAGCATAGCGTGTCACAACTTTATTGATATGTTGCAGTAGGATCTGTTCGGCATTTTGCTTATTCAGCTTTTCTTCCAACCACTGAGGCATATATTCATGCCATACCAAATGAGTAGCACCAACTAACATTTTGTGTTGGCGAGCGTAATCAATTAGCCAATCACCTTTGGTAAAGGCAAAAGTGTCTGCATCTGGACGAAGCGCACCCCATAATAAATCTTCTTCTGCCATTAAAATGGCACAATCTTGGCGAAATTTCGCATTCAGCGCTGCATCGTTGGTTAGTTTATGGTATCCTGTTGCTGCTCCAAAAAGAAATCTTTTGGCTGCTGCTCGATCGCGTAAACTTGCATTGCCGACAATCGTAAAATCTTGCGTTCCACTTTCTACTGCTTCAGCCTGTTGGCTCAAATTGTCAAGTTTCAGCAGTGGTGATACGCTTACACCTGCAAAGGTACTTAACCCTAGAGCAATTGCTAGCCGTCTTGTGATTTGCCGATGATTCATTGGTTTTACCGAAAAAATCTAGGTTGGAAACAGCGAGGTTATAAACCTACTTTTCGGACAGACACAGTTATTTAATTTTTTCTTTAAAATTGGTTGATAAGTTTTCTTATACCAATTATTACTGCTACCTACTTTCTGGTATGTAAGCTGTTACACTTTTAACTTCTATTCTCAGGGCGATCGCATTGCTCGCTACTATTAACTCTATACATTTTGACTTTTGACTACTGATTTTCCTGAAAGCCTAATACTAGATCGTAGATTTGCAATAGGAAACTGAAATAACTTTTGACATCCAAAGGCGTGACGCATTCCCTCGCCGCACTACCCAAAGCAAGTCTCAAGTTTTCATCCTGAATCAGCGATTCAATAGCAGTGGAAAGTTGTTGAATATCTCCAGGTTGGACTAATAAACCATTTTTTCCCGAGACAATCAAATCGGGAATCCCCCCTACTGGCGTTGTGATGACAGGTAATCCCCATCCCATTGCTTCTAGCAAAGCTAAGGGCAATCCTTCATTGTAAGTAGGTAAAATAAAGACATGCGCTTTGGTTAATAAAGCATCTCGTTGCTTTGGATTGAGCCAGTCATATATAGTAATGCGATCGCTAATATTACTAATATTTGAATGATAGCTCGTGACTAAATCGCGGGCTTTGTCAACCTCTCCATCTCCTGCCAAGATTAAATTTGCTTGGTTTCTTATCGGCTCAGGTAACATGGCAAAAGCGCGAATCAGATCGAAAGTGCCTTTACGCTGTCCGATGCGTCCTAAGAAAACAAGATTAATTTGGTTCGCCCGTTCTCGGTGAGGAACTTGAATTGGTAATTCAATTGGATTAGCCAGTACCAAAACTTGTTCTGGTTTTAAACCAAATTTATCCACATAGAAATTACGCCAACTATCGGAAACAGTAATGAAGCGATCGCACTGACTAAATGCCCACAGCAACCCTTGTCTAACATTCAAAGATAACCCCTGATAAAATTCATGAAACTCAGGACTATTAGAATGTAAAATCACGGGTTTACGAAATAAGAATTTAGCAATTAAAGTCACGATTGATTTGCGATAAGCACTGCCTCTCTCGGCTACATGCGCGTGAACGATATCCACTTTTTTCGTCAGTAGTACCAAGATAACCCGCACCAAGGCGATCGCAAACCCAAAAGCCTTTTGCATTGCCGAACCATCAACTGCCGTACCAATATGTTGAATTTGCACGTTAGCAGGAGCGTGTTTCAGCATATACTTTTCTAAAGTGACAATTCCTCCCTGCTTAGATAAGCTGTCTCCCACCATGAGAACATTAATTTGTTTTTCACCGCTCTTTTTCATATGCTAATTCCCACGATTTTAAATTGGTGTACGGGCGGGTTTCCACAGCAAAATCTGCGCAAACCATGTAACATTTGAAAACAAACCCGCCCCTACGAATGTTTGACTTTTGTACGGGCGGGTTTCAACAACCAATCCTACCTGAACATGTAACATTTGCAAACAAACCCGCCCGTACGAATATTTGACTTTTGTACTAGGTTATTTGTAGAATCTGTCGATACTCTGCCAAAACTTTTGCAGTAGAAAATCGCTCGGCTCGACGCTGTAATTCAGTAGATGCTGGCGGACAGTCTAGCGTCTGGGCGATCGCCTCAGCCATCCCCATGACATCCCCTACGGCGACTAAATTGCCATACTTGCCATGTTCTAAAATTTCTGCCGGACCACTTTTGCAATTAGTAGAAACCACCGGAGTTCCAACTGCGATCGCTTCTACTAGCACGTTACCAAAACCTTCCCAGATCGACGAGAGGACAAAAACATTTGCCCTTGCCATATAAGCGTATGGATTACTCACAAATCCTGGCATGGCAACGCTATCTGTTAAACCGAGTTCCCTTATCAAAGCCTCTAATTCAGGTCGTTTTGTCCCTTCGCCCAAAATCATCAGCCGCACGGGACGCTGCTGCCGTAACTGAGCAACAGCACGGATCAAAGTTGGAAAATCCTTCTGATTCTCTAGCCTTCCCGCTCCCATAATCACTGGAGGTTGGTCTGGCGCAAACCAAGGATGAGATATACTTTCTCTTGCCCGGTCGTGCAGTTCTGGAGTTACGACGGGATTATAAATTGCCTGAATTTTGTCTTTTGGTAAACCAATATCGACGAGATCCTCAGCCACCCCTTGAGACACAGCGACAATTTTATCCGCCCAAGGGTAGAACCAACGTACCAGATGAGGTGTCAGTTGTCTTTTGAGTAGGGTAGAAGTTTGGGCATCGCGTGAGAGATGATTGTGGACGATCGCGACCATTTGAGTCGATACTTTCATCAGTTGCTTTGCCCAAAGTGCGACTATATTGGCATCCTCTTGTCCGCATAACATTGCGACAGGTTGCTCTCGCCGCAGATAATTTATCAAATCGGGAAAGCTGAGCAGTAACTTCTGCCGACTTCCCAAAGTGACTAATTCTACCTTTGAAGATACTTGCGACAGATATGGTCCCTCTGCCTTAACTAAAACTAAACTAACTTTTACACCTTGAGCAGCAAAACCATCAGCGAGGTTGAGCATAACTCTTTCGGCTCCGCCACCATCGAGACTCGGGATAAAAACTGCTAGGCTAGAGGACATTCATTTTTGCTCCAAGTAGTTAATAGCTGAAAAATAGGCGGAAGTTTTAAGCTAAGCTAAACATCTATCGAGCTTTGTGACAGCGAAAAGTATGTTGCTGTATACAACACCCAGAAAATATCATTTGACTTCAAAATTGTGCTTTCAGAAAAATTAGTTAAAAATATGAACGTTAACAAGATTAAATGCCATAATCCATAAGATGTTTTAGACCAGCGCATCCACGTTATTGCTTGCGTAAAAGCTTTAAAAAAACCGATTAAGTAAACTGAAACTCCAATAAATCCTAGATCGAGCCATAGATCTAATAAGCCGTTATGAGAGAAAGCTACTTTCCATCCACTAGCTAGCCGAACATAAGCAGATGCTCCTTCATTACCCCGCCAAAAAGCGCTATATCCATAACCCAACCAAGGACGTTCGCCAATTTTGTCGATAACAGCAGACCAAACTTTGGTTCGACCAGTCAAGGTTAAATCTTTTCCCAAACTATTTAAGACAAGATCCAAATTGCTCGTAATTAGAACAGCTAAGCTACCGCAGAATAGTGCTACGGCAATATATAGTAGCAACATCCAAGAAAAGTTCCATCGCAAAGCCCGATATAAAGGAAATAGTGCTAGAACAATTGCTAAGATAATCCAAGAACTAGTAGAAAATGACAGTAACACTTGACTGACTGCAAGGCTCAAGGCGATCCAGGCTAAATATCGAGATTGAGAAGGACTAAAAGCAACAATTGCTAAGACAATTGTGCTTAGAGTCATAATCCGACCAAAAACATTTTTGTGGATATATATCCCTTGCCAAACCGATCCTAAAGCTACGCTATTTGGGTCTGGAACAATTGCGTAAGCTGGTAACGCTATGGTAAATAATATACTAGATAGTACTGCTATTCCAAAAGTCCAAGCTAATAGATGCAATTGCTCTTTGTGACTATATCGTGTAGCTAAATAGATGCCGAATGAAGTCGCACCTGAGACGGCTAAACTTCGTCGCAGCGTAATCGCAGGTGCATCTGACCATAAAATTGAGACGATCGCGATCGCAACTAGTAATAATAAAAGCTTGCCTTTTACCAGCGCTTGTATAATTTTTTTCCATCGAAGCAATATGAGCGCAAATGTAGTGATATAAATCGAGTAGAAAGGAATTTGTAGTGCTACAACTCCCTCAGATGTGAGTACGATCAGTGATTCTCCACTGACGATTTCATACAGGCGTGGAAACCAAGCTCCCGTCAGAGTCAGTAACGATATAACTGTAAATACCTTTTCCGCACGAAGTAAAAGTTTCATTATGAAAAATTTAACTTTTTAAGTTAAGTTTTTAAAATTCGATAGCGATCGCGTAGTTAGTAAAACTGTGACTAAAGACTCGCTCTATATGCGATTTAAACTGATTTTTTTTGAATTGCGAGATAGCGCAACCCACAGCGGAGCCGCTCGCTGTGTTAAGTTTCTGATGATATGTAAAATCGATAGGACAACGATCTGAGGATTGGTAATAATTTTAGCGATCGCGGCGAACAGTTTTTCGCTTTTAAACACTGCTTTTAATTGGTTGTAAGCTAAACTAATACTTAAATGAGTTCCAACGATTTTATATCTTCTTGTTAAAGAACGTATTAGAGCAAAGTTTTTTTGAACTGCATCGACTTGAAGGAAGCGATCGATATCTACATACATTTGCTGCTGGCATGTTAGATAATCAGTAATCAGAGAGCCAGGACGAGAGCAATAATAATAATAGGGCTGAGGAAGGATGATAAATTTTGCCCCACAAATGAGAGCTTTCAAATAAAATTGAAAGTCTTCTCCATAACGTAAATTGTCATCGAAACTCAAATTATGATGAACGAGAAAATCACGTTTAAATATGGGTTTCACTACACCTAAATCCATTTCAATAAAATCTACTGCATCGATTTGCGTAACTCCTTGAAACTTAGGTCGTCGCCAACCAAATCCTAGCGGAGCAGAAAATCTCGTTCCCCACGGCTGGTTGGCCCGATTGGCAATCAGATATAAGTCATCGGCTACTACATCTGCATCTTCTGCTAGAGCGACTTGCAGCAACTTTTCAATTCTTTCAGGGGCAAACCAATCATCAGAATCTAGCAAAGCTATCCATTCTCCCCTAGCTGCGGCAATACCGCGATTGCGGCTGTAGCTAGGTCCCCGGTTGCCATCATTTATCAGTAATTGGAGGCGATCGCACTTATACTGTTGTACCACTTGTACGGTAGCATCAACAGAAGCATCGTCTATCACAATAATTTCTACTTGAGATTCTGTCTGTTGCAATACAGATTTTATTGCCCTGGCAATATAGTCCTCACTATTATATGTGGGTACAATTATGGATACTTTGAAACGCATAAATTTGCCTTGTTTTAACTGACTTATGGCTGACTTATGACTGATTTTTGTCAAGTGATGCTAACGCTCCGATCGAGCTTGCCGCAGGCTGTCGATGTAGTATTTCAACTGCCGATAGGTAGCAGGCATACAAAACAGCGCGATCAAACCTAAAGCCGACCACCAACCCAATTGGTAAATAAATAAAGCTCCTACCAAAGCTAGCCACCAAATTATAGGTAAGCGATAGGTAGGACGTTTAATATGCTGCACGACAAAAACATGGAGAACGGCATAGCTAGCTAAAGCCGCTACCTCTCCCCAACCGTATCCAACGAAGCCATTAAAATGAGAGGTTACAACCAACGCCGTGCCAGCAAACAAGATAATGTGTGCTAAGTGAAAAGCTGTCACTTCCCAGTTGCGCTGCAAGACGTAAAGCACAGAACAATGGAGATTGAACACGGCGTTGCTGAGGTAACTGAGGGCAATAAAAGGATAGATTTGAATGACTGGCAACCAGTGCTGACCGAACAACAACGGTATCAGCCAAGGATTGAGCCAACTAACGAATACTAACAGAGGACCCAGCGCTAAGATCTGAAGGCTCATACCTTCGCTCACTGCTTTACCGAGTCGCACGGGATCGCCTTGGAGACGAGCCAAAGCTGCGATCGACAATCGCCAAGTTGCGGTTTTGACAAAACTCAGGACTTCCACAATCCGAATCGCTAAGGCGACAAATCCTACTGCTTCCGCACCTGCATACCTACCGACTACTAGAGGGTTGACCAGGTTACGTAGTTGCCAAACCCAGGAGGAAGCAGAGTAGCCAACGCTGTAGCTCAGCATTTGCTGAATCACATCTGGTTGCCAATGCCAACGAGGGCGATAATCTGCCCGCCAGTAAAGTAGTCCTAGAGTCATAACTTGTTGCATCCACCATCCAATCGCAGGCGACCAGACACCAGCTCCCTGAAAAGCCAGGGGAAGGGCAACTAAGTAGTAAACGAACTGACCGTTCAGTTCGATCAAAGCGACTTGTTTGTAATCCAAGTGTCGCTCTAGTCTTGCCAAAGGAACTTGGCTCAGCAACACGACTGGCAGACCCAGAAACATGACGCGAGCCACATCGCTAAATCCTTCTAGACGTACCCACTCTTGTAGTAAGGGTATCCCTATGAGAGATATGCCAGTACCTCCTATCGCCAGTAAGAGCAGCAAGGTAAAGGCTTGATGATAAAGTTTGATGTCTTCTTCATCTTTCTGTCGCACCAGATAAATCTCAATTCCTAACTGACTGAGACTTTGAACGTAGACAAAAATATTTAGCGTGGCAGAGTAAAGCCCGTATGTTTTCGGACCTAAAATGCGGGTAAGTAGTAAAACACCTCCCAAAGAGAGAATCATGCCTAATGCTTGGCGCAGAACTAAGAATGTTCCGCCTCGCATGACTTGAGTACGTAGGCTCATGCCGTTCTGCTCAGCAAACTATACAAGTTAACCTCTGTTAAACCATACATTTTGTCTTTCCTCGCTAACCGCTTGGTATGGACAAAATTTAATCTACGGGCGATCGCAAGCTCGATGTCGATCGAGATCGATGCTGATAAATTTGTAGTGTCATGCGTGCAAAGCTATCCCAGCTCCACTGCTCCACTACTCGGCGGTTGCGATCGCCTATTTGTTGCAACTGAGATTTGTGTTGAATTGCATCTTTCATAGCATACAACAAACTGTCCGTTTCTTCTGGATTGTAGAGAAACCCTCCTAAGTCACTGACCACTTCGCTGATACAGCCTTTACGGGGAGCGACACACGCACGACCGAAGGACATAGCTAAAATTACCGAACCCGAGGTTAAGATATCTCGGTATGGCAGTACCATCGCATCGCAAGCATTCATATAGATTTGTAATTGCTCGTCAGCTACAAAACCAGGAATAAATTTAATTTCGTGACAATCTTGCACTTGCTGCTGAATCTGTTGAGTTAATTTCTCAGATGCTTTACCAGCAATAACTAAATAAACTTTGTCTTGTTGTAGCTGCTTGAAAGCATCGATGAGTTCGGGAACGCCTTTGTAAGCCCGAATCAATCCCAGAAATAAAAAAATTAGTTCGGCATCTGTTATACCTAATTTTTTTCGCGCTGTCTCGCGGTCTATATTATTTTCATAGTAGTTGATGTAGTGGGGATGTGAAACAACAAAAACTTTACTTTTATTGAAGACATGAAATGATTTAATGACCGTCTGTTTTGCTTGTACGCAATGGGTAATAATAGCATCGGCAAATATAGCAAAAAAAATACTATAAATTCGCTCCGCACGCACTTGCATGTTTTCGTGGTTTTTTAAATCGTGAATCGTCCAAATAATTCTAATTCCAACAAATTTTAAAAATACGAGCTGAGCAAAAAATAATAGAAACTTGAGCGCAAAAGCCAGCAGATTTGATGATAGATAGAATGGATATAGTGAGTGGAAATGAATAACATCTGGTCGCCAGCGGATAACCTCTGGAGTCAGAAAGATTTTTCCATTATTACTAAAAGTTTTTACGCCTACGCCCAATGCTTGAAGATGCGTTACTAAAAGCTGCTGATAAGGATTTCTCGACCACCAAGGCAGAAAAATCACCTTTAAATTGTGCATATTATTCTCACTTTGTCAAACACCGAAATTTGTAAATAATTAAAATAATTCATGGTTCTCTTGAGATAATTGGTTATCGATCGCACTGCATCGAATAAAAATGGTTAACTCAGGCAGCGTTATGTTTTCTATTTTCTGTCTCCTGTTTTACATTAATTAATTGCTGCACTAAATTCAGAGTTTCGCAACTCATTTTAGTTGCAGAGAATTCGCAAACTCGCAGTTTGGCATTTTCTACCATACCTCGCATCAAAAGAGGGTTTAGCAAAGCCCACTTTAGCTTTGTTAAAAGATCGTGGCGATCGCCCTTACGAAATAATAAACCATCTAACCGATCCGTAATTATTTCTGGCATAGGATTAGCATTAGAAGCAACAATTGGCAGACCGCCAGCCATTGCTTCTAATAAAGCAAAGGGATATCCTTCATAATGACTGGGAAATAAAAAGAGATCGGCGGCTTTGAGTAACTGTGGTATGTCAGCTCGATAGCCGAGAAACAGTACAGATGCTTCGATTTTTGTTACTTTGACTTCTGCTTCTAACTGCGATCGCAGTTCTCCATCTCCTACCCAAATAAACTTGACTTCAGGAAATTCTTTCACGATCGCGGGAATAATGGGGATCGGGTCGCTATAACCTTTCTGTTGATTCAGCCGACCGACAGTTAAAACTAAACGGCTAGTTAACGGTAATTCTAATTCTTGGCGGAGGCGATCGCGCAGCGCTACAATCTCTTGCAGGCTTTGCTTCTTGTCTACCTCTAATTTCGTCCCATTATAGATACATTTCACTTCACTAACTGGCATCTGGAATATCTTACCAACTAACTTTTGACTATCTTGGGAAACAGCTACCCATTGTTGATTTCTAACTCTCGACCAATTGTAAAGTGTTAATTGCCACTGGCTTAAGGTAATGTGACAAGGAACTAGCTGAAACACCACCACTGTAGGAATATTTAAATAAGCGCAAGCAAAAATAGTACCTAAACTGCGGTCTACCCAAGGAAGAACGACGATAACTGCATCGGGTTGAAGTTGTAAAAACAAGGAGAGCGTTCGCAAGCAATCGGGCAAATATTGACGTAAAGTTCTGAGTTTTCGAGTATAAGTTTCAGCTATTTCTAAATAGTGATAGCTAATTTTTTGCTGCTGAAAATCTTGAGCGAGAGAAGTTGTTTGAGGAGTTTTAGGAAAAGCTGCATGAACCTGCCAACCTTGCTTTCGAGCATCACCGGCAATAGTTAGAGCGTATTCCTCCGCCCCACCCCTTTCTACAGAAGGAAAAATAATTAATAGTTTAGTCATTTGTCATTTATCATTCGTCATTGGTTAAGAGGCGAGAGGTAAGAGGTAGCTAGAACTTGCTCGAGCGCTGATAACTGATAACTGATAACTGATAACTGGTCACTGAAAACTGCTCCCTTTAACAAAGTCTTTCATACCTGATGCAACTGACCATTGCGGTTGAAAATTTAGGAGTAAATTAGCTTGGGAAATATCGGCTTGGGAGTGTTGAATATCACCGAGGCGGGAAGGGAAGTATTTTATGTCCGATCGCCAATTGGGAAAACACTGTTTTAAAATTTCTACAAGTTGATTGAGGGAAATAGAATTGTCTGTACCGATGTTACAAATGTAGGTAGAACCAGGTTCGAGAGGAGCGATCGCGGCTTGGGTAAAAGCAGCGGCAACATCTTTGACATAGATAAAATCTCTCGTTTGCGTACCATCACCATAAATGGCGATCGGCAGTCCTTGCTGCATAGCAGCCACAAAAATCGAGATCGCCCCAGAATAGGGAGAATTTGGAATTTGGCGGGAACCGAAGGCATTAAATAACCGCAGTCCGATAAAGGAAAAGCCAATCTGCGCTGCAAACAAACTGGCATACTGTTCGCTGGTCAATTTTTGCAAACCATAAGGAGAAATGGGAATAGGGGTAAGAGTTTCCACAATTGGTAAAGTCCTCTGTTTGCCATAAACAGCAGCGGAACTGGCAAAAACGAGTTTGGGAATTTTTAAAGCTTGACACAGATGAATCACAGCTAGGGTAGCTGAGAGGTTGTTACGGTGAGATACTAACGGTTGCAGCCAAGATTCTGTCACTGATGGAGTTGCAGCTAGATGAATGATGCCGTCAATTGGATGGGGAAAGTCTTCTGGTTGGCAAGCAAGAATATCTTTTTGAATAAATATCAATTGCGGATGTTGTGGCAGATTTTGCCGCTTACCTGAGATTAAATTATCGACAGCGATCGCTTCGTGACCTTGTGTCAATAATGTTTCTATTAGGTGAGAACCAATAAAACCCGCGCCGCCAGTAATAATAAAACGCATAATGAAAAATCAAAAGTTAAAAGTTAAAATTAAAAACAGAACCGAATTTTTTCCACATCTTTTGTCCGCGCCACACAATGCCAAACCGCCACTTCAACCAGAGTCGGTGTAGGTGGGGATGACGGTAAGGAAAAAGTTGCTGTTGGACGACTCGCCAAACTTCCGATTGCTGCAATCCTGACTTAGCAAGATAGTCTTCTAGCCACGTCAGAAAAATTTGTCGCGCTGCTAGAGTTTTGCCACTAACGTGAGAGTCAGTAGTACAGGCTTGGGAGTGCTGGCGATAGAGATACCAACATTGGCTCGATACGAAAGCTGGATATTTCAAGCAGAGTTTGGCATGAAAGGCTTGGTCTTCATACATACCGCGAAAAGATGTTTCATATCCATTGACAGTTTCAACAGCTTGGCGACGCACCAAAATATCGCAAAGTGAAGCCCATTCATCTTTTAAAAATAGAATCAGAATGGCAGGTGGAGAAATCACAGTATTCAAAGGTAATGCATACTTTTGGAGAAAATCTCGCAAGCGATCGCTCTCGTTTCCCGTCCAGCTGTACCACCATTTCGTTCTGCCGCAAACCAAGCCAACTTCAGGATGAGACTCTAAAATTGCAACTTGTTGGGCAATTTTATCGGGTAAATAAACGTCATCCGCATCTAAAAAGGCGATGTAATCCCCTCGTGCGTGCTGAATCCCCAGATTGCGCGAGGCACTCATACCGCGATTTTCATGCCCTGAATGTTCTAAATAGCGAATTTTTTCAGGATATCGATCGCTATAGTCGCGAGCAATTTTGCTACTGCCATCCGTAGAACCATCATCAACCAGTAACAGTTCCCAAACATCGTATGACTGAGCGATCGCGCTGGCGATCGCCTCTTCAATATAATCCTCAGCATTTAAAAATATAGTAATAATTGAAACAAGTAGCTGCATGAGTCGGGAGTCGGGAGTCGGGAGTCGGGAGTCGGGGAAGAAGGCTGAGGGAGCGATCGGGAGCGCCAGGTTGCTGAGGGAGAGTCGCGGAGAGTCGCAAAGAAAGAAATTTACAATCTCCACACCCTACACCCCACACCCTACACCCCACACCCCACTTACTACTGGTTCCACCAGCCACAAGTCACTCTTGACTGATAACTGTTCAAACATCGAACCAACGCGATAGCCTCCTAGCAAACTCTTCTCCATTCCAGTCTTGAATTTCGATGCGGGGCAGCTCAAACAGATTGCTATGGCGTTGGACGCTAGCGTGAATCGTGGCACAGGCACAGTTAAAGCCAGCATCGCGGACGATCGCCACCGAGTCTGAGGTGTAATTGCCGAAGGGATAGGAAAAACTTGTCACCTCGTGTCCGAGCAGTTCTTCCAGTTGAGCTTTGCTGTGGTAAATTTCTTCTTGCTGCGAAGATAAGGACAGAGAGCAGAGAAATGGATGCGCGATCGTGTGAGCGCCGACTTCAACGAGCGATCCCCGCTCTAGAGCTGCTACTTCTGCCAAGGCGAGAGAACGATGGGTCGAACGGCTACCTGCTGTCATTCCCGCCCACGCTAGCAGTCGATCTAAAATGCGATCGCGATCGCCTGCGGGTAAAACGCGCAGTAGTTTCCAGATCTCGTAATAGACCAACTGGCGCGGGGTGGGGGGCTCTTCCCGTTCTGCTTTCCAATGGCGATGCTGCTGGTATGTCGATCCGGCGTAATTGGCAAATTCTCCCAAATCCCACTGATATTGACAGCCATTGATATTTAGCTCTAGTTGCTGGGGTAAAGATCCAGGTTGCAAAAATAGCCGCTCTAACTCGTCCCACCAAAATTCTCGTTCGCGATCGACATAGCCGCTAGCAACAAAGATAGTCGCAGGTACGTCATAGCGTTCGAGCATTGGTTTGGCATTGTGGAGGTTATCGGCGTAGCCGTCGTCAAAGGTAACGACCACGTTACGGCGATGATGTTTGCCTTCTGCTACATCTTGGCTCAATCGCCGCAATTGTGTTGGCTGGGTATATTGGCGCAAAACTTGCAATTGCTCGGCAAAGTGCTGGGGTGTTACGCTCAATCCCCAAGGGTCACAACTCACGTCAGTGACCCGATGATAGAGCAGGATCAGCGACCCTGGTTGAAGTTGGTTGCGACAGTGACGAGCAAACCCTCGTATCCGATTGGCTCCAGGTACTTTCACTCCAGGTATTGTCATGATTTACCTCTGGTTTAGTTGCCCTTACGCTAATTAACAATTCATAGTCAGGATCGAAGTAGTCTAGTTCTTCCTGGCGCAGTTCCTCGACGGCTAATCCTTGTAAAAATGACATTGCAGCCAATACATTGCCATATGCTTCTACTTCGATCTGGTCTGCTGGAAAAGCTTCAGAAAATAACTTTCGAGTTGAAAGGGTTGTAAATCGCCAGTATTCTCCCCAAGTTTCCATATCGCTACGGCTAACTTGGCTAATGCCAGCGAATGTTGCTAAGATCGTCCCTCCTGGCTTCAATATCCTGTGTAGAGTCGCGATCGCCGCCCGCACGTCGTAAATAAACGGTAGGGTTTGCGTAACCATAATGCAATCGAAAGTATTTGAGGGTAAACTGTCTTCATCGCAACAGGTCAAGTCAGCGACTATTGTTGCTGCGAGGTTATCCTGAGTTACGTGCAGGACATCGCTTTTGCTGACGCGATCGCCGCCAAACTTGAGTGTGTACTTGTTCTCGCTGACTTCCAAGACGTGTCCGTGGATGGCATCGGCATGGCTGGCAAGAAATTTTTCAATGTAATAGCGATCGATCGGCAAACCGCGATTGAAACCGAAGTTGTGGCTGACGGGTTTGAGACGGCGGAGATTACCAAAGCGCACTCCACCTAATTGTGACGTACCTCTAAATCTTTTTTGAAATTTCAGCCAGTACAGCAAGTCTCTAGATAATACTCGCCGCCCAGCTGACTTTAATGCCTTTTTCACCTGCTGTCGCCACAGTCTCAACATTTGCCCTACTGAATACAACCACGGATACCGATAAGGCATTAATTCTGTTTGAAGAACGCTCCACACCTGCGTTCCCTCAGCACCGCGATCGCGTAAGTAAGTCTCTACCCAACGCAAGAAAGTGCCACGAGTGGGACTGGCGTGAAAAGAGTTATACTCTCCCTCCTGAATTGCTACGCGACAACTACTTTGAGGGTGCTGTCGGTAGCGATCCCAGCATTTCCCTGAGACAAACACGGGCGCTTGAAGAAAGACTTTGGTGTAAAAGACCATATCTTCGTACATGGTGCGAAATTCTGGCTCAAATTCACCAATATTTTGAAATACCTCGCGGCGGATCAGGACGCTACAAGTAGATGCGACGGTAGATTCATTTTGTAAAAAGAGTTTTAGCAGTGTGGGTGGCTGGACTAGAGTGTCGGGTTCAACGCCCAATTCGGTGAAATAGTTGTATTGACGATCGCTCTGGTTTCCCGTCCAACTGAACCAAAAGTGAGTGCGTCCGTAAAGCATGGCGGCTTTGGGCTGCGATTCTAGAATGGCAACTTGCTGTTCCAACTTTTGTGGCAGCCAAATGTCGTCAGCGTCAAGAAAAGCAATGTACTCGCCTTGAGCGTGACGAATGCCTAAGTTTCGCGCCGCACTCATACCGCAATTTTGGTGATTTTCGTGTTCGAGATAACGAACTTTGTGAGGGTATTGTTCGGCATAGCGACGGGCGATCGCCGTACTACCATCCGTGGAGCCATCATCAACTAATAGCAGTTCCCAGTTGTTGTAAGTCTGGGCAAAAACACTAGCGATTGCTTCCTCAATAAACCGTTCTTCATTTAGGAAGATAACGATCCCAGAAACCAGAGGTTTGTCCATGAGCGTTTTACTTTCGTTGACAGCCTTAATTGCGATCGTTACAGTTGATTTTTGACATTAGTTATTGACATCGACTTTTGACATTGGCTTTTGACATTGGCTTTTGACAAATGTAGTGCAACCACTCGCTGTCTCTGTCTAAAGAATCAACATCAACAAATTGGGCTTGGCGATTGAGGATAGCAATGTTTTGAAAACCAACATTTACAAGCTGCTTTACCTGCTCTTGCTTTCTAATGTAGTATGTCAAATGTCCGAAACCTGCTAAAGGATCGCTGAGAATTTCATATGTATCGGCATGTATCTGATACTTTCTTACTTTCAAATAACTCATGACGTTGAGAACATTTTTCACGAGCGATCGCGGACGTTTTATGTCGTACTTATTAAAGGCAGTGACAATTTTGCGATCGTCTAAATTGTGACTGGAAAATGCAAATATTCCGCCACTTTTTAAAACCCTGTAGATTTCTTCCAACGTTTTTATTCTCTTTTCATGCGACATGCAATCGATGCCATTAAAGGAAAAAATAATAAAATCAAAACTCTCCGCATCAAACATATGCATATCGCTAGCATCACCGTGTAGGAAATTTAGAGAACTATGCCATTTCTGACACGCTTTAACCATTTCCAGCGAATAATCGATCCCTGTATAATTTGGGGTCAGTTCGCTTAGAGCGATCGCCGTTCTCCCACCACCACAGCCAACATCAAGAATTGCCTTATCTTTGATATGCTGCTCGTACTTTTCAAAAATAGTTTTTTCTTCTATCCATAAATATTTTTGCGTGCATATATACTCTTTAACAGTACTCGGCTTTTCATATAAGGTTTGATTGAGCAAATCGATTGACATAATTTATATCCTTTGTTAAATGTTATATTTGGTTAACTTTTTAAGTAAGTCAAAAATCTTTTAACTCAGATTATTCTTCAGTCACGCTCGATGAGAGAAAAATTTTAAAACAGCAGGTAAATTCTCCCAATTTTGACCGTATTCGCGAATGCAAGCAGAAAGCCAGCGTTCTAAACCAAAAGCCACACAACCTGTATATGCTGGCTCTCCGTTACAGTCTTGAATGTTAAAGCGATCGCCAAAAAATTTGCGGTGAAAGTTGAGCGAAGTAATTGCCAAGTTATCGCGATAAAGAAATTCGTATTTCAGCGGTTCTAATTTTTGTAAAATTAGAGCGGGGTCGCGTTTATCAAAGAAAGGATCGGTGGCTTCGCGAAGTTGAAAAGGTAATTTAGCTCGATCGAGTATTTCTGTAATCAACTGACGGTAGGTATTGAGAAAATTTCGGACTGTCTCTTGGCGACCGATACAGACAATTTCTCTCATATTGAAAGTCCACTGTCGTTCGCCTGCTTTATAGATTGACTCTTGGCGGAAACAAGGGGAACAAACGGTAATGAAAAGGTCATTTTGCAGTTTTTTGTTGCTCAGGTGATTGTAAACTGCGTAGCAAGCTGCTGACGGTAATACGTAGCGTGCTGGCGTGAGGTAATTTTGGTCTACTTCGGTCAGCCTTTCGTTTCTGGTGGAATCGACAAACCGCTTCATTCCCTCATTGTTACTGTCGATTTGCGTTGTTAGGGTAGCTAAGTGTGGAAAAGAGCTAAAGTAGTCAGCTAAATCAAGGGAATAAACCGATAATACTGGCGGAAAGGAATACTCAATTGCTCCTACTACTTCTGCCCAGCTACAAAACAAGGCATCAAGTCGCCGTCGCAGTTCTACCTGAGAACCCTGTAGGGTTAGTAGCCCTGCGTCAGAATTAAAGCAACTGTAGATATTTTCTGACTCTAGTGAAGCAAAAGTTTCCGATGACATTATTAGCTTAAACCTCCGAGCGTCAAATATTACTTTTGGGCGAGTTTAGTTTTCACAAACTCGGTCAATCTCGCAATCGATCGAAAATTTTCGGGTTGAAGGTCTTCGTCTTCTACAGTTATGTCAAATTCAGTTTCTACAAAAGTCATTAATTTGACAATACCTAAAGAGTCAACAATGTCGCTGCCTAAGAAAGTTTCGTTGTCGCTAAGCGATCGCTCGTTTGCCTGTGGGAACTCAGTCAGGATAAATTGGCGAATCTGCTGTCCTATATTTTGAGTTTCTTTGACAATCATTTTTACTTACTTATTCCACTAGTAAAATTTACTAATATCTCAAGAATCATTTCTTCTGCTGTGCCAATATTTAGTTTCATGCCATAAAGCACGCAATTCTTGTAAGTTGTTTGGAATCAAGCTGAAATTTAATAAAATAAGTTCTGAGTATAAATTATCAATTCGAGCTGGCTTTAAGCTAGACGACTTGTAAAGTTTAGGAAAACTAAACGGTAAATCATAACTGAATGGTAACTTGAACGGCGCGATGAGCCGCGAATCTACCACAACTAAAGGAGTACGACTATGCCGCATTATTTCGGAACGGATTGCACCGCTGTATTGCGAAAATATTTGAATATTGCTGATGTATTGAATGTAGCAGTGTGAAAGAAATGCTTGTTTTACTATAGTATATATGACGTAGCAGTAATTTTTTCCATTGTCAATTAGTAAATGATTGCAGTTAGAATAATTTATATGATCTTGAAATAATCTGAAATTTTGTTTTGAGAGTCGCTCTGCTATGTGAGATTTTTCTTGAGTCAGTTTAACTTTCTCGATCGCACTCCTATTTCTCCCGCCAATTGGTAGTAATACACGTAGCTTTGAATCTAGTTTTTTAAATCCCAAACTTTGCAGAATTTCAATAACTCTAGGGGCTGGACTGAGATCTGTCAGCGTACAATCTTTCAACCTCAGAATGGGCAAAATCAGTGAGATACTTCGATCTCTATATTGCGGTTTGACTATCCAACTATGAATGTTACAAAAATTCTCGACGCGATCGCCGATCTCTCTACGACTAAAAATTAATCCTAAAAAACCGACAATTTCCTTGCCATCAAACAATCCATAACCGCAATAATCTTCCTTCTGCCAACTACAATCAAAAACATTTCTCCAGTTAATGCGATCGTTTAAATCTAAAAGTAAAGGAGAAACATCGTCATACATCGAACGAGCTACTTTTTGGATTGAAACCATATTGTTTCTCAACTAAAATTAGCATACGTGAGTAGACCATTGATATTGCAGCAGGCAAGTCGCCCAACTGCGAGGAGGTGACTTTCCCGACCCATAAATGTCGTAAGGTTCTACATCAAAAGACGCAGCATATTCGATACAATCAAGCAGAATTTCGCCTCTGAGGATCTCTAGTTCAATGCGACATCGCCCCGGTGTCAGATACATTGGTTCTGTGATACAAGTTACCGTACCTTCAGCAGGAAGCAGTTCGGGAACTCCTCCTACGACATCACTATCTAGCGCAAAAATGGCATATTCGTTGTTGTAGTCATAAATAGTGACTAAAAATCGCGGTGAGTAAATTGGTTTTTCACTACGGTAGCCGATGGTGAGTTTTAAGCGGCTAATCGAACAAATGACTTTATTTCCATCGCCATCTTCAATCTTCACAAAAGTTAGCTTAGCGCTGCCATCTCCAGAGCGATCTTTTCGCTGTTCCAATATGGTTGAATTGAGTTGTGTTAGCGATCGCAAGGATAATAAATATTTCTCGATGACATCACTTGATTTTCCCTGAGCCACTATACTTCCGGCTTTGAGTAAGCAAGCTTTAGCACACAAAGCTTGAACCATTTGCATATTATGACTGACAAATAAAACCGTTCGACCTTCTTGAGTCGCAACATTTTCCATTTTGCCCAAACACTTCTTTTGAAATGCTATATCTCCTACTGCTAAGACTTCATCGATAATTAAAATCTCTGGTTCTAGGTGAGCGGCAACGGCAAACGCTAGTCTGACATACATACCGGAGGAATAGCGCTTTACGGGCGTATCTAAAAATTTTTCGACTTCTGCAAAAGCGACAATTTCATCAAATTTATTTTTGATTTCAACTTTACTCATTCCCAGAATTGCGCCGTTGAGATAAATATTTTCTCTTCCTGTCAGTTCTGGGTGAAAGCCCGTTCCTACTTCTAAAAGACTGGCAACTCGACCCTTAATTCGTATTTTACCCTTGGTTGGTTCGGTAATGCGACTTAAAACTTTTAATAATGTCGATTTTCCGGCTCCGTTTCCACCAATAATTCCAATGCACTCACCCTGTTTAACTTCAAATGAAACATCCTTGAGCGCCCAAAATTCTTCGCAAGTTGGTTTAGTTTTAAATTTATGCGTGCGTTTGGAAGTTAATATTTTCTGAGTCAAAGACTTAGTTTTTTGAGTAATTTTTTCTCGCAAATTAGTATATCCACCTGCTTGCTGCGCTAGCAGATATTTTTTTCCCAACTGCTCGACACGAATAACGGTTTGTGACACGATCTATTCCTACAACTTAAATCACGTCTGCAAAAGTGCGCTCCGTGCGTCGAAAATACCAAATACTGCTGGCAAGTAAAAGTAAAACTAACCCTACACTCAGAATTAGTCCTGGTAGGTAAAGTTGAGCTTCTCCCCCTAAAATTGCCCAACGAAACCCATCAATAACCCCTACCATCGGATTTAGAGAATATAGCAATCGCCACTGTTCGGGAACGATGTTGCTACTAAAACCTACAGGCGAGATGTATTGACCGACTTGAACGAGAAACGGTACGACATGGCGAAAATCTCGATATTCTACTGTCAGGGCTGCTAACCACAGACCAGCACCTATTGCCGCAGCAAAGGCGATCGCTGTAAATAAAGGTAGCGTTAAAATTCGCCAATTTGGGATGAAATTATACCATGCCATTAAAGCTAGTAAAATCATACCAGAAATTAAAAAATCTATAAAGCAGACCACAACTGCACTTACGGGAACGATCAAGCGAGGAAAGTAAATCTTAGAAATAATTTGAGAGTTCGTAATTAAGCTATTGCTACACTCAGTCAAGGCGTTCGCAAAAAATTGCCAGGGTAGCATTGCTGCAAACACCATAATTGGATAAGGCACGTTTTCTTCTGAGGGCAATTTAGCCAAAACGCTAAAAACTACTGTCAGCACGATCGTGGTGAGAAACGGTCGGATCAGCGCCCAGAGAATACCGATCGCAGTTTGTTTGTAACGAACCAAAATATCTCGCCAAGCGAGAAAATATAATAATTCGCGATAGTCCCAAACATCCCGCCAATACTGACTTTCAGTTTTACCTGCTTCTAATACGATCTCGCGCGTTCTCATGTTGATAAAGGATAGAAATCGGACATCGAAGGTTACAGAGCGCTAACTACGAGATAACTGTACGGGCGGATTTTGAAGGAAGATTAGAGCTTGAGCCGTGAATCTGCTGGCTAAACCCGCCCCTACTACGACAACTGACAACTGACAACTATCCATTACCAATTCACTTACTAGAGACTACCGTAGCATCGCGATCGCCGAGACTTCGATCGCGATGGAAGGAACTGTAAGGTCGATTTTCGGACGGAACGCTATTGGCAACAACTCCCAGCACTGTCTGACAGGAACATTTGAGAGCCTCTCTTGCCGCAACTGCATTAGTATAATCGACCACCCCTAGTCTAGCGACCAACAAAATTCCATCGGTAATTTTCCCTAGAGTCAGAGCATCTGCCGCTACTACCAAAGGCGGAGCGTCGATGATGACAAAATCGTAACGATCGCTTAAAGAACTGACCAATGCAGCCATTCGCTGAGAGTCGATTAAAGCCATTGGGTTAGGTGGTAAGACTCCAGCCGTAAGAACGTGTAAGTTTGGCATAACTTGTTCTACTGCTGCCTGAAAGTCTGTTCCGCCAACGAGGACGTGGCTCAAACCCTCTACATTCGTTTGCTGCCAAATATGGTGTTGGATCGGAGAGCGGAGGTCGGCATCAATTAATAACACTCTGCGTCCTAGCTGGGCGATCGCGACGGCTAAATTAGCACAAACGGTCGATTTGCCTTCTTTCGGCACTGAACTCGTCACGACGACGGCTTTGAGCGGACGATCTAAATTCAAAAACCGCAAGTTAGCTTGTAACATACGATAAGCTTCCGCTGTCAACGAGCGAGGGCTATTTCTCACCGCTAGTTCGGGAACTGGACAATCTTGCTGTCGTCCAGGTTTCAATTTGATGAATTTGCCCAGTTGAGGAATGCTACCAATCAAGGTGTAACCAAACACCTGCTTAATTTCTCTGAGTGTTTTGATTGATGCGTCGCTCAGTTCGAGTATAGCGATCGTGGCGATCGCGAGTAATAGTGCGGCAATTCCTCCCAGACCGAGAGTCATCACTCTTTTACCCAATAATGGAGTTTCTGGCACTAATGCTGTTTCAATAATGCTAGCGTTACCAATATTTCTGTTTTGCTCTACCCGTAGTTCTTGCAGTTTTTTCAGCATTAATTCGTAGGTAGCTTGGGCGGCTCTGACTTGTCGCTCTAACTCCCGTTGTTGCTGCTCTAATTGCGGTAAAATCTTCGCTCTTTGTCTGTAGTTCGTTCTAGCTTGAGCTAAAAAGTTTAATCTATTAGACAAACTGAGGCGTTCGACTTCCGCTCTTACCAAGTCTTCAGCCAGTTTTTGTTGTAACTCGCCTGCTTCTAAATTGCGATTCGATACCTGTTTCGAGTTGCCCAACATTTGTCCTATGCGTCCTTCTAACAACTGTTTGAGGGCATCCCGTTTTTGTTGTAATTTTTGGACTTCGGGGTAGGTATCTTCAAAACGAGTTTGAAGGACAACCAAGTCGCCTTCTACCCGTTGTAATTCTGCCAGTGTCTTCTGTATGCCAGGGGACTCTTTGAGAGAATTAATCGGTACGGCATCTTGGGAAGTGAGGGCAATCTCTTTTTGCAGTTTTGTCGCTCGACCTTGAGTTTGTACGAGTGCTGCTTCTGCAAGCGTGATTTGGTCTTGCAGTTCCTTCAGCACTTCTACAGCTGAGATGGCTTCGTGTTCTAGGCTGACGATTTGATGTCGTTCCTTGAAACGGCGTAAACTAGCTTCAGCTGCTCGCACCGTACTTTCTGTCTGCGGCAGTTGCTTGACGATAAAATCTTCTGCGGCTGAGGCTTCGGCGCGGTTACTTTGAATGTTGTAATCTACATAAGCGCTCATCAATTTATTGACGACTGCCGCTGCTTCCCGAGGATCTTTACTTTCATATGCGACTTGCAGCACGTCAGTAGCGGGAATATTTTTCAGTGTCAACTGACTAATCAGTGCTGTTGGTTTGAGCGGCTTACCTTCTTCGTCTTTAAGGGTGAGCGCGGCGATCGTTTTCTGTGCCAGCGGGATCGAACTGACGATTTCCGACTCGGTACTCACCGGATTGCTCTCAGCGCTAAGCGGTTCCAAGCGCGGCTCGTACTTTTCAGGATTGAGACTAGAAGTCTCGCTGGGCTTTTTGAGCAAGAGCTTGCCTTCTGCTTGGTATAGCGGCGCTTGCAAAAGGGCTGCGAGCGTTGAGAGTCCTAAGACAAAGCCAAATACCCCTGCTGCTGAGAACCATCGCCGTTTGATGGCTAACTGCAAGTTTTGCAAGTTGATGTCTACGGCTTCTCTAGATTCCACTCTAGATTCCATAAGCTAATGGTAAGTTGCTGCTGATTGAGAGCGAACGTTTCGCGACCGGAGATATTTCTGGCGCAAATGCTACTGGGAATAGGGCGGGTGGCTAGTTGAACTGTGCCGCGATCGCCACGCTAACAAAGAACTTAATTGTCCTTAACTGTCAATGAGAACGAGACTTTCTTGGCAGTATACCATTATCAGCATAAATGCGATCTGCTTTCAGGGTAACAATTGCGACTAGGATTACAACTAGGGTAATTCAACCTTTTGCGCTTTTAATCCCGAATCCGCGATCGCCTGTTGGCACTGTTGTCGATTCTGATAGCCAGCAAATAATTTACGCTTGAGCCTACCAATCGTAGCAATCACCTCTCCACTGGGCGCGCAGGGTAATATTATTGCATCTTCCCGTTCCGAAAACATCAATAGTAGCTGCCTAATCCGCTCTCCATCGAGTCTTTCGCGGGGATGGAGGATCAACGCCGAGCGGGCTTTATACATCAACCAGTCATGCTGCCACGTACCACTTGCCGCAATATCCAAAGCAAAAGCTGCTTCCGGTAAGCGATCGAAAAATGCTGGTGAGTTAGTATCGCCGCAAAATAATAGGTGATTGATGCCCAACGTGTACCAATGCGACTGCTGGAAACGTGGGGTGACAATTGTTGGATTAGCTTTATAAGCAGCTTTATAGGGAGGTTGTTGTATTTCTGAGACGACTGATTTAACTTCTTTATCTATATTTAGGGACGGATCTTCTTCTGCTTGAGCTGCTGCCGATTTGAGGGAATGTTCGATGGGAGAATTGGGAATTTGCTTCAGCTTTTCTTCAGTAACGGCTTTCAAAACTTCTTTATGACTGACTTTACTACCCGCATTAGCTTGTTGGATGAATTTGTCGCGGATTGCATCGGGAGTCGAAGGCGAAGCTAAGCGATAGAGCGCAGATGGTTCGATGATCATCTGTGCAAATTTTGCATAAGGAAATGCTTCGTATACATAAATAAAGTTGTATGCCGTGCGCCGACTCCACCCGAATTCAGCTCTCAGCCAAGCATCAAAGTAGCCATGTCCTTTCAGTTCTGCTCTCACCTCAACTAATTTCTTGCCAATTTCCCATATATCTTGAGCTGTACGCTGCAAGCGCTCCTTCAGCTCTTTAGTTCTTTGCTGAACGAGCGAACGGTTTTTCTCACTTAAAACTTTGTAATCGAAACCTGGCTCTAGCTCCATTTGTTTAGATTGTTTAGATTTGCTTGGCTTGCATTTGTCGATCCGAGTTCATGACCTTCGATTAATTTATTGACGCTTAGTTGCGATCTTTTTTACAAGTTTTGTTGTAGAAAATGATACAAACCTAAGTCAAGTCGAAAGCAAGTTTTAAACACATAAGTTAAAAATTCAAGCGAAAAAATAGACATTAAATTTATTTTAGAATTTTCAGCCGACGATGGATAGAGATCGCTAGCACAAACCGATACTAAGAATTTAACGACGACCATTTTATGCCTTAACTATGGGGGTTTAGGTTTATCAAATCGAAAACGTTACGATAAGTTAAGAATCTTTCTTAATTCATTGCTTGCGAAATTTTACGGAAAATTGACTCCAGGTTGGGGTAAGTTGTCACAAATTATCCGTGAAATTACGGTTGACAATATCCAAACGACGTTGCAGTCAAAGATCTATCCTGCACCAATTTCATCGCTCTTCCCCGTTACCCGTTGCCCGTTCCCTCGAATAGATAGTTAGACATAACATTTAGGGATAGATTACATTCAGGGCTAAATACTAGTTGCAGGTTAAGTGCGATTGCGCCTCGCGCTCAACAACAACTACATAGCACAAGTCACACCAACAGCTACAAAAACGTATTTATGAAGCGATCGCAAGATGGAAAGAAAAATGGGTTGCGTAATTCCACTTAGTTGGAGTATATTGACTCTGGCTACATTAAAATCGCCTTTCGTACCGTAGCTGCGGCAGACTCCAATTGTCTGTTGGTCTATTAACGATTACGGACTCAGGTACGGCAATCTAGACCGAGAGACGAAGAAAAAAAGCAGTTCTAACAATTCCTAGAGCAGCTGAAATCTTGAGGAGTTTCCATCTACGGTAGCTGGCAGGTTCCTGTGTGGTAGAACACCAAATTTCAATCCAGAGTATTGCAAAATTGTCAGCGAGAGATTGCAGATTTTCAGTCTGAGGATTCTCGCGACAGAGGTGCAGGCATTCGAGCGAATGTCAGACAAATTTTTGACGCGCGATCGCCTGAGCATTAGCATGTGTGGCGGCTCTAGCCTGGTCAAGTATAGATCGTGATGTTCGCATGTATTGTCAAAAGTACCGGCAGTCATTGCAGCTCTGGAATGCATACTAAAAAATGCATAGAAAAAATTACAAAAAGCTTGAGAATAAGCCATGAGTGTTGCGATCGTTACTGGCTCTGCTGGTCTCATTGGTTCGGAAGCAGTACGTTTTTTTAGCGCTCTCGGTATGCATGTCGTCGGTATCGATAACGATATGCGTAGCTTTTTTTTTGGAGAGGAAGCTTCCACAAAATGGAATCTTAGGCGTTTGCAATCTCAGATTAAAGAGTACACTCACTACGATGTAGATATCCGAGATAGCGATCGCCTCGATGCCATTTTTCAGTACTACAAACAGGACATTGCCCTTGTCATTCATACCGCAGCCCAGCCATCTCACGATTGGGCTGCACGCGATCCGTTCTCTGATTTCTCGGTCAATGCCAACGGTACGTTGAACTTGTTACAAGCAACGCGCCAACATTGCCCGAACACCCCATTTATCTTCACTTCCACTAACAAGGTCTACGGAGACTTACCCAACTTTTTACCCCTAGTCGAGTTAGACCGCCGTTGGGAAATCGATCCCGCTCATAAGTATGCTTTGGGGATCGCTGAAGATATGAGTATCGATCGCAGCAAGCACTCTCTATTTGGAGCTTCTAAAGTTGCAGCCGATGTACTGGTACAAGAGTACGGTCATTACTTTGGCATTCCTACTGTTTGCTTTCGGGGTGGTTGTTTGACCGGACCCAGCCATTCGGGAACAAAATTACACGGCTTTCTCGCTTACTTAATGAAATGTACCGTGACTGGCGATCCCTACACGATTTATGGTTATCAGGGTAAACAAGTCCGCGATAACATTCACTCGTCAGACCTAATTTCAGCATTTTACGAGTTCTATCTCAACCCTGGGATCGCTGAAGTTTACAACATTGGCGGTGGTAGAGAGAGTAATTGCTCGATGCTAGAGGCGATCGCTTATTGCGAACAAATTGCTAGCAAAAAGTTGAACTACTCTTACACCGATGAAAATCGCAGTGGCGACCACATCTGGTACATCAGCGATTTATCAAAGTTTAAAGCTAAGTATCCAAATTGGTCGATTAAATACGACGTACCGCACATTTTGCGGGAGATTTATACCCAAAACTGTGAAAGGTGGTTAAAGTACAGTGATTAATCGAGGCAAACACTCCATCTTAGGGATTAACATCCACGCTATAGATTACGAATTTGCTGTCAACAAAATTGTTGTTGCGGCTGAAAAGAGAGTTCCCTATGCGGTCAGTGCGTTAGCCGTTCATGGCGTGATGACGGGATTTTTAGATCCTATTCACGCCCGCCGATTAAACGGTATGGATCTCGTAGTTCCTGACGGACAACCCGTGCGCTGGGCTTTGTGGTGGCTGCACAAGCAAGGATTACCCGATCGCGTTTGCGGTCCCAAGCTGACGCTCAGAATCGCTCAAGCTTTTGCTGAAAAAGGATTGAGCGTCTATCTCTATGGCAGTCAAATAGAAGTATTACAGCAATTCGCTTGTCAGTTGCAGCAACGTTTTCCTCAGCTTCAAATTGCGGGCATGGAGCCTTCTAAATTTCGCCGTCTCTCCTCAGAGGAACGAAAAGAGTTAGTGGCTCGAATTAAAGCCTCTGGAGCCAGTGCCGTACTTCTCGGTCTTGGTTGTCCTCGACAAGAAGTTTGGGCTTATGAATATCGCCAAATGCTAGGTATCCCCATCTTAGCTGTGGGTGCTGCCTTTGATTTTCACGCTGGTAGGCTAGCGCCAGCACCGCAAACAATGCAAGATTTGGGATTGGAGTGGTTATTTCGTCTGCTACAAGAACCCAGACGCTTGTGGCGGCGCTATATCCTGCTCAATCCGCTTTATTTATGGTATGTTGGCTTTCAGTTACTCGGTTGGAAAAAATTTGTGCCACCTGCTCCTGACGGTAGCGAACCGATTGAATCTTACGGGTAATCTATAAACGACGTGCAAATTTTGCACGAGGTTTAATCGTCATTGTTTGACAGTAAGCGCTGCGCTAAACTCCGTGAAGACGGTTGACCGACAACTAATAACTGACTACTTTATACAGACGTTACATGTAACGTCTGTACACTGATAACTGACAACTGACAACTGCTTACTGTCTTGCAGCAAGAGCGATCGCGGCGGGTAAAATTCGATATTCTTGTTGGTGAATTCGTTGGTGTAGAGTTTGGGGGGTGTCGTCGGGTAAAACGGGTACGGCAGCTTGGAGCAGAATGCGCCCGCTATCGACTTCGGGAACAACTATGTGTACCGTACAACCTGCGATTTTTACACCAGCAGCAAGGGCTTGTTCTACTGCCTGAATGCCGCGAAAGCTAGGTAATAAACTGGGATGGATGTTAATAATTCGTTCGGCAAAAGCGTCGATCAGTACTGGCGTGACGATTCGCATCCAGCCCGCCATTATAACCCATGATACGTCATATTGATGTAAAGTTTGAACAATTTGACGATCTAGATCTTCACGGCTGGGAAAATGACGATGATTGAGCAAAACGGCTGGTACGTCGCGATTTGCAGCTCGAACTGCGACTTTCGCTTCTGGGTTGTTGTAAATTAAGACTTGAATTTTAGCATTAAGTCTACCTTGGGCGATCGCCTCTGCTACAGCTTCAAAGTTACTGCCATTTCCAGAAGCAAGTATACCTAGTTTAATTGGTTCTCCTGGTATCCACATATCAGTGGGATCGACCGGAGAAATTAGGCTGGCAGTAGAGGCGGTGGTTGCTGGGATCGTCATACAGCATTTTATCGAGCAAGGTGCTAACTCAGTCATTATCCATCATTCGAGCCGCGATCGCCTCACCCCGGCGTGAAAAATTGCTGATAACTGATAACTGCTCCCTGCTCCCTTTAATGAGTAAAATAGCCCTACAAAGTTAAAATACAATGTATGGCTTCTGAGCGTTCTCGCAAGCAACTGCTAGATAACGATGCGATCGCAGCATGGATTTTTCTAACACCAGCGCTGCTCATGCTAGGAATATTCTTAATATTTCCCATTGCTTATCTGTTTTACCTTAGCTTCACTACAGGAAGTTTTACCGCTGCTGGCGTGCGCTGGGTGGGGTTTAACAATTACTTACGACTAATTCTCAATCCTGATTTTTGGCAAGTTCTCAGTAATACCCTCTATTTTACCATTGCTACAGTAATTCCCAGCCTAGTAATTCCTTTGGGTTTGGCAGCACTATTAAACCGCACTATAGCTTGGCGAGGATTATTACGCAGCGCCTACTTCCTCCCTTCAATTGTGTCTATTGTCGCCGCTGGGTTAGGATTTCGCTGGCTATTTCAAACCGATGGACCAGTCAATATATGGTTGAATGCAATTGGAATTTCTCCGATTCCCTGGCTAGGTAGTAATATTTGGGCAATGCCAGTCATCATTTTATTGAGTATTTGGAAGCAGCTAGGCTTCAATATGGTGGTATTTCTAGCTGGATTGCAAGCAATTCCTCCCAGTCGTTATGAAGCGGCAGAATTAGATGGAGCAAATGCTTGGCAGCAATTTTGGTACATTACTCTACCAGGATTGAGACCGACGTTAATCTTTGCTGCGATTACAACGGCAATTTTTACTTTGCGGGGTTTCGAGCAAATTTATGTCGTGACTGGTGGAGGACCTTTAAATTCTACTAATATTTTAGTTTATTACATTTATCAAGAAGCGTTTGGGCAATTTGATTTCGGTTACGCTGCGGCTGCGGCTACAGTTTTGTTATTGGTAGCGCTAGTTTTAGTTTATATTCAGTTGCGAACTTGGGACGAAGAGTAGAAGCACGCTATATCTACTTTTTTTGCTACAAATTAACGAAATACAACTAAAGAAGATGCTGTTTTTGCTTGCTGTCTCGCTTTCTCTATGGCAGTCATGGTTTGCAATGAAAGAAAACCAAAACCTACCTTGGAACCCAGATCGAGGAGAGTAACAAACATTGTTTCCACGCTAATATTTAAGAAATTCAAACCTGCGGGACTAAGAATCCAGACTATTGGGTAAAATGTCCATATTATCAAGTGGACTTTTAGCAATTTGTGGAATGCTGGAATGACTCTAGGGAAGGTACGTTCTACTTGTGGGCGATATTGATGAAGGAGAAGATATACAGTAGCACAGTAAGCTGCACAACTGACAATATACCAAATATAATTAACTGGATAGGGTGAAATAGTAGCAACAAAACCAGCAGCAATAGTATAAGCATTTGCTCCCACTAAACTAGCTGTAGTTGTGATGCTAGTTTTACCAAGATATGTGAGAATTAATAGCAATAAAGGTGTGGAAATAAACCAGGAAACATATCTGATCCAAAAAATGGGACGACCGTTAATAAAGTCTACTCCTTGACCGAGAGCCATAATTAAATATAGTCCAGCAGCGATCGCGCAAACGAAGAAGTTGAGCGTATACAAAATCTGCCAACGCTGATTTTTTGCGTTGTGAGCGCCAATTCCAAAAACGATCGCACCGAACGACATACCAAATACACCAAGCCACTGCCAGAGAAATGTCATAATTTTATAACTTATAATTTGCCATGTAACTTTCCATTGAGTAGTGCGATCCATTGGTTATATGAGAATTACCAGCAAATGCTAGCATTTGCTTAGCTTATTTCAGATGTTCGACAACTACATTACTCCCATACTGACTAATTGGCTAGTGTCATTTTTTTGAGTTGTTGGCAAAATTTGTGCATACGGAAAAGCGATGTAATATAACACCCATCATTTGAGATTAACACTGTAATTCGAGAGCTAGTATGGTTAATCAATCCTTAAGCTTCAGTAAATTTCATCATAATAGTCATACTTGCCTCATGCAAACGCTCGGTCTCGATATTTGGCGCTCGTCCCTCGTCATTCCAAAGAAAAAGCCTAAGCCAAGAAATTATCTTCCTGACTTAGGCTTTCTGAGTTATGCTTTCTAGTTTAGGCTTCTACGTGCAGACTATGAGGAAATGTAAATCTTCTGCCCCAGATCTCCACCGATATCCCAACTAACCGAGCAAATTGCTGCTCTAATTGCTAAAAGCGTCCTTGATACTATCAACAGTACGCTTGACAGCGTTGATGTTTTTATCTACTGCTTTTTCCGTCCGAGCGGCATCTTCCTCAGCTCTTTGTTCGATCCGATCCCGATCGCGCTTGGCTTTGCGCTCAACGCCACTACCCTCGTCGTCAGCTCGATCGACTTTAGCCGCATTTTTGTTGGCAGTTCGCTCAACTTTGTTTGCCGTATCCCGGATCAAATTCTTGGAGCCTTTAGCAACATCGTCGGCTGCTTCTTTAGTTCGATCGCCTAAGTCTGCCGCTGCGAGCGAAATCGGAGCGGGACTAGCCATTGCTACAGGGTTTGAGAACAAGGCAAAGTGCCATACGAAGCCGATCGCAGACAGAAAAAATAGCGTTGTTGCCAGAAAACGTCCCAAAGTCGAAACTTGTTGCTTCAAATATGTCAGTTTCATCGGATACAATCTCTATACGATTTAGCATTTACAGTACTCCAACTAACTCATCTGCTAGATCGTTCTGTGGATAGAGGGTTTTCAAGTTACTCAGTTGTTAACTAAATTTCCTCCTTTAGGTAGACTAGAAGTCGTTCCTTAATTTAATCCTCGCCAGTAGCAACAGTCATCCCATTTGATTTAGAGAGCTGATGGTTTGAAGATTACGGGTACTACATCCATCGATCGCCTTGTGGCGATCGCAGATTTAAACGAAGAACATCACAATGGTGGATGCATCGTTAAGACACGCCGCTTATATTTGCGTAGCGGTAGCGGATGATACCACCAGATGACGATCCAAGAGCAATGAACCAATAATGAATGCAAAAATTAAAAATCAGCCTGGAAGACCGCGTAGTGTAGAAGCCGATCGCGCTATTCATAAAGCCACCTTGGAACTCTTAGCCGAGGTAGGTTACGACCGCATGAGTATAGAGGCGATCGCTAGCCGTGCAGGAGTGGGAAAAACCACGATTTACCGACGCTACAATTCAAAAGAAGAACTGGTGGCAGATGCGATCGAAAGCCGCAGAGAAGACGTAGAAATCCCCGATACGAAAAACTTTTGGAGCGATATCGATCTAATTATTGCCAGTGCTACCCAGATGACCTTAGATCCTCTAGGACGGCAAATTGTGGCTTTAATCATCAGTACAGCATCTAACAATCCCCAGTTTGCTCAGGTTTATTGGGCGAAATATCTCCAACCCCGTCGCCAAGCCTTTGCTGCTGTCATCGCACAAGCAAAAAGCAGACAGGAAATTGCCACAGATATAGATGCCGATCTTGTCTTCGACCTCATTAGTGGGATCATGCTTTATGGATTGGTATTTCCACCTGCAAATGAGTCGTATCAAGCATACGTTCGTCGTGCTGTTGGTTTAGTTGTAAAAATGTAGTTGTCATCTAATTTTGAAAACTTAGACTTCAACCGAATGTCTACTCTACCATCGGGATGCAATCTTCGCCCCGCCAATGCTAAGGATACTTGGGCGATTCGGAAGTTGGTGCTATCGGCAAAACTCGACCCGACGCAGTTACGCTGGCAACAATTTTCAGTCGTTGAATGCAACGGACGAGTAGTTGCTTGCGGGCAGTTACGGGCTTTTGCTGGGGCGCAAGAATTGGGTAGTTTAGTGGTTGCCTCTAACTGGCGGGGTAAAGGTTTGGGAACATACTTGGTGGAATATTTAATTGGACAAGCAACTCAGCCGCTTTATTTAGAATGCTTGGGGCGTAAACTAGCAGAGTTTTACACTCGCTTTGGTTTTGTTGCAGTTACATGGAAAGAATTACCGCGATCGCTCAAACTTAAATTTGCTTTGTCTGTCTTGGCAACGAACATCGGTGTTCCTGTAACAATTATGCGTTATTCAAAGCTGTAGTCGTTAATCATAATAGGGAGTAGGGAGTAGGGAGTAGGGAGAAGAGAGAGTCGCGGAGCTGAGGGAGATAAAATAACTAACTGGTCGCTGGTCGCTGGTCACTGTCACCCCACACCCTTTCTTCACTGATAACTGTCAACTGTTAACTAACTACCAACTACCCCTCACTGCTGTAAAACAAAACACATGAGTCTATCTTTTGAGAGAAACACTGCTGTGGTTCTTGCCATAAAATCGAAAAATAAGTTCGATAAAGCTTGGCGATAGTGTTACTATGGCAAACTCAAAATCGGCAAAAAAGTCTGCTGCTCATATTGACAAAACTACAGCTAAAGAGACAGCAAAAGTTGCTCGCGTTATGTCTCCAGAGACAGTTGTAGCAGATGAGTTACCACCAAAACCCGATTATCCCCGCTATCGCGTCACTCCCAACGAACCAATTCAATTAAGTCAAATCGACCCAGATACTTGTGAAAGCTATCAGAGCAAAAAAGAAATAGAAGCGGAATTAGAGTATTATCGCGATCGCTTGAGTTTGTTACAAGAACGCCTGTACGCCGAGCAGCAGCGCAGTCTGCTCATTGTATTGCAAGCAATGGATACTGGTGGTAAAGACGGCACAATTAAACATGTTTTTCAGGGGATCAATCCTCAAGGTTGTCGAGTTTGGTCTTTTAAAAATCCCAGCCAAGAAGAATTGAGCCATGATTTTTTGTGGCGATACCATCAGCGGACACCGCAAAGAGGAATGATTAATATTTTTAATCGTTCTCACTACGAAGATGTATTAATCGTGCGCGTTAAACAACTCGTCCCGGAAGCAGTATGGCAGAAAAGATATCACAGCATTAATGAATTTGAACAAATGCTGGTTTTGAATAATGTCAGTATTATTAAGTTTTTTCTACATATTTCTAAAGACGAACAAAAGCGGAGATTAGAAAAGCGGCTGGAAGATCCAGATAAGCGATGGAAATTTTCTATTAACGATGTCAACGAGCGGAAATTATGGGATGATTACCAACAAGCTTATGAAGATGCAATTAATTATTGCTCTACAGAATATGCTCCTTGGTATGTCGTCCCGGCGAATAAGAAGTGGTATAGAAACTTAGTCATTGCCCGAGCGATCGCCGATACGTTAGAAGCAATGAATCCACAGTATCCAGCAGCAGCGCAGGATTTAGAAAATATCATTATTCCTGATTGACAGTTATCAGTTGTCAGGGAGCAGGGAGTCGGGAGTCGGGTGTAAAAAGATTTTGACTTTTGACTTTTGACTTTTGACTTTTGTTGATGCTTATTCCGATCGCAAAGCTTTGACTGGATCGAGTTGGCTGGCACGGAGAGCGGGAATAAAACCAGCACCCATACCGACTAGTAAAGCTGAAGCTAGCGCTAGACTTGCCGTACTGGGTTCAAATTGGTAGGGCAAGCCAAATGTATCGGAGACAGCAACAGCAATCCCATGCACCGTCCCTATGGCGATCGTCCCGCCGATTAAACTTAAAAGCGCAACTTCTAAAATAAATTGCGCCATAATATCTTGCTGAGTTGCTCCCAAAGCCCGACGCAAACCGATTTCTGGCGTGCGTTCTATCACTGAAGCGATCGTAATATTGGCAATACCCACACCTCCTACGAGGAGGGAAATTGCACCCACTACAGTTAACGCTTGAGAGGCTAGCTGCATGATTTTTTGTTGTTGAATGATGTCTGCTACATTGTTCCAAGCCCAATAACTTCTACCTGGAAAACGTTGTGCCAAGAGTTGCTGTACTTGGTTGCCAAAAGCTTCAAGGTCTTCAATCCGGCGAGGACGAAGCTGAATTGTATCGACAGCACGGCTACCTGTAAGAGAACTATAAACTGGTAGCGGTACTAACAATTGTCCTTCAGGTGGTGCGTTTTCCTGCATTTTAGTCGGTACGACTCCCACTACTACGTAGGGTCTATTGTTAGCATAAAGGCGTTGTCCGACTGCTTGACCATCTTTGAATAGCTTATCCGCCAGAAAGCGATCGATCGCAACCACAGGTCGATAGTTGGCGAAATCAGCAGCAGTAAAGAACCGTCCTGCTTCCAACGGTCTACCCAAGGTGAGTAAAAAATCTGGGGTCACTGCCATCATCTGAGGACTAGCTTCTTCAGTTTGAAATATAGTTTCAGCCGAGCCTACCCAAGCTGCGCCGCTACTTGCCCGTAAGCCAGAGAGCCGTTGGCGGAAAAATTCCAAATCTGCTAGGCTCATTTGAGCGCTCAAGTCGCTGCCTGCTTGCCAATTTAGCCCTACCATAATCTGAGGCGCGTCTCTTTCTGCTAATCTCTGGGCAATCACAATCCGGCTGATGCTGCCAACTTGAAGCGTAGCGCTAACTGCTGCCACACCCATAAATACGCCTAACGCCGTCAAAGCAGAACGCAGGGGATTACTACGCAAAGAGTAAAAGGTGAGGACTAGTAGTTCGATGGGTGAAAGGCTCATTGGATAAGTCGTAATTCGTAATTCGTAATTCGTAAGTGAGAATTAACTGATAACTGACAACTGATAACCGGTCACTGACCACTGATAACTGTTCACTGACCACTGATAACTGGCGTTCCTGGGGTTAGGGTGGTTTCGGCAGGGGGTAAAATGACTTTTTCGCCAAAGTTCAGTCCAGCAGCAATTTCGGCGGTGAGTAATCCTTCTAAACCTAATTTAAGATATCGTTTCTGAGCTTTGTTTTGACTATCTTTTACCCAAACAAAAGGACGCTGTTCGGTGCGTTGAATCACTTCTGAATTCAAGACTAGGACATTGCGCCGCTGCTCTAGTACGATCTCAACGTTTACGCCGCTGCCAGGAATGAGCGATCGCGTTGGGGTGTCGAGTTTGACAGTTGCGGGTACTCTAGGTTGATTCGATCGCTCGCTACTACCACTACGACCGCTTTGTTTTTGACTTTCTTCGGGAGTCACTGCCTGGGGATATACGCTTTGAATTTTACCAGTAAACGTTTTGGCGTTAGGAGCGATCGCGCTGACGCGAACCACTTGATTGACTCTGACTTGGGCGGCGTTCAGGGGAGAAAGCAAAAGTTTGATTTTCACTTGTGCCGGATCGCCAACTGTCAGTAGATCGGTACGCAATTCAACTCCATCACCATTTTTGACGCTGACTCCCAAAACTGTTCCATCTAAAGGCGATCGCACTAATGTATCTTGGAGTTTTTGCTGAATGCTTTGACGCTGAAGTTGCTCGATCTGAAGTTGGATTGTCGCATTCTGAGCCTCTAATTGAGCGTTGCGGATGTCAGCTTCATTTTGCCGCACTTTATCCTCTAGCTCTTGGACTTGTTGTTGCGCTACGGCTCCTTCCTGTGCCAAAGCGTCTAGTTTTTTACGAATTTTTTCATCAGCAATTAACTGTTCCTGAGCCTCCAAGATTTTTTGACGATTGCGTACCAAAGTAGCTTGCGCCTCTAGTATTTTCAATTGCTGGTTAGCTAAAGCGGTTTGGCGCTCGGGATAGCGGAGAATGACGAGTACCTGATCGGCTTTCACTTGATTTCCCGGCTGTACTAAGACGCGATCGACAGCACCTTCAGTAGGCGACTTGATCGTTCGTTGTCCCTGAAGTTCTACAGTACCGCTTTCATCAATTGTATTTTCTACGGTTCCTGTTTCTACGGCTACCATTTGTACCATCACTGGTTCGGCAGTGGAATTGAAAACTAGGAAGTAACCCAGCCCGCTAGCTAAGCAAATTCCGGCTAGAGTCGCCGACCAAGCTAGCCATTGCATACCAGAACGAAATTTGTGCTTTCCCTGTTTTCTGCTCACGATTGACCAGTTATCAGTTATCAGTTATCAGTTATCAGTGAAGAATGGGGTGTAGGGTGTAGGGTGTAGTGAGTGGTGAGTCAATTCTCTCCCTCAGCTGGGCAACTCTCCCTCAGCTCTCTTTCCCCTTACTCCTCGCTCCTCGCTCCTCACTCCTCCTTTCATGGCGGCTTCAAGTAAAGGTGGTAGGACGTGACGGGCATCGAAATATTCTTGAGCGATCGCTCTTGCTGCTTGGCAGTGGAATTCGTAGCGGCTATTAATTGCTTCAATCCCCGCGATCGCCTCCTCTAGGTTACTAAATGCGATCGCGCCTGCACCAGTAGGTAACCAATTGGAAAAACCCGTGTCTTGAATCACCACGGGACGACCGCTAGCGAGATAGCAAGCGCTGCGTTCGCTAAAAACACCACTATAAGTCACGGCAAAAGCATCCTTGGTTATACTAAACTCTGCCTTCGATTGCTGAATGTATTCCTGATAAGTCCAGGGTGTTTGCGTGGGCGGCTCTCGTACTCTCCAGCCTTTAGTTGCTAGTAGCTCGGTGGGTGTATTACCTCCACTCACTGCTAGCTCCAGGATCGATCCTACCCGCTTTGGTAAATCTATGTAAGGGGGAAAAGCATCCGCTTTTAAGCCATAGCGGATACCTTTATATTCTCGCGCTGGGTAACTTTCCCATTGCATGACTGTCGTAAATTTGGCTGAGGCATCAGGTAAAGGTGTCACCGACCAGGCATCGAGAACGATCGGTTGGCGCGTGGGTTGCCAGGGAAAACCATCATCGGGGATAGTACATTTGCTCTGACCGATATTTTCGGCACAAGAAAAGAAAGTTGTATGCTGTCGCGCTTGTTCGTAAGCATAAGCATCGGTGAGGTGGCGAATTTGAGTAAAGACTGAATCCCCCTCAACTAACGCACGGTTAGGAATTTGCAGCAGCCAAGGGCGTAGCGGGTTGACTCCATCTAAATTGAGTAACAACTCGGCAGTAGTGCAAATTTCCTCAATCCGGTCAGCACAACCTCCCAACCACGAACTCGTGTGGGCATCGTAATACGCCCAGCGATCGCCCAAGCCAACTCGCTCGAAGATACTCGCAGCATATTTCAAACCGTAGGTAGGATCGGTATCCATATAGCCGCGTGTCGGGTCGTAGCAAGAGGGATAATCATCGCTATCTTCGATGAAATAAACATCGTGACCTAAGTTTGCCAAACCCATCAGGTATTGCAAAGGATGCCAAGTCATCCCACCCAAAGGACCGCGCACGATGTAGCCGAGGACGACGATTCGTAAGCAACTTGCGCGATCGGGAGTTGGGAATCGGGGAATGTTGACTTTTGACTTTTGACTTTTGACTTTTGACTTTTGCATCATGGTTGAAGGCTATATACAACAAGGCGAGTATTTTTCAATACACAGTGGCAATGGGAGCGCAAGTAACGTTCCAGTCCAGAATAGTAATCGAACCACCAAAACGCCGACCAGCCAAAAACGATAAACTGCACCCCTTTGCTTTGCCACCGTTCCAGTTCTTGAATTGCCGTTGCGTCATCTGGTGGCGCGCCCCAGTACTGCCCGTCTTTTTCAAGGAAAGGAATAGCTGGTGTAGAGGCGATCGCTTCCCCTTGCCACTGACCGTCATCAACAAGCATGTAGGCTTCTTCTGGGGGGATTAACCGAGCAATTTCCTGGGTAGCTAATTGCAATCGTTCTTCCCAAGTTTGTTGCATGTGGGGTAGAGCCATTTGCGTGTATTCGCTTTGACGTGCGTGCAGGGCGAGGAAGCGCTCGGCAAGCCATTGGCGATAGTTCTCGTCCCTAGCGCGATCGCTTTGTAAAAGATAAGCTACCGCATCGATAATTTCAGCAATGACACCAATAGGTCCGTTGCGATCGAAGCGCCAGTCTGTTTCGGTAATTTGTCCTGGGTGCAGGCGGACTTGAGCGAGTTCTCGGGCTAAAAAGAAGATGTCGAACTTGGCAGCCAGCCGATAGATCGTCGTCAAGTCAAATGTATGCTTGGAATGGGGACTATCAAACTGTCCTACGACTGCCAGCGCTGAAGCGCGGAAAAATAAACTAGAAGTATAAACCGGACAACCCTGCCAGGAAATCGTCTGTTCGAGAAAATCGAGACCCTTGACCAAACCACCAGAAATGTTTCCCGTGTGCTGCAAGTCTAGGGAGTTACCATCAGCATCGATCAGTCTCACCATTGCAAATGAAAACCCCACTTGCGGATGCTCGTCTAAGACTCGGGCAGATGCGCCGATCAACCCCGGTAGCATCAAATCGTCATCGCTCAAAATTGTTAAATAAGGACTAGTATTTAATTCAATAGCTAGGTTCCAGTTACCTAAACCGCCAATATTCGTTTCATTACGAATATAAGTGACGCGATCGTCGCCTTCGGCAAGCGATCGCACGACTGCTTCAGTATCGTCTGTCGAAGCATTATCGAGAACCATCACCCCAAAGTCTGGATAGTCTTGAGCTAAGACACTTGCCAAACTGAGTTTGAGTAACTGCGATCGATTGTATGTGGTTAGTGCTACGGTAACTTTGGTCATTACATTGCGTTGTTGATTGACAGTTATCAGTTATCAGTGACTAGTGGCTGGTGGCTGGAATTGCTCCCCCAGCTCCCTCAGCTCCCTCAGCTCCCCCAGCTCTCCCCGACTCCCGTACGGGCGGGTTTCCAAACCCGCCCCTACCGACTCCCGATTCCCTGCTTTTTCGAGCAAATTTGTCAGCACCTTATCCGAGTCAAAATACTCTTGGGCGATTTCTCTGGCGGCTTTGGCGTGTCGCTGCGGGTTGGTTTTTAATTGCTCAATTGCCGCTGCTGCTTGAGCTGTGGTTGTAAATGTTAATAACCCTTCTCCAGTGGGAATGGTTTTGCTAAATCCTGTATCTTGTAAAATGACTGGTACGCCAAGGGCGAGGTAGCTGGCTGTACGACAAGAAAACCAGCCGCTTTGACTGGCAACGTAAGCGTTCTTGGCAATACTCCACTCGCCAAAGGAATGAGCGAGATAATCTCGGTAGACCCAAGGGTTGTGGGAAACTTCGTAGCCATCACGCACGATCCAACCGGATTCTTGCAGCCTCTCGACCGGGGCGGAACCGCTCAAAGCTAATTCGAGTGGTAGCGGACTGTGAGATGGTAAATCCATGTAGCGCTCGAATTCGCTACTTTTTCCGGTATAAGCAACGCTGTTGACTACCGGACCCTTTTCTTTCGGTTCCCACGATGCAACGGTTGTCAACACGGGTCGCCGCTCTGTGACTGGTACGGTTGCTCGGTCGAAGCAATCTAATACGATGGGTTGGCGTGTGGGTATCCAGTCAAATGATTCGCAGGGAACTTGACAATCAGCAGCGCCAATATTTTCGCCAAAGCTGAAGAAAACGTCGTGATGTTCCTGCCACCAAGCAACGCGGGCTGCGACTTCCGTAGGGGAACCAGTCAGCAGTCCAGCTTGGGTATATAAGGGATCGGTATCGATTAAGATGACTTTGGCATTGGTAAAATTTTCTTCGCGCATCCAATGCCCAGCAGAAATGTGGAGTAACAGGTCGGCACTGCGGCAGAACTCGACAACATCGTGCCAAGGACGACCGTAGGTCTTACCAGTTACGTCGCGAAAAAACCAGCGATCGCTCAAACTCTCATCTAAAATGGCTAGTTCTCGCGCTAAAAAGGCAGCGTTTTTCGACCCATCCTCAACAAATGTTTTTGCAACTGGGTCGTAACACCATTTACCCGTATCTTCTATATATAGGACATCGTGACCGAGCCGTTGCAATCCGAGTAAGTATTGTAAGTAATGCCAAAACATGCCCCCGAAGGGATATGTCCCAGCTAAACCAGCGATCGCAATCCGCAGCGACATATTTATTTCTCCCCCTGTAAACTGAACTGGGTACGGTAGAGCGCCGCAAATGCACTCTTTTGACTCATCAATTCGGCAAATGTACCTTGTTCGACAATCTGCCCAGCTCGTAACACGACAATCGAATCAGCCTGACGCACGGTTGAGAGTCGGTGAGCAATAATTAAGGTCGTCCGTCCGACGGTAAGTCGGTCTAATCCTTCCATAATCAGCGCTTCAGTTTCGGCATCCACTGAGGAGGTGGGTTCGTCCAAGATTAAAATCGGTGCGTCTAGTAAAATTGCCCGGGCGATCGTCAAGCGTTGTCTTTCCCCTTCTGAAAGAGTCGCTCCCCTCTCCCCTACGACCGTGTCGTATCCTTCGGGCGTACTGACAATTAAATCGTGAATTCGGGCAAGACGGGCAGCAGACACAACCTCTGACAGCGCGGCATCGGGGCGACCGTAGGCGATATTCTCCCGAAAGCTAAGGGGAAAAACGATCGGCGGTTGCAGCACCATGCCAATCTGACGGCGCAAGGACTTCAGTTGAAACTCTCGTACGTCAACTCCATCAATCGTGACTCGACCGACTTGCGGATCGTAAAAGCGAGGTAATAGACTAACTAAAGTTGATTTTCCCGCTCCCGTGGGACCGACAATTGCCACTTTCTCCCCCGCTCGCACGCGCAAATTAATGTGTTTCAACGTCGGCTGGTTGGGCAGATAATCGAAACTGACACTATCCCAAACAATTTCCCCCTTAGCTCCAACTCTAGGGAATGTTTTAGTTCCCTCTGGCAGATCTCGCTCGATATCCAAAATTTCAAAGACTCGCATCACGCCCACCTGCGCCCACTGAGTCATTCCGTAGGTTTGACTGATACTATTAATTGGGTCGTAAAGTGAGGCAAGGTAAGAGGTAAACAACACCAACTCGCCCACCGTCAATTCACCAGCCAATACTTGATTGGCAGCAACCCACACGACTAAGGCAGTACCCACGGCGCTAACTAAACTGACTACCCCAGAGTAGAGACTTTGGAGATTGTAAAGCCGCAATCGTGCCGCTAAGCTCTCCCGACTCGCCGCCATGAACTTGTTGTGTTCTTCATCTTCTTTGGTAAACGCCTGGATGATCCGCATGGCAGAGATATTCCGCTGCACGAGCGAATAAACCACGCTCTCTTGCTGGTGAGATTGAGTTGCTGCTTTGTTGATCGGGCGATTTAACAGCGACAGCGTGATAAACAAAGCCGGACAAACGCTCAGCGCTAAGAAAGTTAGTAACGGATCGAGCTGCACCATGATGACAAACATCCCCACCAAAAACACCACTGCTGAGAGGATGGGGATCGCGGTGTTCATCGTCAAGCTTTGAATTGCATAGGTATCGGTAGCGATGCGGTAGAGTAAATCTCCTACTTGTTGGCGATTGTGAAAAGCTAGAGAAAGGCGTTGTAAGTGGCTGTAGAGGTCGCCGCGCAGATCGTTGACCATGCGCTGACCGATGCTAATAGTCGTGTAGTTATGTAATAGTGACAGACTGCCCCAAAGTAGATAGATCAGCACCAGTCCGATACAGATCGCCAAAAGTAGCTGCTCGCGAGACAAGCCTTTTAAAAATTCCCACGGTAGCGGCTGACCGCCAACCTGTACGTTGTCGATAATTAGCTTGAGGGGCCAAGGCTTCAGCAATTCTAAAGCATTCAGCAAAATCACCTGCGCGATCGCCACTAAAAATAGGAAGCGGTAGGGCAGAAGGTAGCGTAAGGTTTTACGGGCGAGGATTATTATCATTGGGAGTCGGGAGTCGGGAGTCGGTAGGGGTGGGTTTGGAAACCCGCCCGTACGAGAGTCGGGAAGACAAGGAGGACAAGGGAGACAAGGGAGACAAGGAGGCAACTACCAATTACCCATTACCAATTACCATCTGTCTATTGCCCATCGTCCATGTTTGATGTTGGCAATAAATAAAGCCTTTGTGCTACGCTCTCCATGACGTAGTAGAGAATGCGACCGAGGCGGATGTGTTGATACAGAATTGTAGTAGCAGTAATCGTACTCGCGATCGTTGCGATCGCCCCCAGTTCAGTCCTGCCGAGGGCGATCGCGGCAACTGCTAGTGAGATACAGGCGATCGCTGTCATTTTAGCGAGCTGCGTCAGCTTCAATCCACACCGTACGCGCAGCAGCCGTTTACCGCTACCGTGGTTTTCGGTACAAACTTTGATCTGAGCCTTCGACCAGATGCCTCGATAAACTTCCAAGTCCCAACTGCTCCAACCGCGATCGGGAATGATAAAGTACTTGCGAGATCCAAGCAGTTCCATCGCCCCCAACAGCAAACTTTCTTTCTCCATCCCGGCTTCCGTCCAATAGGACAAGTAAAAGGCAGACTTGTGCCAAACAACTTCGGGTTTTTGCGTGAGGCGATCGCACTCGATCGCATCCATCTGAGTTAGTCCCTTAAACCGCCAGCGATACCTCTCTAGACTGCGAACCAGTGGACCTAAGTAAATTAACGTTGCGACCAACAAACGCGCTTTTATGCCCTGAAAACGGGAATCAATTGGTGCTTGTACGGCAGCAGCCACAGACCAACCCCAGGAAATTAACAGCATGACGATGGCAACCCAAGGGAAGTGACTGGATAACAGCGATAAAGCACCAAAGAGGGCGATCGCTAGGTTCCACTCTAAAGTTAGAGGGAGATAGCCAAACAGAGAGGCTGGAGGTTGATACAACATCTGAAAAAAGCCGCGACCGAACACTCCTGAATAAATAGTCGGTTGACCGATGAGAAAAGTGGAGTAAAGTCCGCCGTAAATTCTGCCGAACCAACGGGGTTGTCCCAACAGATTAAAGCGATAGGGGTGTTTGAAGTAGACTAGAGCTTCTGCCTTGCCATAGCCTCGTTGTTGTTTTAAATAAGCGGCTACGGTATTGCGGCGAAAGTGCCAGACGATCGCGGCGGGACTAAAGCCAATCGTATAGCCTTGGTCTTGTAACCGCCAGCACAGATCGACATCATCGCCAGCAGCGTGAAACAACGGATCGAAACCGCCAATTTCCGCTAGCGCTGCTCGGCGAAAAGCCATGTTACAGCCAGCAATATGTTCTGCTACTTCATCGTTCAGTAAGACATGGGTAGGACCACCAGGAGACACTGCCACACAAGCAGGGATTAAAGCATCTTCTGGTGGGGGCAAGTTGGGACCACCAACGGCTGAAAGTCCTGAACTGAGAAATTTATCTACCAGGTAAATTAACCAGTCTGGGTCGGCAACGCAATCAGAATCAGTATAGGCAATAATTTCGCCTTCAGCAGCGGCGATCCCGACATTGCGAGCGACACTCAATCCCTTGTTTTCTTGAGTAATTAAACGAATATAGTCATATTTCCGAGCAATTTCTAAGCTAGCGTCTGTAGATCCATCATTAACCACAATCACTTCATAATTAGGGTAATTGAGCCGCTCTAGCGAGGCGAGGCAACTGTCTAGAGTTCGTTCGGCATTGTAAGTACAGACAACCACCGAGACTTTGGGATATTCAAGTAGTTGTGGTGGTAGCAGCGATTGATAATACTGCTGCACGCTATAGAATGCTGGCTTTTTGTGCCGATCGCGATCGACTAAACCGAACGCCCAGTCTTGAATCGCAAACCCGCCAGTAAACCACTCGTCTGTCCAAGAAAAGACAATCGTGCCTGCTGCTCCGGTTTTGAAACTCGATGCCAATTTGCGATCGAGAATCTGAGCTTGCCCCTCTACACCCTCGCGGATAGAATCGATGCCGAACTCGCTTAGTACTAGTGGCTTATCTTCTGCTAGATTGTGCAGCCGCGCTAGGTAACTGCGAAAGTCTTTTTCCTTGTGTAGATAGACGTTGAAGGATAAAAAATCAGTGAAGTCAATATCTAAATACTCAGTACAGGGGTAGTTAGCATAACTAACAAGTGCGGTTGGATCTCCATCCTTGGCAACCGAAACCAAATCTCTCAGGAAAGCTCGAACTTGCTTAGCTCCATGCCAGCGAACGACATCTGGCGGGATCTCGTTACCGACTAGATAGGCAAATGTAGCAGGGCTGTCACGACAGGCTCGCACGCCATCAGCGATCGCGCCTCGAATCTCTGCTCGGACGGCAGAGGAACTCAAAAAACAGATATGCTCAGCCCAAGGAATACCGACCACGATCCTCAGACCGTAAGCTGCTGCCAGATCCAACAGCCATACAGGGGGAACGGTATACGTGCGGATACAGTTCGCTCCTAGTTCTACCATCAAGGCAAAGTCTTTCTCGACAACCTGTTTTTCAGGAAAGGGAGTGCCGTGAGTTGCCTGAGAGAAGGGACCGTAACTCACTCCTTTGAGAAAAAACTTGCGATCGTTAACGTATAAAAACTTACCCTGAGCTGTGACTGCTTCCCTGGTGACCAGCGGTGCATAACTGAAGCTAGAACACGGCAGACTCATGCAGGATTCCGCTCCTCATAGTTCAAATTTCTAAATTTTTAAATCTCGATACTTAATTCTTGCCGCTTGTGTCGAGATACAACACAGGAGTACTGCCCCTCACGCATGTGGCAGAGCGCGAACGACCGCGATCGCAATCGTTAATTAAGGCAAAAATTAGTTTCTATCAAAACCTAGTCATAAGCTACACTCTTACCAAAGTTAATTACAAGTGTCAACTAGACAATCGAGTTTTTTTGGTAACTTGTAACACAATGCCCTATTTTCAACTCAGGATAATTGGTCGATATTTTCTCTCTATTAGTTGTTGTCTCTTGCTTGTAGCTAATTTGGAGTGAATAAAGTATGGGTTTCCCTGCTCCCTTTGAATTTCAGATTTTTGCAAAACAGTCCTTCAATCGCGCGTCTGGAATCCGAACCTGTTTTTGCAAGTATCCTCAAGTTTGTGCAAAATTTGCACAAATGTCTCGAACTCGGTGTTTGCAAATATGGGGTTGACACGCTCGAATTAAGTGTGTAGTATCCAGTTTAGAGGGAAAGTGAGTATTCAAAGCCAAGTCTTAAATTGCAATAAATCTTAAGTTGCATTAGCGACTAGTGCCAGCTAGTTGGTTCGGACATAGTTAAGTTTTAGGCATAGCAAAATATAACCAAAATCTAACAATGAATAGCTCGTGCTGTCGTTTCTGTGGCTCCTTGCTGAGACATAGCTTTGTCGATCTAGGAATGTCACCATTGTGCGAGAGCTACATAACACCTGCTCAGCTCAACCAGATGGAGCCATTTTACCCACTGCATGTGTACGTATGCGATCGCTGTTTTTTAGTCCAGCTTCTAGAGTATGTCAGTCCGAGTGACATCTTCAGTCACTATGCATACTTCTCGTCCTACTCCGATACCTGGCTGCAACACGTTCGAGATTACACTGATAAAATGATAGGACGTTGGGGATTGCACGAACAGAGCCAAGTTGTGGAAATTGCGAGTAATGATGGTTATTTACTGCAATACTTTGTGGCTCAAGGGATACCTGTTTTAGGCATAGAACCAGCAGTAAATGTAGCTAAAGTAGCACAGGAAAAAGGTATTTCTACAGTTGTCAAGTTTTTTGGGCAACATACAGCGCGAGAGTTAGCAGCAAAGGGAAAACAAGCCGATTTACTTTTAGGTAATAACGTGTTAGCTCACGTACCCGATTTAAATGATTTTGTGGCTGGAATGAAAATTTTGCTCAAGCCAGAGGGAGTTATTACAATGGAATTCCCTCATTTAATGCGGTTAATGGAGGGAAATCAGTTTGATACTATTTACCACGAACACTTTTCTTATCTTTCCTTTCTCACGGTTGAGAAAGTTTTTGCTACCCACGGATTAACCATTTTTGATGTAGAACAGTTATCAACTCACGGCGGTTCCCTCAGAATTTATGTCAGTCATGCTGAAGACACGTCAAAATCGATTAGTCAACAAGTGAAGGCGTTAAGATCTGAAGAGAAAGTTACTGGATTTACAACTCTAGAGCATTATTTCTCTTTTGCCCAAAAGGTTAAAGAAACCAAGTTTAAGCTATTAGATTTTTTAATTACAGCGAAAAAGCAAGGCAAATCTATTGTTGGTTATGGCGCTCCAGGCAAAGGCAACACGCTCTTGAATTATTGTGGAATTCGCACGGATTTTATTGATTATACTGTCGATCGCAGTTCTTTTAAACAAGGTAAATTATTACCAGGAACTCGCATTCCTATTTTTAACCCCAACAAAATTTTGGAGACAAAGCCAGACTATCTTTTAATTTTGCCTTGGAATCTTCAGAATGAAATCATGGAGCAAATGGCATATATTCGTGATTGGGGTGGTAAGTTTGTTGTACCAATACCTGAAGTAACTGTTTATTAATAATGTGTCATTTGTCGTTTGTCATTTGTCATTCATCATCGGTCAAATTGTAGGGGCGGGTTTATCGACAATTCATTTATTCTACGACGATCTTAACAAACCCGCCCTTCCGAGAATACGGTTAGGTAGATCGATTGCGAACGATCGCGACATAGAAAATAAATAGGAGAAAATCCATGAAAGTTGTGCTATTTTGCGGTGGTTTAGGAACGCGATTGAGAGAAGCTGCTACAAATTTACCTAAACCAATGGTTCATATTGGCTACCGACCAATTTTATGGCACATTATGAAGTATTATGCCTACTATGGACATAAAGATTTTATTTTGTGTCTTGGTTACAAAGCTGATGCTATAAAGAACTATTTCTTACATTACAATGAATGTTTATCTAATGACTTTACATTATTGAATGGTGGAAAAACTATTCAACTATCCAATAGTGATATCGAAGATTGGAAAATAACTTTTGTCGATACAGGTTTGCATTCTAGTATTGGGCAAAGGTTTAAAGCGGTAGAAAAGTATCTGGAAGGTGAAGAGGTATTTTTAGCGAATTATAGCGATGGGTTGACCGATCTGAATTTACCAAAATTTATTGATGATTTTTATCAAAAAGATAGGATAGCTTGTTTTTTATGCGTTAAACCTTCCCATAGTTTTCATCTTGTTTCTGCTACAGACGATGGTTTAGTCAGCGATATTAAAGATGTGAAAGAAGCAGGAATTCGGATTAACGGAGGATATTTTCTTTTTAAACGAGAGATTTATCAATACATTAATGAAGGTGAGGAGTTAGTTTGCGAACCATTTCAAAGATTGATGAAGTTAAATCAACTCACTGCTTATAAATACGATGGTTTTTGGGCGTGCATGGATACCTTCAAAGAACAGCAGCAGTTAGACGATTTGTATTGCCAAGGGAAAGCACCTTGGCAGGTATGGAAATCTACTCAGTCAGAATATTGCTGGGAAACTAATGAATCGAAAACATTCAGCTTAGCATATCAGATTGGGAGATAGACTGGATGCTGAAATTTAACTTGGAGGAGAAAAGCGATTCGCCTTATAATATTTTGTGTTTGGGAGCGCACTGCGATGATATTGAAATTGGGTGTGGAGGTACGATTTTAAAACTGATAGAAAGATATCAGAATCTTGTATTTTATTGGGTGGTATTTAGCTCGAGTTCGCAAAGGGAAAAAGAAGCCTACGAGAGTGCCAAACAGTTTTTGAAAGGTGCGGAAGTTAAAAATATTGCGATCGCAAATTTTCGGGATGGATTTTTACCTTTCATGGCGATCGAAGTTAAAGAACTTTTTGAGAGCTTAAAAGAAGAATTTCAGCCCGATCTAATTTTGACTCATTACCGTCACGATCTACATCAAGATCATCGATTAATTTCCGATTTAACTTGGAATACCTTCAGAAATCATCTCATTTTAGAATATGAAATTCCCAAATATGACGGCGATTTAGGAAATCCCAACTTTTTCGTGCATTTAGAACCGTCAATTTGTCGAACTAAGACTCAGCATATTCTCAACAGTTTTCAGACTCAGGTGGGAAAGCAGTGGTTTACGGAAGAGACTTTCTTATCAATCTTGCGGCTGCGAGGAATTGAATCGAACGCACCAGGAAAATACGCAGAGGCTTTTTACTGCCGTAAAGTTGTTTTTTGATGTAAAACGCAGGAAAAGCACAACTGTACGCTCCTATTTACGAATTAGACTGTCCCAATTTCCAGAGGTAACTGGAAATTAAATTAGTAAATGTATGAGCTACAATTGGTACTAGTAAATTGTGCGTGACTACAGCACTGAATCCTAACAATACACCTACTATAGTTGCCCAAATAACGTAAGACCATTGCTGAGAACCACTCAGATGTAAAGCACCGAAGCATAGACTTGATATGGCAATGCCAGTAGCATTTAAGCCAAGTGCTGGCAACATAACACCCCGAAAGAGTAATTCCTCACTCAGTCCTGGTAGTAATCCTACCCAGATAATATCTGGTAGTAACAATGGCTTGAGGACAAATTCTAGGTAAAAGTCCGAACTACGACGATATGCGGGCCATAATCGATAAACTACAAAGCTAGCAGAAGTAATAATGAGTCCTAGACCAATGCCTGTAAGTATAGATCCGGCATCCCAACTAACACTTAAGAGGGACACGGAACCAAATCTTAACCAGAGTTTTGAGATTATTAAAAATACTACAGCAGTCACACCCATCAACATTAAAATTTGGAGGCGCGACAAAGGTTGAAGACTCGGATCTTGCTGCTGACTCACGGAAATGGCAGGGCGGTTAGGGGTTAGTGATAGTATAGGGCTACGGCTAGTCATCTGTGGTAGATAAGCAATGTAAATTTGCGATCGCCCCACAAAGGACAGTTGGATTCACACCTGCTTTGTGGGCAGCGATGACACCAATAGCCTCTAAATACGAGTTTACTGCGATCGCTTTAATTCCCAGTGGTGCGGGTGGCACTTGCATCGTGGTTTGATTTTCTGCCACAGTAATAATTTGCGCCTGGGATTGACTCAAACTCAGGACAGCACTACTACCACAAGCGGTGGCGGGGATGATGACAGCATTGACTTGGTTTGCCCAAATCTCTTCTAGATGTTGGGGTTTGTCTACCACAAATTGGGGGGCGCGACTTAACCCAACTAAAACGCTAGGCAAAAATGTATATCCCAATTCTTCCGCCGCCGAACGAGGAGACAAATCGGGATCGAGGGGTAAAGATGATAACGCGGGAGAATGGGCGCAGGGAATTTGAAAAGTTTTGACAATTAAATGGCTGATAATCGCTTCCGCACCCGCTAGCGGATCGACTCCCTGCCCGTGGCGATAGTTTTGCAACGCCTCGCTACCAACATCATCAGGGAAACGGGCAACCACTGCGATCGCTTCTGCCCCAGCTTTACTTATCAATACTTCCGCCGCCCGTAACAAACTATCTGGATTGCCAATTGTTCCCCAACTCGCCCCAGAAGCAGCAGTCCGCAATTCCACATTCAAAGGTGCGTCGGTAATAACATAGTCGGTTAAATTTAGTCCTAGTGTCGCCCTAGCCGCATCCGCAGCTTGGAGATGTCGCAGCCGCAGATCTGATTCTATTCCTTTGTCAAGAATTAAACCCACGCGATTTTGATGTACCGGACGTAAACCCCAGCATCCTACGGCGAATTTGTCAAGTCCATAGCCTTCGACGTAGAAAGCATTAGGTAAAGACCAGTATAATTGTGCGCCATTAAGGACGTTAGGGTGAGTAATCAGGCGATCGCATACCGAGGCGAGTGTTCTAGCAACAGGCATCGCGTCACCAGCATAACCACCAATAGCTGCCCCAATGCCAGTAGGGACGATTAAGAGGGCTGTGTAGGGACGATTCATATAAAGTCAAAAGTCAAAAGTTAAAAGTCAAAAATTCGTAGGGTTCGTAGGGGCCGGTTTAACTAGAATCCTTACCAATTAACAAAGATGATTATCCAAAACCCGCTCGGACAACCGTGAAAAATTCGTAGGGGCGGGTTTTTAGAAGATCCCAGTAACAGAACAAATAACTTTTTTGGTAAACTCGCCCTTACACAAGTCAAAAGTCAAAATTGAGTAGCCTGTGGTTGTAATTTGAATTGTATTGTCTCCCTGATAACTGATAACTGATAACTCTTAACTGATAACAATTGCTTCAACAATTGCTTTTTGGCGGGAAAGATCTACATCGGTAATTGCCCATCGCAACGGTTCTCCTGATAAGCGTAATCCCGTCTCAATTGCTTGCAGTAATTGGGCTGGCGATTCCTGAAGATTGATTTCTAGAGTCACGAATTGAGTAGTCATGGAAGAACGGGAGTAGGGAATAGGAAAAGTCAGAACCATAGTTTTGACTTACGACTTACGACTTACGACTTACGACTTTAATTCTATGGTTTTCCAAATTGCAAATCGTATAATTCGTCTTCTTTTTCCGTTTCAATCTTCAAATCGGAACGCGGACGGGCGACACATAACAAGACATAGCCTTGTTCCTGAAGTTCGGGACTCACTCCCATTCCATCGCTTTGATCGACAGTCCCCTCTAAAATCTTGCCAGCGCAGGTAGTACACACGCCTGCATTACAAGAACTTGGCAAATCCAGTCCAGCAGCAGTAGCAGCCCGTAAAATGATTTTGTCTTCTGGGACTTGGATCGTGTGAGTTTCGCCTTGATGATAAATTTGAACCGTGTAAGTTTGAGACATATATAAAAGTAGGGCGATCGCGTCGTAGCTCAATCATTGTAAATCGCTCACAGGTTATTTTATCTTGTACAATCTGCTTTTTAAGTCATTTGTCATTTGTCATTTGTCATTGGTTGTTATGTGAGTAGCTAGTCACCGAATCTTTATCTAGCCACTAGCCACCAGCCACTAACCACTGATAACTGTTAACTGATAACTGATAACTGTCTCTTGCTAGCACTAAGCTGGAAGTAGGAGTAAAAATACTGGAGATCTTAAAGAGGTAGAGAATGCTGGAACAATATCGGCAGCAAGTGGCAGAACGCGGGGCTTTAGGTATTCCGCCGTTACCATTGGATGCGGCACAAACATCGGATTTGTGTGAATTGCTGAAACACCCGCCTGCTGGGGAAGAGGAGACATTGCTGCACCTGTTGCGCGATCGCATTCCTCCTGGTGTCGATCCGGCGGCTTATGTTAAGGCTGGGTTTTTAACGGCTGTGGCTAAAGGTGACGTGACGAGTCCCCTTGTTTCTCCTACTGATGCGATCGCTTTATTGGGGACGATGGTAGGCGGTTATAACGTGCGATCGCTGATTGACCTTCTCAGTGCTGAAACAACTTTAGCAGAAGCAGCAGCCAAGGCTTTGAGTAAGATCGCTCTAGTTTATGAGTCCTACCACGATGTCTTGGATTTGTCAAGTGAAGGCAATCCTTACGCCAAGCAGGTGGTTGACTCTTGGGCAAATGCTGAGTGGTTCACTTCTCGCCCGACTTTACCTGAAGCCATCACTGTAACTGTATTTAAAGTGCCTGGGGAGACGAACACGGACGATTTATCTCCTGCACCCCATGCTACCACTCGCCCCGATATTCCCTTACACGCCTTGGTGATGTTGGAATCGCGGCAACCTGGTAGTCTAGAAGCGATCGCCCAGTTAAAGCAAAAAGGACATCCTGTAGCTTATGTTGGCGATGTTGTCGGTACGGGTTCTTCCCGTAAGTCGGCAATTAACTCGGTGTTGTGGCACATCGGACAAGATATTCCCTGCATTCCCAACAAGCGGGCAGGGGGGTATATTTTAGGAAGTGCGATCGCGCCGATTTTCTTCAATACTGCCGAGGATGCGGGTGCATTGCCGATTCAGTGCGATGTCACCCAGATGGAAACGGGGATGGTAATTACTATCCATCCATATAAAGGGGAAATTACCAACGAAGCAGGCGAGGTTATCTCTACCTTCACTCTCAAACCCGATACGATTTTAGATGAAGTTCGTGCAGGTGGACGCATCCCCTTATTAATTGGACGTACACTGACAGATAAAACTCGCACGGCTTTGGGATTAGAACCCAGTCCAATCTTTACTCGTCCCAAACAACCCGCCGATACGGGTAAAGGCTTCACGTTAGCACAAAAAATGGTGGGTAAAGCTTGCGGTTTAGCTGGTGTCCGTCCTGGAACTTACTGCGAACCGATGATGACTACTGTTGGTTCCCAGGATACCACGGGACCTATGACCCGCGACGAGTTGAAAGAACTTGCTTGTTTGGGTTTCAGTGCGGATTTGGTGATGCAAAGTTTCTGTCACACGGCAGCTTATCCCAAACCTGTAGATGTGAAAGTTCATCACGAACTCCCCGATTTCATGTCTTCTCGCGCTGGTGTTGCCTTGCGTCCTGGGGATGGTATCATCCACTCCTGGTTAAATCGGATGTTATTACCGGATACTGTCGGGACTGGTGGCGATTCTCACACTCGTTTTCCCTTGGGAATTTCCTTTCCTGCTGGTTCTGGGTTGGTAGCATTTGCAGCGGCTTTAGGTGTTATGCCTTTAGATATGCCGGAATCTGTTTTAGTCAGATTCAAAGGTGAGTTACAGCCAGGAGTCACGCTGCGGGATATCGTCAACGCTATTCCCTATGTTGCTATCCAAAAAGGATTGTTGACGGTAGCCAAACAGAATAAGAAAAACATCTTTTCTGGACGGATTATGGAAATCGAAGGCTTGCCAGATTTAAAAGTCGAACAAGCTTTTGAACTCACCGATGCGACAGCAGAAAGATCTTGTGCGGGTTGTACCATCAAGTTGAGTATCGAAACTGTTTCTGAATATTTGCGTTCTAACGTCGCGCTGATGAAAAATATGGTAGCGCGGGGTTATCAGGATGCTAAAACCATCATGCGGCGCGTTGCCAAGATGGAAGAATGGTTAGCAAATCCTGTATTAATGGAAGGTGATGCTGATGCAGAGTATGCGGAAATCATCGAAATTGATTTGAACGAAATTAAGGAACCAATTGTTGCCGCACCTAACGATCCTGATAACGTGAAGTTGTTATCGGAAGTAGAAAACGATCCGGTACAGGAAGTTTTTGTTGGTTCTTGTATGACCAATATTGGACATTATCGGGCAACCGCAAAGGTATTAGAAGGTGCTGGCGCTGTGAAAACCCGTTTGTGGATTTGCCCCCCTACCCGCATGGATGAAAAACAACTCAAAGAAGAGGGAGTTTACGGTGTGTTTGGTGCGGCTGGTGCAAGGACAGAAATGCCTGGTTGCAGTTTATGTATGGGTAATCAGGCGCGAGTTGAAGATGGCGTAACGGTGTTTTCTACTTCTACGCGCAACTTTAATAATCGCATGGGTAAAGATGCACAAGTTTACCTTGGTTCGGCGGAATTAGCTGCTGTTTGCGCGTTACTCGGTCGTCTACCTTCCGTACAGGAATATATGGATATTGTGGCACACAAAATTCATCCTTTTGCTGGCGATTTGTATCGCTACTTGAACTTCGATCAAATCGCAGGTTTTGAGGATGAAGGAAGGGTGATTCCTTTAGAAGAAATGCCTCGGATTGAAGACATTTTAGGAATGCCTACGGCTGCTAGTAAGTCATAATTGTAGGGTGGGCGTTGCCCACCTAATTTCACTTTTGGGTATACATTAATGGGCTTTTACACGGTTGTACTTCGACAAAGCGCAGGTTATTGGGTAGCTTTGTGCTTAGAAAATGGAATAGTAGGACAAGGAAATACTCAAGAAAACGCCGTTGACAAGCTGAAAGATGCGATTGATTCATTTCAAGCTATATATGAAACTGAAACAAATATTTATACTGCCCCAATTTCTATAGAAGAACTACACGAGTTTTTAACTGTAGAAGATCGAGAAACGACTTCTGAGATTTATGAATTAAGAAAAGTATATGCCTAAAAATATACCAGCTCTCAAACCAAGAGAGTTAATTAGAATCCTGGAAAAAGGAGGCTGTAGTTTACCGAGAAGAAAAAGGCGACCATTGCTTATATATTTGTGATTTTCAGGAGCAAAAGAGAATCGTGCCTATAGATATGGGTGCGGGAGAAATGTCACCTGCTTATGTGTTGCGTATTCTTAGGCAATTCGGCTTTAATAACGAGGAAATTGAAAGCATTCTAAAGTAAATATAAATTTTTTAAACCTAAATTAGATAGAGATTTCTTAAGCGCAAGAAACTCTATTGTTAGGAAAGTATAAGAGCTAAAATCGCTCCTAAAGTAAAAATTTTTTATTGGAAGTTTTAGGAATTATGGGCAATGAACTTAAACATGTTGCTATTTATACAGATGGGGCATGTATAGGTAATCCAGGATCTGGCGGCTACGGTATTGTAATGCTATATGATAAGTACCGCAAAGAAATATCAGGCGGGTTTCGATTAACAACAAATAATCGTATGGAAATAATGGCTGCTATTATTGGAATACGTACTTTAAAGCAAAAATGTACTGTAACACTATACAGCGATTCACAATACTTAGTCGATGCAATTATGAAAGGTTGGGCAAAGCAATGGCAAGTAAATAATTGGAGGCGAAATAAGAAACAAATAGCGATAAATTTTGATTTATGGGAACAATTACTAGAACTATGTACTCAACATGAAGTTGAGTTTACCTGGGTAAGAGGTCATGCAGGTAATCCAGAAAACGAACGTTGTGATAGATTGGCTGTGATGGCTGCTCAACAAAAGGATTTACCGGCTGATACTGGCTACGAGCATAAACTCACTCCCAGCCTGCCACTATTTGAGTAAATATTAGCTAAATAATTTTGTCATAGTACTAAAAACGCGATCGCACCCTCTTCACCACAAATGCGATCGCTAGCCTAAACTAGAAGTATCAACCTATCTATTCATAGACTTATGAAGTTGCTACAAAACTACACTATTGTTATTCGTCCCGATGATAATGGTACATTTGTTGCCTATGTTCCAGCGATTTCTGGCTGTCATGCTTGGGGACAAACACCAGATGAAGCGCGTAATGAACTTGTATTTGTGTTTGAAATGATTCAAGAAGAATATGCAGAACAAGGACGCTTTTTACCAAATGATGTTGAATTAACGATCGCCAATGCCAGCTAAAATAAGAGATCTCGAAAGAGTAGCTCGGAAATTAGGTTTTGAAAAGGTACGGCAAAGGGGTAGTCACGCTCGTTGGCAACATTCAGATGGACGATCTACAACCATTCCAATTCATAGTAATGGGGAAATTGGTAGTTGGTTATTCTATGAAATTCTGAAGCAATTAGGTATTACTGAAGAAGAGTTTGATAAATTAAGATAAATAATGCGATCGCACCCTCACCTCAAAACCACAAATATCACTTCTCCAACCGCACGGCGTACCACTGTAAAAATTGCCCTGGCTCTAAATTCAAATCGCAACTCGTATCGATTAAATACTTTGCCTGAGCTTCGATAGAGTTGAAATTTTGCAACTCAGAAGGCAAGTTATGTTGCCTCTGACTCAACACGTCTTTCAGCTTTTCAAACAATTCGGCAGCCGTAAGAAACTGTTCTGGCTGGTTGGGTTCTAGAACAACAAAGTGATCTTCTTGATACATTAAAGGATCTGTCATGACTGAAATTGTAACTTAGGATATAGTGACAGAATAGGTATTTCAGCTGCTAATTTAAAATCATAGCTTAAAAGAAAACGCAACTATCTGAATGCCGAATCGGAAGACTTTATGACCCGAAAGACAGCTTGCTTAGTATTTAACCCCGTGGCTGGTCAAAGTAACCCCGAACAAGATTTAGCACAAATTAGATCGCTGTTAGAGCCGGAATTCGACCTAGATATTCGGATGACAACAGCGGAAAAGGACGCAGATGAAATCGCTAGAGAAGCGATCGCAGATGGGGCAAAAGTTATTATCGCATCTGGCGGCGACGGCACTCTTTCGGCGGCGGCTGATGCCGTAGTGGGAACGGATATTCCTTTAGGTGTCATATCTCGCGGTACGGCTAACGCTTTCGCAGCAGCTTTGGAATTACCAGATACAATTGAATCTGCTTGTCAGATGATTTTAGGGGGAGTAACGCGCAAAGTTGATGCGGCTTTGTGTAACGATCGCCCGATGGTATTGCTAGCTGGTATTGGGTTTGAGGCGGAAACGGTAGAAAAAGCAGATCGTCAGGCGAAAAAGCGGTTTGGAATGCTAGCTTACGTCATGGCTGGACTGCAACAGTTGCGCGAATTGGAAAGCTTTACAGCAGAAATTGAGACAGAAGACAGAATTATCAACGTCACGGCTGCCGCAATTACCGTAGCTAACGCCGCACCACCTACCTCGGTCTTAGCTCAAGGTCCAGACGGAGTAGTATTTGATGACGGACTATTAGATGTTACCGTAGTTTCATCTACAACTCGCGCAGGGGCGATTGCGGCTTCTTTTCACTTACTCTCTACAGCTTTGAACGAGAATGCAGCCGAACGAGATGACGTAGGATATTTACGCGCCGAACGAGTCAAAATTCGCACCGATCCGCCGCAAAAAGTTGTTTTAGATGGCGAAATCATTGGTGAGACACCAATTGATGTTAAATGCATTCCCGATGGACTGACGATTTTTGTCCCAAAGGAAGCAGCCCCACCCTCAGCCGCAGAAAAGCTTGAAGGACTGCCAGATTTAATTGTGGAAAATAAAGTTGTGGTGGGGTTTACGGATTAAATCAGTTATCAGTTATCAGTTATCAGTTGTCAGTTGTCAGTTATCAGTTGTCAGTTGTCAGTGGTAGTTGGTAGTTGGTTGAGTCAGGAGTTAATTCCGAATTCCGAATTCTGAATTCCGAATTCCGAATTTCCCTCGCCCTTTCTATTGTTCCAACAGGATTTTTCCGATTGCTTGACCTGATTCGGCGTAGCGGTGGGCTTCTGCGACTTCGGAGAGACGAAAGGATTTGGAGTCGAGTAAAGGGTGAATTGTGCCTTGGTCTACGAGTTTGGCGACGTTAAAGAGGATTTTGCCATGTTCTGCTCTTTCCGTGCCGTATAGCATACGTAGAAGCATGAAAACGACGTGTAAGGTTAATCCTTTGGCATGGAGGGGGCTGAGGTCGTGGGTAGAACGGGTAGAGATGGAAACTACCGTACCGTGCATTGCTGCCGCAGCGAAAGAGCGATCGAGGTTGTCTTTACCAACTGTATCGAAAACTACGTCAAAGCCTTTGCCTGAAGTGTGTTCTGCGACATATTCTTCTACAGTTTGCTGACGATAATTGATGACAACATCCGCTCCCAAATCGCGGGCGATCGCCTTTTTTTCTTCGTTAGAAACTGTAGTATAAACTTTTGCCCCCGCCCATTTTGCTAATTGGATGCCAATATGACCGACTCCTCCAGTTGCAGCATGAACCAATACGTTTTGCCCTGGCTGGATTTTGGCACGATAAATTAAACTTTCCCAGGCTGTAATTGCTACTAAGGGTAGGGCAGCAGATTCTTTCATCGAAAGAGATTTGGGCTTTAATGCAAGTAAATCGGCATCAGCTAGCATATATTCTGCCAAAGCACCACCCATACCTTTGAATCCGCCCGCACATCCGTAGACTTCATCCCCAGGTTTAAAGGTAGTGACTCCTTCGCCTACTGCTTCTACTACCCCTGCGACATCTCCATGCAACACGGCAGGAAATTCAGGCGCGATCGCGGGCATGGCTCCCCGTCGCAGTTTAAAATCAACTGGGTTGACGCTGGTAGCTGCAACTCGAATTAAGACATGACCGGGAATAACTTCTGGCTTCGGTAGATCTATGGTTTGGAATACATTTGGTTCGCCGAAAGAGGCGATCGCTTGGGCTTTCATAGTTGGTAGTTGACGGTTGACAGTTAACGGTTGACAGCGAACTGTGAAGCGCTAGTTAATACCATAAATTCTTTTGCATGATAACTGATACTGGTCTGCCTTCTAGTTGCACTGTACTGCTGGACAATTGGCTAAACGCTGAATTTCCATAACGTTTAACTTTTATAAGTTTGGCTTTTTCCCCTTGACAAATATCGTCTCTACATCTAACCAAATTCCTTTGTCTGTCATGAATTTAGCAATTGCAGCTAAATGCTCTACTTTAAACTGTTCTATTTTCTCAGTTGGAATTTGAGAGAGGCGAATCCGAAAGCCTGCATTCCAAACTAATTCCCACCACTCGTCTAAACTGCTGAGAAAATATCCTAGTTGTTCGATTTGTAATTCAATCTTTTCAAAGCTTGCTGCTTGCATTATATTGAAACATTTTTCTGGCGTGTCGATTTGTTCGCGGCTAGATGGACTCGGTACTTCGTATGCTTGAATTTGTGCAGAAATTGTTTCTGCCATTGGTTCAAATGCCATCTTACTAAAACTTGACAATACGACTGTTCCACCTGGTTTGATGACACGCCACCATTCTCGCAGTCCAGCTAGCATGTCAGATAAGAAAAAGATGCCAGAAGCACAAATTGCAGTGTCGAAACTGTTATCGCCGAAGCTAAATTTTTCTGCGTCCTCTTGTCGGAGGTTAATATTATTTAAATCTGTATTAGCAATCTTTTGTCGTGCTTGTTCTAGCATATTTTGAGATAAATCTATGCCGACAACTTGACCTTTCGAGCCGACTTTTCGAGCAGATGCGATCGCGGCTGTTCCGGTTCCTGTGGCAATATCTAAAACTCGTTGTCCTGGCTGTAAGTTTGCTATTTCTACTACACGATTTGCACAGGCTGGAAGAAATCTCAGTGCTGGTGAATCGTAACCTGGGGCAGCAAGATTGAACCCAAATGTAACTTGTTGTTTGCGATCTCTAGGCTGGGCTTCTCTCATCTTACCTACTTCCTGCGAATTGTTGCCTTTTTACCTAATGCCACTGTTATCAATACCATAGTTGCAGCACCTAGAGTTAGAGGTGTAATTGTCTCGCCAAGTAAGATTGCTGAGGTGAAAATTGTCAAAAATGGTTGTAAAAGTTGAATCTGCCCGACTCTAGCAACACCACCTAAAGCTAGTCCGCGATACCAAGGGAAAAAGGCAAGCAATTGACTGACAATACTGACATAAGCAAACCCCATCCAAGCTGAAGGGGAAGCTATTAAACCATGTTGATAAACTGCGATCGCGCTTGGTATGATTAATATTGGTGCTGTAAATACTAATGCCCAACAAATCACCTGCCAGCCGCCTAAATCTCTTGCCAAACGTCCGCCTTCGGCATAACTCACAGCAGCAGCTAAACCTGCAACGAGTAAGATCGCATCTGCCCAGTGCATTTGTCCTGCACCCGAAGCGATCGCGAATAGTACAACAGTAATACTACCAGCAATACTAGCAATCCAGAAACCGAAACTGGGGCGTTCCCCTAATCGCCATGCACCTGCTAATGCCGTTGCTAAAGGCATCAGTCCTAGAACAACTCCGCCGTGGGCAGCTGGTAGCTGTTGCATTGCCCAAGCTGAGAGTAGGGGAAATCCTAAAACGACTCCGGCAGCGACAATCGCTATACTTTTCCAGTAACGGCGCTTGGGTAAGGGTTGACGAGTTGTTCGTAAAACCAACATTGCCAAAAATGCTGCGACAATCGCCCTTCCTAAACCAACAAAATTGGGGTCGAAATCGGTGACGGCGGCGCGAGTTGCTGGTAGTGTCAAGCTAAAGCCAAATACGCCCACAAAGCCATAGATCGATCCCAATAATTCAGGATCGATGCCGCGAATTTTTTGATTTTGTTTCACCCTTGCAACTTCCTCTTTCTTGGCGCACCACAGGGAATACTTTCAGGTTTAGCCAGTAAAAAGCGATCGCGGAAGGTACGGATTTAGTAGATTTGTCCTAGTACAGTGACATTTTACGTTTTTCTGCTAGAGCGGATTATTGATTATGTCTGCAATAACAAAAAATAAAATTTTTTCTAGGAATTTTTCAATATATGCCGTTTAGAATTTACGAGCTTATATTTTTCCTGTTTGGAGTATTTCTAAACACTCATTCCACAAACTACCATAGCGAACTCATAATCTCTATCTTGCGCCTGCGTCCCATGCTAAAACGAAAATGCGATCGCAAATCAAAAGCCCCCCTTAAAAAGGGGGGTTGGGGGGATCTATTTCTTCGGAGAAATCAACATCATCATATTGCGCCCTTCCTTCTTCGGCGCTTGTTGTAGCTCTCCCACCTCTTGCAGATCCGTTGCCATACGCTTGAGTAAGGTTTCTGCCAAATCGCTGTGTTGAATTTCCCGACCTCGGAACATCACAGTTGCTTTCACCTTATCGCCATCTTTCAAGAAGCGTTCGGCTTGATTGACGCGCACTCGATAGTCATGTTCCTCAATCTTGTAGCGCATCTTCACTTCTTTCACGTCAGCCGTATGCTGCTTCTTCCGAGCTTCCCGTGCCTTCTTCTCCTGCTCGAATTTATACTTGCCGTAATCCATAATTCGGCACACAGGCGGGTCAGCTTTATCGCTGAGGAGAACCAGGTCTAATTCTTTTTCCTCTGCGATTTGCAGTGCTTCGTAGGGAGTTAAAATTCCCATCTGACTGCCATCGGTATCGATGACTCGAATCTTAGGGAAGCGAATGCGTTCGTTAATTTGGGGTAAATCTTTTGTGGGTCTTCTTTTTTCAATCACAGGCATATAGGATTATTAGCAACTGTTTGTTAGATAACTGGGATGAATCCAGCTTGAGCAACTATTAGACTAAGACAACTATGTATACCTTCACACCAACCACTCGGCTTTCGGGAACGGAAATTTAGAGTCTTCAATCCATTGCAAACAGCAGGCTTTCTTGGTACTTGCAATTCACGATAACACTTTTTTCTGCTGGTTAGGGGTAGGGAAATTCCTCTATTTGCGAACTCCGATCGCCATGCATTTGTTAAGCTCACCTTAACTTCTCAGGATAGACGCGATCGCCTCCCATCAAAACATCTCAATTGTTAAAATAATTTAGAGATTTTATAACTTTATTCAACTTGACCAAAACAAGCGTGGACACCTTATTACACTGGCAGCAACGGGTTGGCAGTCAAAGAGACTGGATTTGGCGTGGCTGGCAGACTCGCTATACTTTTATTCGCCCAGAACAACCCCAGCCGCAGACAACACCGATAATTTTACTGCATGGCTTTGGCACGTCAATCGGTCATTGGCGACAAAACTTAGCCGTGCTAGGGGAACAGCACACAGTTTATGCGGTGGATATGTTAGGCTTTGGTGCGTCGGAAAAAGCTCCAGTGAGCTATAAGGTAGAACTGTGGGTAGAACAAGTCTACGATTTCTGGCGCACGTTTATTCAGCATCCAGTCGTCTTAGTTGGAAATTCTATCGGATCGCTAGTGTCGCTGAGAGCGGCAGCTATGCATCCCGATATGGTGCAGGGTATCGTGATGCTTAGCCTTCCCGATCTATCGATCCGACAGGAAGCCATACCTAAGATTTTACGTCCTGCGATCGCCGCGATCGAAAATCTCTTCACCTCACCCCTATTAATTAAAACCATTTTTCGCATTGTCCGCCGCCCCCAAGTGGTAAAGCGTTGGGCTGGCATTGCTTATGCTAATTCTGAAGCCGTAACTGATGAATTAGTAGATATTTTGTTGGGACCAGCTCAAGACCGAGGTTCGGCACAAGCTTTCTATGCCACGCTAAAAGCTATGTTGGATTCTCAATTCGATCCTTCAGTCAAGAGCATCTTGTCAAATCTAAACATTCCTATCCTACTGATTTGGGGACAGCAAGACCGCATGATTCCACCCGCTTTCGCCCCCAAGTTTGCTGCTTACAATCCTAACGTGCAGCTTCTAATTTTAGAGAATGCAGGACATTTCGCTCATGATGAGTGTCCTGAAGAAGTCAACCAAGCAGTCTTGGACTGGATAGACTCTTTCCTTGCCCGTCCCGATCTTGCTCTATACAAAGTTAATAATTAGTTGTTAATGGTTAATTGTTTGTATCGCCATTAACCATTAACAATCAGCCATCAGTTTTTATCCGATACTGACTTGATCGGTAGTTACGTCAGTTGCGCCTTGAACGTTTCTGGCAACAGAAACCATTTTTTGCAAAATATCTTGGCTGGGAACCTTACCTTTTAAAACCACGGTACTGCCCGTTTGAGCTACGTAGAGAGTATCAACGTCAGTTAAGCTTTGGTCTTCATCAAATGCCAAAGCAACACGCTTAGCTAAACCACTCTGATCGTATTCTCCATTCAATCCTAGACGCTCGGGAGGAACTGATTCAGTGGCAGCAGCAGCCTGTGGCGTAGGATTAACTTGAGCGTTTTGCGGTTTTTCCATGCCAAACAGTCTTTGTAACCAACCCATAAATTTTTTCTCCTTCAGTAATTAACTGCTCTCAGTGTAAGTTTGCGTAGCGATCGCCACACCTATCTGAAAGAAGATATAGTCACAAGTTGATAATCTTAAGAGTAAACTCACGAATTGAAGTTTAATTAAGTTAAATTTAATTTTTTTCGTTAATTTTTAACCTAGAATCGCGCCATAAGCCTCACTATCTACTCGGCAATTCCCTAAACCCTTAAAAAGGAGGCTTTGAATTTCCTTTTTCAAGGAGGGCAAGAGGAATCGAGATCTCTAGCTTTCAGTGCTTAACTCCTGCAACAACACATGCATTTTTTTCAGCTAGGAAAAAATTTGTTGATAGCAATTCTCGACTGCGTGCGTGACATTTGTAGGGGCGCACAGTTGTGCGCCCGCGATCGTGTGTTTTCCCCAAATGAAAACCGCTACGAGAGCGAAAGACGAGATAGATCGAGATAGAATATAAGGCTGAACAGATTGAATTTAGTTATCAGATAGGAAGCAGGGAGCAGTGAGTCGCAACCGTAAACCATCGACTATCAACCATCAACCATCAACCATCAACCATTAAACATGAAACACACCCTTTCAGTTCTAGTGGAAGATGAAGCGGGGGTACTAACCCGCATTGCGGGTTTATTTGCCCGTCGTGGCTTTAACATTGAAAGCCTTGCTGTCGGTCAAGCGGAGCAAAACGGAGTCTCTCGAATTACAATGGTAGTCCCTGGGGACGATCGCGTCATCGAACAGCTGACCAAGCAGTTATATAAGCTCGTCCACGTCCTCAAAGTCCAAGATATCACTGAAGTTCCTTGTGTCGAGCGGGAATTGATGTTGATTAAAGTGAGTGCTACCAGCTCTAATCGCTCGGAAGTGATTGAAATTGCTCAGATCTTTCGCGCCAGAGTGGTTGATGTGGCTGAAGACTCCCTTACCTTAGAGGTTGTCGGCGACCCTGGTAAGATTGTCGCGATCGTGCAGTTATTACAAAAGTTTGGACTGCGAGAGGTCGCCCGTACAGGTAAAATTGCCCTCGTGCGAGAGTCGGGAGTCAATACGGAATATCTCAAGTCTCAAGTCGAGGCGAAAGTTTCGTAAGTCAGTTATCAGTTATCAGTTATCAGTTATCAGGGGCTAGAGGTTAGTTGCTGGTAGCTAGTGGCATGATAAGTTTGACTTTTAACTTTTGACTTTTGACTATAGCTAGGCTAAAGTCGTCAATCCTGCAAAATAGTCCTGCAATTGTTGGCTGTGGTCGTGAGCAAGTTGACCGGGAGGTAAAGCACCAGGAGGAAATGCACGAACTTCCATCACTTCTAATGGATCGCGGACTTTCATCCTGCCTGTGACATCTGCCTCAACTACAATACAAATCGAATGGATGCGGGGATCGCGATCGGGTGCGGAATAAACTCCTACCAGTCGCCGAATTTTGACTAAATCCAGCCCCGTTTCCTCGGCTAATTCTCGTTTGACTGCCGTAGCCACATCCTCACCCCAATCTACCATCCCTCCTGGTAGCGACCACAGCCCATTATCACGACGGCGAATCAAAACGATACGACCATCAGGCAAGATGGGAATAATACTCGTGCCTGGGACGGGATGACGAAATATGATGCCGATGACAGTTTGAATAAATCGCCACCAGCGGCGTAGGGGTTGGGCGATCGCCTTAAAACTAGAAAAAATCACTATTTAACCGTTAGTTAAAATTTATAAATTTTCATATGCTGAAAAAATTCGGTGAAACCTCAGACAGATAGTCTATCCCAGCTTTTGATAATGTCTTAATATAGTTTAATTTCATCTTATCATTTATCGATCTACAACTCAAAACTATGCCCAGAGCTGTATTTAGCTATAGCTTTTTTCCGACATTAACTATTGAGATTCATTAATGTTTCTTAATGCAAATGGTGGCGATCGCTTCTGCCTACTGCTAACGCCGTTAGCGATCGCGCGTGCTAAGTTGGAATTAGCTGACTACTACAGTCCGATTGGTTTATACTTATGACATTAATCCGCTAAGCTGGGAAAATACCGCTGATGTCGGTGAGTCCAATCGCCTCTAGGAACTCTAGGGGTGGTGTTTTGTTGTCTACAAATAATGAGGTGAACATGGCTAAGCGCCGTAACCAAAAAAAAGAAAAGGCGCTACGGAATCAGGCATATGCCCGTAAGTTTCGTAAACGTGCAACTACGGGTCGGATGCAGAATCGTAGAAATCAACCTCAACCTCAAGCTGAGGAAGATGAGGATACAGCAGCTAGTAACTAAGACCAGTTAACAGTTATCAGTTATCAGTGACCAGTGTAAAGACGTTACATGTAACATTTTTACACTTTTACACTGTGTCAGTAATCGAGGTTATCAGTAAAAATCAGGTTTTTGTTCTTTACAGAAAGCTTAGTTGTGACTGATAACTGATAACTGCTAACTGTTAACTGTTAACCAAAGCTAGTCATGCTTTTGACTAAAAAGCCAATAAAAATCCCGATTAGCAAAGCCCATACTTGCCCTGTTTGGATAAAGTGATCGAAAGCTTTCTGCCATTGACCTAGCAGATCTGGATCTTTGATACTTTGAGCTAGCGGACTATGCCAAGGCAAGTGCCAAAGTATTTGAGATATAGAACTCAAAACTTGAGTGTAGTGGGAAAACCAAGTAGTGAGTGGAAGAACTGAACCGACAACCATAACGAGTCAATCTCCTAGCTGAGTATTTGCCTTCTAAAGGCAGCATAAGTTCATGACTGTCGTAACACATAGAATTTGTAGTGACCAGTTATCAGTTGATTCTCACTTACGACTTACGAATTACGACTTACGAATTACGACTTTGCTGAGCGACTACCAACTACTAGTTGATTCGCATGACTACTAATGTCATATCGTCTCTATTTTGGTTAGTTGCGCCACTGATGAATTTGTGAACTTGAGCGAAAAGATATTCGAGAATTGCTTGGGGGTCTTGACAGTGACGACAAGCAAATTTAAATTCGCGTTCTAGCCTTTCTTCGTCAAAGCGATCGCCTCTTTGATTGGCAGCATCAGTAAACCCGTCTGTATAGTAAATAATTGTGTCTCCTGGATCTAACTGGACTTGAGCATCTTCGTAATTGCTATGAGCTTCAAGCCCGATCAACATGCCCTCTAAAGTATCTAAGCGCTTCACTGTTTTTGTAGCTGCTTGCCATAATAAGGGCGGATGATGGGCTGCATTGCTGTAAGTCAGCCTGCGCGTCTGTGGGTTGTATTCTGAATAGAATAAAGTGACAAAACGATGGGAATTTTCTAAATCGGTATACATGACCCGATTCAAATGCTGCAAAATTCGAGCTGGAGAATGTTCGTTTAATGCCTCAGCGCGCAACATTCCCCGCGTCATAGTCATGATGAGTCCGGCTGGAACCCCTTTGCCCATCACATCACCAATTACTAAGCCCCAGCAACTATCGGGATTGCTACTTTTGCCGTCTGCTTGACTCAAGTTGCGTTCGATTGGGATGAAGTCGTAGTAATCTCCGCCAACGCGGTTGGCTGGCTGACATCTCGCCGCTAGAGATACCCCAGGGACGTTAGGACATTGGCGAGGTAAAAGTCGTAATTGAATTTCTGCTCCAATTTCTAACTCGCGGTCTAGACGCTCTTTTTTGCGTAGTTCTACTTTGAGTTCGTCATTTTCAATTGCTACTGCTGTTTGGTCGGCAACAAGTCGGACTAACTTCTGTCTGGTTTCCGTCCAAGTATATTCGGGATCGCTGCTAAAGACGTATAATCTTCCTCGTTCTGCCTGCTTGACTAAAATTGTCGTACCAAATAACTGTATTTGCGATCCTAAGTGATGGCTGACTTGAGCATCTAAAGTTGCCGTAGCAGGAACGATTTGGGCTGTTGCAAGTGCAGTGGTGACGGCACTCGTGGCTGTTTCTAAAGCTTTACGGATTTGTTTGCGTTGGTGAATATCTTGGCAATGTAGCTTTTCCAAGCTCACCTGACCGTTAGATTTGTAGAGGAACAATACCCCACCGTCAGCATCCGTTACCCGTGTTGCTATTAACGGAATTAGTTCGAGAAACTGATTCAAATTATTGAAGCTCCTGAGGGCAAATCCCAAGGAACTTAGCAAATCTTGTACCTTATTCTGTTCCCGATACAGGCGCGCCACTAGTTCTTTGAGCGCTACAACTGGGTTAACATCAGTAGCGGCGCTGCTAGTTCGATCGGTGGGTTGGAAGGGCGGTTGAGGCACAGACACGGGTTTAGTTTTATTATGTTAGAGAGTAGTCGTGAGCCATCAAGTTAGGCAATAAGAGTCATAGAACCAATAGCTAAGTAGTTTAGCAATGTCTTTTGAAGGATATACCTACAGGTACACTAAAAAAAGTGTGTTTTACCCCCTTTTGCTCCTGTTAGTATAGATTCTTTGACAACAAAGTTGCTGAAAAAATTTTAATTTTAATTTTGGATTTTACTAAAAATACGCAGTTGCTGCATTTTGTGGGCTTCTACGCATAGGCAGGATCGATAGTGTTAAGTTGACGTGAGTTCGACGGGGTTAAAAGACAGCAGGAGGAAGAGCAGGTAAGCCTTTGGGTTCTAAATCGAGAGAAGGTTTTCGGGGCAAATAAGTATAAGCTGTTAATCCAGCTAACAAGTTGACCAGGAAATTCCAGATGCTTCTATGTCGGGAATGCTCGATTTGAGAAATGTTCTTCAGTTGGTCATAAACTGTTTCAATTAAGGCTCGCTTACGTAAGAGAATTTTGTCGATCAACTTGACCAACTGTTGCTTCATCTTCTTCTTACGCCGTGTAATTAACTCCAAGCCTTGCTGATAGAGTTGCTCAAACAATTCCTGAGATATATAACCACGATCGCCAAATAGCTTACCAATTAGGTCTTGGGTTAAGTCCGGCACAGGCTTGCGGTCATCTACATTGCCAGGGGTCAGCTTAAAAGCTAGCAACTCGCCTCGGTCATTGATAATTAGGTGCAGCTTAAACCCATAGTGCCACCCGACCGAATTTTTGCTCCAACCCACCATGCCTTCAAACACACGATGGCTTCTAGAACGTTTTGGATGACACACCTCAATCGGAGTTGAATCAATGAATGAAATGCCAGTGACTTCTCCCTTACGGGTCTGTACAAAGCAGCATAACAGCATCAACGACCAAGGCATCAATTCGACAAAACGAGTATAGCTGACTAGATGAGGAAAAGCTTGACGCCAGCCTGGTAGGACTTGTAGCGTGTAGAATTCTTTAAAAGTACGATATCCCGAGCCATGAAAAGCAATTACTATCGTCATCACCTCACTCAGACTTAAACGAGAGCGACACAAGCGTTCTCCACAACTTGCCGTCAATAGCATCTGTTGCTGCCAATGTCGTTCAAAGGTTTGATAGAAGTCGTCTACCTCACAAAAAATTTGCGTCACATCTAGGCGAGATACAATGGTGCTATTCATAACTGAGGCCGAGCGCTGTGTATTTTGAGCATAGGTCTCTTTTTTCTTTTTGGCTCATCTCCCACCGTCGAACTCACGTTAAGTTGAGATATCTTAACTTAAAATTCAATACAATTGCTGTCGAAGTATTACTGAATTTAGAGGGAGTAGGGAGTAGGGAACGAACAGGTGAATTCTTCCTTGTCTTCCTTGTCCCTTAGTTTTCTCTTTCTTCCCCTAGCCCCTAGTTACGTTCCGATCAGTGCTTCTACAAATTCGTAGCTAGAAAAAGGACGCAGATCTTCAATGCCTTCTCCAGCGCCGATGAAGCGAATTGGGAGATTGAGTTGCTGCACGACTGCTAAAGCCACGCCCCCCTTAGCCGTACCATCAAGTTTAGTTAAGACGACACCACTGAGTTGAGCGGCTTGGGCAAACACTTCTGCCTGTCGCAAGCCGTTTTGTCCCAGGGTAGCATCGAGAACTAGTAGGGATTCTACACGGGCATCAGAGGCTTTTTTATCGACGATGCGGCGAATTTTACTCAGTTCGTCCATCAAGTTTTTCTTGTTTTGCAATCTTCCAGCCGTATCGACAAGCAGTAATTCCGTGTGGCGTGCTTGTGCGGCAGCGATCGCATCAAATACTACTGCGGCTGGATCGGTATTTTTACCAGGGTTGGCAATCACTTCGACATTGCTCCTTGCGCCCCATACCTTCACTTGTTCCACGGCAGCGGCGCGGAAAGTATCTGCTGCCCCAATTAAGCAGTTGTAGCCGGATTTTTGAGCGATATGGGCAAGTTTACCGATAGTTGTGGTCTTACCTGCCCCATTGACTCCGGTAATTAACCAAATATTGAGTTGATCTTTTTCTGGAACAAAAACAGAGCTGCAATTTTGCAGGGGGCGATCGAGCATATCTCGGAGAATCTTTTTCAGATAAGCGATCGCGGCATCTGGGGGTAAGGCTGCTTGCTTGATCTGATTTTGCAAGGCTTCGATGATGTAATCCGTCGCCTCTACCCCAACATCAGCTTGCAACAGCAGGGCTTCAATTTCCATCACTGCTGCTTGGTTCAGCGGTCCTTGACCGACAATTGATTTTAACTGGTTGACAATATTACGGCGCGTTTTGCCTAAACCCTGCCGTAGCTTTTTCAACCAAGTAATCTCTTCTAGCGAAATATCTTCCGGTCGCCGTCCTTGCGCCGCCAGAACCTCCGCCGACCACAAAAATCCTTCATCAAAAGCAAAGTCAGGAGCTAAGTCAGTATCGGCTGTAGGTGTAACTTCTGTTGCCGCAACTGGCTGTAATACTTCTGGTTCTGGTTCCTCGATCGCAGTTGCCTTTAGCCTCTCCAACCTTGCCTGACGATCTGCTTCTGCTCTTGCCCAAAAAGGTACGCTCGCTGTTTCCTCTGGTGTTGTTTCCTCTGGTGCAGTTGTCTCTATTGGTGTTTCTGCTGTGGTAGTTTCCTCTGCGATCGCTGATGCTTCTATTGTGGCTATTTCCTCAGTTGCGATCGATTCTGCTGTAACTGGTTCTTCTATATTGACAAGTGGCTCCACTTGTGGAGTCGAAGACTCTGCTTCAGATTCCGCTAACTCGGCAGCCGCTTCTTCTACAACCTCAGCCTCCTCAGCTCCCTCAGCTCCCTCAGCTTCCTCAACTCCCTTCTCAGGAGCCTGCTGCCTTTCTTGAATACTTTTATAAGCTGCTTTGGCAAAGCTGAGGTAATCTACTGCTGCATCTGGAGCCGGTTGTTCCTGGGATACATCTGCTGGCTGCTCCGGTGCTGGAGTAGCAGGTTGCTCCTCTTGTGGGGTAGAAGATTCATCGTGTTTGCGGCGGAACCAGTTAAAAGGCATTGTCAGTTATCAGTTATCAGTTATCAGTTATCAGTTATCAGTTATCAGTTATCAGTTACTTCTGACTTCCGACTTCCGACTTCCGACTGCTTTTTGTTTCAAGCGATCGGTGACGCGGCGCAAAACGCCGTTGATAAATTTGTATCCTTCGTCTCCACTGTACCGCTTTGCGAGTTCTACTGCTTCATCGATCGCCACACTAACCCGATCTTGAAAACCTAAAAACTCAATTTCGGCTACTGCAATCCGCAGGATATCGCGATCGATCCGCGCCAGTCGATTTAATTGCCAGTCTACTAAAGCCTGTTCTAAAATTTCATCAATTTCAGCTCGGTTTTGATTGACTGTATTTATAAGTGTTAGCGCGTAACGGCGGACATCAAAATTTGGTTCTGCTGCCGTGGCTGATTGAATCATTTCTGGTAGTTGCATGGCTGTAGCAAGGCGATTAATTGCACTTTGAGTCAATTGAATCCCATCCTGCAACATAGCTCTGGCTGTTTGGACATCGTTAGCACGGGTTTCGCTCGTCAAGAGGCGATCGTTTGCCCGCTGAACTTCTCCAGAAGCCGTCTCTAGAGCATCTTCTACTTCCGTTGTCAAAGTTCTGACGGCTGCAACTAACAAATTAGATAGTTGTTGCGCTTCCAATTTTTCTGAGGAATTAGGCAGTTGGCTCAAACTAAGCAGAGCCAATTCGCGAGCAATACTTCGTGCTTTCATTATTGGAAGGGTAATTGGTAGTTGGTAGTTGGTGGTTGGTAGTTGGTAGTTGGTAGTTGGTAGTTGCTCGGCGGTTACTGACAACTGATAACTGACAACTGATAACTGATAACTGTCACTGATTAATCGCTTGTCCTTGGCGATCTAGCAAAAGTGGGGGTAAGGGCGCATTGGGGGAAACAATACCACCAGAGATAATGACTTTAAAGGCATCTTCAACGGACATAGATAGGTCGATCGCTTCGTCTGCTGGAACAATGGCATACCATCCGGTGGTTGGGTTGGGGGTTGTGGGAATAAATACGCTCAGCATGGGACGATTCATGTGAGATTGAATTTCATGACTCATAATCCCAGTGACAAAGGCGATCGCCCATACACCCCGCCGAGGATACTCTATTAGAATAACGCGGCGAAACTTCCCATTAGAATCTTTGAGCAGGGTTTCGAGCAATTGTTTTAAGGTTTTGTAGACTGCTCCTGCTAGGGGAATGGCTTGTAATAATTGTTCTCCGACATCGAGCAGCCAGCGTCCGGCGATATTGCGTGCCATTAAGCCGATCGCTAAAATGCACAGCAGCGGTACTGTTAGACCTACTGCTAAGTTAATGAGATTCACCAGGAAGGGATTCATTTCATCTAACGGATTCAGTTGTTTGGGAATCCGTGTCAGAAATTCGATCGTCCAACTAGCAACGGCGATCGTCAGCCAGATTGTCGTAGCTAAGGGAATGACGACCAATAATCCTGCAATCAGGTCATTTTTTAGATCCTGTTTCAACCTTTCAAGCACAAGCTGCTGACTCTCCTTTGTCTGGCTGTTGACTTTAGTAAGCCTCTTTTTCGGTTTTTCCCTAATTGGGGGGAAGCAATTTTATAAATAGGCATATCTCTATGATATTTTGTTGACTCTGTAAATAAATATTGCAAGTGGTCGTTGGTAGTTGGTAGTTGACGGCTGACTGTTGACTGTTGACGGTTGATACGCGATCGCTGGTAACTGATAACTGTTAACTGTTAACTGATAAATACTTCTGTAACAAGCCAATCGCGATTTCTGGGGTTTCTAGATGCGGTAGAACGCCAGCATGGGCGATCGCCTCAAATGCAATAATCGATCGCGGATTCAGCTTTGCTAAGCGTCTGCCTAAGCCTATTTTGGTAAATTGTGCTTGTTCTCCCCATAAGATCGCTGTGGGTACGGTTAGCTGCGGTACGTACAAAGCCAAGTCAAAATAGAGATTAGCCTTGAGAAAAGCAAGAGCGGCGTATTCGGCGTTGGGTTTTTGGGCAGAAGCGAGATAGGCTGCTACCATTTCTGGCGTGACTCGTTCTGGTTTGGCAAAGAGAAATTGTTGGAGAAAGTTACGCACGGAAACTTCGTTTTCTGCACCCAGAGCATAAATTAGGCGATCGAGTAAGGGCGTACTAATTAACTGTAGCGGTAGTCTGCGTCCCGCACCTTCGCCGAAGTCGTCAAACCCAGAGGGACAAACGAGAAAGAGTGATTGAAATAATTCGGGACGCTGAACGGCAAGGCGAATGACTAATGCTGCTGTTAAAGAAGAGGCAACTACCTTGACGGGAGGATGGCAAGCTTGAATAAATTCAGCGATTGTAGTGAGATAGTCGGCAATTTGATATTCTCGTACGGGATGCGCTGATTCGCCCCAACCAATTAAGTCGGCTGCAAGAATCTGGTATTCGCTGGCAAATGCAGGGTAAACTTTAGACCATTCGTAAGCTGAAGCACCGCCACCAAAGCAGTGTAGAAAGACTAGGCGAGGTAATTCATAACTGGATGAGGATAGCCAAGGTGCGGCTACCTGGGTGTAGTAAGTCATCGATCCTAAAGAGGTGGCGATCGCCTGTTTTCCAAAGCCAGGGGGCTGAAATTGATTCATGTCAGTTTGATTTTGAACGCGCTTGATTTCGGCATTTTGACTTTTGACTTTTGATTTTTGACTTTCTAGAGAGGTAAAATGCAAACTGTAAAGGTAGCAATTCTAGGCTGTGGTTATGTCGGTAAGGCGATCGCGCGTCATTGGCAGCAGGATGGTAAGTATCAGATTACCGCAACCACAACAACTCAAGCACGGATAAGCGAGTTAGAACAATTAGCTCAGCAAGTTGTCATAGCTAAAGGAGATGATATAGCTACTCTTTTGCCAGCTATCCAAGATCGAGATATTGTCATTCTGAGTATTGCGCCTAAATCTTTTGCAGCCAATAGCTACGAATCTACTTACCTACAAACCGCCAAGAATTTAATTCAAGTTTTGCCACAAACTGCTGTTAAACAAATTATTTATACGGGGAGTTATTCTGTTTACGGCGATAAAAATGGGGCATGGGTAGACGAAGAATCACCTTTAACGCCAGCGAATCAGAACGGACAAGTTTTGGCAGAGACAGAAGAAGTATTGCTCTGCGCTGCGAGTGACAAATTGAAAGTCTGTATCTTACGCCTGGGAGGAATTTACGGTGAAGGGCGGGAATTGACAAAAATCTTCAGTCGTGCATTTGGTACGACTCGTCCAGGGAACGGGAAAACCTATACGAATTGGATTCACCTTGATGATATTGTCAGTGCGATCGCCTTTGCCGCAGAACGGCAATTAGAGGGAATTTATAATTTGGTAGACGATGAACCGCCATTGTCTCGCAATTTATTGCAAAATTTGTGCGATCGCCATAACCTACCTCAAGTGTTGTGGAATCCTGAGTTATCGGAAACCCGTCCTTACAATGCCAGGGTATCGAATCGAAAACTCAAAACCGCAGGATACAGTTTTATTCACCCAGAAGTTTTGATTTAGGACTATACTTCACAGGTAAATTCCGCAAATTTCAAGCTTTGAAAGCCTCCTAATTCGTTATATTCAATTGTAATTTGTTGCATATAACTTGAATGAACTAACCAAGTAGCAGCGAGCGCAATTTGTTTTCCCAACTCAACTTGCTTGGGACAACTTAAAGAAATCTCGTCAGGAAAGAAGAACAATTCATTCCCTTCTATCTGCCAATTTAAATTAGCTGGAACCGCAGGTGAAACTTTTAGATCGGGTGTCATTGTCACTGAAGTTCCCGTCCAATTTTCACTCAGACTTCTTTCCGAGACTAGATCGAGATTGCTAGACCAATGTTGACTGGGAAAGCCTGTGGAGTCTTCACGAATACTCCATATTCCCGTCAAATTCTTGCCATTAGCATAAGCAGCGATCGCGCTATGGCGTAAGTTTTTGTGAATGAAAAAGAATTCTACTGCAAAAAAAGAGTCGGCTACTAGTTTCTCAGCATGAAAAGTACCAGCACCTTGAGGAAAAAAGATCGATCTAAGAAATGGCTTTTGTAACTGCCAAGTTTTTTCCTCGATGTTACCATCTGCATAAATATATCGATTTGTATGTGTAATTTGAGTTTTTTCTGAGTTAGCGCGAAAACTTCTCAAACTTTGAAACGAATCTTTGACCTCTCCTTGAGCAGAATAACTCGTCCAAATTCCATGCCAATCATGTAAATGGCGATCGCAAAAGTTATTCCAGTTTTGTTCTTGAATGTCTATAGGCATAATTGAACTCTTGTTGCTGTGTAATTACAGTCTTCATCCTCATACAAATACCGCGATCGCCCTACTCCATTCAAGATTTGTACCAAAGGCTGAATCATCTCGGCGCGATTTGTTACCAAAATAGAGATAGCTGCTCGCGATCTGACTAGGAACAAGCTATGACAGAAAAAAATCGTGCTGGCTGGGATGCAGGTAGATTCATCCGCACTTTAGCCTATTTCGAGGCGATTCCTGGCTGGAGTTGGTTAAAACAGATACTCCCAGGTGTGGCTGACAAACCCGAAAATTATTTATCTGGAGGTAAGCAAGTGGGAGTTATCCTAGTCGCTGGCGCAACGGGTGGTGTAGGTAAGCGAGTCGTACAACGGTTGCTAGAAAGAGGATATCAGGTGCGATCGCTCGTTCGAGACAAAGATAAAGCAAGATCGATTTTGGGTGATGTAGAAATCTATGTCGGCGACATTACCCAGCCAGAAACCCTGACACCAGAAATGATGGCAAACGTCCGCGTTGTCATTTGCTGTACGGCGGTGCGGGTGCAACCAGTGGGCGGCGATACCCCAGATAGAGAAAAATACAATCAAGGCGTGAAGTTCTATCAACCCGAAATCGTCGGCGATACTCCAGAACGGGTGGAATATTTGGGAGTAAAAAATTTAGTCCAAGCGGCGACTCAATATTGGCAACAGAACCCCAGTGGCGAAAAAATCGTCTTTGATTTTACTCAACCAACTCCTCAATTACAGCAAATTTGGGGTGCTGTTGATGATGTCGTCATGGGTGGTGTCAGTCAAAGCGAGATCCGCTTTATTGAAGGTACGGCTTTATTTACGGGTAATGTTTCTACAGCCAACTCTGGCGGCTTTGCTTCTGTCAGGACGAAAAATTTCACTTCGCCATTAGATTTATCCGGCTACGAAGGCGTGACACTGCGAGTTAGGGGAGACGGTAAGCGCTACAAGTTTTTCCTCCGCACGGAATCGAGTTGGGATGGAATGGCTTATTCCTATTCTTTTGATACCGTCGCTAACGAGTGGATAACGGTACGAATTCCATTTAACCAATTAACAGCCGTATTTCGGGCAAAAACAATATCAGATGCTCCAGCGATCGATACTAGCAAAATTCGCTCGTTGCAGTTAATGTTGAGCAAATTTGAATACAACGGCGAACTCAATCCGCAGTTTTCTCCTGGTGGATTTGCTTTGCAAGTCGAGTCAATTGGCGCGTACGGTAGTGCAAAACCTCAGTTTATTTTAGTCAGTTCTGCTGGTGTCACTCGTCCCAATCGCCCAGGAATTAATTTAGAGGAAGAACCGCCAGCCGTGCGTTTAAATAACCAATTGGGAGGAATTCTAACTTGGAAATGGCGTGGTGAAGAAGCTGTGAGAGAAAGTGGCGTTCCTTATACAATTATCAGACCGTGTGCGCTGACAGAAGAACCTGGGATACAGCCTTTGGTTTTCGACCAGGGAGATAATATTAAAGGTAAAGTCAGCCGCGATTCGATTGCGGAACTCTGCGTTCGAGTCGTGGAGCAACCCCAGGATGCTAACTTGACTTTTGAAGTCAAAGCCGATCCGAACTACGGTGCTTTTGCTGCTAATTGGCAGAATTTGTTGGCTCGTTTAAAGCGCGATTGAGAGTTACGCGCTGGAAGTTTGAGATCTCGATCCCTCCTAACCCCCCTTAAAAAGGGGGGAATTTTATTGAGAAATTTTCTTGCTGATTTTTATTACTTGAGTAGTATTATTGAAAATTGGTTTCAGTAAATTTACTGACTAAAAAGCGAGTATTTACTTCAAAATAACGCGAAATCGAATCTTGCATCTCTCCATAGGAGTAAATTAGCAAGTCGCATGATGATTTGTGAGTGAGGAGTTATTGTGTCAAATTTGCAATTACTGTCTGTACTAAGCTTAGTCAGCGCGATCGCCACGTTCGTCCCCGCGATCGCTCAAGCGCAACTTACATCAGTATCCACTTATACTCAAAACGCGCCCCAAGAGCAGCGTAGCGATGCAGAGAAGGTAATCGAGGTAACGGGTGTAAGACTGAATTCGACTCCTCAAGGGCTGGAACTCATCCTGGAAACGGCAGGCGGACAGCAATTGCCAGCAGCTACGCCCACGATTGACGATAATAATTGGATAGCAGACATCCCTCAAGCAAGGCTGGCGTTACCAGAGGGAGATTATCGGGCAGAAAACCCAGCCCAGGGAATCAGTCTCGTTACAGTGACTCAAATTGATGCTAATCGTGTCAGAGTTCAACTCGTGGGAGAGACAGCAACACCCACAGCAGAAGTTGTACCAAGTCAAAACGGCTTGGTTGTCACCGTTGCGCCTGTAACCGCCGCACCAACAGCGCAAACCCCAGCAGAGTCAGAAGCGACTACAGAAGGCGAGCCAGCACAGGAAATTACCGTGACGGCAACGCGGACGGCAGAAGAACCGCAGGACGTACCGCGATCGGTGACGATAATTAATCGCGAACAAATTGAACAACAAACAAGACTGTCCCAAAATGTAGGGGAAATTCTCGGTAAGTTAGTTCCTGGCTTAGCAGTTCCAACTCAAAGCAGCAGTAACTTTGGGCAAACTCTACGGGGGCGCAACGTGCAAGTTTTGATTGATGGTGTGCCGCAATCGACTTCGCGAAATGCTCAGCGCGATTTGCGCACGATCGATCCTTCGGCAATCGAACGAATTGAAGTAGTAAGGGGACCCAGTGCGATTTATGGAGATGGCGGAACGGGTGGTGTCATCAATATCATCACGCGCACGGCGAGCGAGGAGAGGTTAGCTTCTCAGAGTCAAATTGGCATAAGTGGAGCTTTGGGAGATTTATCAGGCGATAGTTTAGGTTATAACCTGCAACATGCAATTTCTGGAACTGAGGATAATTTCGATTTTGCCGTGAGTGGTTCGCTGACGACTACAGGCGGTTTTTTTGATGCTGAGGGCGATCGCATTCCTCCCGATCCGAATGCCCAAGGTGGTTTTTCTGATGCTGAGACACTCAACTTTTTTGGTAAGTTAGGCGTGAATTTAGACGAGCAACAGCGCCTTCAGTTGACGTTCAACCACTTCGACGACAGCCAAGATACAGACTTTACTACCGAGCCTAGCGTCAATTTGCTACCAGGCAGACAAAAAGCCCGCACTTTGGAAGGATTGAACTTAGACGAACTTCCAGGTACTCGAAACACGCTGCTAAATTTATAGTACAGCCACGAAAACTTGTTGGGTAGCAACGTGCAGGCTCAGTTGTACTATCGAGACTACCTGACTGAGTTCTTTCCATTTGACGGCAGAAATTTCAGCAACTTGGGCAACCAAATTTATCAATCGCGGGTGGAATCGGAAAGGTTTGGCGGACGCTTGCAAATTGAAACGCCTCTATTTAACAAAGGGGCAGCAAGGCTGTTATGGGGTGTAGACTACTTTAACGAAGATACCGTCCAACCCGTGACAACCTTCGATCGCGCTGCTTTTGAAGCCAGTGGAGGTTTAGATTTTCTCGCTACAGGCGAACGAACTTGGACACCACCGCTAGAACTCAATAGTTTGGGTTTATTTGCGCAGTTAACCTGGGATGTGAGCGAGCGCTTTATCATCAATGGCGGCGTGCGCTACGAAAATGCCGATGTCAGCGTCGATGACTTCACGACTTTAGCCAACCCCGATACGGTGATTCCTGGCGGCGATCTCAATTTTGACGCAACGCTGTTCAATATCGGTACGGTGTTTTTTCTGACTGACGAAATCAACGTATTTGCGAATTTCGCCCAAGGCTTTTCGCTAGCAGATATCGGCTTAGTTTTAAGAAATGCTCAGCTAGGATTCGATGTCGAGTCACTCAATCCAGAACCACAGCGGGTTGATAGTTATGAAATTGGTTTGCGCGGACAGTGGGAGACGATCCAAGGGTCTTTATCTGCTTTCTATAACGAGTCAGAGTTAGGTACGACCTTTACTGCACCAGGAACCGTACTCCGCGCCCCAGAACGGATTTATGGTGTAGAAGCTGCTGTATACGTGCAACCGAGCGATCGCTGGCAACTTGGTGGTTCCGTTACTTTACAAGGGGGTGAAATCGATCTGGCTGATGATGGAGAGTATACAGCTTTGGATAGTTTTCGGATTCCACCTTTAAAGGTTATAGCTTATGTCGAGAATGAAACTTCTCCAGGTTGGCGCAATCGTTTCCAAGCACTATTTTCTGGCGATCGCGATGTTTTTGGTGACAGCGTTGCTTTTGGCAGAAGGGAAGTAGAGAGTTACTCAACTGTAGACTACATCAGCAGTATTCAACTAGGAGATGCTGGAACTTTACAAATAGGAGTAGAAAACTTGTTCGACAATCAATATTTCCCGATTGTTTCCCAAATTCAAGCTAACGATTCGGCTTATTCTGCCGCTAGACGGAGAACTGTTAGCAATGAACTACCCCGCCGCAAGCGGACGGGGTATCAGAATCAAAAGAGAGATAATTGCTCATCTCGATGCAATTTGAGATAGTCATTCCCCTGTTTTTTCACATACCTGGCAATCATCCCTTCATCACCATGTTTTCCAACTGTACTCGCAAAATACCCATCACTCCAAAACTCGCCGCCCCACAGCTGTTGTTTCACTTGCGGACAGCGTTTAAATACTTCTCTGGCTGTGAGACTTTTGAGCATTGTTACCAGCTTGGTCACACTATAAGTTGGCACTGACTGTACTAAGAAATGCACATGGTCTTTGTCCACACCAATTTCGACAAACTTGATTTCATAGCGTTTCTCAATCTCTAAACACACCTCCCTCAAAACTGCATCTACCTGTTCGTCGAACACAGCTCGTCTATACTTTGCGGGAAACACCAAATGGTAAAGCAACACCGTAACGTTATGACTTTTATGAATATATTCGCTCATTCCTCACATTTTACGCCGCAGAGCGGCGGGGAATTTGACCCGCAGAGATTAAATACTCGATTGGCTGGTAAAACTTAGAGCGTACTCACGTACGCTTCTAGCCTCATTTAAGCCAACAGTTTTCATAAAAATTAACAGATACGCCGACCTGGTACTAATTTTAATAAAAAAATCGCTCTTTTTTGTATTCAAATAAACATAGTGGATTGACATTAAACTCTGTCACAAGTATTAGCAAACTCAGCTATAAGACTGAAATTATCTTATTAGTAACTTGTGGCGATCGCGGCTATGATACAGTTTCTATGTACTTCGATCGAGCGAGAAAATTATGTTCGACGTAGGAGACTATGTAGTTCATCAGAATACGGGACAGATGGGTAGGGTAATCGGTTACGGACACCAAATACTCAATGGCGTTTATATAACAACGCTTAAAGTATTAGTGCATGATACTGAAATTATTGGTAAGCGAGGAGCCATAGAAGAAGACTTATATTCAGCATGGATTGAGTGTCAGATTTCTAACAATTCCCTTTTTTAAAGTTAGCGAGTAGCGAGTACGGTGGGCAATGCCCACATAACTATTTTTTTAAAGCCAGTGAGTAGGGTAGGCATTGCTCGCCTAACTATAAAATCTATAGATAGTTGAACGATATTATTTGATAGCAAATTACAATACATAGATATTACTAAAATTTGACGTAACATTTTTAACTCAGTAGTTAATGTTGTAATAGCTACTGCTAATTTGAATTGTTTTTCTCCCTCAAGCTGGTTGCGAAATAGAACAATATAGTTTTATTTTTTAATTGGCAATCTATGTAAGCAGAATCATGACAGGTCTTAAACAATTTTTCATGTCTCACTTAAGTAGTTTGCAAGGACAGGTAGAAAATGAAAACGATCTGATAGCATCTTGGGGTAGTGGTTGGCAAAAACTTAATTTAGATCAAAAAAAGCTGGTAAGCGAAGTCTTTCACAAGCCAGTTTGCCTGACGATTAAGTTTATTCAGGTAGAAAATCTACTTGGTAATCTGAAAATAGAACCCGAACCAATCACTCTGATTAATCGAAAAACTAGTACTATTTGGTCGCTGGCTTTTAAGCAAAATCGCCTAACAATAAACGTACCTAACTTTGACTTCCCAATTTATTCTTTTACCCCAACTAAATTTAGACCAATAGATCCTGACATGAAAATAGAGATTGAATTTGATGAAGATTGGCAAAATCAGAATTTATTTATGCACTTGTATGCTAAGGGTATGAAACGAGCTACTTTTGAAGCTGTTTAAAAGTGAGTTGCAAGTAGTTGTCAAAGTTTTTTTACAGTTGTTGTTGCAGTGCTTGGCGCATAATCTCTACAGGAACGAGCTGCTGTAACCAGATGTGTAAAGCAGCTGCGCCTTGTTGTACTAGCATTTCTAAGCCATCAATAGTCATCGCACCTTGTTGTTGTGCTTGTTTTAAAAATAAGGTTGGACGAGGAGTATAAATTAAATCGTAGGCGATCGCACCTTGTTTTAACACTGCCATCTCAGCTAGACTCAAAGGCGATCGATCGACATGAGGATACATACCGATGGGCGTTGTATTCACCAGTAAATCGGCACGGGCAATTAAATCCGGTAGCTTATCCCAAGTATAAACTTGCAAATTAGCTTGAACTTGAGAATTATCCCAACTCGTGTAAAACTCCTGTAACTTTACCTCATTACGCCCTACGACACAAATTTCTGCGCAACCTAGTTGAGAGCAACCCGCTACGACAGCCCTAGCTGCGCCACCATTACCGAGAATGACCGCTGTGGAGAGTCGGGAGTCAGGAGTCGGGAGTCGGGAGTCGGTAATGGGTAATTGGTGGTTGGTAGTTGGTGAGTTAGTTTCAACTTTTGACTTTTGACTTTTGACTTTTGACTTTTCCAGTGGTGCGAGAAATCCTTCCACGTCAGTATTAGTTCCCGCCCATCCGCTATCTGTGCGCCAAACAGTATTGACTGCGCCTACTGCTTGCGCTACGGGAGAGACTTCTGATAGAAAGGGTAAAATCGCCTGTTTGTGAGGAATGGTGGCGTTAAAACCGACTAAGCCAATTGCCGCAAAACCTTGGAGTGCAGCAGCTAAATCTTCTGGTTTTACGGGTAAGGGGAGATAGACATAATCTAATCCTAAATGGGCGATCGCGGCGTTGTGCATCGCGGGTGAAAGAGAATGTTCCACCGGATGTCCGATTACGCCAAGTAGTTTTGTTTTACCTGTTATCAAGTGGGAGAATGGGGAGTAAGGTAAGGGGACGCTGGCTCGAAGTGTAACACCATAATCTGATTTGGGCGCAGTCCAATTGATTCGTAAGTGCGCCCATTGCGATCGCTGAATTCCACTTCATAAGCAGCACCATTAGCCAATATTTCAACCACTGTACCGACTTGCCCGCGCCACAACCTATACTCAGGAAGATCGACGGTTAGTGCTACTACATCTAGTAATTTAACTGTGTTTGCGGTCATTTCGTGTCGCCTCCAAGCACTATAGAGGGTAGCAGGTTGTTAATTTTGGAATCTTGGAATCAGGTTCAACGATCCAACCACTCCGAACGATCGCACTTCTATTCTGCCATTCAAGTGGAAAATCGAGAGTGTAGCGTTGTCCAAATTCATCTTGCCGTCCCAATTGAGCTTTGTGTATCTTGACAGCTTCCAAAAGAAGTTGACGTAATTCTTCAGCGTTGTCGGCTGTTATACCTAACGCTGATAAAAAGAGTCGAGCTTTATGTTTTCCTTTTTCATGTTCTAAACTCAGGCAGTAGTCTCGTAGTTTACGAATATCGACTACTGCGTTTTCTGCGTTCGGAATTTGCATCGCCTGTCTTTACAGCTTTCAAGTAAAACTCGACTACTAACTAATTTTATTGCTGGTAAGTAACAGACAAGAAATAGATATTTTGTCAAAAAACCGGAGCCATGAGTTAATAGTATAAAGTTTATAATGCACTTAACACTATATTGAAACTTACAAATAGATCGAGGATGCGATGGATTTTTTCACATCTCTTTGTATTATGCTGTTATTCTTTACTTAGTATACATAGCTATCAGTCAAATTCTCTTCCTTTACACCTCAAATGGATGGGTACAGATTTTTGAAGTTTTTTATTTTGGCTAGATATTACCGATAATGTGGTTGATTCTCTTAATTTCTGCATTATGGAGCCATGAAAAATACATTCCTAAAAAAACTTTTTTGGTAGCGATCGCATTAATTTTATTATTTCAGATTGTAGCTTTATTAATAAACTGGAACGATCGCGGCGATAGTCTTGGCAATTATAACTTTATTCAACAATTAGTATCTAAAAATAATTTATGGGAAGAAGGAGTAGAAAGCACAGTCTGGGTTCCTTATTCTATTATTTTTTTGAATAGAATGATTTATTATTTTCTCAATTTCTGCCTAATTATTTTACTTATATCTGCTAGAGGAATTCCTAGATAAAACCAGAAAATTCTTAGTAGGGTGACCGAGATTAGCCTGCTTCCCGCATTCAAATATGGTAAAAGCCGCCCTCACTAGCAACTGATGGCTAGATTAAAATTGGTAATGTAACTTAACAAAACGCGATCGTGCAAACAACAGCTTCTACAACCTCGGTTTCTGGTAAGTACTGGCAGTGGCGCGGGCATTCGATTTACTATGTCAAAGCGGGAACGCTTTACCCTCAGCGTCCACCTCTACTATTAGTACATGGATTTGGTGCTTCTACCGACCACTGGCGCAAGAATATTGCCGAACTGCAAAACGATTTTCAAGTTTACGCGATCGATCTGATTGGTTTCGGACGCTCTGCTAAAGCTAAACTGCAATATAGTGGCGACTTGTGGCGCGACCAACTGCATGATTTTATCACCGAAGTTATCGGACAACCTGCGGTACTAGCGGGTAATTCATTAGGTGGATATGCGAGTTTATGCGTTGCTGCCCAGCGTCCAGATGCCGCAGCAGGGTTAGTATTACTGAATAGTGCTGGTCCTTTTAGCGAAGAACAACCCAGCATTGAATCAGAATCAGTGCAAACTGAAGTTCAACCACCACGCCAACCGGACTTATGGCAAAAATTATTTGGCGACGTGACGAAGTGGATGTTTCAGCAGCCTTGGGCGCGGTTTCTGTTATTTCAATACATTCGCCAACCGTGGGTGATCCGACAAACTCTAGAGAAAGTCTATCTTGATAAAAGTGCCATTACAGACCAGTTAGTAGAAGACATTTATCGTCCGGCGTGCGATCCTGGTGCAGTGGATGTATTTGCTTCAGTTTTCAGCACTCCTCAAGGGGAAAAAGTTGATATATTGCTACAACAATTGACTTGCCCGTTGCTGTTATTGTGGGGTGAGGGCGACCCGTGGATGAATGCTAGAGGGCGCAGTCCAAAGTTTCGTCAATACTATCCACAATTACAAGAATACTTTCTGAAAGCAGGTCACTGTCCCCATGATGAAGTTCCCGAACAGGTAAATTCATTGCTGAAAGATTGGATTCTGTCGATTTGTGCGTAATGGGTAGGGTGCGTTAATCAACGCACCCTACCAATTTTGGATTTTGTGCATTAACCATCAGCACAGATCGTAAATAATTTAGCAAAATCTTATTAATTCTTCAAAAAATCTGGACGATCGCTCATTTCCTGCTCCATATTAAGTGCATTATCGAGAGTAGGAATTAGGGCTTTGAAATACGATATTCGCTACAAACCAGCCTTTGCTGCTATTTTCGTCACGCTCGATCCTGGGGAGAGTATTACTGCTGAAGCTGGGGCAATGACAAGCATGGATGCCCAGTTATCAATCCAAACTAAATTTTCTGGTGGTTTAATTCCTGCCTTACTGAAAAAGTTTTTGGGTGGCGAATCGTTATTCGTGAATACTTTTACCAATCGAACTCAACAATCTCTGAGATTAGTTTTAACCCAATCAACGATTGGCGATATTGGCAGAATCGATTTGAGTCAGGGAGATATTTGCTTGCAACCAGGGGCATTTGTTGCCCATAGTGCAGGAGTGAAAATGGGCTTACAATGGGCGGGAATTAAAAGTTGGTTGGCAGGAGAAGGATTATTTAAACTGAAACTCAGTGGTAGTGGTAGGGCATTTTTTGGCTGCTATGGCGGGATTACAAAAAAGCAGATTCAAGGAGAATTTGTTGTCGATAGCGGACACTTAGTTGCCTACGAACCAAAACTTAAAATGAGCATTGGATTAGCTGGTGGCTTAGTTGGTTCCGTCACCTCTGGCGAAGGATTAGTCAATCGTCTTTCTGGTACAGGCGATATTTATTTACAATCTCGCAGTATTGATGGATTAGTTAGATATTTGCGATCGCAAGTTAAATAGTCAGTTGGCAGTTATCAGTTATCAGTTATCAGTTTTGAATTTTAACTTTTGACTTCTATGAACATAGATATCTTACATCAACCCGATAGCGCGATCGCTCATATCACGATGAGTGCTGGCGAGGAGTTAGTGGCGGAAGCAGGCAGTATGATTGCTATGAGTAGTTATATCAATGCTAGTACTGCCCTCAGACAAGGAAAAAGTGGTGGAATCTTGGGCGGACTCAAACGGATGGTAGCGGGAGAGTCTTTGTTTTTGAGTATATTTCGTTCTCCCACACATGACGGTGAAGTCTTTTTAGCCCCTAAATTAATGGGTGATATTTTGACTTATCAAATGACACCCGTTGGGCTAGTCGTTCAAGCGACTTCTTATTTAGCTAGCGAAGCAAATGTCGATATTAACGTCGGGTTTCAAGGATTTCGATCGTTCTTCTCTGGAGAATCAATTTTTTGGTTAGATATAGGTGGTTCCGGTCAAGTTCTCTTGACATCTTTTGGAGCAATCTACGAAATTTATGTGGATGGCGAGTATATCGTTGACACTGGGCATATTGTAGCTTTTGAAAAAAGCTTAAATTTCAGCATTACAAAAGTCGGCTCTAGTTTAATCGGAGCATTTTTAGGTGGAGAAGGATTAGCCTGTCGGTTTCAAGGAAAAGGTAGATTATTTTGTCAAACGCATAACGCTAATGCCTTCGGTCAATTAGTTGGCTCGCAATTACCTGCAAAATGAGGGAATCAGTTATCAGTTATCAGTTATCAGTTATCAGTAACTTCTTACCTCTTACCAATTATGAATATCACTTATAAAATTGAACATTCTCCTGCTTATGCTTCTTTGCAACTCGATTTGAGGGCAAATGAAACTGTATTGGTTGAATCTGGAGCAATGGCGGCGATGGACTCTTGGATAAAAATGAAGTCCAAAATGAAAGGGGGATTGATGAAAGGAATAGGCAGAATGGTAGGAGGCGAGTCTTTATTTATGAGCGAATTTACCGCTGAAGGACGAGCCGGACAGTTATTTCTTTCCCCTGGAGTGCCAGGAGATATTCAGCATTATTATCTAGATGGTAACGGTTTAATGCTGCAATCTTCGGGATTTGTGGCAGCAAGTCATACAGTGGAAATCGATCCTTCATTTCAAGGATTTCGAGGTTTTTTTAGCGGTGAGTCTTTATTTTTGTTACGAGTTACTGGTAAGGGCGATCTGTGGTTTAGCTCCTACGGTGCGATTATTGAGATTCCCGTAGAGGGAGATTATGTGGTGGATACGGGTTACGTGGTTGCTTTTGAAGATTCACTCAGTTATCACGTAGAAACGATCGGCGGTCTATCATTTAGGAATCTGAGAACGGGACTTTTAGGCGGGGAAGGATTGGTTTGTCGCTTCCGAGGTAAAGGCAAGCTTTGGATTCAATCTCGTCAAATGTATAATTTACTCAATTTTTTAGACGCTTTTCGTCCCACTAAGAGTAGCGATTAAACTGTGGGGGAGTCGGGAGCAGTTATCAGTGACTAGTGGCTAGTGGCTAGTGACCAGTAACCAGTGACCGGTGACCAGTAACCAGTTAACAATCCACTACACCCCGCACCTCCCACACTTCCCACACCCCACACCCCACACCCCACACCCCACACCCCACACCCCACACCCCACACCCCACACCCCACACCCCACACCCCACACNNNACACCCCACACCCCACACCCCACACCCCACACCCCACACCCCACACCCTACCTACTACTAGCCACTAGCCACTAGCCACTAGCCACTCTTAATGAATTATAAATTTTGTCCCCAAAAAGACTGAGGGTGTTATGCTAAATGCCAAAATCGTTAGGTCTTCGGTTAGGCTAAGCTCAGCCAAGTTAGTTGCGATCGCAAATGAATCCAGCAGAAATAGAAACCCGTCCAGGTGAAAGATATTTAAAATTTTATCTGGCAGAACAAATTCCTGCTATTTTGGCAATGGAGTACGTGCAAGAGGTATTAATGATACCCGCACGGAGAATCACCCCTATGCCCAATATGCCTGAGTGTGTAGTCGGTTTGCTGAACCACCGCAATCGGGTATTGTGGGTAGTCGATTTGGCTCAGATCCTCAGCTTGCAGCCGCTCGACCATAATATCTCGCAATATAACGTCATTTTAATTCAAGCCCAGCAAATGACTTTGGGGTTACTCGTACCAGAAGTCAACGGCGTAAAATACTTTACTCCAGACTTGGTTCAATCCTCAAAAGAGCTGGTAACATCAGCATTAATTCCTTTCCTTCATGGCTGTATCGTCCAGGAACAAGAGTTAATACTCGTAGTCAATGCAGAAGCAATTTTACTTGCCCCCGCTCTGTACAGGAAATAGCTTTGATGTTGAAATGATTGGTGTTTGGCGGAATTGCTCTTACTGGAGACGCTGAGTTTATGAATATACGCTCTAAGAAAGAACCGAGGCAAGACACGGCAGGAGAAGATCGCAAAACTAGTACGAATCGTCAAGCAGATCGCAGCCAAGAGCCGGAGTCTGGTTTAACCAAAAGTCATACTAACCCACTGACGATCGCCGCCGGACAAACTACAGTGCCTCACGGCGTTAACTCAGTCAAGCGTCCTCCCTCCAAGTCGCGTTCGTGGTGGTGGCAGCGGATCGGCTTGAGAGCCAAAGCTACGCTTGGGGCGATCGCGGTTAGCACGATTCCGATCGTTCTTTTAGGAGCAACCGCCTATCACCTCACCAGTAGTAATATTACTCAGAATATCAGACAGCAACAGCAAGTGCGAGTTGCATCTTTCGCCGATCGCTTAGATCGATTTCTGGTCGGACGCTACCAGGACGTACAAACCCTGGCAAGCATGACGCTATTCAATCGCCCTTATATTCGGCGATCGCTACCAGAAGCAGAAAGACAAGCATTTTTAGACCAATACATTAAGAACGGTCAAGGCTACGACAGTATCATCCTGCTGGATCTAGACGGCGATGTCGTGATGCAATCGTCTGGAGATGTGATTGAGAACTACAACAAAATCGATTACTTTCAGGCAGCACTCAAGGGCGATCGCCCAGTCATTACGCCGCCGCGTAAATCCATCGCCACGGGACAGTACTCGATTTTCACCGCTGCACCAGTGAAAGATCCAGACACGGGGCAAACCATTGGCGTAGTCCGTACCCGCACCCCTGTAGGGTATTTCGATCGCAGCGTGCAACAGCAAGATCGGCAACTGACCAAAAATATTCCTGGCTTGCAGATTGAGGAGTTCCTGGCTTTCAACGAGCGCGGTACGATCTTCATTGCCCCAGCATCGTATCCCGAATACTTGGGTAAAGATGTCAAAGCCATTTTTCCCCAGGTAGTCACACAACTGCAAAAATCATCAGCCCTGGGTAGTACATACGATATCAATCGCCAGCAACAGCAAGAATATTTGCTATCTTACGCGCCGTTACCAGCAATTAAAGAATTAGCCAAACTGAACTGGGGAGTGGCGATCGCCCAGCCTAGTGCCGAGCTATTTGCCGACATTCGCGGCGGATTGCTGCTCACTTTTATGGGAGCAACGGGACTAACAACATTACTAGCGGCGGCGATCGCGACAATTTTGGTCAACCGCGCCCTGCGCCCGATTGTCACCGTTTCTCGCGCCGTTCGCAAACTAGGACAAGGCAGACTCGACACTCGCGTTCCGGTGACAGGCGAAGATGAAGTCGGGGTATTAGCGGCAAATATCAACCGCATGGCGGAACAACTGCAAACTCAACTCGAACAACAGCAAAATACTGTCGAAAGAGCCAATTTACTCACCGATCTAACTTTGCAAATTCGGCAGTCGCTCAACTTTCAAGATATTTTAGTTACTGCCGTGCGGGAAGTGCGGCGCGTCCTGAAAACAGAGCGCGTTGTTGTCTATTGCTTCGATCCTGACTGGCAGGGAAAAATTATTGCCGAGTCAGTAGCCCCTGGTTGGCAACAGTTAGTCGGGCAAACAATAGATGATAGCTGCTTTCGCGAAGGTTATGCCCAACAATATCGCGAAGGTAGAGTGCGGGCGATCGACAATATTTATCAAGCCGGACTTGCAGCTTGTCATGTCAAACAGTTAGAAAAATTTGAAGTCAAGGCTACATTGGTTGCGCCGCTGATTCGCGATCGCGAATTGTTAGGTTTACTCATTGCCCATCAGTGTTCTAAATCGCGGATCTGGCAGCAAGCGGATATCGATTTATTTACCCAGTTAGCAACTCAAATTGGCTTTGCCCTCGATCAAGCTCATCTTTTAGAACAGGTAGAAGCCTCTCGCCAAAAAGCTGAAACTATTTCCCTCGACCAAAGACAACAAAAAGAAATTTTGCAGCAAAAACTCGTACAACTGTTAGCACAAATTGAAGGCACGGCAAGGGGAGATTTGACAGTCAGGGCAAACACAACCACCGGAGAAATCGGCACGGTAGCAGAATTTTTTAACGCCATTATCGAAAGCCTCAGACAATTAGTCGTGCAGGTGAAAAAAGCGGCAACGCAAGTGAATATTTCGGTAGACGAAAACGCAGGCGCAATCCGCCAACTCGCCGACGAAGCACTCAAACAAGCCCAGGATATCGATCGCACCCTAGACTCAGTACAGCGCATGACTCATTCGATTCAAGCTGTAGCAGCTAGCGCCGATCGCGCCGCCGAAGTTGCTAGCATTGCTTTTAGCACGGCAGAGACTGGTGGCAAGGCAATGGATCGCACGGTACAGAGTATTTTGAGCTTGCGGGATACAGTCACGACAACCGCGATGCAAGCCAAGCAGTTAGGTGAATCGACTCAGCAGATCTCGAAAGTTGTAGCCTTAATCAATCACATCGCCCTGCAAACCAATGTTTTAGCAATCAATGCTAGCATCGAAGCCGGACGCGCCGGAGAAGCCGGACGGGGATTTACCGTCGTGGCAGAAGAAATCGGGCAACTCGCCGCCAAATCAGCCGCAGCCACCCAGGAAATCGAACAAATTGTCGAGAATATTCAAATGGAAACGAGCCATGTCGTGCGGACGATGGAAATAGGCAACCAGCAGGCGATCGCAGGCGCGAATTTTGTGGAAGATTCCAAACAAAGTTTGGGACGAATTTTAGAAGAATCGCATCAAATTTATCAGTTGGTGCAATCCATTTCGCGTGCCACGATTTCCCAAGTCGAGACAGCACAAATGGTTACGGAATTGATGCAAGAAATTGCTGGCGTATCGGCAGGATCTTCCGAATACTCCCGTCAAATTTCCAATTCTCTACAACGCACCGTAGAAGTTGCCCAACAACTGCAAGTTTCAGTTGGCAAGTTTAAAGTTGGCGACGAAATGCGGGAGCTGGGAAGGAAGAAAGCTGAGATAGTGGGGAGCGCTGAAACAGCTAAGGATGCTGAGACAGTTGACGAGGATGAGACAGTTAAGGGAGAAGAGAGCTGAGGTAGCAATTCAAAATTCAAAAGTCAAAATTCAAAAGTCAAAATTGCCTGACTCCTGGCTACTTACAAATGACGAATGACAAATGACAAATGACCACTCAACTAGTAACCACTCCTCACCAAAATGTCTCAGGATAAAGAACGTGAAATTCAGCTCCAGTTTTTAGAAGAAGCCCAAGACCATTTGGATGCGATCGAGTCAAAGTTAATTGGAGTTAGCAGTCGTGCGGAACTGACACGGCAAGAAGTTGATGCCATGCTGCGATCGGCACACTCGATTAAGGGTGGAGCTGCAATGATGGAATTTTCAACTCTGAGTCATTTAGCTCATCGCCTGGAAAACTTTTTTAAAGTCATCAGAACTCAGAAGCAGATTCAGCTGGAAGTGGAAAGGTTGCTGTTGAGTGCTGTGGATTGTTTGCGCCACGTCGTCACGACAAATCGCCAGACAAATGTTGTGGACGAGCAATGGCAGACAAGTCAAGTTCAACCGCTATTCGAGCAGTTGCAACAAATACTGGGAGAACCAAGGGAAGAACAGGAAACGGTTACACCTCTGTCATCGCAGCAGGGTCTAGAAACGATCCAAATGCTGTTTGAATCGGAAGTTGATGCTTATTTGCAGCAGCTAGAAACAATTTTGGCGCAAGAGGATAAGTCTAACTTGGGTGCAGAAATCGCGACGATCGCCCAAGATTTAAGCGATCTGGGGGAAGTCCTAGAGCTACCAGAGTTTAATAGTTTGTGTAGCTCCGTAAAACAGCTATTAGCAACTCAACCCGCACGGGAGGAAGAGATCGCCCAGGCGGCTTTGCAGGCATGGCGGCGATCGCAAGCCGCAATTATGGCGGGACAATTACAGGGTTTACCCTCGACACTCAGTTTAGATGGTGTTGTCGAGGAAGTTGCTAGCTTGAATGCTAGCGCTGCCGATTCGACTGCTGTTACGGCTGCTAGTCCTGCCAGATTATCATCTCCACTCGAACTCGCGCCGCCAGCCGAACTGAAGGAGACGCAGGAAAATACCGTTAGGGTGCCGCTCAAACAGCTAGAGCAACTCAACGATCTGTTTGGGGAGTTGACCATAGAACGCAGCGGACTCGACCTACAAATAGAAAGGTTGCGCAACTCCGTTAAAATTCTGGAACGGAAAGTGCGATCGCTGCAACAATCCCATCATCGTCGTCGGACTGCAACACTGCCACCATCTTCATTTCCATCAGCTTTACCCACGACATCATCTTTTCTATCGGAAGTTGCCTTTTCTCCTGACAGCAGCCAATTGCGACAGGAAACAACCCCGCGATCGCCTCAGCCAATGTCCTCACTAGATAGTGGTAATAATCTAGATGAGGCAGCAGACGAGGCTTCGACGGAGGTAATGGCAAATGTCGTGCAATTGCAAGAAGTGAGCGGAGACATCGATCTGTGCTTGCAGGAGACAGAACAAATTGTTGGCGACCTCAACCGCACGGCAAAACAACTGCAATTTTGCATCAACCAACTGCGAATGCGTCCGTTTGCCGATCTAGTCGGGCGGTTTCCTAGAGCCTTGCGAGAATTGGCTTTACAGCACGGGAAAAATGTCGAACTCAAAATTCAAGGCGGCGATACCCCGATCGATCGCAGTATTTTAGAAGCCCTGGGCAACCCGCTGATGCATTTGTTGCGTAATGCCTTCGATCATGGTATAGAAGATCCTGAAACTCGCAAAGCTAGCGGTAAGCCGGAACAAGGGACGATTTCAATTGAAGCAACATATCGAGGCAATCAAGCCCTGATTATTTTCAAAGATGATGGGCAGGGAATTGCTCTTGATAAGGTCAGACAGCGGGCGCAACATCTAGGACTCGATCGAGAGGCGATCGCCAATGCTAGCGATGAAGAAGTTTTAACTTTGATTTTCGAGCCTGGTTTCAGTACTGCCGATGAAGTCACTTCCTTATCCGGTCGCGGTGTTGGGATGGATGTCGTCCGCACGAACTTGCGTCAAGTGCGCGGTGACATTAAAGTAGAAACCAAGGCAGGAGTAGGTACGACATTTACGATCGGCGTTCCTCTCACATTATCGGTGGCACGGGTGCTATTGGTGGAAAGTCGAGGGATATTACTGGCTTTTCCCACCACGGCGATCGAAGAAATGCTCCTGCTCGATGTAGAACAAATATCTACAATCGAAGATAAACCACAACTGCACTGGAAAGAATACTCAGTCCCGCTGATTTATCTGGGCGATTGGCTGAAATTTCGTCGCCTGCAAAACGCTAACGAAGAAAGAACTCAGCCCCTAATGAGCGCCCCAACAGTATTATTAATTGCTAATGGTAGCGATTGGGTTGGGTTGCAAGTAGACCGTTGTTGGGGCGAACAGGAAGTTGCCATCCGTCCGGTCGAAGGTAACATTCCCATGCCTCCTGGCTTCAACGGCTGTACGATTTTAGGCGATGGTAAAGTTGTTCCCTTGGTCAACACCCCAGAGTTACTTTACTGGATTGCCACTAGCCAACACCCTGCCAGCTTAGAGCCAGAAGATCGCCATCGTGCAGCGGCAGAACTACAAAACCAACGCCCGACAATTTTAGTCGTCGATGACTCGATTAATGTCCGCCGCCTCTTATCTTTGACGTTAGAAAAAGCCGGATATCGAGTCGAACAGGGCAAAGACGGACTGGATGCTTTAGAAAAGTTGATGAGCGGTTCTCAAATTGCCGCTGTAGTTTGCGATATCGATATGCCTCGGCTTGATGGGTACGGTTTCTTGGCTAGGGTGAAATCGAATCCAGCTTTCCAACAGTTACCCATTGTCATGTTGACTTCTCGCAGTGGCATTAAAGAACGCCAACTGGCTTTAAACTTGGGTGCAACTGCCTTTTTCTGCAAGCCTTACGACAAGCAGCAATTGTCAGAAACGCTGGAGCGCTTGATAAATGGAGGGGGAGAAGAAAGCTGAGGCAGCAATTCAAAATTCACGCATTCAAAATTCCCCGATTTCTGTAGGAGCGGGTTTTGGACAAAAATTTATTGTCACTAGCCGTGAATATGCTTGCTAAACTCGCCCCTACTATTCCCTGACAACTGATAACTGACAACTGATAACTGATAACTGTTAACTGTTAACTGTTAACTGACTCCAAAAGCTGCTCGATTTGCCGATTTATCTCATTCAATTCAAACCTTTGACTGGCTGAAATTTGAGCTTGATGGGCGATCGCACCAGCTAATTCAGGTTGCTGCCGACAAGTATTAATCACTTCTGCTAACTGTGTTGCATCTCCTAGCGGTACGAGCCAACCCGTTTTTCCCGTTTCTACTAGTTCTACTGCGCCCCCTGCCTGGGTAGCTACCACCGGACGACCGCAAAGCATGGCTTCGACAATAACGCGCCCGAAGGGTTCGGCAGCAATGGATGTATGGGCAACTAAATCACAGGCTGCCATTAATGACACTACATCGCTACGAAAGCCTAAGAATTGGACTCTTTGTTCTAATCCTAGCTCCGCAACTTGTTGGTGTAATTGTTGCTTGTAGTCCTGTTCGCCAAATAAGGCATCTCCAACAAATATTGCTGTCACTTCTGGCGGACACTGCGTTAGCGCTTCTAGAAGCACATGCTGTCCTTTCCACGGTGCAAGTCGGCTGAAGTGTCCGACAACAAACTTGCCTTCTAGTCCCAATTCCTGCCTTGTCTGAGCTACAGAATTTTCCTGTCGATACAACTGGGGCGCAAATCCGTTGTAGACAACACGAACGAGTTTGGGATTTCCCCCTGCGGCGAGGAAAGCTTTTTGACTTGCCTGGGAGTTAGCAATGACCAACGAGGCGCGATTTGCCAAAGTTACAGCTAAACGCAAGTTGGTGCGGCTAAAATGCTCAGTTGAGAGAATGTCATGTAGATGATAGACCAAAGGGCGGCGACTGAGTAGGGATGCGATCGCTCCTACCACCAGTGCTTTTTGCGTATTGGCATAGATGATGTCATATTCGCGGGCAATTTTGGCAACGCGGGTAATCAAAGGCAGCAACTGACCGAGGCTACTCGCGCCTTGGAGCAACCCACTGTCTTTACTCACTTGTAGCGATCGCCCAGTTAGCACCTGCACCGGAATTTCGTGCTGTTGGAGTAAATCTTTAAACCCACCATCGGCGAACAAACCAACCAAACAGCGATCGCGATATGGTTTAGCAATATCCAACAGACAAAGCTCCGCTCCTCCTGGCTTACCACTTTGATCTAGGAATAGGATTTTCATACGAATTGGTTATGGATAGTTGGTAGTTGGTAGTTGGTCATTAGTCATCACTCACTTATTGCTAGTCATTTTGACTTTTGACTTTTGACTTTTGACTTCCCCACTACCCATGACCTAACTTCCCCAGACTTTTTTCAGCTCGACTCCTTGTTCTCTAGAGTAGGCTCCATAGCCGTAAGAAACGTTACTCACGCCATTTGCCACCACTCCAATTACGTTGAGCTTTCTCAACATGGCGTTGGCTTGTACCAATTCTGTCTTCTTGACCATGCCAACGCGAGAAACTAGCACGACACCAGTACAGCAAGAAGCGGCAATCATGGCATCTACCATACCCAGTAACGGTGGAGCGTCGAGTAAAATCAAATCGTAGTTTTGCTCGAATCCTGCCATCAGCTCTCGCATCCGTTGCGAGCTGAGTAGGTTGGCTGGGTCTTCTGGCTGGGGTCCGGCAGTCAAAATGTCTATGTAGGAGCCAGAAGACTGAATTGCATTATGCATCGGCAGCGTGGCATCGCTACTTAACAGAGTAGACAGTCCGTAATCGTTGGGGAGATTCAGGATTTGATGTAAACTCGGACGGCGCAAGTCGGTATCGATCAATAATACCCGCTGGTGCAGCCGCGCCGCACTTAAAGCTAGACCCAAGGCTAAAGTAGATTTACCTTCACCTGCTACGGCGGAAGTCACCACCAAAGATTTGAATGCAGCCATTTCGTTCATCAACTGGAGATTGCGATAAATCAAATCCAGCGATTCCCAAGATGGGGGCCAATTTCGTACTTGTACCGTCCAGGGCGACAGGTGAAGCGGCTTGCCAAAGGGTAAACTGACTTCTGGCTGTGCCACTCTGCCTCTGGGCATTTCTGGAGTCATGCCCAACAATGGCAGCTCAAACTGTCTCTCCAAGTCTTCGGAACTGTGAACGGAATCATCGACAGCATCGCGCAGAAAGGCGGCTAAGCTACCCAGCATCAACCCCGCAACTAGACCCAACAACAAGTTCAGCTTCAAGTTGGGACCGACTTTCAATCCTAGACGTGGTTCTTCCAAAGCTTGCCAGTCAAATCCACCTCTAGCAATTTCTAAACTTAATTCTTGCTGCGCTCTCAATAGCTGCTGGAGTTTATCGCGGTTAATTTGGACGAAGGGAACTAGACGGTTGTATTCTGCCAATAGTACTGGGAAGCGCTTGAGATCGCTACGTAGCTTCTGTTGCGTTTGCGCTAGACTGTTATCCCGCGCCCGCATCGCGTTCATATTTGTCTGTACTTCGATCAGTTGACCTGCAAGGTTGAGGTCGAGCGCTCCTAATTGTCCTTGCTGGAGAATACCATCTGCCGCATTACCAGCTGCTGCTGCTTGGGATGCTTGTCCCTCACCTAGAACTCGTCCGCCTTCCTGCTTCATCATGCTCAGCAGGTTTTGCCGTTGTTCGAGTAATTTTTTCACGTTGGGGTCTTCATCTGTGAAGACAACCCGCCGCTGTGATAGGGCGAGTTCCGTTCTCTGCAACTCGTTGAGTAGCGTTTGATAGCGAGATGATTGGCTCAAGCGGGAAGCAACTAGCGCTTGTTGCGGAGAACGAGCGAGTTGCTGTTGCAGTTGACCGTAGCGTGCCTGGAGGTCATTATACTGAGCGCGGATGACTTCACGCTCCTGGGCGATCGCGTTTAACGAGTTGTTGACCGTTGCCGCTTGTTGTTCTGGATCGATCAGGTTATTGTTTTTGCGAAACTCTTCTAACTTGTTTTCCGCTTGATCGACTGTTTTCGTCACGGCAGGGATTTGTTCGTTAATAAACTTCAAACCCTTTTTCAATCTCTGCTCTTGTTGTTCGCGGTTATAAATTTGATAAACTGTATGGACGGCTTTCAGAACTTTTTGTGCTTTAATCGGATCGTTTGCTGTATAAGTCGCCTCGACGATCTTGGTATTGGCTTTTTCTTCAACAACTTGTTTTAATACTAAGTTTTTCTTCACCTCCGCCACTGTAAGCGTAGGATATTCGGAGCGGAGAATATCGACTGCCCTTTGAATCAGCAGCGAACTACGCATGACATTAATTTGCGTGGCATAGTCGTCAATCGTGACTCCAGAATCAGCATACTGCTCGCCTTGTCGCGGGGTTGTGCCATCTTTCTTCCCCTGATAATTCGGCTCGATCAGCAACTGCATCTCGCTCTGATATGTAGGCTTGGAGATTAAGGTAAACACAGTGGCAATTGTCAACACCGCTCCCATAACCCCCAGCAGCCAGTAGCGACGGCGCATCAAAACTGCTAACAACTGCCCGTATCCACCGTCTGATTCTTCGACGATCATGGGCATATTACTTTCATTTACTCTTACCATGCCTAGCACTCCAAACAGTCTACAACGATCCTAATGAACTTATGCAATGCTACTCACCGTATCGGCGATCGCCCGTTCAACTTTGCTAAAAAAGGCTTGTTCTGAAAAATGACTCAGGGCGTGATGGCGAATTTTGCCGTAATCCCACTGAATTTCTTTGGCAGCAAGCAAAGCATTTTGGATTGCATCTGGCGATTGTCTATAAAAGAATACTCCTGTATGCCCTGGAATTTGAGTATCTATGACTCCTCCCGCGCCATAGGCAATCACGGGCGTACCGCTGGCATTTGCTTCTACTGGTACTAGTCCATAATCTTCTAAAGCCGCGACAACTACAGAGCAAGCTTTTGACATCAAATATTTTCGTTCGGCATCGCTGACGTGTCCTAAAAATCTGACGTTTTTCAGCGCTTTTGACTCTAAACGTTGACGTTCTGGTCCATCGCCGATGATGAATAAAGGTAACCCCAGCCAGTTAAAAGCTTCCACAATTACGTCTATTCGTTTGTAACTGATCAGGCGAGCTGAAGCTAAATAAAAGTTTTCCTTGTCATTAGAAAAAGTAAAGTTACCGCTATTAATTGGGTAGTTAATCACCAGTGCTGGTTTGCCATAGTGCTGGTTAATTCGTCGAGCTACGATACTAGAGTTAGCAATATAAAGGTCGGGTTCTTGAGCATAAATTCGGTCAACCTCTCGCATTTTGCGAAAGATCATTTCAATTAACGGATAGAAATAATGATAGTCCCCATACTCTCTCAAGTAAGTTTTTGTATCCCACAAAAACCGAGTCACGTTATGGCAAAAGCAGATGTGTTGCGCTCCCTTTCTCTTCTTCACAGCTTTAGCGAAGCTACTACTGCTACTAATAATGAGGTCGTAATCCTGTAAATCTAAAGAGCGAAAAGCAGGGAAATAGAGAGGAGCCAGCATTCGGAAATATTTTGCCGCACCTGGAATTTTTTGTAATCCTGTCGTGTGAACTATACGGTTACCTAAATCGACAGTTTGTTCGGGATCGTATACAGAAGTAAAGATGTCTGCCTCGGGATAGCGTTGACAAAGCAGTTCAAAGACTCGCTCTGCGCCACCTCTTTGCGTTAGATAATCGTGAACTAGGGCTATCTTCATGAAAAAATAATAGAAGTTTATTTAGTAGAGTCAAACTTTAGGAACAGGCATTATCGCAATTCATCTGTTAAATCCGCGAACGTACAAATAACTATGTCTCCAGAGATCGTAATTGTTGCTAGGAGCTGGCATTTGCGTAGATACACTGAAAATGTATGTAAACAGAAATTATTATACTCAACTTGTTATCGAGAACTGATAGAATCGCGTACCTAGCCGAGAAAATTTACCTAAACTTTAAATAATTGATCGATGGAAGCACTAGCAAAAAATGAATCTTATCCGAGAGAGAATCGCAGTTCGCGTTCTGCATTCAATTGAAGTTGACGCATTCACAGAGGAATTAGTTGCATTGAATACAGGATTCACAACGTATTGGCAGAATTACTGAAACTAAAATCGAGGTTTATGCTTTGCTCATATTTTTCGGTCAATCCAAATCAAATCGATAGTTGGGTAGAATCGTTGACATCAAGCGAACTCAACTGAGGTAATAGCTCGCGCTAAGTTGGAAAAGCCAGTAAATTATGACTTTCCGTATGCTAGGATGAGAAACTAAACTTTAAATAAAATTCGCAATCGGCAAGAGTTTAGCCTCGACCAATCGATTATAGGTCTAGTTCTGGACAATATTTTGAAAATAGTTTGGAATCAGCTTGCCTATTCTTTAGAACTTGCTTCAGGCGGCAAATTGTTCCCCCATGTTGCTTGGCATAGACTGTTCTACTATGGCAACAAGCAGAGTTTCAGGCGTTATTTCATGCATCTCATGCATCGCTGCTTATGTCTCAGCCACTTTCGGATCGTTTCGCGATCGCCACAGCCCAAAAATTACTGGAAACTTTCAGTTGTTTGGAAGTTAAACCTGTAGAATCGGCAGCAGAAGCTGCCCAGTTGCAACAAGCATTAGTACTACTAAGCACACAAGCAGATTTCGTCAACTGCGGAATTTGTGCCGACACGCCAGAGCAGGGGCTAGCAGCATTAGCATCTTATGCTAAAGCTCTAGGATATTCAATTGCGATCGCTCCTACCGATTTAGCTGCGGCGATCGCTCCAGTTTATATTAAATTCAACGGACAAAGACAGACGTACTACCTCGACTCCTATACAGGTACGTATCGCGGCGTACTATTATCCTATCATTCATTGGTAGAGGAATCAGTCAACGGTACTTACGGTTATTTGCCGTTGGATTTGTTTGAACTAGTAGGGAGCAGGGAGCAGGGAGTAGGGAGCAGGGAGGAAGAGAGCTGAGGGAGAGTCGCCTAGCTGGGGAGAAAAACCACGCACCACTCATTCCCGACTTACGACTTAGGGCTTACGACTTACGACTTATCCCCTCTACAATGGGTAAATACCGATACATTTTGTTTAATAAACCATACGGGGTGTTGAGCCAGTTTAGCGATGGCGCAAAAGAGCGGCGCACGCTCAAAGATTACATTCCCATTCCCAAAGTCTATCCCGTCGGTCGCCTAGACTGGGATAGCGAGGGGTTGATGCTACTAACCGATCGCGGACAACTTCAACATCGACTTGCCGATCCTAAATTTGGACATAGCCGCACTTATTGGGCGCAAGTAGAACGAATTCCAGATGCATCAGCGATTCAGCAATTAGAACAAGGAGTGATAATTGAAAATTATCGAACTCGACCAGCCAAAGTTAAGCTGCTAGAACCCGAACCAACCTTACCACCAAGAGATCCGCCAATTCGCGATCGCAAAAGCGTGCCTACAGCATGGTTAGAACTAGTCCTGACAGAAGGTAAAAACCGTCAGGTAAGGCGGATGACAGCTAAAGTAGGATTTCCCACCTTACGCTTAATCAGAGTGGCGATCGCTCACCTATATCTAGGAGATCTGCCACCCGGACAATGGCGCGACTTAACTGCCCCAGAGCTAGAATTACTCTTAAAAAGCGTAGGGATAAGTCGTAAGTCGTAAGTCGTGTAGGGGCGGGTTTTTAGAACCTACCTGTACTATAACCAAGAGTTCTGCGGATAAACCCGCCCGTACGGGAGGGAGTAGGGGGAAGAGAGCTATCGGGAGCGATCGGAGTCTCCAGGGGCTTCAGAAGATTTATTGGCTTCTATCTCCTGTTTTGACTGATAACTGACAACTGATAACTGACAACTGATAACTGACAACTGATAACTGCTAAGCTGAACAAAGTATTGATTTTTTAAGCCTCGTAGCTCTACTTGGGTATATCCTGCTATTATCTATAGCTCGAACGATTCCTGAGTAGGGAAAAGTGACTTGTGACGACTTGGATGGGTAGCCAGTTTTCTGCCGTCATCAGGGTTAAAACTGCTCCTAAAATTGGGAAGACAAGGAAGTTAAAGATGCTGATTTGCCCCCAGTGTCAGAGCGAAAATGCTAATACCAACAAGTTTTGTCAAGGTTGTGGAACTCCCCTAACCTTCAAGTTTTGTCCTGAGTGCGGAACTCAGGTGGCTTTAAATGCAAAATTGTGCCATAACTGCGGCGCTCAAACGGGGACAGTGTGGTGGGCGATCGTGATGGGAGTTGTAGAGCCGCAGGAAGGTTCGCCTGTCAGCAACTCAGAAGTCGTAGAAGCGCTGGACGTAGCAGGAGAACCAAAAATTGTAGAATCGCTCCCCAGCAGAGTGTCTCAGCAGAAGTCAGAGGGAACTGCTCCACCTGCTCCCTTGGCTCTCTCACTCACGACTCACGACTCACGCCTCACCACTTCTGCTTTACCAGCAGGAGCTTATTTAGATTTACAGCAGCGCTATCAGTTGCTCGATCCGTTGGAAATGCCTTTGAATCCGAGCGATCGCGCAGAGGCGCAAGTGAGAGTCCTCGACTGCCAGCCATTTCAACTGTCGCCCCTAGAAGCAGGCGCAAACGTGATGGTGGCACAATCAATTCCGGCGATCGCCAAAACCTATGTTGCCCTCAACTCTAAATTTGGTGAGAAATCTAGTCAAAAGCTACCGAAAATCCACGATGCTTGGCAGCAGGGAAACCAGCAAGTGATTCTGATTGCCGATCGCTCTGATTGGCAAGACATGATGCAGATGTGGCACGAACGTGGTACGACTCCAATGCAGATTATGCAGTGGTTTGAGGATATGGTACGGCTGTGGCACGAACTGGAGCCTTGGCATTGTCGCCAAAGTCTATTGGAGCTATCTAACTTGCGCGTGGATGCGACTGGAAATTTCGGATTGCAACGCTTGTATCCCGAGCAAAATCAAGGAAATTTAAGCTTGCAAGATTTGGGGCAGATTTGGCAGCAGTTATTTCAAGAGTCTCAACGCACTAAATTTGGGTCCTTGGTAGAGTTACTGTTAGATTTAACTGCGGGCGACATCCAGACAACAGATGAGCTACAATCGCGCCTGCAAGCTACGAGCAGTGAATTACAATTAGAGGCGATCGACGCACCTTATTCTCCTTCAGTATTGAATACACAGGAGGCAGCTGCCGATCGAGGAAAAGTTGGAGTAACTTTAAATAACTCTGCTGCACCAACTGTTATTCAGATGAACGAATCTCAAGAGAATTTTATGAAAAGCGAGGAGTTACCCACTCTAGTACTGCCAATGCATTTGGTTGGGATCGAGGATGCGGGTAACACTGATGTCGGTCGTCAAAGGCATCATAACGAGGATTGTTTTGGTATCATCACCAAAGTCGATAAATACGTGTTTCCCAACGATCGCACGATTGAGGCACAAGGTATTTATATTCTTTGTGATGGCATGGGCGGACACGCTGGCGGTGAGGTAGCCAGTGCATTAGCCGTGAAGAAGCTACAAGAATACTTTCACGCCAATTGGCAACCGTACCAAGCTTTACCCAATGAAGCTTCTATCCGCGAGGCAATCCGCATTGCCAATCAAGGAATTTTTGACCTCAACCAGCAGGATGCCCGTTCGGGTGTCGGACGGATGGGAACGACTTTGGTACTCGTTCTCGTCCGCAACAACCAAATGACTGTAGCTCACGTTGGCGATAGCCGTCTCTACAGCTTCAGCCGCAAGCGCGGGTTAGAGCAAGTTACTTTGGATCATGAAGTGGGACAGCGAGAGATTCTGCGGGGTGTGGAACCAGCGATCGCCTATGCCCGTCCTGATGCCTACCAACTGACGCAAGCTTTGGGTCCCAGGGACGAAAATTATGTCAATCCTGATGTCAGCTTTGTGGAATTGAATGAAGACACTCTGTTGATATTAGTATCAGATGGAGTTTCAGATAATGGGCTACTAGAGCAACATTGGGAAACCCATATCGAACCACTACTTAACTCAGGTGCTAGCTTAGAGCGAGGTGTCAGCGAATTGATTGAATTAGCTAATCAGTACAACGGGCATGACAATATTACCGTTGTCTTAGTACGGTTGAAAGTGCGCCCGAAGTTGGAGCATTAATCGTGTGGTTACGCTATACCTGCTACATCCACAACAATCTCAGCCCCTGCAACAATGGCAATTCGAGGATGCGTCAATTATTCGTATCGGTCGCGCCCCCGACAACGATGTAGTTTTGGCAGATCCCCTAGTTTCCCGCCATCATTTACTGCTCCAGCGGCAAAATGGAGAAGATTCATCGAGTCATGTTTGGCAGCTGATCAATCAGGGGACGAACGGGACTTTTCTGGATGGTGTGTTAGTCTCGCAAAGCGCGATCGCTGATGGGTCGATAATTCAACTAGCAAAAGGTGGTCCTACTCTCAAGTTTCAATTTCAACCTCCCAGTACCAAAGCCAGAGAGAAGACTTGCACTCATAGCGGTAATTCGCCACAGAACCTATTCTGCATTCACTGCGGTCAGCCCCTTTCAGTACAGCAGACGATTCACCAGTATCAGGTGTTACGTATTTTAGGACAGGGGGGAATGGGAACGACATATCTTGCTTGGAATCCCAGCCAGAAACAGCATTTGGGAAATAATTCAACTCGTCAGCCTCAGCCCCAATTACTCGTCCTGAAGGAAATGAATGCTGAAATTGCCAAGGTTGCCAAGGCACAAGAACTGTTTGAACGGGAAGCTAATGCCTTAAAGCATCTAAACCATGTCGGAATTCCCAAATATTACGATTTTTTCGTCGAAGATGGGAAGAAATACTTGGCGATGGAGCTGATTCACGGTCAAAATTTAGAGCAGATAATTTATAAATACGGTCCTGTCACCTCAGCCAAAGCGATTGATTGGATGCTGCAAGCGTGTGAAATTTTAGACTACATTCACAGCCAAGAGCCACCGCTAATTCACCGCGATATTAAACCCGCTAATTTGATGTTGCGATCGCTCGATAATCGGATTGTAGTGCTAGATTTTGGCGCTGTGAAAACGGGTGGAACCGCTTTTGTGACGCGGATTGGGGCTGAGGGATATTGCGCCCCCGAACAAGAACGCGGACACCCATTAATTCAGTCTGACCTTTACGCGATCGGACCTACTTTAATTTTTTTGTTAACAGGCGAAGCGCCGTATAAATTTTATCGCTCTAGTAGTAAAGGCTATCAATTTCAATTAGATGGTATACCAAATGTGACTCCCGAATTGCAGGCAGTCATTACAAGGGTGACAGAGACTAAACCTAGCGATCGCTACGCCACGGCTAAAGAACTGGCATTAGCACTGAGCGAGTGTCACCGCTCTAGAAATTTGCACGCACAAAATAAGCCCGCTGGTGCAGACTAAATAGTAAAGTAGCCTGCGCAGGTAGGCTTTGTTTGTATGCGCCTCAGACCTGATAGTCTGAGGGCAAATTTTATTTAATGCGGACAGATCTATTCTTCGTCCCAAGCTTCTACCGATAGCAGTTCGCTGACGGGATCTTGCATGGAAAAGCCAAAATCCGTTAATTCCTGTTTCCAATAAGACCATTCATTACCAAATACGAGGGCAATTTTCCAGATACTATCTGTTGGTCTGACAATTTTGGATTCTACGAGCGAACGGATCTGGTGCTGGAACTTCACCATTGGGTGAATAACAGGCTGAGCCATAAGTTTTACTTAGATTTTCAATTGAGTTTGCTAAATACCTAACCTGAAACGCTTCCGAATTTTGATTAACACCGATGCGTGGAGTTTTTCTTCGGCGCAGAAGCAATTCTCTACTCTTGTACTCTACCACAAATGATTTGGCAAGTACCTTGACAATTGTTATTGGTTCGGGAATTACTACTGTGCCAGATGAGTAACTGGAATGCAGGGAAGTGACATTAGACGCTGGAAGCGATCGGTTGTTCTTAGCTATGTAAAATATCATAACAATAATTGCCGCTCTTTGATGCAGTACGGTTAATTAGTACTAGGCGATCGCCCCAGAGTTAGACAAAAATTCGCTGTAAATTTAATACGAAACCTGGCAGCACATCTTCACCGGATAAAGTTAAAGGAGCTAGCAAAACTTCTACTGGTTGTCCCAGATGGTAAATTTCAACTTGGCGATCTTGGGGATTAATTAACCAACCCAAACGCGCACCATTATCCATATATTCCTGCATTTTAATTTGCAGCTCTTCCAGAGCATCGGTAGGGGAGCGTAACTCGACGACAAAGTCAGGACATAGGGGAACGTAACCATCTTGCTGTTGTTGGCTCAAAGCCTCCCAGCGCCGTCTTTCTACCCAAGAAGCATCAGGAGAACGTTTTGCACCATTTGGCAGCACGAACAAGACGTTGGAATCAAACCCTTCTCCCAAATTCAAGTTTGCTTCTACCCAATTGCCTAATTGTTGAGTCAGGTTCAAGTTTTTCCGACTAGATGTTCCTCCTGTGGGTGGCACAACAATTAAATCTCCTGCTGCCGTTTGTTCAAAATTCCACTCTGGATTAGCTCGAACGATGCGATCGAACTCTGCATCCGAGAGTTTTAATGAATTTATCATCAGGCTGCTGTTCATATCTGTAGATCTACAGACAATGCATTTTGTTCAAATCTATCATCAACATCGATCTTATACCAGCAAGAATCCAGATTGTTCTAGCAAATGAAGTTAAAAAGGCGATCGCCACATTGTGCTGCAAAATCGTCTTAATTTTCTCCTCTAGATCTAGTAGATCCTGCTCGATAACATCCCCAATAATCTTGAGGTCAATGCCACTCAAATAGTCATGTACTAGAATATTTCTGAAGCCTGAAATACTGCGCTACTCAATCTCGGTTGCCTTTGCTTTCAAATCCTCAGAAAGGCGTTGTGTCGATTCTGCCAAGGTTTGTAAGCGACGAAGAGTAGCATCTTGTATCATTGTGTTAGTGAAAAATGCTTCTCTTCCTGAGGCTGTGTAGTCTCTGATTCGCTCTATACAATCGCCGATCTATTTTAGATAAACTCGGTCATTGGTCATAGTGGCACTGCTTCTTGGAGAACCTGTTCTCGAATTAGCTGATGCAGCCCATTTTCTATAACGATATCAACCTTATAGCCTAACAAATCTTCCAGATCGGCTAATAAGTCGCCAGGAAACCAACGGCTGTGGTTTTCTGCTACATTGATTAACAGATCGATATCGCTGTTTTCTAAAGCTTCCCCCCGCGCTACCGAACCAAAAACTCGTACATTGTAGCAGAGTGCGATCGCGCGTTCTCTAGTAAAATACATCTTTTTCTTAAACAAGTATTAAGTATTGAAGCCTCTTCCCGTAGATTTACTGAATTAAGACTTTGTTAATTGGTAAGTGAATTAGATCTCTCCGTGAAATTGCGCTTGAGTAACCCACAGAGGTAGCGTTAAATAGCTATGTCAAGTTGCTAAATCTACTTAACTAAAAACTTTTGGTAATAACTAGTAATGGAGGCGATCTCTCTTACATGCAAAGTGGGTAATTTAGAGCTATCTTTTACCCATGCTTGTATGTCTAGAAAGAAAATTGAACGGATAGTTGCAATTATATCGATTGTTGCATTTGGTGGCTCTATGATATCTGGAGTGGCATACGCCATCAACACTGCAATGAAACAAACTCAAGAAACTTCTCAACAAGCAATTGTGGATGTGGAATCATCGAAGCCATTGCTCAATTCTCAGCTAAAGCTACAAGAAAAAGAGTATGAAATAGTTTTGAAACAAGAACCAGATAACAAAGTTGCACTTGAAGGATTGGTAGAAGTAAGGATTCAAATGCAAAATTTTAAAACTGCAATCCAATCTTTAGAAAAGCTAATTCAACTGGATTCTACCAACCAGGAATATAAAAAGTTGTTAGTCAAGTTAAAACAGCAAATTAAAAAGAGCGATCGCTAATTTAATCTTTCTTTGGAAGTTCAACTTTTAACTCACCTCCTGGTGTCATGAGTACTTTGCCTCCCAAGGCTTGAATATGATGGATTGCTAACTTGCGGGCGCGATTGTCAAATGCGTTATTTAAAACCATTGTCCAAGCACTAATTTGAGCTGATTTACTCAACGGATTTTTCTCAATAAATTGAGCCGTGCGTTGAGAAATTGCTGCTACATTTTTACTTTCAACATCAGAATAAGTATTCGCCCACTGTGCTGCTATTTTAAAGGATTGCTTAGCTGCTTGAGGATTTCCTAAAAATAATAACTCGTCTGTTCCTTTATAACGCCAGATGTAATAAGACTGAGATGGAAGTTTTGGAGAAAGATACTTTAAGCCTTGGTTCATCAAAGCTATAGTTCGCTCTGGCATTCCTGCATATAGAGTTGTGCTGCTAGAAAGGAAACGATAAGCATCTAAAAAATATGGATCGTGCTTTAAAATCACTTCAAAATATTCGGGGCTAAGAGCATAATCAGTTTTTGCGCGGTCGGCTTCAGCTCCAAAGTATTGAAGGAAGTTGAGAAATGTCCAATCAGCAACTAAGTTACTAAAACCAAAGCTAGGTAATTTACCCATTGTCATGAGTTGTAACTTTTCTGACTTTATTTCTCTTTGAAGGTCTGCTAACGATACAGTATTTGTCTTATTAGTTAATCGGTTTAGTTGAGGTACTTGAATAGCCCTAACTGCTGCTATACATAGTAGAATGACTACGGATGTACCAAGAACTTGATTTAAATTCTGGCGAAATATGCTAGCCATATTTACCTGATAACATTATCTGTGATTTCAAGTTTATTTGTTATTGTATTCTAATTTGGTTAGAAGCGTCACAAGCATTAGCGCTAACTGGGTTTCCTGGTAATCCGAGATTAGGAGTAGTGACTTCGCATAGGATTACTTGAGTCAATCCTACTGATGTGAATACACCACCAGCGTATCCTTTTAAATTAGCCTGTTGCGCTTGTGCTTTATTCGTCACATCTGCATCTATCGCTGTAATAGATGTAGCTGCGTATCTATAGTTAACACTATTTTTAATACCAATACCTAGTTTATTAATAGCGGTAGCACCGCCAGCAGTATCCTCAGCAAACTCCTGATTTTCAAAATAGTATGCTTGCTGAGAGCGGTTCATCGCACCAATATTATTTTTGGCTTCTGATTGTCGAGCTTTAACGGTTTGGTTGAGAAAAGAAGGCAAAGCTATAGCTGATAAAATTCCAATAATTATAATAACGACAAGTAACTCAATTAGAGTAAAGCCCGAATTTTGCTTGTTACTAATTTTTAGAAATAATTGCAGAGCTATAAATTTGTTTTTCACTTAAGTAAATACCTTGTACTTGAAGTATGGAATTATGTATAGTCAAGCATAGTTTACCCAGATAAAAATTAGTTTATATACTGAAATGCTGAAAATTTATAATATTCATAAAATTGCTAAGTTATTACTAATTGTTTTAATTGATGTGCGAGAGAAATGACAGACTAACTCTACTAGAAAGTTTACATTTCTAAGTGACGTAAAAAGCTAGTATGACTTTTAAATACTAGTATAACTTTTAAATACGAACATCTATAGTTGTATTTGTTGATAAATAAATTTTACTGCAAAATAAAAAGAGGGGGAAGAAAAACTCTCCCCACCTCAAGTAAAAAGATTAATTTGAGTTTAGCAGACCTAATTAACCTCCAACTTGCTTTGAAGTAGCAGCATCACATGTAGGTACAGCACCAGCAAGTGCAGGATCGGCGGCTGTGTCAGCACCTGCAACCGCTTCTTCAGCAGCAGTATTAGCCTCGCATAAGACTGTTGGGGTTTGTCCACCTGTGCTAAAAACACCACCAACATGACCCTTGAGATCTTTATTTTTAGACCTAGCTCTGTTTATAACATCAGTTGTAACAGTAGTGGCAGTTACTCTATAAGCAAAGTTATTAGAGTCTTTAATACCAATACCTAATGCTGCAATAGCACTACCATCACCAGCAACAGTATCCTCAACAAACGCCTGATTCTCTAGATAGTAAGTTTGCTGTGCTCGGTTCATCGCACCAAGATTTGTTTTGGCTTCCGATGCACGAGCTTTAGCAGATTGGCTAAGGAAAGAAGGTAATGCAATCGAGGACAGAATACCGATGATGATGACAACAACGAGGAGTTCGATTAAAGTGAAACCTGCATTTTGCTTTTTGTTCTTCAGCAGGTTTTGCAGTAATTTAGCTTTCAATTCGGATTTCATGAGAGTAGTCTCCTTTAGGGGGTGAAGTGTGTGGCTCATTGCCTTGTTACAAGTAACTTACCCTCGCCCAAATCAGATCATGTCACCTATTTTCAAAATTCAGTGCTTATACACAGTTTTAGCCGAGAAGGTGAAAACTTCATATTGTTTTAATATAACTTTATTCTAGATTGCGTGAATTTTACGTAGAGGGGCGAATAGAATTCGCGTCTACACAGACAAAACCCGCCTTCGCGGGTTTCAAACGCGATCGCCTAGTGGTGAGGAGGAATGCGATCGCCTGTTGGTAAAGTGGAAATGCGATCGCCTTGTGGTGAAGTAGAAATGCGATCGCCTTGTGGTGAAGTAGAAATGCGATCGCCTGTTGGTAGAGTCGGGATGCGATCGCCTGTTGGTAGAGTCGGGATGCGATCGCCTAGTGGTGAGGAGGAATGCGATCGCCTGTTGGTGTTTACGCCATAAATCTGACATGGGAAACTTGGATTGCCGAAATCCTCTCATTTTGGGAGGATAGAAGCGGTATCAACTGAAGTTAGAAAAATTTCTCATTTCTTGAAATAAAGATGCACTTGATTGCTATTAGCCGACTGCGGGCTGATGTTGCTCAGTACCCCGATGTCAGCAAGCAAATTGAAGCCTGGTACGCTACGGTGAAAAGTGCGAAGTGGAGCAGTTTGGAAGATGTTCGAGCTATTTATCGAGATGCGGAAGCAGTCGGCAACTTTACCGTGTTTAACATTAAAGGAAATGCCTATCGCTTAATTGTAGGAATCGATTACGAAGACGGCACGATTTATTACAAATACTTTCTCACACACGCCGAGTATGACAAAGACAAATGGAAAAATGACCCCTACTTTTGATGCAACAACCTATAGTAACCTACTTGCCCAAGCTGCTCCAAAAGTGATTGAAACGGAAGCGGAATACGAGCGGATGCTTGCCCTAACAGAGCAATTGCATTTTACTAAGAATCGCACAGTGGAAGAACGAACTCTTTACAAGCTGCTAGTGACACTGGTGGAATTGTATGAGTCCGAACATCACCCGATTCCAGAGTCGAAACCTCATGAAGTCCTGCAACACATAATGGCAGCAAGTGGAATGCGGCAAGCCGATTTAGTCGGGATAATTGGCTCTAGTGGTGTAGTTTCAGAAATTGTTAATGGTAAACGAGCGATTAGCAAAGCTCAAGCAAAAATCTTGGGTGAGCAATTTAAAGTCTCACCTAGCCTATTCCTCTGATAATACTCTGCCACCTAAAGGTAGGAAGTGGGAATGCGATCGCCCGAGCGATCGTTTGTAGCAAAGGTGCAATCGCACCTGTTGATGTAGTAGAAATGCGATCGCCTGATGGGGAAGTAGAAATGCGATCGCCTGATGGGGAAGTAGAAATGCGATCGTCTCTGGGTGCAGTAGGGATGCGATCGCGTCAAAACTAACTCATTAGAATATGCATAGGATGTTGGGTAGGAGAGCAAGATGAATACATCTATTCTGGATTGCGTGGTTGAGCAATTGAAAGATATGCCTGAGAATTTACAGCAGCAAGTGCTTGAATATGCGCGTGCTTTAGCAGGTTCAAAAATTCAAGGTGTTCCAGGTCAGCAACTACTGCGTTTTGCAGGCGCACTACCAACGGACGACATACACCTAATGCGGGAAGCTATCGAACAAGACTGCGAGCAGGTTGACACCAGTGAGTGGTAAATATCTGCTGGACACTAACATCATCATTGCACTCTTTGCCGATGATGTAGCGGTCAAAAGCAATCTTGCACGAGCAAATGAAGTCTTTGTTTCGAGTATTGCCATTGGCGAGCTGTATTATGGTGCAAGACGATCGAGCCGCTCAAAAGAGAATTTAGAACGGATTGATGAGTTGGTAGCCACTACTGCTGTACTTGGATGTAATATACAAACCGCTCGTTATTACGGAGAAGTTAAGAATAAATTGCGGCTTAAAGGCAGACCATTACCTGAAAACGATATCTGGATTGCAGCACTTGCGCTTCAGTATAATTTGACATTAGTTACACGCGATGCTCACTTTCAAGAAGTTGAAAACCTTCAAATAATCGCTTGGTGAGAAATTGCAAGGCACGATCGCCCTTTAGTAGAGTCGGGATGCGATCGCCTGTTGGTAGAGCAGAAATGCGATCGCCCTTCGGTGAAGTGAGGATGCGATCGCCTGTTGGTAAAGTGGAAGTGCGATCGCCCTTTAGTAGAGTCGGGATGCGATCGCTTGTGGGATGTATCGATAGCGGTTTTCAATTGGGTGAAATACACAAACTGTAGGGACGCACAGCTGTGCGCCCCTACAGTGTTATATATGCGATCGAGAATTGCTGTAAAGAGAATGCGGTTCTTTAGCTAACGCAATACAATATTGAGACAATCATCACACTAGAAACTTATGCAAATTCAAATTGCTTTACCGGATGATGTCGCCCATTCTTTAGAGACAAAATGGGGCAATTTAGAACGGAAATTACTAGAAATGCTGGCGATCGCAGCTTATCAAGAAGGCTCTATTAGTGCTGGAAAAGTGCGGGAATTGCTGGGGATGTCTACTCGTTTAGAGGTCGATGCGTTTCTCAAAGAAAAGGGTGTATACCTGCACTACGATGAGGCTGACTTTGAACAAGATATACAAACCATGCGGAGGCTAGAGCAAGAGGGGCAGCTAAAACGGTAATGATTGTTGTTTCGGATACCTCGCCTCTGTGCTACTTACTACTGATTGAAGAAGTTGAAGTTTTACCGCAGTTATTTAATCGAGTGATTATTCCTCCAAAAGTACGCGATGAGTTATTAGCACCTGCTGCACCCCTAGTTGTTCGAGAGTGGACAGCACAGCCTCCAGAATGGCTGGAGGTGCAAGCCATTACAGGTGAAATTAATCCAGCCTTGAATCAGTTAGATTTGGGAGAGCAGGAAGCCATTACCCTAGCTCTTGAACTGAAAGCAGATTTAATTTTGTTAGATGACTTGGCAGCAAGACGCATAGCAGCCCAGTTCGAGCTAGAGATTGTTGGCTTGCTGGGTATTCTTGGCTCTGCGGCAGAGAAAAGAAGAATTGATTTTTCTACTGCAATTGAGCGGTTGCAACAAACCACATTTCGAGTTTCACCAAAATTGATTCAGTCTCTTTTGCAGCAGTACCAAAAGGACGAGCAACCATAATTCGTCTGAACTACAACTTTAGAAAAGCGATTTTTTAATAGCGCGATCGCCTGTTGGTAGAGTAGAAATGCGATCGCCCTTTAGTGAAGTAGAAACGCGATCGCCTGTTGGTAAAGTGGAAGTGCGATCGCTTGCACAAGAATAACGATGCTTAGTCCAGTAACTCAGTCTTCTTCTGCCCTGCTCTCAGGTCGAGAGATGAGTTCCCCATAAACGGCTTGCTCTGCATCCCATGTTTCTCGCGCATGTTCTGGAACCATGTTTCGTTGGATGCCTCTTGCCAACCGATGTGTATACTTGCCTCGCACTCCACCTCGAAAATCGTACTCATCACGTAGGTCTAAATCTGAGTTAGTCTTTTCATCTTGGGAAGGTTTAGGTACTTTCTTCGTAGGTTCTGCGTTCATAACCTGTAGCTCTTCGGGCGCTGATGATACGAATATTGTCCCCCCGATCGACGAATACGACAACCAACAGCCGTCCTCGGTTGGAAGAGCCGATAATTATATATCTCTGTTCGCTCTGCGAATGGTTGGGATCGTCAATCGAGATCGAAAGTGAGTCGAGAAATACTGTTGTGGCTTCTACAAACGAGATATTATGCTTAACTAAATTCTGCTGCGCCTTGTTTTCATCCCACTCAAAGCCCTCAATCATCTAAAAACTGAATTCCTCAACACCATTTCGTGTTAAATCGGGTTTAACACTCCAGACTAATTATGTCAGACAACGCTAATGTAAAAAACAAATTGCACCTTGTGGTGAAGTAGGAGTGCGATCGCCTGTTAGTGAAGCGGAAATGCGATCGCCCTTTGGTGTAGCCGGGATGCGATCGCTCATGACTTCTGTGTGTACAATGTCCGTATAAAGAACATAATTGCAAGCGAAGCTGAGCTAAGTCATCGCTATGTCAGACAAAACCAGAATAAAAGATAACAGAATCGATCTGCGGGTAACTCAAGAACAAAAGGAGCTATTGGAGCGTGCAGCTACCCTAAAAGGAGTTTCTGTAAGTGCCTACACCTTATTGCACGTTCTACCAGCTGCTAAACAGGATGTAGACTCTCATGAAAGGCTAGTACTATCAGACCGCGATCGCGATCTATTTATGTCAGTGATGGAAAATCCACCCGCACTGAAGGGAAAGCTGAAATCTGCGATCGCTCGATATAGAGAAAAGTATGGAGAGTGATGTCGAGAGGCGATGGAATTTTTTGCCCATAGATAAGAAGTACCAAAGAGATTCCTTTGATTGCGGTTATCCCGTATTAAACGAATATTTGAAAAAATATGCCCGACAAAATCATTTGAAGGGAATAGCTAAAACTTTTGTAGCAGTCTCTACATGTGGAGGGTTGAAAGTTGATGGCTACTACACCATCAGCTCCAGTGTCATAGAATATGAATCTGTGTCAAATGAGTTCAAGCGTCAAATACCTGCTTATCCGATTCCCGCAGTATTGATAGGTAAGTTAGCTGTAGATAGAGCGGTGCAAGAACAAGGTTTGGGTAGAGAACTTTTAGTAAATGCCTTATTCCGTGCCGTGCGAGCCTCTCAGGAAATAGGCATATATGCAGTGAGAGTTGATGTCCTAGATTTGATAGCAAAGGCATTTTATCTTAAGCACGAGTTTATTCCCTTTCAAGATAACGAGCGATCGCTCTTTCTACCAATAGAGACTATTTTGAGGGGGTTTGATTGAGAAGAGAAAGTGGGCGAATTGAATTCTATACAGGCAAAACCCGACAAGCGCGGGTTTCAAATGCGATTGCCTCTTGGTAGAGTGGGTAAGTGCAGGAGTCCGAGAACTCCGCTAAGCTATGATAATGCTCCATCAGGTTTCTGCGATCGCGTCACCACAAAAATAATTATATTTCTTCTAAAATAAGTTATTCAGCCTAAAATACAATTCATCAGCTTGGTGCAGATTGACTCGTCGAACATATGGCAATTTTACACTGTAATTGGATCGAAAAAGAACAGCAAAGCTATCTATTTGTTTGGGGTGAAGTTTGGCGTTCTTTAGTAGGAGATATCGAGATAAACTCGGCTACAGACGTTCCCGTTCACCCTTTAGCAATGACAGCTCACGAACTATTAGAATGGTGGCGTGGCTCAGATATTGCCATTCCTAAATCTTTATCTCTATCCGAGCAAAAGCAGGGGCGATCGCCGAAAAATAGCGAAATCTTACCAATTGACCTACCAACTTTAAGCCAAACTATTGCTTTACCAAGCATAGAAACTCAGCAACAGAAAACAATCTTGGTTCGTCCGCTGTATTCTGTTCCAATCGCTGAAGAAACCGACGAGCAAGAAATCACAAAAACTCAAGTTTTATATCCGTGGGAAGTTGAAGGGTTTTATCTAAAACCGCAAGAAGCGATCGCCTTTTTAACATCACTACCTTTAGCCGTCGATCGCCCAGAAAACTCATGGATAGGAGGCGATTTACGTTTTTGGTCGCAAGTAGCGCGATGGAGTTTAGATTTACTCAGTCGAGGCAAATTTGTTCCTACTTTAAGCCAAGAAAATCACGATCCTAACAACATTATTGCTCGTTGGCAATCGCTCCTCGACAGTGCGATCGATTCCTCACGGTTGGCAAAGTTTGCTAAAGCAATGCCTGCGATTTGTTGTTCTTATCAGAATACAACAATTTTAGGGGCGCACGGCTGTGCGCCCCTAAAAATCAAATTTCCATCGCCGCCACAAGAATTAATCTTAGATTTTCTCAACAGTACAATTGACGCACAAGTCAGAGCGAACGCGCAGCAAAATGTGCAAAATAATTCTTTACCAACCGTACCTTCACCTCTTAAAGAATGGTTGCAAAGTTTAACTGCTGACGCAAAAATACCAGCAGAACCAGCACAATTAGAACGCCTAGAAGCGATCGTCAAAGCTTGGACTGCACCAATCCAATATCAATTAGAAGGGCGAAGTCTATTTCGGACTTGTTTCCAGTTATCTCCTCCAACTGAAGGTAAGAATAATTGGACTCTAAGTTACTATCTACAAGCAGTAGACACGCCCGAATTTATCATTGATGCAGCCACAATTTGGCAGCATTCAGTTACTAACTTAGAATATCGCGAGCGCACGATTTCGCAACCGCAGGAAACTTTACTAAGGGGTTTAGGATTAGCTTCAAGACTTTATCCTCTAATTGCACCCAGTTTAGAACAACCATTTCCTCAATCTTGTAGCCTCAATCCCCTACAAGCATACGAATTTATTAAATCAGTCGTATGGCGATTTGAGGATAGCGGTTTGGGTGTGATTTTACCCTCTAGTTTAGAGCGCGAGGGTTGGGCAAATCGTTTAGGATTAAAAATTAGTGCTACGACTCCGAAAAAAAGCGATCGCTTGGGATTGCAAAGCTTACTGAATTTTAAATGGGAATTGGCGATCGGCGGGCAAACTTTATCGAAAGCAGAATTCGATCGCTTGGTGAAGTTAAATAGCCCCCTCGTAGAAATTAATGGTGAGTGGGTGGAATTGCGTCCCCAAGATATCAAAACCGCCCAAGCTTTCTTTACAGCGCGTAAAGATAAGTTGAATTTAAGTCTGGAAGATGCTTTGCGATTGAGTACGGGCGACACGCAGACGATTGAAAAGCTTCCTGTCGTCAGTTTTGAAGCATCGGGGGCGCTACAAGAATTAATGACAGCGCTGACAGATAACCAAGCGATCGCGCCTTTAGCCACGCCAGAGGGCTTTCGCGGCGAATTGCGCCCCTATCAAGCACGGGGTGCGGGGTGGTTGAGTTTCCTCGAACGCTGGGGCTTAGGTGCGTGTCTGGCGGACGATATGGGACTGGGAAAAACGATCCAGTTCATCGCTTTTCTACTTAATCTCAAGCAACAAAAAGCATTAGAAAAACCAACTTTACTAGTTTGTCCTACTTCTGTATTGGGGAACTGGGAACGGGAGGTGAGAAAATTTGCTCCGCAGTTAAAAGTTTTCATGTATCACGGCGATAAAAGACCAAAAGGCAAGACATTTGAGCAAACTGTCACAGGTAAGGATTTAGTTATTACCAGCTATGCTTTGATACAGCGCGATGTAAAAACTCACCAAAGTGTTTCTTGGCAAGGGATTGTTTTAGATGAAGCGCAAAATATCAAAAATTCTGAAGCTAAGCAATCTCAAGCAGTGCGTCAGTTAGAAGCCCAATTTCGCTTTGCTTTGACGGGTACGCCGGTAGAAAATAGATTGCAAGAATTGTGGTCAATTCTAGATTTTATCAATCCTGGTTATTTAGGACAACGGCAATTCTTTCAACGACGATTTGCAATTCCAATTGAGAAATATGGCGATGCGGCTTCTTTAAAAACATTGCGATCGCTAGTTCAGCCTTTTATTTTGCGGCGACTCAAGAGCGATCGCAGTATTATTCAAGATTTGCCTGAAAAACAGGAGATGACTGAATTTTGTGGTTTATCTCCCGAACAGGCAAAACTGTACGAACAATTAGTTGAAACATCCTTAGCTGAAATTGATGCTGCTGATGGAATTCAACGCCGAGGAATGATTTTAGCTTTGTTGGTGAAATTAAAGCAACTGTGCAATCATCCCGGGCAATTCTTAAAAGAAACAACACTCAAAGAACCGCAGCGATCGAGCAAACTCATTCGGCTACAAGAGATGTTAGAAGAAGCGATTTCAGAAGGCGATCGCGCTTTAATTTTCACTCAATTTGCAGAATGGGGAAAATTGTTAAAACCGCATTTAGAACAAAAGTTAGGTCGAGAAATATTTTTCCTCTATGGTAGTACTTCCAAGAAACAAAGAGAGGAAATGATCGATCGCTTCCAGCACGATCCGCAAGGACCACCCGTGATGATTTTATCTCTCAAAGCCGGGGGAACTGGATTAAATTTAACACGGGCAAATCATGTATTTCACTTCGATCGCTGGTGGAATCCAGCCGTAGAAAATCAAGCCACAGATCGGGTATTTCGGATCGGACAAACTCGCAATGTTCAAGTTCACAAATTTGTGTGTACGGGGACGTTGGAAGAGAAAATTAACGACATGATTGAAAGTAAAAAAGCCTTAGCAGAGCAAGTAGTAGGTGCAGGTGAAAATTGGTTGACTGAATTAGATACAGATCAATTGCGACAATTACTCGTGCTAGAACGCAATGCTGTTATTGAAGAAGACGAAGAGCAGTCATAGGGTGCGTTAAAACGCATTTAGCATTAAGGAAGATAGGAGGAAGCAGAATGACAACGAGCCAAAGCTTTCAAGCTAGTCGAGAATGGTGGTCGCAACGCTGGTTAGATCTATTAGATTCCTATCGGTTTAAAAAACGGTTAGAACGCGGTCGGACTTATGCACGACAAGGAAATATTTTAAGTATCAAATTTGAAGGCTCTCAAGTATTAGCACGGGTGCAAGGTACAGACCCAGAACCATACAAAGTTTCACTATATTTAGAAAAATTTGATGACGAACAGTGGGGATATGTTGTAGAAACCATGTCCCAAAAAGCGGTTTATGCAGCCAAATTACTAGCAGGAGAAATGCCGCAAAATATTGAAGAAGTTTTTACTGCCAATGGTTTATCATTGTTTCCTTTTACCCTATCAGAAGTCAAAAGTCGCTGTTCTTGTCCTGACAAAGCCAACCCTTGCAAACATGTCGCCGCAGTCTACTATCAACTAGGCGATCGCTTCAGCGAAGATCCGTTTGTTCTGTTCCAACTACGGGGACGCACTAAGGATGAGGTTCTTACTTCTTTGAGAGAATTTCGTAGTCAAGAAGAAAAGTCAAAAGTTAAAAGTCAAAAGTCAAAATTTCCCGACTCCCACTCTGCCACTCCCGGCTCCCGACTCCCGACTGCCTCATTTTGGCAATACAACGAATCCCTCGACCCATCGTTAGTAGTCATAGCACCGTCACTCAGCGGCGAAACGGTTTTAGATGTCTTAGGAGAAATTCCCGTAGCAGAATTAGAGACTGATGAAGGAGATCGAGGTGATGCCACTGCATCTGGAATGGTACAAAAATACTTAACTGACATTTACCAACAAGCCAGCCAACAAGCCGCGATCGCAGCGATGAGTACTGGATGAGGAGTGAGGAGTGAGGGGCGAGGAGTGAGGGAGACAAGGAGGATACACAATTCACAGTTAATTCCAACTGCCAACTTCTTTCCCTGCATCCCAGACACGACAGTCTTTTCCCTGCTCCCTGCTCCCTGCTCTCTGCTCTCTAATAACTGACAATGGGTGGAATATATGGCGATCGCGTCGTTTAATAAACTAAGGTCTTAAATCTTAATGTTGTTTATTTTCTCGCTCAACTATGGCTGAAGCTTTGAAACTTGAAGATGCGGTGGAATTTGCCGAAAATCCAGAACCGCGCTGTCCGTGCGTCCTGCTGTTAGATACTTCTGGCTCCATGCAGGGAGTAGCTATTGACGCTCTCAATGAGGGTTTACGCACTTTCAAAGAGGAACTCAACCAAGATAACTTAGCGCGCAAGCGGGTTGAAGTGGCGATCGTCACGTTTGGTAGTGACGTGAAAGTAGCTCAGGATTTCGTCACTGCTGACATATTTGAACCGCCTAGCCTATCAGCTCAAGGTTTAACTCACATGGGTGGGGCAATTCTCCAAGGGCTAGATATGATCGAAGCCCGTAAAGGTCAATATCGTAGTAATGGCGTGAATTATTATCGTCCTTGGGTGTTTTTGATCACGGATGGCGAACCGCAAGGAGAGCCAGACAGTATCATCGACCAAGCCACCCAGCGGATTCGCGACGATGAGGCAGGTAAGCGAGTCGCTTTCTTTGCTGTAGGGGTAGAATCAGCCAACATGACGCGCTTGAGCCAAATTGTTGTCCGCAGCCCCTTAAAGTTACAAGGATTAAACTTCAAAGAGCTGTTTATCTGGCTATCGGCAAGTATGCAGCGGGTTTCTCAATCCAAACCAGAAGATCAAGTTGCTCTCCCGCCACCTGGTTGGGGCGTAGTCTAAATCAGTGACCAGTGACCAGTGACCAATATTTGTCTGTTGCGATCGCTGTCAAACCTTGCCATTCTGTTCTGTTTCTCTTTACGTATAGATCTACCCCTCTGTTGCCCCCCTTAAAAAGGGGGGTTGGGGGGATCTTCCAAGGCACAGTTTCAGTGGATGGGATGTCTACCTTTTGTCGCCCCTCTTTCAACGTTTTACCACCAAACAATTAGCTTTCTCGTCTCCGTCTGGTGGCAGCAAGGCGACGACGTGAGGCACGGGTCGAGGAGTGTAAGGGACTAATAATTCACCCTTGTAAGCAAGAGAGGAACTGTCGCCAGAATCGAGCATCACCGCATCTCGCAACCCAGCTTTAGCTAATACTGCACCCAGCTTGACAGCATCGACATTTCTCGGAGCCACGCCAATTGTGGGCTGTCCTGCCTGGTTTATTCCCCAGAAAGCCCGACGACGCGCGGCATCAAAACCAAATAAGTTACCAAAAGACTCTCGCGATCGCGGTTGTCCGTCTTTTACCAGCCAAGCAGCAGCGACAAAAGCATCTGTTACGTCTGGCATCTCCGCCTGAATTCCTTCTAGCGTGTTGTGTAAGAAGGGATCGAAGGGAATATATTTAACTGCTTGAGTACCAATTAATACTAACGGTCTACCTGCAAGCCTAAGATTCTCACTCGCATTACCAGGGACAAAATGATTCGCTTTTTGACTCAGTACGGGACCGATCATGATATTGGAATTGATGACTTTGAGCGAGAAAAAGCCCCCATCCACGCCCGCAACTGCGGCAGTATCGGCTAAAATCTCTGGTACTTGGTAGCGGCTTTTCGCATGGATCGTCATTGGTCTACCACCAGAGATTAATAACAAGTAGGTGCGATCGATGGTGGTTTTGTTGAAGGTGACATTGGCAGAAAAATCGAATTCTCCCCCCCAGTTGGGAATTTTCATGCCACCTGAAGCTTGAGAGAGAATGCTAGATTCTGGGTTGGCGATCGCCCGTGTTAAATTAGATTGACCGAAGCGATCGATGGCAAGTAAACTTTCCGAGTCGCCAGCAAAGCGTTCGTCGTTGTCGTTCATCGTCAGCGCTGATAGATAACCAGCTTGCTTGACTGCTGCGGCAACTTTTTGGTTATATCTCCCAGCCGGATACGTAAAATAGCGGATCGGTATATCTAGCTTATTTTCCAAAATCTGTTTAGATTCAGTCACTTCCATTTGGAGTTTGTCGTCGGACAGGCGGCGCAAATCTTCGGGATGGGTGACGCTGTGAGCGGCAATAGTAATTAAAGGATCGGCTGCCATTTCTTTCAGTTGTTCCCAACTGACATGGCTTCTACCGACGTTGTTGCCTACCCCAAAAGTATAAATAGAAAACACGGCTGGATAGCCATATTTTTTCAGCAACGGATAAACGTATTCGTAATGTCCCCCGTAGCCGTCATCAAACGTTAACATAATCGGCTTTTCTGGCAAGGGTAAACCCGTCCGCAGATGAATCACGAGTTGGTCGTAACTGATGGGGGTAAAACCGTGTTGTTTAATAAATTGAAGATGCTGCTCGAATTCTTGGGGTGTGACATCAAAAAAGACTTGTTTTTTGGGTAAGATGTCGTGATACATCAAGATCGGAACCTTTGCCAATTTTGCCCTTTCGTTGATATTGGGGTAAGGGCTGGAGTTGAAATAGGCAGCTAATTGGGGTCCCAACTTCAAGCTAAGGAACTCAAAGAGTTTGGTTTTATCCTCTGTCCAATTTGTCGTCTGAAGCAACTGAGTTGCCAAACTAGTAAGTTCAGTACCGTAAGGTGAAGCTTGCGGACAATGACTTAAAGACGGCGCTGGTGTTGAGGAATTGTTTTGCTTATCTTGCGCTTGAGCTTCAATCGCAAAAAGTAGCACGGGAAAAGTCAGCACGCAGCTGAAATATTGAGCAGCAAAAAACAGATATAGGCGAGTTGGCAGCATGGGTATTTACAAAAACGGAAACTCTTAGATTCTGAGCCAATAAAGTGTTAGCCAAGTGTAAGCCACGCTCAAAAGCGAGACAATTACACCCTAATAACAATGCTTTAAAAGTCTAATATCTACTGCTTAAGTTCCAGCTAAGGCAGCTTTAAGTTACTGCAAATGCTGACAGGAATATAGAGACAGGAGGGAAGAGGACAAGGGAGACAAGGGAGACAAGGGAGCAATTCTAGTCACCAGCCACCAGCCACTAGTCACCGATCGCCGTCAACTTCCAACCAACAACTCTATTCCCTGACTCCTCATTTAAGTGTCCAATAGTGGCTAAAATGATTAAGCCTGTACCTGGCAAGCTAGAACGCTAATCAAGAGTAATCCTGAAATGGTTGCACGATCGCTGCTCTACGAAGGTAAAGCAAAAATTGTTTACACGACAACAGAGCCAGAAATATTACTGGCACATTTCAAAGACGATGCCACTGCTTTTAATGCTCAAAAGCGAGGCAGTATTGTCGGCAAAGGAGAGATTAACTGCACCATCTCCACCGTGTTGTTTCAGTATTTAGAAAAGCAAGGCATTCCGACACACTGGCTGGAAAGCATCAGCGCTAATCAAATGCGCGTCAGGCGATTGCAAATCTTGCCGTTAGAGGTGGTCGTCAGGAACATTGCCGCAGGGAGTCTCTGTCAACAAACAGGATTACCTCTAGGGACAGTTTTGAAACAGCCGTTGGTAGAGTTTTATTACAAAAACGATAGTTTAGGAGATCCCTTATTGACGAGCGATCGCCTCTTTCTGCTAGAGCTAGCAACTCCAGAACAAGTCAACCAATTACAACAAATGGCGCTCCAAATTAATCGCTATCTAGGCGAATTTTTCCAGCGTTGCGATCTGACCCTAGTAGACTTCAAGCTAGAGTTTGGTTACGATGCTCAGGGACAGTTACGACTGGGTGATGAAATTAGCCCCGATACTTGTCGCTTATGGGACGTAGCTGAAACAGACCCCAATCGGCGAGTCATGGATAAAGACCGTTTCCGTCGCGACTTAGGCAATGTCGAAACCGCTTACCAAGAGGTACTGCGTCGCGTGCTAGCTCAAGCTAATGAGGGAGACGGGAGTAGGGAGTAGGGAGAGCTGAGGGAGCTGAGGGGGCTGAGGGAGCTGAGGGAGCAAAAAACAACCGTCAACCGTAAACCGTCAACTACCGAATGACAAATGACAAATGACGAATGACAAACTTTTATTGGTGTGCGGACGTGCTAAATAGGTGAAACAAAATGCGTTTATTTCGTGTATGGGTGGCGATCGCGGCGATCGCGAGCTTTCGGCAAGTCATGCTGGTGCAAATGCCAGCAACTTATGCGGCTCCTGCCGATCGGGCTATAACAGGACAGGAGAAGCAATTTAAAAGTCAAAAGTTAAAAGTCAAAAATAATTCTAAGATTGTCCAAATTCCGAATTCCGAATTCCGTAGCTTGCCTCCCCGCAAGGGTATTCCGAATTCTCTCACTTCTTCCCGTCAAGTATTAATCGCCAGCTTGAAGGGAGAACAGGCTGTAATAGCAACACCAAAATTAGCAGCAAAAAAATTAGTAGCTAAAGAAAGCTTTTCTTTAAAACCAAGTACAAAAAAACCAAGTACAAATCGTAACGATCGCCATCCGAGCGAGCATGGCGCAGCGGCGCTCAAAACGCGAGCGATCGCCCAACTCGACTCGCAGGACGAGACCCCCAGAGGAATTGAAATTCCGATTAACCGCGATCGTCAACCAGCACCGGATTCTGATAATCCTGCCGCACCAACGACGGAACCAGCCACACCGCCAACAGTACCAGTGCAACCAGCTCCAGGTACGGAATCTCTACCGCAGCAAGAAACGCCCAATCGCATTCAAGTTCCCGTGACTCCTAACGGCGCACCTGCACCAGGAAGCGTTCCCAATCAACCAAATCCACCTATTCCTCCATCCACTCCAGCACCAGAACAAACCCAACCGCCAACAGACGCTCTACCACCTACGCCAACTCAGCCAGGAACGCCAGGAGAAACTCAACCCACACCAGAAACTCAACCTGAAGCGGCAGAACCTAGAGTTCTTGTCGCAGAAGTCGCTGTGAGTAGCGAAACTGGTACTTTGACTGAAGAATTACAAAACGAAGTTTACCGAGCAATTCGTACCGCTCCAGGGCGAACGACGACGCGATCGCAATTACAAGAAGATATCAACGCCATTTTTGCGACAGGCTTTTTCGCCAATGTCCGGGCTATACCGGAAGATACACCCTTAGGCGTGCGGGTTGCCTATATCGTGCAACCTAACCCAACCCTTGGGCGAGTTCAAATCGAAGCTAACCCTGGTACAAATGTTCCGTCCGTCTTGCCTCCCAAATTAGTTGAGGAGACTTTTAAGCCGCAGTACGGCAACATTCTCAACTTCCGCCGCTTGCAGGAAGGCATTAAGCAGCTCAACCAGTGGTATCAGAAAAACGGTTACGTCTTGGCACAAGTGATCGCCGCACCCCAAGTTGCACCCGACGGCACAGTCACGCTTCAAGTATCGGAAGGAGTTGTTGAAGATATCCAAGTCCGTTTCGTGCGGGAAGGCGAAGCGACCGACGACGAAGGCAAACCAATTCGCGGTCGGACGCGAGATTTTATCATCACGCGAGAACTCGCCCTGAAGCCCAATAACGTATTCAATCGCAACGTGGTTCAAAGCGACCTGCAACGGGTTTACGGACTGGGGATATTTGAAGACGTAAACGTTGCCCTCAACCCCGGTCAAGACCCCCGTAAAGTGATTGTCGTGCTGAACGTGGACGAACGCCGCAGCGGTAGTTTGGGATTGAGCGGTGGTATTAGTTCTGCCAGTGGCTTATTTGGAGCAGTCAGCTTTCAGCAAAACAATTTAGGTGGCAATAACCAAAAATTAGGGGCAGAGTTGCAGGTTGGTACGGAACGGAGCGAGTTGCTGTTCGATCTCCGGTTCACCGACCCCTGGATTGCGGGCGACCCCTACAGAACTTCCTATACAGTCAACTTATTCCAGCGGCGATCGATTTCGCTCATTTTTGATGGAGATGACGAGAATATCGAGGTAGGCGACCCCGATGATGGCGTGCGTCCCCGCGTGCGGCGACAAGGTGGCGGCGTTACCTTTACCCGTCCGTTGTCTCGCAATCCCTTAGCTCGGTCGGAATGGACGGCATCCGCAGGATTGCAATATCAGCGCGTTTCCATCCGCGATGATGATGGTGAAGTTACGCCAGAAGGCAGATTTAACGGTAGAGAAGATATTCCCTTGAGTTTTTCTGATGACGGTTCAGACGATTTGCTGACCGTACAGCTAGGAGCAGTACGCGATCTCCGAAATAACATCACGACACCTACTGACGGTTCTTTCCTGCGATTAGGCGTAGAGCAATCGATTCCCATTGGTAGCGGCAGCATTCTTCTGAATCGATTGCGGGGTAGCTACAGTCAATACATTCCGGTCAACTTTACTAGCTTCAATGAAGGACCGGAAACTTTAGCTTTTAATATTCAAGCTGGAACGGTCATTGGCGATCTACCTCCCTACGAAGCCTTTTCCATTGGTGGTAGTAACTCAGTACGGGGTTATGGAGAAGGAGAGCTGGGCAGCGGACGCAGTTTTGTCACTGCTACAGCCGAGTATCGCTTCCCAATTTTCTCGGTTGTCGGTGGCGCTCTATTTGTCGATTTCGGCTCCGATTTAGGTACGGCGGGTAACGTACCTGGAGAACCAGCAGTTCTACTCGATAAACCAGGTACGGGAGTCGGTTACGGTGTAGGCGTGCGAGTCAATTCTCCCTTGGGACCCCTGCGCCTAGACTACGGCTTGAACAGCGACGGTGACAGCCGCATTCAGTTTGGCATTGGGGAGAAATTCTAGGGATTATGGATAGGAGACAGAAAACAGGAGGACAAGGGGACAAGGTAGACAAGATGGAAGGAGTGAGGAGTGAGGAGCGAGGAGTAAGGGAAAAGCAAGGGAGACAAGGAGGACAAGGGGAACAAGGAGGTAGGGGAGCAGAGGAGAAACTTCCGCTCTGCTCTAAATTCCGAATTTTGAATTCCCCTCACTCCTCACAGCACACGCTCGCAGGAACGATAAGCCAATCGGGAGTCGGATTGCATAGTGGCGAGACTAGCCAAGTTCGCATTTTACCCGCCGCAGCGGGGGAAGGGCGCTACTTCGTGCGGGTCGATTTGCCAACTCAACCAATAATTCCTGCTCGCGTTGGAGCGGTTGGTCAAACCGTACTGTCGACGCAACTCGAAGCTGGAGCAGCATCCGTTCGCACTGTAGAACATTTGCTGGCAGCCCTAGCAGGAAGCGGAGTCGATAATGCCAGAATTGAAATTGACGCGGCAGAAGTGCCGTTGTTAGACGGTTCGGCTCGGATTTGGGCAGAGGCGATCGCCAAAGTTGGGCGATCGCCTCTGCCAGCGCCTACTATTGTCCCCCAGCTATTAGAACCCGTTTGGGTACGCGAAGGCGATACATTTGTCGCAGCTTTGCCCGCCCCAGAAACCCGCTTTACTTACGGAATTGACTTCGAGACTGCGGCGATCGGCAATCAGTGGCATAGTTGGACGTATAATACATCTACATTTGCGGCAGAAATTGCCCCCGCACGCACTTTCGGTTTGGCAACCCAGATCGAATTCTTGCGATCGCAGGGGTTAATTAAAGGTGGAAGTCTTGAAAATGCTATTGTTTGTACCCCCCAAACATGGCTGAATCCACCATTGAGATTTGCAAATGAACCAGCACGTCATAAAATTTTAGATTTAGTAGGAGATTTGTGCTTACTGGGGACATTCCCCAACGCTCATTTCCTTGCTTATAAAGCAAGCCACAAACTACACGTTCAACTTGCCCAACTGTTGGAGCAAAAAATGAAATCATGAAGGAGACAGGAGACAGAGACAGGAGACAAGAAAGACAAGGGGGTAATTCTAGTCACTAGCCACCAGCCACCAGTCACTCCCCTGCTCCCTGCTCCCTGCTCCCTGCTCCCTTCACAGCCCCGATCTTTGAGAAATTCAGCCATGTCATCCCTGATCCAAGTCAATTCCCCAGATTCTCCTGCTAGCGATGATGCTAATCTTCAGCACCTCGATCGCCAAACTGAAGTTACTCCTACCCCAGAGAAAACAACCCTCACAGTCGAGCAAATTCATGCACTTTTGCCTCATCGCTATCCTTTTGCCCTGGTAGACAGAATTATTGAGTACATCCCAGGAAAGAAAGCTGTTGGGATCAAAAACGTGACTTTCAACGAACCTCATTTTCAGGGGCATTTTCCCCAAAGACCATTGATGCCTGGAGTTTTGATTGTAGAAGCTATGGCACAAGTCGGTGGAGTTGTGTTAACTCAAATGCAGGAAATGGACGGCAATTTGTTTGTGTTTGCTGGCATGGATAAAGTTAGGTTTCGGCGACAAGTAACTCCAGGAGATCAGTTGGTGATGACAGTGGAACTGTTGTGGGTAAAGCGTCGTCGTTTTGGGAGAATGCAAGCCCGTGCTGAAGTTGACGGTCAACTGGCAGCAGAAGGCGAATTACTCTTTTCCCTTGTAGAGTAATTCGGCAGAACTCAGAAGTCAGAAGTCAGAAGTCAAAAGTCAAAAGTCAAAAGTCAGAAGAGATTTTCGCACCACGCACTACTCATTGACAACTGACAACTGATAACTGACAACTGATAACTGACAACTGATTTTCTAGCGCCTCGATTGGAGATGCATCCTTGAAAACACTCATTCATCATACTGCTGCAATCCATCCAGGGGCAGAACTACACCCGACTGTAGAGGTAGGTCCCTACGCGGTTATTGGTCGGGAAGTCAAAGTTGGTCCCGAAACTACCATTGGCGCTCATGTTGTGTTGGAGGGACCAACAGAAATTGGGGCGAGAAATCAAATTTTTCCGGGAGCGGCAATTGGGCTAGAACCACAAGACCTTAAGTACGATGGCGGTTCCTCAATGGTAAAAATTGGTGACGGCAATCGTATCCGCGAGTACGTCACCATCAACCGCGCCACTCTTACCGGAGAAGCCACGATTATCGGCAACAATAACTTATTAATGGCTTATGCTCATGTAGGTCATAACTGTATCATTGAAGACTCTGTGACGATCGCGAATGGCGTAGCTCTAGCCGGACACATCCACATTGAATCGCGTGCCACCATCAGCGGAGTTTTGGGCGTACATCAATTCGTGCATATCGGAAAACTAGCAATGGTGGGTGGAATGAGTCGTATCGCTAGGGACGTGCCACCCTATATGTTAGTAGAAGGCAATCCCGCCCGAGTGCGATCGCTGAACATTGTAGGCATTAAACGCGCCGGGATTGCCCAAGCAGAACAAGGGCAAGTCTATGGTTCTCTGAAAAAAGCTTTTCGGATTCTTTATCGTTCCGATCTCACTCTCAGTCAAGCTTTGGAACAATTAGAGCTAATAGCAGATAACGAACACGTACAACATCTATTGCAATTTTTGCGAATGTCCCAAATGAAACCCAGGCGCGGTTCCATTCCCGGGCGACAATTGCCCAACGGTGACGAGGAAATATGTTAGGCAAAGTCAAAAGTCAAAAGTCAAAAGTCAAAACGTAATTAATAATTAATAACCAACAACTAATAACCGATCGAATGACAAATGACAAATGACAAATGACTACAGAATTTTCATTAGTACGGGCGAAGTTTCGGGCGATCTTCAAGGAGCTTTACTTGTAGAAGCATTGCACCGTCAAAGCCGCGATCGCAATCTGCCTCTAGAAATTGTTGCCTTGGGAGGCGATCGCATGGCAGCAGCTGGCGCTCGTCTTTTGGCTAATACTGCCAGCATTGGTTCTGTTGGTACTGTCTGGGAAGCAATCCCATTTGTCTTACCTACCCTCAAAATTCAAAGCCAAACTAAACAGTATCTCCAACAACATCCACCCGATCTTGTCGTACTCATAGACTATGCCGGACCCAATTTGGCTTTAGGCAGCTACATCCGGCGAACTTTTCCCCAAGTTCCAATCGTGTATTTTATTGCTCCCCAAATGTGGGTCTGGTGGTCTAATCGGGGAGAAATCGATCGCTTAGTCAAGATGACGGATCGGTTGTTGGCAATATTTCCCGCAGAAGCCAGTTATTTTAAACGCTTGGGCATGTCAGTTACTTGGGTAGGGCATCCTCTACTCGATCGCGTGCAGACAGCACCTAGTCGCGAAGTAGCAAGGGCTAAGCTAGGTATTGCACCAGAGGCTTTGAGCATAGCGTTAATTCCTGCCTCTCGTCACCAAGAATTAAAATATCTGCTGCCAGCAATGTTTCAAGCAGCAAAAGCAATTCAGGCAAAACTACCACAAGTACGTTTTTGGATTCCCCTATCTTTAGAAATCTATCGCCAACCGATCGCCCAAGCAGTAAAAGATTACGGCTTACAAGCAACTATACTTTCCGGTCAAACTTTAGAGGCGATCGCAGCATCTGACTTAGCAATTACTAAGTCTGGCACGGTAAATCTAGAAATTGCCTTGTTAGACGTGCCGCAAGTTGTAATTTATCGCGTCAGTCGGTTTACAGCGTGGATCGCCCGCAATTTCCTTAAGATTAACTTACCCTTGATCTCGCCACCGAACTTAGTTGTCAATCGCGAAATCGTCCCTGAGTTACTTCAAGATCGAGCCACGCCAGAAAATATTACCCAACAAGCTTTAGAATTGCTCCTCAACCCAACCCGCCGCCAGCAAGTTTTAACAGACTATCAGCAAATGCGATCGCTTCTAGGAGAAACAGGTGTAGGCGATCGTGCTGCTACAGAGATATTGCAAATGTTGTTAGCCAGGAGTCGGGAGTCGGGAGTCTGGTGAGTGGCTAGTGGCTGGTGGCTGGTGGCTAGATGGTTTTGACTTGTGACTTGTGACTTGTCCCCACACTCTTTTCTTCGCTATTCGCAACTCACTTTCTACTCATATCTAGCTGGTTGTGCCAGAATCGGTGGCGATAAGGTATTGGCGATCGGTGAAAGCAAGAAAGTTTATGGTTTATGGCTATGACTGGCGATCCTGAAATGTTGCTAGAGGCAACAAAAACAGCACTGCAACAAGAAGACTATCAAGGGGCGATCGCTCATTTAGAAATCCTCTGTCAGGCAGAAAATATTTCCATCGCCGAGCAACAAACTCAGCCAGCAACTCCTAGTAGCAATATTGAATACCTGCTCTCCCTTTGCCGACTCTTAGCACAAAGCAGCAATCTCCAGCTCGAAGAGCTGAAGGAGTTTCTCAGCAGAAGGGCAGAGGAGACTATGAGACTAGGAGCAGAGGGAACAATTCTAACCACCAGCCACCAGTCACCAGCCACTCTTCTCCAACTAAAGCAAGCACAACGAGCGCAGCGCTGGCAGCCATTACCAACTGTTAATTTAATTCCATTTTGGTTATTACAGTGCGGTAGTGCGATCGCTCTATTTTGGTCGATCCAACAACTCATTGAGTTAGCGATGGGATTGACTAACGATTTATTGGTAAAACTCCCCTACCTAGAACCGTTTCAGCCGTTCTATCACGACCATACTACCAAGATCGTATGCGTGTTAGTGCTGTTGCTAGCCCTGTCTCCTTGGTTGATAGATGGGTTACTGAGATGGTGGTACGGGCTTCAACACCTATCTCTGGAAACTTTGGAAATTTCTAGCCCAGAAGCTAGCAGGCTGCTACAGCGCTCTTGTCGCCAGCACCACTATCGTTTACCTCAGTTGCGCGTGCTACCTACAGCCGTGCCTCTTATTTTCACTTATGGCAACCTGCGCCGCACGGCAAGAATAGTCGTAAGTCAAGCTCTGCTAGAGCAACTCGCAGATGATGAAATTGCCGCTATCTACGCAACACAATTAGGGCAGATAGCTAATAGGGATTTTATCGTTTTATCTCAATTTATATTAGTTACTCAGTTACCCTACATAACCTATTCCCAGTTATCGGAGTGGGGCAACAAAATATCGAATAAAACTCTACAAGCCTTTATCGCGATCGCCGCTAACTTTGCTTATGGACTGTGGTTGCTTCTGCGTTTACCTGCGTTTTGGCTCTCTCAGTTACGCATATACTACAGCGATCGCCTTGCCGCAGAATTAACTGGCAATCCTAACGCCCTCAGTCGCGCCATACTCAAAATTGCCCGTGGTGTGGCTCAAAATATTCAACAGCAAGGACATACCAGTTGGTTGCTAGAAGGTTGGGACTTACTCACAATTATCAGTTACAAACAAGCGATCGCCCTGAGCAATCTACATTCATTACCCGAATTAGAGGCAGCTTTAGCCTGGGACTGCACAAATCCTTTGCGCTACTGGCTCAACATCAACCAAACTCATCCCTCAGTTGGCGATCGCCTCCAACGGCTGAATCGAATTGCCCATAACTGGCGCTTGGAGACTGAATTAAATTTACAAGTGAGTCGGGAGTCGCTGAAGAGAGCTGAGGGAGCTGGGGGAGCTGGGGGAGAAAAACAACTATCTTCACGTAGCTTGCTTCCTTGCAGGAGTGGTGTAGCGCCAGCGTTTACTGTCAACCGTCAACTGACAACTGGTAACGACTCACTGCTATTACAAGTTGCTCCTTACTTGGGAATTCTCCTCGGTGCTGCTTTTAGCAGTTTTATGTGGCTGATGGGATGGATTGGTGGCTACTGGTTAGGTAATCCTTACTTAGCATGGATGTGGGGCGACTGGTGGATCGTGCGCGGTAGCTTGGCGATTGGCTTAAGCCTCGGTATTTTTCTGCGGCTAAATGCTTTATTTCCCGAAACGAAGTCTACCAGCTTACTAAATCGTCCCAATCTTGCCGAGCTGTTGTCTAATCCCTATTTATTACCAGTTGTCCCGCAGTCTCTCCGCCTCCAAGGTAAGTTGTTAGGACGGCGCGGTATTGGCAACTGGTTCGGACAAGATTTACTGCTGCACTTACCAACTGGCTTAGTCAAGCTGCATCATGCTTCTTGGCTGGGGCCCCTCGGCTGCCTTTTGCTTAGACCCTCTACCGACCCTACCGATTTAATTGGAAGGCATGTTATCTTAACAGGCTGGTTCCGCCGTGGAGCTACGGCTTGGATCGATATTGAAACTTTGCGCACTCAAGCTGGTAAAACCAGTAACAGCAGCCATCAGAGTTGGTCGATCGCACTGGCGATCGCTGCTACTATCTGGGGCGTTTACGTGATTGTCAAGGGAGGCAGTTATTAGTTGTCAGGGAGCAGGGAGCAGGGAGCAGGGGAAGAGAGCTGAGGGAGCTGAGGGAGCTGAGGGAGCTGAGGGAGCAAGACAATTCACGCATTCACGCATTAATTCCGAATTCCGAATTCTCTCCACTACACCCCACAACGCCAGTCGCCTCAACGGGGGACACCCCCGCACGGCGCTGGCTCCCCCACACCCCACACCCTCTTTACGACTTACGACTTACGACTTACGACTTACCAACTACCAATGACCAATGACCAATAATGTAAAGATTAATTGCAGCAATTCAGTTTAATATGTTACATTTATTTACATAAACAACTAAAGTCCAGACCCAGCTGAAAGTTAAAGCGAAATAGCGTCTTATGCTTCGGTTAGTTTGGGTCAGGTTTTTCTCCTTCCAACACAGCAACAGCTAGACCAGCCACAGGCTGGTTTTTATTTCAGGAGTCAGTGAGACAGGTATCGTATTTCTGTACTCAATAGCCCGATCCGAAGTTAAAAAACTGACAATAAGCACAAATCTATTTTGAAAACAATATCTATAGTGTCAACCGTGATATTTTAGAAGATGGTGTCAACTTTCCAGGCGAGCGGAAATATCATCAGGAGTCAAACGCCGTTGCGATCTAACCGCCAAAACTGCGCAGTCAAGCTTTTAGATCGTACCGTAGCATGATAAACTTATCAGTCTTTGCCAATACAATGAATTGGATTTTAGAAGTTGACAGTTTAAGGCAAAAGTTAGTTGACGACGGTTTGCGGCGATTCTTGCCACTATTCACCTCACCCTCCTGTCAGAAATTTTGTTAACAACCTTAATTGCATCCAAGTTGAGAGGTACATTTCATGCCAGTCCGTTTATACATTGGTAATTTGCCAAAAGATGAAGTCGATCGGCAAGAGTTGCAAGCAGTTTTTGCTGATGCGGGTAGTAATGTGACTACGAAAGTCATTAAAGACCGCAAGACCGGAAAGTGCCGTGGTTTTGGTTTTGTTACTGTCAATAATGACGAGCAAGCAGACGAAATCATCGAGAAATATAACGGCTATATGTTTAAGGAAACGCCACTAAAGATTGAGAAGGCGTTGCCTCGTAACAAAGGTCAAGAAGAAGAAGACCAAGCCCCTGTTGCTAGTAGTGCTAATACTGGAGATGCTCCTGTTAGCAGCAACGCAGAAAAAAGCGGTGGCAATAAGCGTAGTGGAAAAAAACCTCGTCGTGGTGGTTCTGCTGGAACTTCTACAGGCTCGTCTGATGCTGAGGGAATTCGTCCCGATCCTCGTTGGGCTTCTGAACTAGAAAAGCTGAAACAGATGTTGGCAGCTCAAACTACTAATGGATAGGCATTTGATTGAGGGTTAGGTGTTGGGAGTCAAGGATTGTTTGCAATTAGCGGTTGACGATTAGCGAATAGTTGTCAGCTGTTTCTCATCTGCACTCCTACTCTCTCCCTATACTCTCTGAGTGGGTGTTTTAGTTGTTTGAGTGACTGCGAAATGAACTCAACCTTGCCTCAGAATCTTCTAGGTAAAAGTGTGCTGCGCGATCGCTCCAGAGGGAGATAGAAAATTTGGGTATTGAGTGTATTTAATTATATTTTTAAATACTAGATAAAAAATAAACTTATGGTTAGAGTTAAATATTATACAAATCAAAAGGAAGTTGCGTTCGCGTACTTATCAGTTTTTATACTTTATTTCATCTAAGCACTTGATGTAAATTAGCTCCTGCAAACAATAGCTAATTGAAGCTGTATTTCAGATAGAAACAGAGCTTACAGTTATTGAAATACTTCTTAAATGATTTTTGACATACCTAACTATTATCAACAAAAAGTTACAGTAAAAATCTATCTTTTGGAGCGGATAATCCCTAAGGAAGACTTGTATAGATGGCAATTCATCCGCCTAGAGGATGCGATCGCATGTGGTATTCTGTAAATTAAACTTAATAAACTTTAGGGGTAAAGACAGAAGCCTTTGTAAAGTCTCCTTACATTCACCCCTGTTACGGTGCAAATTCAATAGCCACAAAGCTATGAACAATAAAAATCAAAAGCGAATTGCCCTAATTTCAGTCCACGGCGACCCTGCGATTGAGATTGGCAAAGAAGAAGCTGGAGGACAGAACGTTTATGTCCGCCAAGTGGGTGAAGCATTGGGTAAACTGGGATGGCAGGTTGATATGTTTACCCGCAAAGCAAGTGCAGAACAAGCAAAAATCGTCGAACATAGCGAGAATTGTCGGACAATTCGCTTAACTGCTGGTCCTGAGGAATTCGTTCCGAGGGACAATATTTTTGGTTATGCCTCGGAGTTTGTCGAAGCATTCCTCCAGTATCAACAGCAAACTGGTTATCGATATCCTCTAGTGCATACCAACTACTGGATTTCTAGCTGGGTGGGCATGGAATTGAAGAAAGCCCAATCCATCAAACAAGTCCACACCTATCACTCTTTAGGCGCAATTAAATATAAGTCAGTTGCAACCGTACCGCTGATTGCCTCGAAGCGGCTGGAAGTCGAAAAAAGGGTACTAGAAACAGCCGAGCGGATTGTTGCCACTAGCCCACAAGAAAAAGAACACATGCGATCGCATGTCTCTCCCAAAGGTAATATTGACATTATTCCTTGCGGTACAGATATTCATCGCTTTGGCGCGATTGACAGCAAAATTGCCAGACAACAGCTAGGAATTTCCCCAGAAAGCAAAGTTGTGTTTTATGTTGGACGATTTGACGAACGCAAGGGAATTGAGACTTTAGTGCGGGCAGTTGCCCAGTTGCAATTGCGTGGCAAAGAAGACATCAAACTGATTATCGGTGGTGGTAGCCGCCCAGGACAAAGCGATGGCATCGAGCGCGATCGCATTGAAGGTATTGTCAAAGAATTAGGGATGAGCGATTTCACCTCCTTCCCCGGACGGCTAGGTGATGTCGATCTACCTGTTTATTACGCTGCTGCCGATGTTTGTGTCGTTCCCAGTCACTACGAACCATTTGGTCTAGTTGCCATTGAAGCGATGGCTAGCGGTACGCCAGTGGTGGCTAGCGATGTCGGCGGACTGCAATTTACCGTCGTCCCAGAAGAAACTGGCTTACTCGCTCCACCCAAAGATGATGCAGCCTTTGCTGTTGCCATTGACCGAATCTTGAGCGATACTGCCTTCCGAAATCGCCTCGGCAAAGCAGCAAGACAACGGGTAGAAGATATGTTTAGTTGGGAAGGAGTCGCCAAACAACTAGGCGAGCTTTACACCAAACTGATGACAGAAACATCAACCGTCGTACCCACGAAGAAAAAAGCTGTGAGCGCGTAGAGAGTGGTGCGTGGTGAGTGGTGCGTGGATGATTTCCTCGCAACTACCACTCATCACTCGTCACTCTTTGTCCGACTCCCAACTCCCGACTCCCGACTCCCGATTTACTGCAACCCGAGGCAGACGGTGCTTAAAGCCGCAGAGAATTTCCCAAGAAATTGTTTTTAAAACTGCTGCCCAATCATCAGCAGTTATTTGTTCTTTACCTTCTCGTCCGAGGAGAGTTACGACTTCTCCGACTGCTACATCTGGAATTCCCGTCACATCTAGCATTAACTGATCCATAGTAATAGCACCAATTTGGGGGACGCGCCGACCGCAAATCAGGGCATCCATGCGGTTAGAGAGATTGCGCGGTACGCCATCGGCATAACCAATTCCTACTACAGCCAAGCGGAGTTCGCGATCGCTGACAAAATGATGTCCGTAGCTCACGCCTGTGTTAGGGGGAATAGTTTTTACCTGTGTAATTCGCGCTTTAACTTGCAGCACGGGCTTCAACCGGACAGAACTGCTGAGATGCTCTGCTGGGTAGAGTCCATACATTGCCAATCCCACACGTACCAAATCGTAATGTAGATCGGGGCTAGTCAAAGTAGCCGCAGAGTTAGCTAAATGCAGCAATGGGAGAGGATTACCAGCCGCTTGAACCTGCGCGATCGCAGTTTCAAATCGCTGCTGTTGTTGCTGCATGATCCTGCGGTCTGGGTTTTCTGCCGTCGCCAAGTGAGAGTAAATACTAGCAATTTGTAAGTGAGGTAAAGAATGTACTAGCTGTACGAATTCTGTTGCTTGTTCCCACAGGGGTCCAAGGCGAGACATCCCGGTATCGAGTTTGACATGGACTGGTAAATTACCACCCGTAGTCGCAGCCAAAGTTTCAGAGAAGACCAAAGCTTGTTTGGGGTCGCACAGCGTCGGTTGAAGTTGCCAGTGGGCGATCGCCTTTAACTGTTCTGGCGTATGCGTTGCACCTAAAATCAGAATCGGCGCGTCAATTCCTGCTTGGCGCAGTTCAATTCCTTCCGGTATAGTTGCCACTCCCAACCAATTTGCTCCAGCATTCAAAGCTGTACGTGCCACCGTCACCGCTCCATGACCGTAAGCATCTGCCTTCACAACTGCCATTAACGCTGTTTTAGCCGCTAGCAAGCCCTTGAGTTGCCGCACGTTATAGGCTAAAGCACCTAAATTGATTTCTACCCAGGCTCTTTGACGCAATCCACCCACGACATCATTACTAAAAACCGTCTTCTCACTCTGTTCCTGACTCAGCATCCCCACTCCTCTATTTAGTTATCAGTTATCAGTTATCAGTTAATCTGACTTACGAGTTACGACTTACGACTTACGACTTACAAAGCAGGTCTAATATAGGCAAATATTTGCTTTAGCACAAGATAGTACAATTTTGTTCTTTATTTTTCCCATCGCTCGCGGCTCCAGTTACTTACGCTCAACCGTCAACCGTCAACCGTCAACCGTCAACCGTCAACTAATGACTAATGACAAATGACGCAAATCTGAGTAATTATGTTAATATCTTGTAAAAAAGTTGGCTGCTGCGATACTCAATGGCTAAGGTCTTAGTCCTGAACGCCTCTTACGAGCCGATTAACATCACGAGCTGGCGACGGGCAATTGTATTGCTAATTAAAGGCAAAGCGGAGCAAGTCGAACACAACGGCAAAGTCATTTACGCCGAGTTTCCCTTGCCGACTGTCATCCGCCTGCGTCACTACGTTCGCGTCCCTTACAAAGAAATTCCCCTTACCAGACGTAATATCCTCCATCGAGACAGTCACAGTTGTCAATACTGCGGCTACATCGGGGAGGATTTAACGTTAGACCACGTTCTACCGCGATCGCGTGGCGGGATGGATACTTGGGAAAACATCGTTACTGCGTGCGTCCGCTGCAACGTCAAGAAAGGCAGCCGCACTCCATCTGAGGCACACATGCATCTGCGCCATCCCCCGCGCAAGCCCTACAGCAGCCTCTACTTTGAGGTCACCAAGCATCTCAAGAGCGGGCTGCATGATGAGTGGCAAAAGTATGTCATCGGTCTTTAATCAACCTCTGGCTGAATAGTTGCTCTAAAGCTATGATGAGAAATAGAATTTGTATTTCATCCTAGAGCCGGATTGAGTAGCATAGCTGTTGATGCCTAAAATAATTGCAGTAAAAAATTGCAGTCACCGTGCGATGAGGCTAATACAGTTTATCGAGTAATAGTAACATTTTTGACCACAATTTTCGCTTCACACGCATACGATAGTATTTATGCCCTTGAACTCGTTCAAGCAGCTTAGTAGTCTGCCTTCCACTCACAATAGCGAGTCTTCTGTTGAAGAAGTTGAGACAGATATGGGACCTGCGGTTGCAACCCAAGAACCATCTCTCGCTCCCTTGACCGGCGATTCTGGAAATCAACCAGTAGGACGCAATAATAATGGTTCCTCCACGTCAAAAGTGGAAGCATTGCGGCAAGTTTTAGAGCGACATCAGCACGAACGACATTTAGTCTTATTGCAAGACTTCCCCGACCCCGATGCTCTTTCGTCGGCGTGGGCGTACCAACTCATCGCGCAGCAATACGACCTGCAGTGCGACATCGTTTATGCCGGAACCTTGAGCCATCAAGAGAATATTGCTTTAGTCAAACTAACGGGACTACCAGCGCAGCGCCTCCCAGTTCAAACAGCTAAAAGCAAAGACTTATCTGGTTATAAAGGTTACGTGCTAGTTGATAACCAGGGAACGACAAGTCAACTGCTCTCGCTCGTTTTAGAAGCAGGTTTGCCACTCATATCGGTCATCGACCATCACAGCCTGCAAGGAGAACTCAAGCCAGAGTTTGCCGATATTCGTCCCAACGTCCGCGCCACAGCCACAATTTTGACCCAGTACTTGCAAACAGGGTTACTGGTACTCGATAGTAGCGTCGGACAACACGTTAAATGCGCCACTGCCTTGATGCACGGCTTGCGTTCCGACACCAGCAGCTTGATGCAAGCGCAAGAAGAGGATTTTCAGGCAGCAGGCTTTTTAAGTCGATTTTACGATTACCAATTGCTCAAAGCCGTATTGCAGACCAATCGCTCCAAACGGGTGATGGATGTGATCGAGCGATCGCTGAAAAATCGTATAGTTCAAAATAACTTTTCTATTGCAGGTGTGGGATACCTACGTTATGACGACCGCGATGCTATTCCTCAAGCAGCTGACTTTTTAGTCACAGAAGAAAACGTCCACACGGCTGTTGTTTATGGTATCGTTCACGACGAAGATGAAGAACTAGAAGTTGTCATCGGGTCGCTACGTACCACCAAACTCACCCTCGACCCCGACGAATTCCTCAAAGAAGCTTTCGGACAAGACAATCAAGGACGTTTCTTCGGTGGCGGACGGAGCGGCGCGGGTGGCTTTGAAATTCCGATGGGCTTCTTATCTGGGAGTAACGAAATTTCTGCGTACGCCAAAATGAAATGGGAAGTCTTCGACGCTCAAATCAAGCAGAAGCTTCAACGACTGGTCAACCCACAAGATAGTCCGATTCAAACTGAGTAGTTGACAGTTGACCGTCAACTGTCAACTGTTAACCGTCAACATTCATCTATTGTGGAACTATATTTTATCCGTCACGGTATTGCCGAAGAAAGAAGTCCCGCTGTGGAGGATGAAAAACGGGAATTGACAGCTAAAGGGCGGGAAAAAACTCAAAAAGTAGCAAAACGCCTCTACGAACTCGGCTTGCGATTCGAGCTAATTTTGACCAGTCCCCTAGCTAGAGCAAGGCAAACAGCAGAGATTTTGCAATCTTGTGGATTGAGTCCTCAAATTGAAGAATCTAGCTATCTATCTCCAGAAGGAGATTTTTGCCTGTGGTTGAGCTGGCTAGAACAAAAGCAAATGCTGGCTACTGATACTCAACTAGCTTTAGTCGGTCACGAACCAGATTTGGGACAATGGGTAGAAATGCTGATTTGGGGAAAACTCAAACAAGAGTCAGCATTTGCTGAAAATTCTCTGGATGATAACGCTGCTGCCCTAGTTCTGAAAAAAGCAGGTATTATTGGAGTTAACTTACCAAAAGACAACTCTCCCGTGGGTCGAAGTCAACTGTTTTGGCTGGCTCCACCGAAGTTTCTGCTCTAGATAGCATATAATTCTGGTAAAACTAACTACACAAGGCAAGTTTTTGGTAAGTTAGCTTGAGTATTGTCTTTTCTATGCAGCCAGTGTAGCTATGTCCGTTTGCGAATTTAGACCAGGTCTAGAAGGCATCCCTGCCGCCCAATCCGGTATCAGCTTTGTCAACGGACAACAAGGGATACTGGAGTATCGCGGCATCCGCATTGAAGAGTTAGCCGAAAAAAGTAACTTTTTAGAAACTGCCTACCTCTTAATTTGGGGCGAACTTCCAACTCAGCAAGAGTTAGAGGAGTTCGAGCATGAGGTGAGACATCATCGGCGAATTAAGTATCGCATTCGGGATATGATGAAAAGCTTTCCTGAGAGCGGTCATCCGATGGATGCGCTACAAGCTTCAGCAGCGGCATTAGGCTTGTTCTATTCTAAACGCGACTTAGAAAACCCCGTATACGTTAGAGATGCCGTCGTGCGGCTGTTAGCAACCGTACCAACGATGATCGCAGCGTTTCAGTTGATGCGGAATGGCAACGATCCCGTGCGCCCCCATGACGGCTTGGATTACTCCGCAAACTTTCTCTACATGCTCAACGAACGGGAACCAGACCCATTAGCTGCACGGATCTTTGATGTTTGTTTAATTCTCCACGCCGAACACACGATGAATGCTTCCACGTTCTCGGCGCGGGTAACGGCTTCAACCCTAACGGATCCTTACGCCGTAGTTGCTTCAGCCGTGGGAACTCTCGGCGGACCGCTACATGGAGGAGCCAATGAGGAAGTGATTACGATGCTAGAAGAAATTGGCTCGGTAGAAAATGTCCGTCCTTACTTAGAGGACTGTATGCAGCGCAAAGCTAAGATCATGGGCTTCGGTCATCGAGTCTACAAGGTGAAAGACCCGCGAGCAACCATTTTACAAAAATTGGCAGAGCAGTTATTTGAAAAATTCGGCTACGACAAATACTATGACATCGCCGTAGAGTTAGAACATGCCGTAGCAGAAAAACTGGGCGGAAAAGGAATTTATCCTAACGTTGACTTTTACTCTGGTTTGGTGTATAGGAAAATGGGTATCCCTACGGACTTATTTACACCCGTATTTGCGATCGCCCGCGTAGCAGGTTGGCTAGCTCACTGGAAGGAGCAGCTCGTCCAAAACCGCATTTATCGCCCCACCCAAGTCTACAACGGTCATCATGATGTCTCTTATACTCCAGTTCATTTGAGACAGTGAGTCGTGAGGAGTGACTAGTGGCTAGTGACTGGTGAGTAGATATAAAAAGCTAGTTCCACTAGCCACCAGCCACTATCCACTCACCAACTACCTAACATATAGACAAACCTCGAATACAAGTATAAGTACAACTTCTCAAGTACTCTGCTTTGCTGTGAGCCAGCGAACGATATACTAGGCAGTGGAATGTTAAAAAAATCTTCATGAAGAGGAGTAAAGAGTGAGGAATGAGTTTAGTGTTTGCACTACTCACTACTCACTACTCACTACTCACTACTCACTGCTTACTTCTTACCAAGCGCAAAGCATGAATTCAGGAATAGACCTGCAAGGTACTTTTATTGAAACCCTGATGGATTTGGGACTACCAGCAGATGTAGCCAAAGTCATCTGGATGCCACTGCCGATGATTTTAATGATTATTGGCTCGACAGTGGGAGTGTTGGTATGCGTGTGGTTGGAGCGGAAAATTTCTGCTGCCGCGCAACAGCGAATTGGTCCTGAATATATCGGTCCATTTGGTTTACTAGCTCCTGTAGCTGACGGACTGAAACTGGTCTTCAAGGAAGATGTGGTTCCAGCCAAATCAGATTCGCTACTATTTACCCTCGGACCCATCATTGTTGTCATTCCCGTGTTTCTGTCTTATTTAATCGTGCCGTTCGGACAGAACTTGGTAATTACTAATGTAGGGATGGGAGTTTTCTTATGGATTTCATTGTCGAGTATTCAGCCGATTGGTTTGCTGATGGCAGGCTATTCCTCCAATAACAAATACTCCCTACTCGGAGGCTTACGAGCAGCAGCGCAGTCCATTAGCTACGAAGTTCCCCTGGCTTTATCAGTATTAGCTGTTGTCATGATGTCTAACAGCCTTAGCACCATCGACATTGTAGAACAGCAATCAGGCTACGGCATTTTGGGTTGGAACGTGTGGCGACAGCCGCTTGGTTTTGTTATTTTCTGGATTGCGGCTTTAGCAGAATGCGAACGGATGCCTTTTGACTTGCCAGAAGCAGAAGAAGAACTGGTGGCGGGATATCAAACCGAATATGCTGGCATGAAATTCGGTTTGTTCTACTTGGGTTCCTATGTTAACCTCGTCCTTTCTGCCCTGATGGTAGCCGTTTTATACCTCGGTGGTTGGGAATTTCCCATTCCCCTCGATATTCTCGCTGGCTGGGTGGGAGTGAGCAGAGATAGTTCTTGGTTGCAAGTCGTCGATGCATCTTTAGGCATCACTATGACGCTACTCAAAGCTTATTTCCTCGTCTTTATTGCCATCCTACTGCGCTGGACAGTACCCCGCGTCAGGATCGACCAGCTATTAGACTTAGGGTGGAAGTTTTTGCTGCCTGTCAGTCTAGTTAATTTACTTTTGACCGCTGCACTGAAGTTAGCTTTTCCTTTCGCCTTCGGCGGGTAGCAACCGGCAATTAGCGACTAGCTAATTGCTAACAGCTAATAGCTAATAGCTTAAAAAGAGAGAGACACGCAATCATGTTGAAATTTCTCAAGCAAATTGGCGATTATGCCAAAGAATCAGTTCAAGCAGCTCGCTATATCGGTCAAGGGCTAGCAGTAACCTTCGACCACATGCAGCGGCGACCGATTACAGTCCAGTACCCCTACGAAAGACTGATTCCCTCGGAACGCTTTCGCGGCAGAATTCACTTTGAATTTGATAAGTGTATTGCTTGTGAGGTGTGCGTTCGTGTTTGTCCGATTAACCTACCTGTAGTCGATTGGGAATTTGACAAACCATCGAAAAAGAAAAAACTCAACCACTACAGTATTGATTTTGGCGTTTGTATTTTCTGCGGTAACTGCGTGGAATACTGCCCGACAAACTGTCTATCCATGACAGAAGAATACGACCTCTGTACCTACGATCGCCACGAACTCAACTACGATAACGTAGCTCTAGGTCGCTTACCGTATAAAGTTACCCAAGATCCGATGGTTACGCCACTGCGGGAACTCGTTTACTTGCCCAAAGGCGTACTCGAACCGCACGATCTGCCAGCAGATGCCAAACGAGCTGGTATGCTACCAGAAGAAATTGTCAAGCAAGAAGAGCAGACAACTGCTCAATAGTTAATAGTTGACAGTTAACGGTTAACTGTCAACTGTCAACCAACAAGTGACAAATGACAAAGGATAAAGAGTTGTGAATATAGCACAAGGGGTACAGATTGTTTCGTTTGGCATCTTAGCAGCGATGATGATTGGGGCAGCCTTGGGAGTGGTGCTGCTGTCCAATATCGTCTACTCTGCTTTTTTATTGGCAGGGGTATTTATCAGTATTGCGGGAATGTACTTGTTGCTGAATGCTGATTTTGTTGCCACGGCTCAGGTGCTGATTTACGTCGGAGCGGTGAACGTACTGATCCTATTCGCGATTATGTTGGTGAATAAGCGCGAGGATTTTGCCCCACTGCGGAATGCTTGGGTACGCCCGACATTAACTGCGATCGTCAGTTTGGGATTATTCGCGCTGTTAAGTACGATGGTGCTGGCAACGCCTTGGGTATATTCTACTGGCGTGACCCCTGGTAATAATTCCATCGTCTCGATTGGACAACATTTCTTTAGCGACTTCTTGCTACCGTTTGAACTAGCTTCAGTTTTGTTATTAATGGCAATGGTAGGGGCGATTATTTTGGCACGACGGGAATTTTTGCCAGAACAAACAATTTCGCCACGTAAAGAGCAACCCGTATTGACATTGCCAGAACGTCCGCGCGAACTTATTACTGTGTCGGGCGATCGCACCAGCAATTTAAGTAAAGACAAGCAAGCCAAAGGCAACTCTTAGATTTAGATACTCGCAAGCCAAGAAATAAATGCAACTCCAGTACTTTCTCATTCTCGCCGCCGCCCTATTTTGTATTGGGATCTACGGCTTGATTACCAGTCGCAACGCCATCCGCGTATTGATGTCAATTGAATTGCTACTCAATGCCGTAAATTTAAACTTGATGGCATTTTCTAACTTTCTAGATTCACAAGCAATCAAGGGTCAGGTTTTTACTGTATTTGTCATTACCGTTGCTGCGGCTGAAGCAGCTGTAGGATTAGCAATTGTGTTAGCGATTTATCGTAACCGAGACACAATCGATATGGAGCAATTCAATCTACTAAAGTGGTAGTTGAGTGCAGTTAAAGCAAGTCATTATCGCTCATAAAGCAGGAGATTCCCTCAGTCGCCGCTGGGCAGAAATTTGCGCCCAGCAGTTAGAAGACCGTGGCTGTAGAATACTGATGGGTCCAAGCGGCTCCAAAGATAATCCTTATCCAGTATTTCTCGCTTCAGCTATCCAGCCTATAGATTTGGCAATAGTCTTAGGGGGTGATGGCACGGTACTCACAGCTGCAAGGCACTTAGCTGCTGAGGGAATCCCTATTTTGGCTGTCAATGTAGGTGGAAATTTAGGTTTTTTAACCGAATCATTTGAGAGTTTTAAAGATTCAGAACAAGTCTGGGATCGGTTGCTGGAGGATAGATACGCGGTTCAGCGGCGGATGATGTTACAAGCGGGACTTTATGAAGGCGATCGCACCAACATCGAAAGAGTTAGCGATCGCTTTTTAGCATTAAATGAAATGTGTATTAAACCCGCATCTGCCGACCGCTCGATCACCTCTATTCTAGAAATGGAAATTGACGGGGAAGTGGTCGATCAATATCAGGGTGATGGGTTAATTATTGCGACTCCCACTGGTTCCACAGGCTATACCGTTTCCGCCAATGGACCGATTATTCACGATGGGATGAAAGCGATTACCGTGACTCCCATCTGTCCGATGAGCCTTTCCAGCCGACCGATTGTTTTACCACCTGGTTCCGTCGTCAGCGTGTGGGCTTTGGGCGATTACGAATTGAATACTAAATTATGGATGGATAGCGTTTTAGCAACTGCAATTTGGCCCGGACAGCGAGTTGATATTCAAATGGCAGATTGTGACGCTAAATTCATTATTCTGCGAGAAAACTATTCTTATTACCAAACTTTACGCGAGAAATTACAGTGGGCAGGAGCGAGAATTCAATACACTAATAATCATCGGAATTAAGAGGATAGGGTGATGACAGTAGAGCAAATACTTCTAGAAAAATGGCGATCGCTTCCTCCAGACAAACAACAAGAAGTTTTTGACTTTGTAGAGTTTCTATCTTGGCGAACTTCTACTTCTCAACATCCTATTTCACCAGAACCTAAGCTTGATCTAGGAGAGAAGCTAAAACAAATTCGTACAAAGATTATCAATAGTGGTGCGCCTTTGCTAACAGATGAAGACATCGATCGAGAAGTTGCCGAACGGCGAGGAGGATACCAAGAATTAGAATGATTCGCACCTTTATTGACGCAGGAGTACTTATTGCTGCGGCTCGTGGTACAGAAATTGGTACAGTTAGGGCGTTACAAGTCCTGATAGATCCAAACAGAGAGTTTGTCTCTAGCTTGTTTCTCAAATTAGAAGTTTTGCCGAAAGCAATTTACAACCAACGTATAGAAGAGGTGGAGTTTTACAATGTTTATTTTGATGCGGTAGCTCACTGGGCTACTGATGTAGAACAGATTATTGAAGTAGCTTACCAGGAATCTACTCAGTCAGAATTAGGAGCTACGGATGCGCTACACGTTGCCGCAGCAGTATCAGCGGGTGCAGTAGAATTTATAACTTATGAAAAGCCTGAAAAGTCGATTTACCGGACTAAAAGCATTCAAGTTATTTGTGTTCGTCCGACTTGACTTAAAAATTAAACTTAAGGTAGACAGTTGCCTGCTCTAAAACTTCGCCCTGAGAACGAGTTTCGATTTCAGTAGGATCGGCAGTTTCAAAGAATAATTCTAATGCTTCAACTAAGTTATTTCTTGCCTCCTCAACTGTACTACCTTGAATAGCAATATATAACTCTGGACACAAAGAAACGTATCTATTTCCTTCCCGTTCGATAATTCCTGTAAATTGTCGCATTTGTTTCATAAATATAGAAAAATCGATAATAGAATCTGAGGGGGTTTCAATAATTGAGCCAATGAAAGTTTTGAGAGATTTGACGTAATCTTTAATTAACAACTTATAATCAGAAGATGAAAGCATCCAAACTTGATAGATTACTTGTGAGTTTGGTTGTAATGAAGTAATTTTTGCTAAACCAAAACTTAATAATTATAAAGAAATTGGGAAAGTAGAAAAACCTGATTTTTGCAAACATGTAGCTTGAGCGAGATAGGCTTCATCTATCTTTTTTGGATTAAAATAATCGCTAGTAAAAAGAAATGTTACCATATACAAATTGGCGGACAATTCATTAGAACAACACGGTATATCTTAACGAAAACGAACATGAGTGAAAATAAGCGCTGAGTTGAGCGGCTAAAAAAGTGTCTCGGGCTGCAAGGGCGATCGCTCTGCTGAGAGCGGGATAAATAAGCGGTATAAATAATTTAGAGGAACGACCGATTGTAATATTTCACGGTTGATTAGCGGCTGAATATGAGTTACTGCCTCAACCCTAGTTGCCAGAAGCCTTTGAACCCCAAAGGAACGCCCTTCTGCCACAGTTGCGGCAAAGAAATCCAGCCGCTGCTGCGCTATCGCTATCAGATCGTCCGCCAGTTAGGTAGCGGCGGGTTTGGCAGAACTTTTTTGGCAGAAGATACAGACAAACTCAACGAACCCTGTGTTGTCAAGCAATTGGTATCGCAATTTCCAGGAACCAGAGCTTGGCAAAAGGCAAATGAGCTGTTTCAGGAAGAGGCACAGCGCTTGCAACAGTTAGGGGAACATCCGCAGATTCCTGCCTTGTACGCCTATTTTGAACAGGATAACTACCTGTATTTGGTACAGCAATTGATTGTAGGGCAAACTTTACAGCAGGAAGTCGAGCAACACGGAATATTTAGCGAGGAACAAATTTGGCAACTATTGAGTGACTTATTGCCAGTTCTCCAGTTTATCCACGCCCATCATGTGATTCATCGGGATCTCAAGCCAGAAAACATTATTCGTCGTCAGAGTGACGGTAAACCAGTTCTGATTGATTTTGGCATTTCCAAGCAATTATCGGCAACGGCGATCGCTAGTCCAGGAACAAGCATCGGCTCCTTTGGTTACGCCTCGCTGGAACAAATGAATATTGGGGATGCCTACCCAGCCAGCGATCTCTACAGTTTAGGTGTCACTTGCTTTTATCTGCTAACGCAAATCCATCCATCTCAACTGTGGACGGAAAAAGGCTATAGCTGGGTGACAGACTGGCGACAATATCTCAAAACGCCAATTAGTCACAAACTAGAGCGAGTTCTAGATAAGCTGCTGCAAAAGGACTTTCTTCAGCGCTATCAACACGCAGATGAAGTTCTGCGAGACTTCAGCGATCGCATCCAGTTATCTGTTGACCCAGCAACAATCGAAACCCAACTACCGTCAAGCGAGATTGGTAGCATTAGGGCAGATTCTACCCCTACAGAACAGCTATCGAGTACGGGAAAGCGACTGCAGCGCGATCGCACTCACCCGCCGCCCACGCTTGTTCCTCCCCAACGGTTGCAGAAGAGACTGCTAGCAGGGGGTATCATCCTGCTATTAGGATTGGTGGGATATGGTTATTGGTATCTCAACCGAATCTCTACGATCGCAGGGCATACTGGGGAAGTTAATACGATTGATTTCAGTCCAGACGGACAGAAGTTTGCTAGTGGTAGCGACGACAAAACGATTAAAATTTGGAATTTTAGCGATCGCCGAGAACTCAACACCCTTAAAGGTCATACCAACTGGGTTTACTCTGTCGCTATTAGCCCAGATAGTCAAACTCTAGTCAGTGGCAGTAAAGATAATACAGTCAAAGTTTGGAACTTGAATACGGGACGGGAACTTCGTAGCCTCAAGGGTCATGCTAGCTATGTTGATACCGTTGCCATTAGCCCCGACGGTCAAAAATTTGCTAGTGGGAGTTATGACAAAACAATTAAAATCTGGAACCTCAAGACAGGAGAGGAACTTCGGACTTTGAGGGGTCATGCTGCTGAAGTTTTGTCCGTTGCCATTAGCCCAGATGTTTTAAAGCTTGCCAGCAGTAGTACAGATAGAACAATTAAAATCTGGAATTTCCATACAGGACAGGAAATTTTCACCCTCAGAGGGCATACAGGCGATGTTAATTCTCTCGCCTTTAGTCCGACTGGTCAAGAACTGGCAAGCGTCAGTGACGATCGCTCGATCAAAATTTGGAATCCCAATACGGGACGAGAAATACGCACCTTGACGGGACATTCAGCTGATGTCAATTTTGTCGCCTTCAGCCCAGACGGTCAAAAAATTGCGACAGGTAGCGATGACAAGACAATTCGGGTATGGAACTTGATTACAGGAGAGACGCTAGCTACCCTAAGAGGACATTCAGCTCCGGTTTGGTCGGTTGCATTCAGCCGAGATGGACAAACTTTAGTTAGTGGTAGTGCAGACAAGACAATCGCTTTTTGGCATCTATCGCCGTAATAGGGACGCGGATTTGGTAATCTATTCTTGTCCTTAGAAAGATGCGCAATGGCTCGGCAACCCAAGATAATTGTTGTGGCGAATGGTAAAGGTGGCGTGGGTAAAACCACAACAAGTATGGCTTTGGCAGGAATTCTTGCCGAGCATTACAAAGTCTTAGCGGTCGATGCCGACGTTCAAGGCAGTTTTTCTTGGTGGGTCGATCGCGGCGAACAGAAAATGGATTTCGATTTAGTACAGGAAACCGATCCCTTACTATTGGGTAAATTGAAGCAAATAGAGGAATACGAACTCGTCGTCGTCGATACGCCACCAGCGCTCAACTCAGAATCGTTAGCAGCAGCGATCGCAGCGGCAGATTATTTATTGTTACCAACGCCGCCAGCACCGATGGATTTAGCTATCCTAGTTGAGACAGTCAGACGTGCAGTCGTACCATCAGGGGTAGCCCATCGCGTCCTTCTAACGCGAGTCGATCCTCGCAGTTGGACGGACGCGCAAGCAGCTCAAAACACCCTTAAAGAACTTGGTATTCCAGCTTGCAAGACTGTCATCCGCGCCTATAAAGCCCACGAACGAGCAGCTTTAGATGGCGTGCCAATCGTCCAGTGGCGAGGAAAGCACGCGAAAGAGGCACAATTAGATTACCGTAAAGTCGCCGACGAAATGGAGAGGGATTGGAGGAAGTTATGGTGAGAAAAAATCTATCCGATTTATTGAAAGAAGAGGCGCAAAAGTCTGCCGAACCGCAGGAGATTACGGTAGAAGCGAAACTGGTTGTGGAGGAACCCACGTCAGAAGAGACAAATTCTGAATCTGCAAATTCTGAATCTGCCACAAATCATCGTCGTACCAGTCCCACTAAAGCCGAACTGGAAACCACAGTGAAAGACATACAAGCAGCGCTCGAAGCAGCCCAAACAGAGAATGAAGATTTGCGATCGCAACTCCAAGACCAAAAAGCTTTAGTTGAAAAAGTTGAAAAGTTGCAAGCAGAACTCGACCAAGCCAAAGAAACGATTTTGAAACTGACAGAAACTAACTCTAAATCTAGCTCCAAGCCTGCCTCTAAACCCGCTGCCAAACCTGCTACTAAACCCGTTAGTTCTGCCTTAGCTAGACCAGTGCAAACTTACGCCTTACCTGACATGTCATCATCTGCGTTTTCAGATAAAGATATTGGTTGGTTTGATTGAAAAAGGAGACAGGAGACAGGAGACAGAATGTATGCTTGTTTCCTATAGAAATTCTAAATACCAGTTCTTTGAGACTACGCCACAGAAGATCCCCCAACCCCCCTTGATAAGGGGGGCTAACGGAGAGCGAATTTAGTACAATACATGTTTTGACTTTTAACTTTTAACTTTTGACTTGCTCATTGATATCCCGCTGCTTGCAGGCGAAATAGATGAGCATAACGTCCTCCTGCCTGCAATAATTCTTCGTGGGTTCCCTGTTCTACCACTTTTCCCCCAGATAAAACCATGATTTTGTCTGCCATTCTCACGGTAGAAAAGCGGTGGGAGATCAGAATTGCCATCTGATTTTGAGTTAGCGATCGCAAGCGTTCAAAAATTTGAAACTCTGCTTCCGCATCCATAGCGGCTGTTGGTTCGTCTAAAACTAAAATATCAGCTTTATTTCGCATAAAAGCGCGAGACAAAGCTATTTTCTGCCACTGTCCTCCCGATAATTCTTGTCCGCCGCGAAACCATTTACCTAATTGTGTTTGAAAGCTTTCTGGTAACTGTTCGATGACAGGTAGCGCCATTCCTTTGTCTGCTGCTACTTGCCACAAATCTCTATCTTCAATGCGGGTAACATCACCAACACCAATATTTTCACCTACAGTAAATTGGTAGCGGATAAAGTCTTGGAATATGACTCCAATTCGTCTTTGTAAAACTCCTAGATCCCACGCTTGCAAGTCTAAACCATCGAGTAAAATTTTCCCTTTATCTGGATTGTATAATCGAGTTAGTAATTTAATTAAAGTCGTTTTGCCAGAGCCGTTTTCACCAACTATTGCCAGTTTCTCTCCTGGTCGAATCCGAAACGAAACATTGTTCAAAGCAAGTTTATTACTACCAGGATAAATAAACGAGACATTTTCAAATCGAATGCCATCACCAGGGATTAACCCTTGGGTAGCTTTGCCTTTAGGTAGAGCAATAGGTTGTTCTAAAAATTCGTATAAATTAGATAAATAAAGATTGTCTTCATACATTCCGCCAATACTAGTTAAAGTACTAGAAAAACTCGTTTGTCCTTGGCGAAAAACCATTAAATACATTGTCATATCGCCAAGTGAAAGTCGTCCGGCGATCGCTTCCATAACTATCCAAGCATAGGCAAAATAAAACGTCGCCGTACTTAACAAACTTAATAAATATCCCCACACACCGCGCCGTAGAGTTAAATCTCGATCTTCCCCATATAACCGATTGAAGGTCGAACGATAACGTTCTAACAACATCGCCCCCAACTGATATAACTTCACTTCCTTCGCAAAGTCTTCGCGGGCGATCAGAGTTTCTAAATAAGTCTGTTCCCTGGTTTCCGGCGCACGCCAACGAAATAAGCGAAAAGCTTGCCCAGCAAACCGCGTCTCAGCAACAAATGCAGGTACGGCTGACAACAACAATACTATGACTGCCCAAAAAGAAAACTGTAGCAGCAAGCCGCCATAGGTTACAAGAGAAATCGCATTTTGGACAATACTAAACGTGCTACTGACTAAAGATAACGGACGACTAGAAGCTTCTCTTCTCGCCCGAGTCATCTTGTCGTAAAATTCTGAGTCTTCAAAATGAACGAGATCTAAAGTTAACGCCTTCTGCAAAATTAATAGATTGACTTTTTGTCCCAGCAAGACTCGCAATAGAGATTGAGATATAGTCAATCCTCTCTGACTTCCTGCTAGTAATGCGACTAAAACCGCCTCAATTCCCAAGTATCCTAGTGTAATTAGGCGATCGCGTTCTAACCCTGACTGATGAGCTAAAACTACACCATCTACGATCAATTTACCCACATAGGCGATCGCGGCTGGGAGTAAACCCGCTACTACGGTGACAATCGCCAAAACAAAAGTTAGGGCGCGACTTGTCTGCCAAACTAATCCTACTGCCTTTCCCGTATACTGAAACACCTGCGATCCTTGTTTCAATTGTGCTAGCAGTCTTCGCAGGATGTTTCGTGGCTTTGGCATTTTTGAAGGACGGGAGTTGGGAGTTGGGAGTCGGGAGTCGGGAAAGAGTCAAAGGTGAAAGGTAAAAGAGTTGTTCTCATTCGCCTTGACTCTAGCCCCTAGCGCCTCTAATGTTTGTGTTCGTAGTACTCTGAAATATGTTCGTAGACGTGTTCTGGAAATTGTAGATCCTTATACACATTACCTGCATCAGGATCGTCAGCATTGGGGCAAATCGGAAAATCTTGGTGCTGTTGCCATTCTAATATCCGTTCCCGTTTGGGTGGATTGTAGTCTTTGGCTTGCACCTGGTGGTAAAGGCTGCGTGCTTCTGTTTCACTACAGTCTTTATCTTTAGTCAGGTAGTTAATTAATTCTTCTTCGCTTAAAAAATGACGCGCCACCATTGCAAACACCAACCTACCGTAGTGTCCGATATCCTCACCTGCGTCTAGGGCATCTAGAAGATGCGCCATCATCCCATTCTTTCGCAATTCTGCCACTGCCATAACTCATCGTTCTCCCGATAACTACTTCTTATATGGTACACATGAACTATATGTGTTGTTGGTTGCTGGTAAGTAGAGAGTGGCTGGTGGCTGGTGACTAGTGGAACCAGACTCTTTTCTAGTCACCAGCCACTAGTCACTAGTAACTGCTCCCTGCTTTAATGGGTGGTCGCCAGCAGAGGTAGGCAAGGGGACCGAGTAATGGCATGAGGGTAACCAGCCAAAATAACTGAGAATTGCTGTAATATCCGCGCCGCGCCATGTCATCACCGAGGACTGTGGGGAATAACAGGCAAAATAGGCAAAATGCTAAACTCATGCCATTGATAAAGCGATCGCTTAGAAATTGCTGAAGATAATTTCCCCAGTCACCAAAAATAATTCCAAACCCCAATAAACTCAAAGTAAATAAAGTCAGAGATAACCCTGTAATGCGGGAATCTAACACCTGCAAAAAAGTATCTTTCTGCCCTCTAAACTCTTGATTTGCTTCCCTTAGAGCCAAATAAGGAATTAAACCAATTACCCCCGTGCCTATAGAGGCGATCGCAAAAGGATAAAACGGTAATTTCTGCATCCTACCATCGAAGAATAGCACGCAACTGTAGAGAGCAATGCAAACGCCAATTAAGGAAAACAAAGATAGAATAACTGGGTTTACACTTGTCCACTGAAACGTCAATATTTTCATCAACAAATCCAAATTTTCTTGCCAGTGAATTGGTGGGGCAAGAAACAATACATAGGCGAGAAAACTCGCCCAAATCGCCCATAAAGCAATTTTTCTATTCATGTTACTACCTGCTGACTCGCTACTGCCGAACTATCTTCTGGTAGAGGTGGACGCACGCATAAATAAACTAAAGAGCCAAATAAAGGAATTAACGCCGTCAGCCAAAAAATCACCGAATTATTCATACCTCTGCGTGCCATATCATCCCCCAGTAAAGCAGGGAATAAAACACACAATAAGCAAAAATCCAAACTCATGACATGAATAAAACGGCTAGTCTGCCACTGCTGGATAAAATCTGCCCAATCTCCTTGAGCCAAACCATATACAACCAATGCGATCGCAACTATACTTAAAACAACACCAGTTAGCCGCGCATCTAATAATTTGAGAAACAGATTTTTCTGACCAGGAAATGTTGGATTTGATTGACGCAATGCCAAATAAGGCAATAAAGCAAATGCGCCTACACCCATTGATAGAGTTGCAAATATCCAGGCAGGAATCTTTTGTCCTCTACCGTCAGTAAACAGCAAGCAACTGTAAATTAGCGGAAAAACTCCCATCAGATTAAATAGGGAGACAACTAAAGGATTAATCCCCGCCCACTTGCCTGTAGAAAGATTTGTAATTAATTCCAGTGTATCTGGTCGATCGGGGGGCGCAAACCCAAAAGCGTAAGTAATAAATCCTAGCCACAGCAACCAAAATCCAATCTTTCTGCTCATCATGAGGTAGGGTAAACTGACATCTAATCATAGGTTCTGGCGAATAGAATTCGTGGAACCACACAAACAAAGTCCGCCTGCGCGGACTGAGAATTCTAATGTTTTTGAACCTGCGGAGGCAGGTTTTTTCTGTGTGGGTGCGACTTACAGTCGCTTAGTGTTCTACTTAAATTTTTGCGATCGCCGTCTCTTAAATCTTAAAATCGCTCTCTTTGACTCGCTTACACCCAAAGGAAGAGTTATTGGTCATCGATCGGCGATCGGCTATCAGTTATTAGTTTATTCCAACTTACGACTTACGACTTACAAATTTCCCTCAATATCTTTTCTGCTTGCCCAATAAAGCGACGATTGCGTTTGTAGTGAAAATGTGTAGAGCCTTTGACTCTAGTAATTATCGTCTCTAAATAATTTCGTGCTTCTTGAAGATTATCTCGTTGAATTAAAATTCTACCTAATAAAATATATGCTTCTGGATGGTTCCAAATTTTGACATGCTGTCTGAGTTCTAATTGTGCAGTTTCAGTATCTTGTAAAGCCAAAAGAGTTTTACAATATGCTAAAGAAGCATCGCCATATTTATAATCTGCTGCTAGCTGAAGAAGTTTTTGCAGATAATTCTTAGCTAGCTCGAATTTTTGATGATACATTGCTACACCAGCCTACAGTTAGGATGCTCAATTTAACTCATAAAACTGAACTTTGTGATGTAGAGAGGATATAGAATGTGTATTGGCGATCTCGCATGAGAAGCAGATTAGAATTATTTATATTTTTCTTCGTAGGGTGGGCAATGCCCACCTGCCCTCACTCAATTATCTAGAGAGCGTTTAGAACGCATTCTAACGATCGCATATTAGAATTATTTATGGATATAATTGATAAATCACTCGTGAGTTGTTAACTCACTGCGGCATAACATAAAGTGCCAAATTAAGAAGGTTGCTTAAACAAATGCAACATCACTCTGGAGTTATGAGTTAACAGCAAAGGCTTAACAGAATTAAGGTTTGACAGATTTAGCTAGGTCGCTTCAATTTATAAATCTAAAAGCAATTTCATAATTTGAAAAGCGCTTTACTAGCCTTAATAAATCGCTAAATAATTTAATAATGCTTCTATGTGCGAATGCACAAGGACTGAGCGAATTTTTGTTCGCAATAAGTTAGTTTTGTTGCATCTAGCGATTGAATTGCGCTATTAAAACTACACCTCAATACGGTATCTAGTGAATTTAATTACAGTAGTTTCTCTTCGGCTTCATGCCGAGGGAGATTTCGTTTGTCTGTACTATTTTGCTAATTCACATTAATAACAACGGATTAGCTAATTGGAGGATTTAGTAAAGTAAATGGCAACTAAATTTCCCAAATTTAGCCAAGATCTCGCACAAGACCCGACCACTCGTCGGATATGGTATGGGATTGCTACCGCCCACGACTTTGAAAGTCATGATGGAATGACCGAGGAAAATCTTTATCAAAAGATTTTTGCTACACACTTCGGTCACATTGCCATCATCTTTCTTTGGGCATCCAGCCTTCTCTTCCACGTAGCTTGGCAAGGAAATTTTGAGCAGTGGACAAAAGATCCACTGCACGTCCGTCCCATTGCTCACGCAATTTGGGACCCTCAATTCGGTAAAGCCGCAGTTGATGCTTTTACCCAAGGTGGGGCAAGCTATCCCGTCGATATTTCCTACTCCGGTGTTTATCACTGGTGGTACACGATCGGGATGCGGACAAACCACGACCTCTATATGGGTTCGGTGTTTTTACTCTTGCTAGCTTCGGTATTCTTACTAGCTGGCTGGTTGCACTTACAGCCCAAATTCCGCCCAGGACTTGCCTGGTTTAAGAGTGCGGAGTCTCGCCTCAACCATCACCTAGCGGGATTGTTTGGCGTTAGCTCCTTAGCTTGGACTGGACACCTGGTTCACGTTGCTATTCCCGAGGCTCGCGGGCAGCACGTCGGTTGGAATAACTTTCTGACTACACCACCCCATCCAGAAGGTCTAACGCCCTTCTTTACGGGGAAATGGGCGGCTTATGCTGCTAACCCTGACACTGCCAATCATGTATTTGGAACCTCTCAGGGTGCGGGGACGGCTATCTTGACCTTTTTAGGTGGCTTCCACCCTCAAACTCAGTCTTTATGGCTGACGGATATCGCTCACCATCATTTGGCGATCGCGGTATTGTTCATCGTTGCCGGACACATGTACCGTACCAACTTCGGTATCGGTCACAGCATCAAAGAGATGATGAATGCCAAGAACTTCTTTGGCGTTCCGGTAGAAGGTCCGTTCAACATGCCTCACCAAGGCATTTACGACACCTACAATAACTCTCTCCACTTCCAGCTCGGCTGGCACTTGGCTTGCTTAGGGGTCATCACCTCGCTGGTGGCACAACACATGTATTCCCTGCCTCCCTACGCATTCATGGCGCAGGACTACACGACTCAGGCAGCGTTATACACGCATCACCAGTACATTGCTGGATTCATCATGCTGGGGGCTTTTGCCCACGGAGCGATCTTCTGGGTACGGGACTACGATCCAGAGCAAAATAAGGGCAACGTATTAGAACGTGTCCTGAAGCACAAAGAGGCGATTATCTCTCACCTGTCTTGGGTATCGCTCTTCTTGGGTTTCCATACTCTAGGGCTTTACGTTCATAACGATGTCGTCGTTGCCTTCGGTACTCCCGAAAAGCAAATTCTAATCGAACCCGTGTTCGCCCAGTTCATTCAGGCTTCCCACGGTAAGGTTTTGTACGGCTTCGATACTCTGTTGTCTAACCCAGATAGTATCGCTACAACAGCTTGGCCCAATCACGGTAACGTCTGGTTGCCTGGTTGGTTAGGTGCGATCAATGCTGGTACGAACTCTTTGTTCTTGACGATTGGTCCTGGTGACTTCTTGGTACACCACGCATTTGCCCTCGCTTTACACACAACCACGTTGGTATTAGTCAAAGGCGCTTTAGATGCCCGCGGTTCCAAGCTGATGCCAGACAAGAAAGACTTTGGCTATGCCTTCCCTTGTGATGGTCCCGGTCGGGGTGGCACTTGCGATATCTCTGCTTGGGACTCCTTCTACCTGGCTGCATTCTGGATGCTGAACACGATTGGGTGGGTGACGTTCTACTGGCACTGGAAGCACTTAGGAATTTGGCAAGGTAACGTGGCTCAGTTCAACGAGTCTTCGACATACCTCATGGGTTGGTTGCGCGATTACCTGTGGCTGTATTCAGCTCAGTTGATTAACGGCTATAACCCCTATGGCATGAATAACCTGTCTGTCTGGTCTTGGATGTTCCTGTTGGGACACTTAGTCTGGGCAACTGGTTTCATGTTCCTGATTTCTTGGCGCGGTTACTGGCAAGAATTGATCGAAACTTTGGTCTGGGCGCACGAACGGACACCTCTTGCGAACCTGATTCGCTGGAAAGACAAGCCCGTGGCTCTATCCATCGTTCAAGCTCGCGTTGTGGGGTTAGCTCACTTTGCAGTTGGCTACGTCCTCACTTATGCTGCTTTCGTGATTGCTTCGACTGCTGGTAAGTTTGGTTAATCGAGCGTAGGGTGGGTATTTCCCACCCTACATAAAAATATCTGTTGTTCGCGAGCGATCGCATCCCGGCTGGCGTTGTAAAGAAAACGAAAATAACTAGATGAGTTGAGATTTTTTCTTCATAAATGAAGCTACAAAAAAAGTTTATGAGATGATTCGCATTTCTAAAATTCTTTTGCAGTCAGGATTTGAACCTTGAAAAATAATATGTAAAGTTATAAAATACAAAACGTTTTTTATCTTGTAGTCAGGACAATTTAATTTTTATCAAATCAGATTAGATTGAATTTTGAGTCTGTTAGGATACTTGCCAAAGACAATGACGATCGCCTCTACAAAAGAGCGATCGCGCCTCTAGAAATAACCATTAATGATGCTATGCAGTTCATAAAAAGTGAAAACACAGACACTGGAATTAACATGAGGCGGTTATTATTTGCACTAGCGATCGCCTTTGTAATTTGGGGCAGTACAATTCCTACGGCTTCAGCGGCTAACAGCACTCTCGTACCTTGTAGCAAATCGCCAGCTTTTCAGGCGCGGATGAAAAATGCTCCTGATACTTATTACTTCAATAAGCCATTTAAGGCTTACGCAAAATACGAACTTTGCGGTTCAGATGGTTTACCTCATTTGCCACTCGATCGCTTAGATAGAGCTACTGATGTTTTAGCTCCCATTGGTCTATTTTTGTACGTGGCTGGTTTTATCGGCTGGAGCGGTCGCTCTTATCTCCGTGCTACTAAATCAGCCAGCGACCCTGAAATGAAAGAAATTTTTATCGATTTACCGCTGGCATTACAGTCCATAACGAAAGCTGTTCTTTGGCCTCTTTTAGCGCTGCAAGAATTCTTGAGTGGTGACTTAACTGCTAGAGATGAGGAAATTCCAATCTCACCACGGTAGCCGAATTAATTGAGTTGAAATAATTCAAAATTTTGTTCTGCACTCTTCAAAGTCTCAATTAGGAAAATAGCCATGCAACATGTGTTTAAATATCTCACTCTTGCCCCCGTGATGGCAACTTTTACAATGGTTGCTCTTTCGGTAGTGCTAATTATGTTGCAAATTTGGTTTCCAGGTTTGCAGTATGGCACCTATTTTAAGCCTACTCCTTAATCGTTATTTGTCATTGGTCATTTGTCATTAGTAGGGTGGAAATTTGCTGCCCTACTATAAAAGCAAAATAATAGTATTTGAAGATTTGACCTCTATACTATTAGAGGTTGAGTTTTTGTTAGGAATAAAATTGTCTGCAACTACAATAAAAATGCCTCTAGGTTAGTAGAGGCAGGATTTAATTTATCACTGAGGAATGATAAATTAAAACCCAGGCAACAAATTTTTCCCTTTCATTTTAGAGTATCAATAAAGAATAGAAAGATATCAGGTTTTGTTACAATTTTAAACACTAATTGAGTTGAAAAATACAGATGTTCTTCTATTGAATATTTAGCTTGAATTAGCAATATTTTAAATTAGTTTTGCTAACTAATATAAGTGAAATATATAGTGCGATCTTCGAGAGCGATCGCTTAAATTATAATATCTTGATAAAGCAAAAGATTGAGTTGATAAAAGCTAATTATTATGGATACTACTATTACTAACTCAATCAATTGTAGGCGCTTTTCTGGTAGGGTGGGCAACAATACTTCGTAGGTTTTGATTCGATCCCCCCTAACCCCCCTTTTTAAGGGGGGAACTCTTGCCCCCTTTTTAAGGGGGTTGGGGGATCTTCAAGGGCTATGTATCCTCACCGAGAAGTATTGGGGTGGGCATTGTCCACCCTACATCTGAATTTCACGAATCAAACAGGGTTGGTAGTTGCCCCTTGAGTGTCGAGCGCCAGCGATCGCACTTCAGCATCGATTCCTTGTTGTTGCCAAGCTGACTGCATTGCAGTTGCTACAGCCGTCGCCTGTGCGGTTTCCGTCAATGCTAGTAAAGTTGGTCCCGCGCCGCTAATAACCATCCCGTAGGCTCCAGCAGCTAAAGCGGCATTTTGTAAGGCTTCATAACCTGCAATCAATCCTTGACGGTATGGTTGATGCAGTCGATCTTGCAAAGCTGCACCGATCCATTCTCCATTACCTGTTGCTAAACCCCGCAGTAGTAGTCCTAAATGTGCTGTATTAAAAATTGCATCGGCGCGACTCACCTGAGTCGGTAAAACCCGCCGCGCTTCAGATGTCGATAGCTCAAAATTAGGAATTGCAACGACTGGTACGACATTTTCTTGCCACGGGATATCGCAAATTTGCCAATTTGACGTGATGTCGCTAGCCGCTAGCCGACAGCCACCTAGCAAGGCTGGTACGACATTATCAGGATGTCCTTCCATTGCGATCGCTAAATTCATCACCTCAGCTTGACTTAAAGGCGTACCTGCTAATTGATTTGCACCTACCAAACCACCAACGATTGCAGTAGCCGAACTCCCCAAACCCCGCGCCAAAGGTACGCCTAATTCAATTTCAATTGCTACTGCTGGCGGCGATTGCTTAATGTGTTGATACAGTCTCAAAAAAGCCTGGTACAGTAAATTATTCTCATCTGTCTTAACTTTGGCGGCTTCTGTACCTGTAACTGTGATGCTCAGTTTGCCTACTTCCGAGCGGGAAAACTCGAACCGATTGTATACAGTTAATGCTGCACCAATACAATCAAATCCTGGTCCTAGATTTGCCGTGGTAGCAGGAACGGTGACGGTAATATGAGATTCGGACATTGAAATAATTTACTCTTGATGCCCTTAAAGGAGGGTGTGTACTAGAAATAGTTAACAGTTATAGCTATTCTCAATTGGATCGGGTACATAGATCTGTAGGGGCGCACATCTATGCGCCCCTACGAATGTATTTCACCTGTATAGGAAACGCTATAAACGCAGATTTGCTGTTCAAAATTGGTGACTTTACTAAACTTATTCGTGTATTCATCAAAGCGCTACGTCTCTATGACGAAATGGGGCTTTTAAAACCAATCCAAGTAGACCAGTTTATCAGCTATCGCTACTACTGTGCTAGCCAATTACCTAGATTAAATCGGATTTTGGCTCTGAAAGATTTAGGGTTTTCCTGACTAAAAAGTAATTTTCAGTAGCAAAAATTGCTGTTAGCTAATTCGAGTTCCGTTTTCTACAGGTAAGTTTAGCTCTAATAAAACCACTCCTTTGTCATTAGGTACTGCTCCTAATACCAATACTTCTGACTTAACGCCTGCTACTCTTTTCGCTGGGAAGTTAACGACAGCAATAATTTGCTTGCCGATGAGTTCGGCTTTAGAATAGTTATCAGTAATTTGTGCCGAACTCATTTTTTGTCCCAACTCGCCAAAGTCTATTGTCAATATATAAGCAGGGTTTCGCGCTTTCAAGTTATCTTCAACAGCAATAATTGTCCCAACTCGCATATCGACTTTGAGAAAATCATCAAAAGAAATTTCTGCGATCGCTGAATCATCAAACATAAACTCAATTCACAGAATAGATGTTCGTAGGGTGCGTTGTTAACGCATCCTGCCACATGCGATCGCATTTAAGATTTTCGTAGGGTGCGTTGTTAACGCATCCTGCCACATGCGATCGCATTTACGTCATTAAAATTAGCCGCATTGGATCTAGCCTAATATACCAGGGAAACGATCGCCCTTTCAGAATCTCCCACTTTTCCTTAAAAACTTCTGCTTGCAGGTGATAATCGCTGGGGTTTGTTGGCTGTTGGTACAACTTGAGATATACAGTCATACGATGGGGAGTTTCGCTAGTTTGAGCTAAAAAACAAGGAAAAGTATTTTCGCGGTTTGAGTCAGTCGTGAAAATAATTTGATGGGCGCGAATTCCTACATATTTTAATTGTTCGGAAATAGATTCTGTAACCTGTAACTCTACTCCCCAATCTGTTGCTTTTACCATTCCATCAACAGCAATCTCGGCACGAGAAAAGTTTTTACATCCAGTTAATTGAGCTACGCTGTAAGTTTGAGGACGTTCAAATATATCGTATTTGGAACCGCTAGCGATCGCAATTCCTTTTTCCATGACCAATAAATTTTGACAAACTCGATAAGCTTCTTCTAAATTATGGCTGACAAACAGAGTTACACCTTGATAATTAGACAGAATAGAAATTAATTGCTGTTCTAATTGACTGCGTAAATGAGTATCTAAAGCTGAAAACGGTTCGTCCAATAACAATGCTTCTGGTTGACTGGCTAAAGCCCGTGCTAAAGCGACTCGCTGTTGTTGTCCGCCGGAAAGTTGATGGGGATAACGATTAGCACAACCATGTAGTTGCATTGATACAAGTTGAGTTTCTACGACTTGGATAATTTGTTTTTTTGGCGTAGCTTTTGGTAAACCGAAGGCAATATTTTGTCCTACTGTTAGGTGAGGAAATAAAGCATAGTTCTGAAAAAGAAAACCAATTTTGCGATCGCGTGTGGGAAGATTAATTTGGCGTTGAGAATCAAACAGCACCCGCCCATTTAACTCAATTTTACCAGCATTAGGCGTTTCAATCCCTGCCAGACAGCGCAAAATCATACTTTTACCTGCGCCAGAAGCTCCCAAAAGTCCTAATGGGCGATCGTCATTACTAAAAGTTACATTCAGATCGAATTCTGCTAATTGTTTTTGAATATTTACAAATAATTTTGATTCGGTAATTGGTATTTGCTCCCCAGTTCCCGACTCCTGTACGGGAGGGTTTGGAAACCCACCCCTACCGACTCCCGAATGTCTTCTCGTTTCTTGCCAAAAATTGACTGCTACAATCCCAGACAGAGAAATCATGATGATGACTAGCACCCATCCCCAAGCTTCTTGCATCGATCCGCCTTCAACTGAGAAGTAAATAGCCATCGGAATAGTTTGCGTTTGTCCTGGGATATTACCTGCTAACATTAATGTTGCACCAAATTCTCCTAACGCGCGGGCAAAAGCTAGCGTCGCACCACTAATAATTCCAGGAATTGCTAAAGGAAAGCTGACACGCCAGAAAACAGTCCATTCAGAAGCACCTAATGTTCTTGCTACACGAATTAAATTTGCGTCGATTTGTTCAAATGCTCCCAAGGTAGTCTTGTACATTAATGGAAAGGCTACTACTGTAGCGGTGATGACGGCTGCATACCAGGTGAAGACAATATTGAGATTAAAAGCGGCTAAAAATTGTCCTAGTATGCCGTATTTTCCAAATAGTACTAGTAATAAAAAACCTACTACTGTTGGTGGTAAAATGAGAGGCAAGATAAATATTCCCTCAATTATCGATCGCCACTTACCTCGATACCCTAGCATCCAATAGGCGGCGATAATTCCGAGAAAGAAAGTAATAGTTGTGGCAATTAAGGAGGTTTTTAGAGAAATCCATAGAGGGGAAATGTCATTGAACATTTATCTTTCTCTGGCGTAAGTTTGGCGATTCTCTTTGCATCTTTGCACGAAGTCAAATAGGGTCTTAATATCTATTTTGGAGTGACACCTATTTCTTTGCAGCGATCGCAACTCGGTTGTGATTTGAGGATTGTAAGCTAACTAAAATATATGTAGCAGTCCTATTTGCTACATGTAACTCAAGCTTAGGATAGAAAGCAATAGATCGCGCGATCGCCAGAACAAGGATTTAATGGTTGGCGATTGGGAATTTGTGGTTAACAATTGCCTCTTGTGGCTTACGACTGGTAACGTGTTGTGCGAGTGCGCCGAGGCTGACAAAGATTGCAATGAGGGTGACGATCGCCCCTAGTACGGGAACAGTTGTCAGCAGAACAAATCCTAATAAACCAATCCCCAGCGCTACAAATTGTCGTACTGGGGGTTGTATGGGAGTACTAGGTTGTAATTTTTGCAATAGCCAGCTTCCGGCTAATAAGCTAAAGACAATCTGCGGCACAAAACTGGCAAAAGCGATAAAGCTGACTGCGAGAGCAAGATTCGCGACTATTCCCAATCCCAAGACTGGTGGAACGAGACTAGGTAGAGCGATCGCTAAAAGAATAGAAAGTATAACAGTTACAGTGGCGATCGCGATCGTACCTACTCCAACTGCCACAAATGCTAGTATCCCCCAACCTAAATTCGATAACGGTTTAGCTTTGACTCTTGTAGCTAAATTGTGCGTCCAAGTGGGGACAAATCGCAGCAACAACCAACCAACGAAGAGTAAAGCCAATAGGCGCTGAATCTGCCAAATTGCTTCCCTAACTGGATTTGATGTAGGTGCAATTTGATGTTGTTCTAATGCTTCTCCTACAACTCCACCCCCAATCTTTGCTCTTGGGCTAATTTGAGCCGTAGTCGCAGATTTATAATTGACTTTGCCACCAACTTGTGCTGTGTCTGTCAGGGTGAAACCTGGTTTAACTGGCGCTACTGTTACGGGGGGTTTAGGCACAAAGGGAATTTCAACCAACTGGGGATCGCCTACTGCTGTGGCTTGCATATTTCTGCCGACGCTTCCCCTCAGTTCCAAGGCATTTGTTGCCGCGATCGCATCGTGTTTTATACTTCCAGCTAACAAAGCTTGGTTAGCAAAGATAGTTAAGTCGCCACCTATATTACTGCCAGTTTGATTTTCCCAACTGAAACCAGCCGCGATCGCATCGTCTGCTATCCGTGCTTTTGGCTGGAGAATTAACACCTGTCCAGCCAGTCGCGCATCATCGCCTACACTGCCATTAATTGTAATAACTTGTCCTGCTGCAATTAAGTCGCCTTCAACCCTGCCATTCAGGGTAATTTGTTTCGCTGCCAAAACCGCATCGCCTTTGACAGTACCATTCAGCAAGATTGTCTCCCCAGCCAAATACACGTCATCATGAATAATTTGTTCAGCAGCGATCGTGACTTGCTTGCCACTCGCGGCATCCTTTGCCCAACTTGGTGTAACGAAGAATAGCACCGATAGCAGTACCAAAGCGCAGAGAAATTGAATCAGTTGTTTTGTGGCAAAGTGCCAGCCTTTGCTGCTGTTCATTAGGCTCGCGGCTCCATCTCCATCTGTCTTCACTCTTATGAAGGTATTTGTCTCACTCTTAAGTTAGATAACAAAGTTGAGGAAGTTGTGAGGATAGCCGTTCGATCTGGAAAGTTGGAGCGCGATCGCGCTAGATTTTTGCCATAGGTGTCATTAATTACAAGTTAAGATGACCGTGCTTTTTTACCTCAACGTTTACCTATTTTATTTTAATTTTTTCTTCACAAGTTCATAATATTTTTTGATGAAAATTATACAAGAAAATTAACTATTGGTTGGCTAGTTAGCATATATTCTCTATTAGATGGAGTAAGAGCTATATGAGAGCGATCGCCGCTCCGAGCGAACTTGCCTAAATTCATGTTCTGACTTTCCAAAAAATTAAGATGGCAGCTGAATTTTACTACAATAAATGCAGATATACGTGTTGCGTGGTTGACAATGCATCAACTCAAGAACTCAGAATTAGAAACGAACGTGGAGAAATTTTAGCAGTAGAAAAAGGTAAAAAAATCGGTTTACGCGGAAAAAGAAGAGAAGTCTCTAAACAAGTAGATGTTTCTCAACCATATGAGTTTAATTTAATCAAAGCTGCTATAAATGCTCTAGAAATAGCAGATAAAGATCGGCTGCTTTTGGAACAAGCAGCCGTTATCGAGCAACAAAATGAACAGGTCGAAATACTCAAGCAAGAACTAGAGATTTTTCGTCAAAATAAAATTTTATCGCTAGAGCAAGAAGATAAATTGTTGCATTTGCAAAATCAACTCAAAGAGCATGAGTTTTTGGTTGAGAAACAAAAGAAGAAAATTTTAAAACTTGAAGACGCACAAAGTCAGTTTCCACAAACTATTTCTTTAGAAAATGCCGAGAAACAAGTTAAGTCCAAGCTAGGACTTGTAGCGTGGAATTGCTTGCACCCAGCTAGCCAAAGAGATTTACGCAACGCCTACAGATATTACAAAATGATAAAGACAGAAGAGTTCACCACTTCTGCCGATTATTCCGATGCAGGACATCCCTTGGGATTAGTAGCAGAAAGAGAAATTGTTAATCCTTTTTTCAAGCAACTTTATCAGTTCTTGTTAACTAAAAATACCTCTGTTAGTTTTTTTGAAAAGGCTTCTATTCTGCTAGGAAGCATTAATCTAATCGTTGATGGAGAATACACGCTAGGAGATCTACGAATCTTGTTATCTCAGCAGTGGCAAACTTTTACAAAATTTAGCTTGCAGCAAGAAAATAGACCTAATACTAATTTATACTACACCGTTGAACGTAGCGATAAAATTAGTCAGGCTGACCGACTGTTAGTGCAACAATTCTTGCAACAATGGAAACACCCCTTATCCCTGTGGTTAGCTCAAAGTTATGCAGCTGCTTCTACCATAGATCAAATAAGAAAATTACGTAATATTGCTGCCCATTCAAATTCTATGCACTTATGGCAGTTCACAGAATTATGGTTTCTGTTGGTTGGCAGTAAAACCCGTAAAGGGGTGTTGCAAGAAATTCATAACAACAGGTCTCTCACCGAAAATGTTTGTCATGCAGTAAAAGAGAAAGCAGTAACTTTTAACTATTTTCCGACATACTCAAGTATATAACAGTTGTATTCTATCGGTAGAATTTAATTGGAGGGTGAACCATGCCTACCCTCCTATCTGTTTTCTGTAATTGTCATTTAGCAACTATAATTCGATAACCAACATCAAATTCTGTAAATTCTAAATATTTGCCATATTTTATCTGCCATTCACCACTTGCTAAATCTGCTTCTAGTTGCTTCACACCCGTCTCCACCAACTGAGGATCGGTTAAAGCAAAAGCTGACATACTCGCCCGAATTTCAGAATTTAAATACATTTTTGGTTGCTGCCAACCTGCGGCAAGAAACAAATCTGTTAAATCTGGTGGTAAAGGAAAACGGTAGATATCTACTGTCTTTTTAAGATGAGTTTGAATAAACGATACAATATATTCCAGGGGGAAAAATGAGTCTTCATCATATTCCCAAAGAAACGGAAAATAATCATCCAACCAAAAATCTTTTCTAGCTTGAGAATCATAAGTAAAAAAAGCGGTCGCCCCCGTCCTGACAACTCGATGTATTTCCAACAAAGCAGCTTCTAAATCTGTAAAATGATGTAAAGACAAAATACAAATCGCTGCATCAACTGAATTATCGGGTAAAGGAATTGCCTCTGCACATCCATCAACCCACTTCATTTGAGCATGAGGTATAGCCTGAGAACGCATCACCTCAGAAGGTTCGACAGCATAGACTAAAAATCCTCGTTCTGCGATCGCCCGACTATATCCTCCCGTACCCGCACCAATATCGGCGATCGTACTACCAGGAGGCAACTGGAGGACACTCAGGATGAAATCTACAATCCGGCGATCTGGAAACCGAAATTGCGAATAAGACTTGCCGATAACATTATAAATGGACATGGTAATGGGTAATTGGTAGTTGACAGTTGACGGTAGACGCTACGCTACACTGCGTGAAGACAGTTGACAGTTGACAGTTGACAGTTACCAGTAAAGAGTAACGAGTATTTTCTCCCTCAGCTCCCTCAGCTCCCTCAGCTCCCTCAGCTCCGCGACTCTCTCTTCTCCCCCTTGTCCCCCTTATTCCCTCACTCCTCACTCCTCGCTCCTAGATAAAAATTCTGCAATCGCTTGGAAAATTTCAGAAAGTCGGCAAAATAGATAACAGGTAAGAAAATCTTAAATTATCTAAACTGTAGTCCAAATATCATTCCTAACTCTGCTAAGTAGCGTGGCACATGAATAGTTTGTTTCTATCTCGACTGCATAGCCCAGAACGCCCAGTAATTGTATTTGACGGCGCGATGGGGACGAATTTACAATCGCAAAACTTGACGGCTGAGGATTTCGGCGGTTCCCAGTACGAAGGCTGTAATGAATATCTCGTCCATACTAATCCCGAAGCAGTGGCAAAAGTGCATCGCGACTTCTTCGCTGCTGGTGCGGACGTGGTGGAAACCGATACCTTTGGCGGGACATCCATCGTTTTAGCAGAGTATGACTTAGCGGATAAAGCCTATTATTTAAATAAAACCGCAGCAGAACTTGCCAAGCGAGTAGCCGCAGAATTTTCTACCCCAGAAAAACCACGCTTTGTAGCGGGTTCGATGGGACCTGGAACCAAACTGCCAACTTTGGGACACATCGACTTCGACACGATGAAAACGGCTTACGTCGAACAAGCCGAAGCCTTGTATGATGGTGGTGTCGATCTATTCATTGTCGAGACGTGTCAAGACGTACTGCAAATTAAAGCAGCCTTGAATGCGATCGAAGAAGTGTTTGCTAAAAAAGGCGAACGCCGTCCCTTAATGGTTTCTGTAACGATGGAATCGATGGGGACGATGCTAGTTGGAACGGAAATCAACGCCGCGCTAACAATTCTAGAACCCTATAAAATTGACATTCTCGGTCTGAACTGCGCCACGGGTCCAGACTTGATGAAACCACACATTAAATATTTGTCTGAACATTCGCCTTTTATCGTTTCCTGTATTCCTAACGCGGGTTTACCGGAAAACGTCGGCGGACAAGCGCATTATCGTCTTACACCGACAGAATTGCGGATGCATTTGATGCATTTTGTGGAAGATTTGGGTGTCCAAGTAATCGGGGGTTGCTGTGGGACACGTCCAGCACACATTCAACAACTGGCTGAAATTGCTAAAGAATTAAAACCAGGGGTGAGAAATCCGCAACTAGAACCCGCAGCAGCATCGATTTATAGCACTCAACCCTACGAGCAAGATAACTCTTTCCTCATAGTCGGGGAACGCTTAAACGCCAGTGGTTCTAAAAAGTGCCGCGATTTACTCAACGCAGAAGATTGGGATGGATTAGTATCGATGGCAAGGGCGCAGGTTAAAGAAGGCGCGCACGTCCTCGATGTTAACGTGGATTATGTAGGACGAGATGGCGAACGGGATATGCACGAATTAGTGTCCCGTTTGGTGAATAATGTCACTCTACCTTTGATGCTAGACTCTACAGAATGGCAAAAGATGGAGGCGGGATTAAAGGTAGCTGGGGGTAAATGCATCCTCAACTCCACCAACTATGAAGATGGGGAAGAAAGATTCCTCAAAGTTTTGGAATTGGCGAAAAGGTATGGCGCTGGTGTCGTCATTGGTACGATTGATGAAGACGGGATGGCACGGACGGCAGATAAAAAGTTTGAAATTGCCCAGCGTGCCTACAGACAAGCAGTAGAATACGGCATTCCTGCCCGCGAAATCTTTTTTGATACGCTTTGTTTACCAATTTCGACGGGGATTGAAGAAGATAGAAAAAATGGTAAGGCGACAATTGAAGCGGTGCGTCGCATTCGTCAGGAATTACCAGGCTGTCATATTATGTTGGGTGTTTCCAACGTTTCCTTTGGTTTGAATCCAGCAGCGCGGATCGTACTCAATTCCATGTTCCTACACGAAGCAATGCAGGTAGGCATGGATGGGGCGATCGTCAGTGCAAGTAAAATTTTACCATTGGCAAAGATTGAGGAAAAACATCAAGAAATTTGCCGTCAGCTGATTTACGACGATCGCAAATTTGAAGGTGATGTCTGCGTTTACGACCCCTTAACTGAGTTGACGACGCTATTTGAAGGGGTAACAACGAAGCGCGATAAAGGTGTAGATGAAAATCTTCCGATTGAAGAACGCCTCAAACGTCACATCATCGACGGCGAACGGATTGGTTTAGAACAAGCCTTAGCCGAAGCCATGAAGCAATATCCACCTTTGGATATTATCAATGTCTATCTACTTGATGGCATGAAAGTTGTCGGCGAACTGTTTGGTTCGGGACAAATGCAACTCCCGTTCGTGTTGCAGTCGGCGGAGACGATGAAAGCAGCCGTGGCTTATCTCGAACCCCACATGGAAAAGTCGGAAGGTGGTAACAGCGCCAAAGGAACCTTTATTATTGCTACGGTGAAGGGTGATGTCCACGACATCGGCAAGAATTTGGTAGATATCATCCTGTCCAACAACGGCTACAAGGTGATTAACCTGGGAATTAAGCAGCCTGTAGAAAATATCATCAATGCTTACGAACAGCACAAGGCTGATTGTATTGCCATGAGTGGCTTGTTGGTAAAATCCACCGCCTTCATGAAAGAGAACTTGGCGACATTCAACGAAAAAGGAATTACCGTTCCGGTAATTTTAGGTGGTGCGGCGCTAACACCTAAGTTTGTCTATGAAGATTGCCAAAACACTTACAAAGGTAAAGTCGTTTACGGCAAAGATGCTTTTTCAGATTTGCATTTCATGGATAAATTAATGCCAGCGAAGGCTACAAGTCAATGGGACGATCTTAAAGGCTTTTTGGGTGAATCGGCTGACGCGGAAGTAAACGGGAACGGACACAAAGAACCTGCTATGGAATCCCCTGTACGGGCGCACAGCAGTGCGCCCGTACCTACCGAAATTGATACCAAGAGATCCGAAGCAGTAGCAGTAGACATAGAACGTCCGACACCGCCTTTCTGGGGGACAAAACTGCTGCAACCGCAAGATATTCCTTGGAATGAAATCTTCTGGCATTTAGATTTACAGGCTTTAATTGCCGGACAATGGCAATTTCGCAAGCCAAAGGAACAATCTAAGGAAGAATATCAGGCTTTCTTGAATGAGAAAGTCTATCCAATTCTAGAAGATTGGAAGCAAAAGATTGTCGCTGAAAATCTCTTGCACCCACAAGTGATTTATGGGTACTTCCCCTGTCAATCAGAAGGAAATACATTATGTGTATACGATCCACAAAACCATTCCCAACAGGTAACGACATTCGAGTTTCCCAGACAAAAATCCTTGCGCCGTCTGTGTATTGCCGATTTCTTCGCGCCGAAGGAGTCGGGAATTATTGATGTCTTTCCCATGCAAGCGGTGACAGTAGGACACATTGCTACAGAATACGCTCAAAAGCTATTTGCAGCCAACCAGTATACAGATTATCTCTACTTCCACGGGTTAGCGGTGCAATTGGCGGAAGCTTTAGCAGAGTGGACGCACGCCAGAATCAGGCGCGAATTGGGATTTGAGGCTGAAGAACCGGATAACATTCGAGATATGCTGGCGCAACGCTATCGCGGTTCGCGCTACAGCTTTGGTTATCCTGCGTGTCCGAATATTCAGGATCAATACAAGCAACTGGATTTGTTAGATACAAAACGGATCGATTTGTATATGGATGAAAGCGAGCAACTTTATCCCGAACAATCTACCACTGCCATTGTGACCTATCACCCAGTCGCAAAATACTTTAGTGCTTAAATTCAAGGGAACGGGCAACAGTTTTTTCTATTGCCTGTTGTTCATTCCCCGTTCCCTCTGATGCGACAGAAAGGATTTCAATTGGATCTAAGCAAAACTGTTGACGAGAAATTCCACAAAACATTGAACCTTAGGTAACAAATAACGGTTCGTGGGAAATACAGTATAAATTCCCACTTCATTCTCATCTTCATAGTCGGTAAGTAAACGTACCAACCGACCCGATGATAAATCTTGACTAGAGAGAAATTCAGTCACGCGACCGATCCCCAATCCTGCTATGACAGCTTTGTAAAGTGCTTCACCACTGTTAACGGCAAAATTTCCTCGCACGTCGATTTCTCTCAACCCAGATGCATCTCGAAACCGCCACTGGTTCAGGGTGGTTTTCCGAACGTTTAAGCTGAGACAATTATGATGGGCGAGATCGTCAGGACTCATTGGCGTACCATAGAGATCGAGATATTGCGGTGAAGCGCAGATAATCCGGCGATCGCATACCAGTTTTCTAGTCATTAAAGCAGAATTAGCTAACTCGCCAATCCGAATTGCTACGTCAATTCCTTCGTCCACAAGATCGGCGATATCATCAGTCAAAATCAGTTCGATCTTTACCTGGGGGTATTGTTCCAGAAATTGAGGCAGAAGGGTGAGAATACATTGATGCGCAAATAAAGTAGAACAACTGACGTGCAGGGTTCCTTGGGGTGCTTCGCTATGTTGCTTAGCTTCGCGTTCTGCTTCCTCAAGTTCTGCCAAAATGCTCAAACAGCGCTTGAGATAGCGATCGCCTACTTCTGTTAAGCTGAGGTTTCGGGTAGTGCGATGAAATAACCGCACGCCTAAATGGTCTTCGAGATGGCTAATGCGGCGACTAATTGCTGAAGGATTAAGTTGCAATTCTGCCGCAGCTTTGGCAAAGTTACCGCTTTTTACAACTTGCACGAAAACTTCTAGATCTTGGAGGCGATGCATCAGCAAGTCAAAAGTTAAAAGTCAAAAGTTAAAAGTCAAAAGTTAAAGTGCTGGGTGCTATTTTATTATTGCTATTTTTGCACGATACTGGTGTTTAAAAAAGCTATTGTCAATATTTTAAGCATGAATCTACACTTGAGCTATCGCAGATGTTTTGACTTGCCAAATTGCCGAGGTAGTTCATGAAACGCAACAACACGCGATCGCCTAGCCGTCGTCAACTCATTCAAACGGGAATTGCCAGCGTTGCTGGAGCTGCTACTGTGGGATTGACAAATAAAAGAGTTTCTGCTCAGAAAGTGGATGAATCTACACCTCAACGCTCTAGTTCTGGCGATCGCTTTGCGGGAAAAGTTGTCTTAATTACGGGGGCAACTTCTGGAATCGGTCGTGCAGCCGCGATCGCTTTTGCGCGTGAAGGGGCTGCTGTCGGCTTTTGCGGAAGACGGGAAGCATTAGGGCGCGAAATCGTAGCAGAAATCCAAAAAGAGGGCGGTAAAGCTGTGTATGTCCGCGCTGACGTACAAAAAGCAAATGAAGTAGCAGCTTTTGTCGAAAAAGTTGTCAATACCTACGGTCGTCTCGATATTGCTTTTAATAACGCTGGAATTGCGCCTCGAAAGCCATTGCACGAAATCTCAGAGCAAGAATGGGATGAGGTGATAGACACCAACCTTAAAGGTGTTTGGTTGTCGATGAAGTACGAGATTCCGCACATGATGCGTAACAAAAGCGGTGTCATCATCAACACTTCATCGATCCATCAGGTTGCCACTCGTCCGAATATGTCGCATTATGCTGCCAGCAAACACGGAATGCTGGGTTTAACTCAAGCCGCAGCAATGGAATATGGGCAAGCAGGCATTCGCGTTGTTGAAGTTGCACCTGGAGTTACAGATACTAGATTATTTCGCGATACTCCAGGTGGCAAGACTCCAGAAGGACGCAAGCGAGTAGACGAATCGATTGCTGGACTCAAGCGAATCGCTCAACCTGAAGAAATTGCTAAGCCCGTGCTGTGGTTAGCATCAGATGATTCTGCCTATATTACTGGTAATACATTACTGGTTGATGGTGGAATCGTTGCAGGATTACGCGGATAGCTGTGACAATACTATTGCTCTAATTACCTTAATAAACTCTTGTACGACAGGTGAAGATTCGTTCTGTCGCCACGCTACAGCCAATTTTAACTTAGGAAAATCATCGGATAAAGGTCGGTAAACCACTCCTTTCGCGCTCAAGTTTTGTAAATCGGCAAGCACAAATGCAATGCCAACTCCGGCGGCTGCTAATCCCAAGCGAGTTTGAGCGAGTGCAGCCTCTTGCACGATGTTGGGAACAAACCCCGCTCGTTCGCAGCATTTAATAAAATCAGCATACAGCACAGGAGCAAGCGATCGCGGATATCCAACCAGGGGTTGGTCGGCAAGTGATGCTATGGATAGTTGTTTTTGTCTAGCCAGCGGATGGGATGCTGACAGTGCAGCGATGTATGTCTCTTCATATAACGGATAGATGGCAAGAGACGGTTCGCGGATCGGCAGATAAACAAGCCCAACATCAATTTGGTGAGTGCGTAATTGCTCGACATGGGCTTCCGTTCCACCACTACTTAAGATCAAATCAACCTGCGGATAACGCTCTCGGTACGTGCTGAAAATTTTTGGCGCAAGGCTAAACAGCGTTGCTTCAGTCAAGCCAATCCTCACCCGTCCGCTTTGCCCGTCAGCTACCTGTCTTGTAACTTGTATGCCTTCTTCTACCTCACGTAGAACTCGGCGTGCTGTTTCGAGAAATTTCTGTCCGGCTGGAGTTAACTTTACCCAGTGTTTGGTGCGTTCCAATAATTGAATTTCTAAGCTATTTTCCAACGCTTGAATTTGTTTGCTTAATGCAGGTTGGCTCAAGTGCAATGTCTCAGATGCCCGACCGAAATGTAGTTCTTCAGCCACCGCGACAAAATATTTGAGTTGGCGGAACTCCATATCAGTTTGATTGTAATAACTATAAATTATTACGCCATATCTAATCTGAAATAGCAATCTTTTAACTTGCTTCTAATATGAAATATAGCGATTCAATTTGAGTCATGAACTTGTCTTTGTGGTGGTGAACAGTTAATGGTTAACAGTTGACAGTTAACGGTTAACTGTCAACTTCTGCGATTTACAAATTATTTAAGCTGGCTATTTTTGCATTGAGATCTTTGCATAGGGAGCGATTGATTTTAGTTTTTGTCTGCGTTGAACGATTTTTTAGAGAGTATTCATGACACGAAATATGCATTCAGCTGATTCTCATCCAGCAATTCCCCGTCGCACGGCAATTAAAATCATGGGACTTGGTGCTGTAACCACTGCCCTCACACCTTTAGTTTTTCATGGTGGACAAGCCAAAAGTCAAACGAAACCTAACTCAAAACAGTCCTCGCAACTGATTACCAAAGAGATCCCGCGCACGCAAGAGAGAATCCCCGCGATCGGCTTGGGAACCTTCATGGCGTTTGATGTCAAGCCAGAGCGATCGCGCGATAATCTTCAGCAAGTTATGCGCTGCTTTTGGGATGCAGGTGGACGTATAATCGATGTCTCACCACTCTACGGTCTGTCAGAGGTGAATATAGGTGAATTTGCTCAGAAGTTTGGCATGACCGACGATCTATTCATTGCGAATAAAATCTGGGCAACTGGCGAATTTTTGGGCGATCGCTCTCAAGCGCAGCGACAATTAGAGCAATCGATGCAACGATTGTCTCGCGATCGCCTCGATGTCATGCAGGTTCACAGCCTCGTGAATGTTGATGTCATCGTCCCTTTGCTACGGGCATGGAAGCAAGAAGGCAGAATCCGCTACTTGGGAATTACCCATCACGAACCAGTGTATTTTGCCGCAATGGAACGATGGATCGAGAATGGCGATTTAGACTTCGTGCAAGTCCGTTACTCGATCGCTCAACGTGCAGCGCAAGAGAGGATTCTACCAGCAGCAGCAGAGCGAGGAACGGCAGTTTTAGCCAATATGCCGTTTGAAAAGGCGCGTCTATTTGAATTGGTTAGAGGGCGACCCTTGCCCGATTTCGCCCGCGAGATTGACTGTGAGAATTGGGCGCAATTTTTCCTCAAGTATGCGATTTCTCATCCTGCTGTCACTTGTGCAATTCCGGCAACGACAAACCCAAATCATGTTGCCGAGAATATGGGGGCAATGCGAGGAGAACTACCCGATCGAGCAATGCGCGATCGCATGGTGAAGCACATGGAGAGCATTCCTGGTTTTGACAAACTGACTCAAACCCCTTGGTATCCAGGTAAGCAGTTTGCTGGATTGGTACGCCTGCCAAATCCACGTCCAATTGGATAACTTGTCAGGAGTTACGCACTTGAATGTTATGTTGTCATTCTGGGTGCAGCGAAGAATCTCTCATAGCCTTTTTTAATTGGGTGAGATACAAGATCTGTAGGGGCGCACAGAGAAAGCGCCCCTACGAATGTATTCCATCATAATGAGAATCCCTATCAGATGCTTTACTGGCATGTGTAAGTCCTAATTAATGATGATGTCGCATTTCGCCAATATCGGCGAACTCAGCGGCATCAGTCCGCAGTCAGGTGGAGCCGTTGTAGTGCGAACCAATCGACAAGGCGAACTAGAAGTTGTGGGACAAGTTCAGAACTTGTGAGTCTTCTGTTGCACTAATTCAGCGATCGAAGATATTACTGCTTCTACATCAAGGGGTTTGGCAAAATGACGCTGAAATCCGGCGGCGATCGCCCGCTCCCGATCTACATCTTGAGCATAAGCCGTTAGCGCAATGGCAGGAATCGCTGGCACTGATGACGAAGAGCGAATCGTACGAATTAGCTCGTAGCCGTCTGTTTCTGGCATTCCAATATCGCTGAGAAGAAGATCGGGGCGCGATCGTTCGAGGATTTGTAATGCTTCTGCGGCAGAGGTGGCGGTAGTCACGATCGCATCATTTTCTTCTAGAACAGTGCTGAGAAATTTGCACGTATCGGCATCATCATCGACGAGCAGAACTCGCACGTTAGCGAGAGAAATAGAGTTAATTATTTGGGAAGCGGGTTCTGCGATCGCATCTGATAGGATGCGTGGATTTTGCATCAGAGGAATTTGAACAGTGCAGGTTGTGCCTCGTCCTTCACCTTGACTATCTGCGCTAATTGTGCCACCGTGCATTTCGACGATTTGTTTGGCGATCGCCAGCCCCAGCCCTAAGCCACCAAATTTGCGCGTAGTAGAGCCGTCTTCTTGGCGGAAATACTCAAAAACATATGGCAAAAATTCGGGACTAATACCCTTACCCGTGTCTGTGACTTGGATTTGGGCAAATTTTGGGGAGTCGGGAGTCGGGAAAGAGAGTGGGACGTGTTTTTTCTCCCTCAGCTCTCTTCCCTCAGCTCCCTGCTCCCTGCTCCCTACCTCTTTGAGCGAGATCTCGACTCGCCCGCCGTGGGGAGTGAATTTGATGCCGTTGGATAGCAGGTTCCATACGACTTGCTGCAAGCGGGTAACATCGCCGAAGACTTGCAATGTGGGTGATGCAAGCATGACTTGCAGTTGAATGTTTTTTGCTTCGGCTGCCAGTCTCACAGTTTCCAAAGCGGATGAAATGACGTAAGCAAGACTGACGGGAGCGGCAGTGAACGCGATTTTGCCGCGCATGAAGCGAGAAATATCGAGCAGGTCTTCAATCAGTTGGACTTGTAATTGAGCGTTGCGTTCGATTGTAGCTAATGCTTCAGCGGTCTTGATTTCATCAAATTTGCGCGTTTGTAAAAGCTTAACCCAGCCCAAAATGGGGTTGAGGGGCGATCGCAATTCATGAGACAGCACTGCCAAAAATTCGTCTTTAAGGCGATTGGTTTGAATCAATTGTTGGGCTTGCTGCTGCAACGAATCGATTAAATGGGCGCGTTCGATCGCCACAGCAATTTGATCGGTGGCGGCTTTCATCAGGGCAATCTCTTCTGAGGTGAAGCTGGTGCGGGTGCTGCTAGCGAAGGAGAGCGTGCCTAATAGCCGTCCCCGCACGATTAGGGGCTGGCTTACATACGCTGTGATGCTCAGCGAACGGACAATATAGGCATTTGGCAAGGTAGACTGCTGGACGTTATTTACGACAATTTGCTGACATTCTTGTGCCACTAAGCCACAGATCCCTTGACCAAATTCCAGCCACTCAATTGCTGCTGCTGCTGCTGTGGAAATTCCTGCATAGGATTGCAAGCGTAGCATCTGACGGTTATGGCGTTCCTCAACCATGAAGTTGAAGTAATACTGTAAATCTAGTTGGAGAGAGAGTTTGTCAAACAAGCTGCTGATGAAGTTGAGAGGTTGCTCTGCTGAAAGTAGCCCATTGGTTGTTTCGTAAAGCAAATTCAATCTGGCGTGACGCTCTTGGAGTGACAGTTCTGCCTGCTTGCGCTCGTCGATATCTAACGCCACTCCCATCATATAAATCGCCTGTCCAGCTGCGTTATACGTGCAGCGTCCCTTAGCAGCAATCCAGCGTACCGTACCATCTGCCCATTGAGTTCGATACTCAACGTCATAGTCAACGCGATTGTCAATCGCTTGAGTAACAGCTTCATGCGTTCGCTGGCGATCGCTTGGATGTAGCGCATTCAGAAACACCGAGTAAGTGACTTTCGCGTCTGCTGCCAGACCAAACAATGCTTTACACTGAGTTGTCCAGGCCAAAGTATCGCTCTCTAAATCCCAGAACCACATCCCCTGTTTAGAAGCTTCTAGCGCCAGCCGCAGGCGCTCCTCGCTCGACTGTAGAGCTGCTTCGGCATGTTTGCGATCGCTGATGTTGGTGAATAGAATGGCAAACCTGCGATCTTGAGCTTCACCAATGCGGAAGGCGTTGACATCGAACCACCGATTCATTGCTTCAGAGCAATTTTCAAACCGCACGGTTTCGCCTGTCAGTGCCACTTTACCGTACATCTCAAACCAAGAGGCTTCGAGATTTGGTACGAGTTGCCGTGCTGTTTTGCCCACTGCTTGCTGGAGTCCCGTCATCTTTTCAAATGCTGGATTGATTTCGAGGAAACGGTAATCGATTGGTTTGCCGTTCTCGTCAAATAACATTTCGCAAACACAGAAACCTTCGTCAATTGTCTCGAACAACATGCGATATCGATGCTCGCTGTCGCGCAAGTCTATTTCAGCTTGTTTGCGATCGCTAATTTCGCGAAAATAGACTCCCAAACCCTCCACCGAGGGATAGGCATGAGCTTCAAACCAATTCCCGGTCGGCTCGTACAAAACTTCAAAATGTACCGCCACCCGTTCTGTCATCGCCCGTCGATATTGCTGCTCGACAACTTGACCGATTGTCCAAGGAAAAATTTCCCATTGCGTTTTACCCAAAAATGCTTCGGGTTCTAGGTTCGTCAATTGTTTTACCAATTGACTTGCTGCCTGATTGACGTAGGTAATCCGCCACTCGCGATCGAGCGCCAAATAAGCATCGGTCATGCTTTCCCAAGCAGTAACGATTCGCTGATTTGCTTCGCGCAAATCTTGCTCCAAACGCTGGCGCTCCGTCACTTCCTGCACCATGACATTGACACCAAGCACCCGTCCGTCTGCCTGCTTCAATGGGTTTAAGCTGACGATCCAATCCCGCTTGACTCCTGGTTGGGCGCGATTAATGCCATGAAACTCAAGATTTAGCCTGGGTTCGCCAGAGGCGATCGCCTGCCGATACAATGGCTCTAACTCATCTGCCTGTTCTGGCAAAATCTCCCGCAAAGTGCGCCCAATGTGTGCTGAAATCGGTAAACCGTTGATATCTGCTAAGTATCGATTGATGCGAACGAACCGTAAGCCTGAATCGACGAAGCACAAACCAATTGGGGCAGTGGTATAAATCGATTCTAGTTCAATCAGTTGTGGGTTGAGTGCCTCTCGATCTAGGAGCGATCGCCCGGTCGTCAATTGTTGTTCTGGCGTGACATCCCAAATCGTTGTCACTACGGAATATGGTACGGATTCATTAGCTTGAAATAAGGGCTGTGCATCTAACTTCAGCCACGCTAATTTTCCATCTGGACGATAAAAGCCCATGACAACATTTGTTACAGGCTGTCTCGATCTCCAAGCCGCGATCGCTGGATATTCTTCTAGCTCAAACGGCGAACCATCTTCATGAACGCTCTGCCAAAGCGGAGCGAACGTAGTTGCACCAATTAATTGCTCGGTAGTATAGCCCAAAATCTCTGCGGCTCTAGGGTTACAAGCGGCGATCGTGCCATCCGCCAGTTGCAGTACCATGCCTGGGGTTGTTTCTGGAGCAGAAACTTGTTGTAAGCGATCGCCCTCAAACACGTTTAAAATCTGAGACACAAAACTACTTCCGCTGCGTATTTTTTGAGCTGGCTTGAGCAACCGAATCGACTACCCCTAACACGCGATCGTCAAGTCCTAATCCATCAAAGTACTTACATACTATGAAAAACATCTATCTTAAGATAGATGATATATTTTTGCGACTGTAAGTGAAGATTAATTTGTAGTCAAGGCTTGCTAGTTAAAGTTTGGTACTGCACGTCATCAATTTTGCCCGCTTCGTATAAAGTTTGGGTAATTTCAGAAATTCTCAGTACGGCATGAGCGCGATAGCCGTTATCTTTGAGCCGATCTTTTACCCCTTCTTCATGGTCGATAAATACAACAATATCTTCCACATTTAAACCCGCCGATTTTAACTTTCCTGCTCCTTCCAGCGCGCTTTTACCGCTAATCAGAATATCGTCAACAACTACAACTGTCTCCCCTGGCTGAAAATACCCTTCGATCGCTCGCCTCGTCCCGTGGGCTTTAACTTCCTTGCGGGGAAAAATCATCGGGTAATTCATCCGCAATGCCAACCCTGTCGCGGTGGGTAAGGAACCGTAGGGAATTCCAGCAATGCGATCGAAGTTTAGAGTTTGTAAGATTTCTGCATAAGCGTTAAGAACTTGCTCGAACACCTGGGGATTAGAAATAATCGTGCGTAGATCGATATAGTAAGGAAATTCTGCTCCCGATGCCTGTACGTAGTTACCAAAGATAATGCAGCCAAGATCGTAGAGTTGCAAAATCAATTGGGTGTGGGGGTGTTGTTGCAACAAACAAACATTGGGAAACCACACATCACACTGAGAAGCACTTTTAACAACTGCGGTTCTAGCTTGCTCTACTTCTTGCCGCAAAGCTTGAATCTGACTAGCTGGGTTGTCTTGGCTCAAAACGTCTTGAGGTATGGGAACGAGTAATCCGCTCCCGTTGGAATTTAAGCCGGCGGCTAATAGTTGAGGTAAATTACTGACTTGCGCCCAAATACTCCGAGCCATAATCGTTCTTTCGGGAGTAATGGCTCGAATTTTGGCTAGTACGTCAGGGGAAGTGGTTCCAACTTCTAAACAGACTTGTTCGGGAGTCCCCCAGATTTTCGCTTCTTTGACTATTTGTAAGTAAAAGGGAGATTCAGGCGAAGGATATTGCTGTAATGCGATCGCCCCAGGATTAGAAGTACAGCACAATATAAATACTCCCTTGCCTGGATAAACTAAAAATGGTGCGATGCAATCTTGCCCAGGGTAAGGACTGAGGGTGACAGCATCTACCTGCCAGCGCTCAAATACTGTTTGGGCAAAAATTGTACTAGTGTTGAGGTCGCTGTGTTTGGCATCCAAAATAATTGGTATGTCGTCAGGAATGGCTTTGAGCGTCCGTTCTAGCAACTCCATACCAGGGACACCTAAAGCCTGATAAAAGCCCAAAGTCGGCTTATAGGCGCAAATTAAATCTGTCGTTTGGGCGATGACAAATTGCAACCAGTCCCCCAAATCGCCGATAATACTCTTCTCAGACCGATTTGAATTTTGGCGAGGCATCATTTCAGGATTTGGATCGAGTCCGAGAAACAATAAACTCTGATTGCGGGCGATCGCAGCGTTTAATTTATCGAAAAATGTCATATGCAGTTAGTAGGGAGCAGGGAGCAGGGAGCAGGGAGCGCACGAGCAGTTAATTTCGACTTACGACTTACGATTTACGACTTACGACTTCTTTTACTAATGTCTCTCATGTCAGTTTTCAAAAAATGGCGATCGCGATTGAGACAATTTTCGCTGAAGAATAGATTGTTTGCTCCTCTGTATCTCAGTTGTTTGCTACTGATTCTATTCCTTATCGTACAAGGTTGTCTGAATCTACTAGTAGAAAATCTCCATCAGCAAGCTTTTAGTTGGGTGACTCATTCTTTACTGGTAGAACAGAAAACGGAACAGCTTTTGAGTCATGCTTTAGATCAACAGACTTCGATTCGAGGCTATTTAATTACTAAAGATAAAGAATTACTCGATAATTACGATCGCGCTAATAATGCTTTTCATAGTAGTTTTAAATCTTTAAAAACATTGACAAAAGGAGATCAAGGCCAACTAGAGCAGCTCCAAATAATTGAATCAATTCATACAATTTGGCAGGATAGTTTTGTGCAAAGTGTCATAGCTGGTACTGCGAGTAAGACTTATCTACCTGGAAAGATTTTATTCGATCCCATGCGCGATGTTGTCAAAACTATGTTGCAGCATGAAGAAAAAATCCTGTCTCAACGCCAGCAGCAATTGCAGCAAATTAGCCAGATCAAAGCAGCGCTGGAAGTCTTCAACGTCTTCATAGCTAGTGTTGGAGTTAGCTGGAATTTATGGTTGTTACGCAAGCGGGTAGAAATTCCCCTACGCCATCTAACTCAAGTCAGTCAAGCTTGGCGGGCTGGTAAGCTGGAAATTCGGCTCGGTTATACTACATCAGATGAGATCGGACGGTTGGCTAGCGTACTCGATGAGATGGCAGCAGAAATTCGTCAGCGTCAAGAATACAGTCAAATGCGTAACCAACAGCTAGAAGATCTGATCTCTGCCCTCTCTCATGACTTGCGCACGCCTTTACTCGCCACTCGTAACACGTTGCGCCCGATGTTGAATGGGGCTTTTGGTTCTGTCGATGAGACTTGGAGAGAAATTCTAGAAGAATATCGCCAATCGAACGAGCAATTGCTGAAATTGGTAGATAATTTGCTGGATGTATCTCGTTATGAAGCTGGTGGCGGACAGCACTTAAACTGGGAACCCTTAGACTGGGCAAAGATTTGCTCTCAGGCTGTGGAGCTAATTTGTCAGATTCACGATCGCCAGCGTACTCCCACTATTTATATCGCTGCCTCACTCCCTACAGTCTACGGCGATCGGTTAGAAATTCAACGAGTGGTGCAAAACTTATTAGATAATGCCGCACGGGTCAGCCCACCAGATAAAGAGATTACAATCGAAGTCTGTTTGTTAGGAGGCGATCGCATTAAAGTCTCCGTTCGCGATCGAGGTCCTGGAGTTCCACCCTACGAAAAAGACAAACTCTTTCATCGCTTTATCCAGGGGAGAGGTAGGCGGGGTGGTGCAGGATTGGGTCTATATCTCTGCCGTCAGATCGTCGTTGCTCACGGAGGTACGATCGAAGTGGATAGTCTCTTAGGTGAAGGCAGTACCTTTTGGTTTACTCTGCCAGTTTCCTTGGCATTCGATGGGGAAGCGGGAGTCGGCAGGAGCGGGTTTCCAAACCTGCCCGTACGGGAGTCGGGAGTCGGCAGGGGCGAGGTTCCAAACCCGCCCGTACGGGAGTCAGGAGTCGGAGGAGTCGGAAACTAGTAATGAGTGGGTCTCAGGTAGAGGGTGCGGTACGAATTTTATTAGTCGAAGATCATGCTTTGATGCGTCGAGGGATGAAAGGACAGTTTGCCCTCGAACCCGATTTTTGTGTCGTGGGAGAAGCTGGTGATGGCATGGTAGCAGTTCAATTAGCTGCCGAGTTAGAACCAGATGTCGTATTAATGGATATCGATCTGCCCGTGATGGATGGGATCGCGGCAACTCAACAGATCAAAAGCGATCGCCCCACGACGCGAATACTCGCCTTAAGTGCTTTTGATAATGATACTCAAGTCATGGGCATGTTAGCCGCAGGTGCTGATGGCTATTGTCTCAAAACAATCGAATGGGAACAACTGCTAGCTGTAATTCAGTTAATTCAAACTGGTGGCGCTTATCTCGACCCGCAAATAGCCCGCAAAGTGGCAAGAATGCTCAAGCCTAGTCCGGTAATTCCCGCTAAAGAACAGCACCCCACCATCTCACCTGTTCCAGTTCTCAGCAGCCGCGAACGAGAAGTTCTCAAACTAATTGCTGAAGGACGCTCGAACCAAGAGATTGCCCAACAACTATTTCTTTCCCTTGGCACGGTCAAGTCTTACGTGCGGATGATCCTCAATAAATTGAGCGTTGACGATCGCGTTCAGGCAGCAGCTTTAGCCGTGCGCGAAGGACTAATTTAAATCACGTAAATTAAATTATACACATGGCATCTTCAATTAAAATCTTGTAGTGTTTGCCGCAACATCTTTGCTAATTCTGCCGGATTAGACACAATCGGCATCTGGCAATTTGCCTCTAGTTCAGACCACAAAATAAAAGGCTTGTCTATCTGAAGATAGAGTTGTTCTGGCGCAGGCAGACATATTATGAGGATGTCTGGATCGAATAGAGTTATCTCCTCACCAGTAGGAACCCCGTAGTAAGGTAAGACTTCTACCATTTGTTCGAGACAGTAGCGGCTCACACGTTGGACTGTTGCGACAAGTCTACCGAGAATCATGACCCGGCAAGGTTGCTTGCGATCGCACAATTGATGCAAAAATTGAGTCACGAACAGGTGTTTTTTATTTAATAGCAAATTTGTTAACTTAATCACACTAGACTGGATAGCTTGATTTACACCTCTATCAAGTGGATATCCAGGTGGCTATTTTTTTGGTGAAGAATGTAGCCTACAAGTATCCACTGGGTAGTTTTCCCCAAACTGTATCTAGCAATACTGTATTAATGCTTAACAGAATTAGGGGTTTCAGACAGTAGCTGTGGATACAACGGAACAGGTTTATCAACTCATCAAGCAATGGTGTTTTGCAGGCGATCGGTTTCAGGCGGGTGCTACTTTACGCCAGATTGCCGTCATTACTGAATGTTTGCCAGAAGTACCGGAACAGTTAACAGACAAGCAGCTTAAATACATTGTGCGGTGGATACAGGAAAATCATCCAAATGCTTACTTGTGGGCAATGGGTCAACGCTGTGTAGGTCATCCAGCCGCAGTCTGGGGTATGGGCTTACCGAATTTAGATTCAGTGATGCCGAGAATTGCTAGTAGTTTTTGAGCGAAAATCATGTCTGTAAATGCACTACTCTCACCAGTTGAATATTCTTTGGATGTTATCAAACACGAAGTCTTACATTTAGTACAAAAAGGAATTATTAGCCGCAGACAACCAATGTACGTCCTCTGCGAGTACATCCCAGTTAGAGATTGGACGGCTTTTGAGCGAGAATTGGAAAAACACGAGTACAACTTGCGCGATCGCATTGCCGATCTCCTCGATTGCGAACGCTGGGAAAATGATTAAACGAATGGTAAGGGACTAGGAAGGCGATCGCAGGGTAAAGGGAGGAAATTACTCTCGATCTATATTCCCCAGTTCCAAACGCCGAGCGTCAGATTTTATGCATTTATAATCAAATGATTTACTAAATATAGAAGTATACGTAGGGTGCGTTACGCCAAAGGCTAGCGCACCCTACTATATGTAACGTGTCTATTTGAGTCATTTGTCATTTGTGAAAGCACAGTTAGTATGTCACAGACAGATGAACGGTATTTTCACAATTGTTTTAGAGCCGCTATATTGCTAGAAATTATTAGAAAAGTCAGGCTAATGCACTCTAGCTTAAGTAAGAATAAAACCAGCTCAGGTCGTGAAAAACTTACTTCTTGAGGTACTGTGTGCTTATGTTTTAGATAGCTAGATTATATATATGAAATCACAATAAGCTGCATTAGCAATCGATCCTGCTAAAACGCTGCCACCACAAAGATAATTTGCTATTTTTGAATTAGGAAAGCAAATAAGTTTTCTCTATCAATTCAACGCAATTTTGAGGGAGAAAAGTTAGCGATCGCGCTTTCTAATTCTGCGTGCCAATTTGCCAGAAGTGAATCGCCATTAGGCAATGTCTTTGTATTTTTAACGCCATACATCAAGAAGAGCGTGAGGAAGGTAGCTTACATATGATTCAGGTTGTCAATTTAATTTCTCTTGTAGTAGAAGCAAGCATTTCCTACAAGTCTCGTCCATCGATCGCACTTACATTATCTCCCATGAAGTCTTTGAAACAAAAGTTAGATACTTTTGAGATTGCTCACCCCCGAGTTGCAAAATTGATTGCCAAAACAATTCCAGCTCAATGTCCTTTCGAGCGAGATATTATTCTATTCGGTCGTAAAATAGGACACATTCCGCCTCTATGTAAACTCAACCCTCTCTACGAGCAATTGGTCGGTTTGAGATTTCGTGCTTTATGTTACCTTGCCGACTGCTGCGGTGAAGACATTCAAGCATACTGCTGAATCAGTTAACAGTTAACAGTTGACAGTTATCAGAGATGTTACATGTAACGCCTGTACACAGTTATCAGTGTAGAGATACAGGATCTCGCTGTACAACCAGTTATCGCTATTAGTTTTAGTTTCTAGAGCAGCATTCGCCTCAAATTTGCGATCGCCTAGTAGAACAATATCATCATATCGATCTGGTGATCCTACCTGAGAATTGGTAATGGATCGGCCAGAATTCAGAATTCCCTGACAACCGACAACTGATAACTGATAACTGACAACTGACAACTGTTTATCGCGTTTGTTGGCTGAGTAACTTCATGGCAATCTCTAAACTCGATTTCATGCGGTTGAAAGAAGCTGCAAGGATACCGATTTCATCGTTAGAATTCTGCTCGAAATCTGCACTCATCTCTCCGGTGCTAACTCGCTCTGCGGTTCTAGACATTCTCTTAATCGGCTGAATTACAGATCGTTTTAAGAAGAAGTTGAGCCACAGCACGACGATCGCAAAAATTCCAAACAATATTCCCATAACTAGAGATAAAGAGCGTCTAGAACTCTCAAAGATCTCGCTCGAAGGTACAGAAATAATCTGTGCTGCTACAATTTCGTGCAGTTTCCAACCAAAACCCCACTCCGAGCCATAGGTAGCAATTTGGCTTTTAGGTGCTGCTTCTGGGGTAGAGTGACACCGCAAACAACTTTCTTTAGGTATTGCTAATGGTCGAGCAATGTAAAAGACTTCTCCGCCTGGTAAATTGCGAAAACCAGAAATTTCTTTAGTATTCGATTCGTTGCGAAAACGCTCGACAATTTTAGCTTCAAAAGCATCAGCTTTATCGCGTAGGTTGGTAGGATTGAGCGTGGCTTCTTTATAGAAAAAGTTGCGATACTCTTCGTTTTTACGTAAGTTTTCAAAGACTTCCGTAGCGGAGTAAGCTGGTACCGTTTCAGGAATAAATACTGGTTCGGTTTCGAGCTTAGGTGCAAGCAGGGGATTGATGCGATCGTTGGTATATGCTCTAACAGCATTCATCGCCTTGATCAGAATTGCTGCTTGAGAAGTGACTTCCCTTTCCGCTCTCTGTTCGAGTACCTTGGAGAGTGCCGCGCCACTGATGATAATCCCACCGATGAAAACTACGACCAACATTAAGCTAAATTTGGCAGTAAGCTTAAGATTTTTTAACATTTTGGCTTGTAAGTAGAGATTTATTTTACGATGGTAGAAGAAGTGTATATAATGCTACTTAAAATTATAAATTAATTTCATCTTTTCCCTGAATGGAGACCGCACCTCAACGATCCAGCAATACTATTAACTACAGCTGGGCGAAAATGAATTCCAGATATTCGCGTCGTCTCTTTTTACTTCAATTATTTTTCTTAGCAGCTTGTGGTTCGCGATCGCTACAAGGTGAGGGAGAAGAATTAATTATTGGTACAGTTAGCTACTCTGAAGGTCAACAGACTCTCAGCCAGTACGATCGCTTGATCAATTACTTAGGCGAGAAAACTGGTTCGTTGGTGAGGCTAGAGCCTGCCTTTAATGAGAATAAAGCCCTAGAACGGATTCGCAATCGCTCTTGGTCGTTGGTGTTTGCGCCTCCAGGCTTAGCGGCGATCGCCATCACCCAGCAACAGTACCGTCCCCTGTTTACCTTGGAAGGAGTGCAAAACTTACGCTCGATTTTGGTTGTTCAAGAAAACAGCCCCATTCGATCTCTAAAAGACTTAGCAAATAAAACAGTAGCCTTGGGTCAACCTGGTTCGGCAACAGGATTTTATTTACCTATTTATAATCTGTATGGTTTAACTTTAGCAGAAATTTTATTAGCACCTACACCAAAAACTATATTGAGTTTGGTAGCTGAAGGTAAAGCCGATGCCGGGGCGCTTTCTCAAAGAGAATTTAATGTTTATAAGACGCAGTTTCCTCAAATTTCTTTTCGCGTTTTATACACCGATCCGCACAGCGTTCCATTGGGATCTGTTTTAATTTCGCCAACTATCGAACGCAATCGCCAAGAATTTATTCGTCAAGTTTTAAGCGAAGCTGCTTCCGTTTTAGCGCAAGAAACAGGTTACGTTCCTACAGGTTCGATTCCAGACTATCGTTATATGATTTCTGTAGTCGAGCGTGTCAAAAGCATTTTTCCTTACGAACTGCAACCAGGAAGCGCCCAATTAAAACCTGCACGGTTGTTTAAAGGGTGAATGGTAGTTGGGAAGTGAGTCGCGATCGGTGAGTAGTGGGAAATGGAGTTTTAGAACTCACGCAGAATTACTCTTTTAGAGAGAAGTTCTGTCTGTTGGTATACCATACGATCGCTTCAGCACCGCTACTGCCGTATACCTTGCGGCGATCGATGACCTATTACTAACAGACTGTAATGCAATTATTTAAATCCGATCTCAAGCAATTGCTGCCAGCTTTTCTGAACTTTGGTAAGCGAGTGCTAGTTTCTCATTGGCGATCGCTACTTTTGCTAGCGATTGGAGTTTACTTGCCTTTACAGGTGTTTGGCTTATTAGCAGAAGAAGTATGGGATGAAGGTGGATTCATCTGGGATACGCTCATATTACTGGGGATTCACGCTACAGCACAACCGCAGCTAGATAGTATAGCCGTAGCGCTGACTCAGTTTGGTTCGAGTACTATTTTGTTTCCCGTTATTAGTGCGATCGTGTTGGTAATGTTGTTGCGACGAAGATGGCGATCTCTCATTTATTTGCTAACTACTGTAATAGGAAGCGCCATTATCAACCGTGCAGTCAAGCTGTTAATGCATCGAGTTCGTCCCGATCTGTGGACATCACCCGCGCCAGAACTTGATTTTGGGTTTCCTAGCGGTCATGCCATGAATAGCATGACATTGGTAGCTGCTCTCGTTATTTTGACTTGGGGTAGTCGTTGGTGTTTGTTGGTATTAATTGGCGGAAGTGTATATGCGATCGCGATCGCTTGGACGCGACTGTACTTGGGCGTTCATTTTCCCAGCGACATTTTAGCCGGATGGATGGTTTCAGTCGCTTGGGCAATTGGAGTTAGCTTTCTCGTCAGACTAAAGCGGACTGCGGCGATCGCTCCTCACACCGAACAGCCAAAAAATGAAACTACCTTACTACTCGAAGAAAGCGGGGAGAAGTCGTAAGTCTTAAGTCGTAAGTCGTAAGTCGGAATTAACTGCTCGTGCGCTCCCTGATAACTGATAACTGATAACTGATAACTGGTCACTGATAACTGACAACTGACAATCTCTAACCTTTGAGACAGGAAAGGCGATCGCCAAGATTGTTACGTTTTGGTTGTGATAGTTAGCACTTGCTCACAGTAATTGTCATATTTTGATAGATTTTTCTATCGAAAGTTTTGATATATTAGTCTATCGAAACCTCTAGTTAAGAGGAAAAAAGAGTTTATGGCTTTTGAACTGCAATCTCTACCTTACGCAAACGACGCTTTAGAACCTTACATAGACACCCAAACCATGCAGATTCACCACGATCTGCATCATGGAACTTACGTAAACAATTTAAATACAGCACTGCAATCGCAACCAGATTTACAGAGCAAAAGTATTGACGAATTGATTCGCGACCTGAATTCATTACCGGAAGCAGTTCGTACCCCTGTTCGCAATAATGGTGGCGGACATTTCAATCACTCGATCTTTTGGACATTGATGGCTCCTAATGCTGGCGGGGAACCTACAGGTGCGATCGCCCAAGTCATCAATGATAATTTTGGTGATTTTGAAAACTTCAAAACTCAGTTTAACGATGCTGGTACGAAGCGCTTTGGTAGTGGCTTTGTGTGGCTAGTCCGCTCGGCTGGTGGCAAGTATGAGATTGTCAGTACGCCCAATCAAGATAATCCTTGGACGGACGGACACTTCCCCATCATGTGTAATGATGTTTGGGAACATGCATACTACCTTAAATATCAAAACCGTCGCGCCGAGTACCTCAAGCAGTGGTGGAATACAGTCAACTGGAGTGAGGTCAACAATCGTCTATCGACAGCGCCATAATGTAGCTAGTTAGGTAGAAAAGATCCCCCCTAGCCCACGGACACTTTAACGCGAGTTGCTACAACGGGGGATACCCCCGCAACGCACTCGCTCCTCAAGTCGGGAAACCCGCCCACGTAAGTGTCCTCCCCTTAAAAAGGGGGAATAAATCGCTTGTAAAATCTAAAATCTCATATCGCTCGGATGTCTCTATGGTTCCAGCTGATTTCGTAGAGCGTAGAAGCTGCGATCGCATTTTTTCTCATCGAAAAATCATTTCTCTCGGTGTAATCGCAGTTATTCTCTATACAGTGGTAGGATTCTGTCTTGCCAGTCTCAAGATTAATTTGGGCTTTTGGTCTATAGGAATTCTGTTCTATCACTGGCAGCTAGCAAACTTAGTCGGTGTAGCTAGCAGTCGGTATCGACAAAACGGATCGATCGCCTTGACGGGATTAGTGGGTACGGCGATCGCCTACCTCGTCCAGCAGGCAAAATCGAGCTTGTTGCCCTATCACTGGTTAGCAATTGGTCTAGTGGCAACGATTAATTCTTATGTAATGACGGCGATCGCGCTGAGGTATTGGCAAAAACTAGGGGCGATCGCATTTACAACAGCAGTAGCATGGTTGGGCTTATTGTTGGGATGGATAGCACATAACTATCCCAGCATTTCTTAAGCTAATTTAAAATTTGCGTTAATCTAGGTTTGATAGCCCAGTAAGCCTATCTACCTGGCATGAATGATGCGATCGAGCGGGTAAGGGTCAAAAATCAGATTTTATCTGTCATCAAAATGCACGGCTCGCAAACGGCTGTGGATTTAGCAGTTAAGTTGCAGGTTTCACCTATGGCAATCCGCCAACATATGCAGACTCTTCAAGATGAGCAATTAGTCACTTATAGCGAGCAAAAGCAAGCGGTTGGTCGTCCAGTCAAGTTTTGGCAATTAACAGAGAAAGCCAACGCGCTTTTTCCCAACCATCACGCCGATCTGGTGGTGAAATTAATTGAAGGAGTCCGCAAAGTATTTGGCGAAGCTGGGTTAAAAGTTTTAATTGGCGAACGTACCCAAGCTCAAATTCAAACATACTCGGCGCAGATGCAACACGCTCAAAACTGGCGAGAACGAGTGGCAATTTTGGCTCAACTGCGGACTCAAGAAGGATATATGGCAGAGACAATAGAAGAGTCACCAGGAGTCTTAGTACTGGCGGAAAACCATTGTTCGATTTGCGCTGCTGCCAAAAGTTGCTCGCAGTTATGCAGTTCGGAATTGCAAGTCTTTGAAACTCTGCTTGGCTCTGATGTTAACGTCGAACGAGTCGAGCATATTTTAAGTGGCGATCGCCGTTGTGCTTACCGCATTTCTAGTTGTAACTGACACGATACGAACGAATCATTTGTACGGGCGCACCGCTGTGCGCCCCTACCCAATATTACGGGCGCACAGCGGTGCGCCCCTACTTGCTGCTCCCTGATACTGCCAAATGTTTCAATAAAGTTGCCTGTGACAAAGGTGCTTGCAGGTGACTCCAGGGTAAGACTTGTTCGTGCGACCAATCACGAAATACGTAAAATTCTAAATCGGGTATTTGTCCGCGTAACTCTTTAAAAGCGCGACGATAGCTACCGAGACTGTCACCGTAGTTTCGCGTCAATTCCAACAGGCGGGACAAACGGCGATCGCCTCTCGATATTAAAGCCTGAATCACCGACCAATTATAGCTTTCGGGACGAAAATCAATCCCTTGGGGTTTGAGGTGTTTCTGTAAATATTGCAAGCGCTTCTCGGCTTGGGGATTGACTCCATACCACTGAAACGGTGTGTGTGCTTTGGGGACAAATGTACTGCATCCAAAAGATAATCTCAATCCTGGGGCAGCTTTTTTGAGCGATCGCATCATTCTAACTGTTTCTTCCAGGTCTTCCGGTTCTTCCCCAGGAATGCCCACCATACCGTAAAGTTTTAAACTGCTCAATCCTCCCGCTTTGGCATTCACCGCCGCTTGGACGATCTCATCGTTATGCAGTTTTTTGTTAATAATTTGACGCAACCGTTCCGAACCGCTTTCTACAGCAATGGTGAGCGATCGCGTGTCTCTTTTTGCTAAAGTCTTTGCTAGTTCTACCGTGACAGTATTTGTCCGCACCGAGGCAATGCTCAAACGGACATCATCGTATTTTGGTTGACTTAAATAAGCTAATAAATCATTAAATTCTGGATGTTGGGTAACGGATGCCCCCAATAATCCTATCCTGTTTGTAACTGTCAGTCCTCGTTCGATCGCGGGAATCAGAGAACCTGCCAAACTTGCCGTGCGAAAAGGTAGAGTGAGATAGCTAGCCAGACAAAAGCGGCACATTTCAGGACAACTGCGTACCACTTCCACCATAAAAATATTTTCCCAGGCTGCTTTTTCAGTCACAACCGTAGAAGCAGATAAAGTATTACCTCGATAAGTTTGCTTTTCTATCTGATGAGGAATATCTGGTGCAATTGGTTGAATGGATTGGATACAGCCTGTAGGATCTTCATACGTCACCTCGTACAAGCTGGGAATATAGATTCCTGGTATTTGTGCTAGGTGATGTAATTTAGTTTTTCTATCGGCTGTCCGAACTTGTTTGTAAGCCGAAATAAAATCTCCTAATAAATTTTCTCCATCTCCCAACAAAATAACGTCAAAAAATTCTGCGAAGGGTTCGGGGTTAGCTGTCAAAACAGGGCCACCACCAAATACTAGGGGATCGCTGTCAGTGCGATCGCTGGCATGAATTGGAATGGAGAGAGATTCTAATAGACTCAGAATATTCACATAATCCAATTCCCACGAACAAGAAAAGCCGACTAATTCAGGCTGACGTGGTAGTGGTTCGGATATATCAGTAAATAAGCGCCTGACATCAACATCAGCACGCATTGCCAAAGTTGCCCATACGACTTGATATCCCAAGCTGGTAATTCCCACGGTGTATTCGTTAGGAAAGGCGAAGATAGCGGGGATCGCATCGGGTTCTGGAGTTGTTGGGTTAAATAGTAGGCGTTCGGCAGAAAATACGGACGTACGGGAGTGGGGAGTCGGTAGGGGCGGGTTTGTTAACCCGCCCGTACGGGAGTCGAGGGTTGGGTAATTCATGTAGTGATATTTGAAAGAACGCACAGCCGTACGTCCTTCCAAGGGTGCGGGAACAATTTAGAATTATCTATATCTAATTTTAAGACCTAAAATTATATTGTTCTCTATGATTTGGTAAAAGATAAATAGCTAATCAAAAACAATGTAACCCGCTTCAATCAATTTGTATATTACCGGAGATGAATCGCAACAGATCGCTGGTATGGGTAGAAGAGACTGGAAAGCATACTGGAAGTTGATGTTTTTCTAATTTACGCATCAACTCTTGTCGCAGCAAACGAATGCCGTTAAAACACCCTCTTTTCAAGTAAGTTTTATCGGCAATTAAGCAATACGGACAACGATCTGAAAACTGACTTTTTCTAACTTAACCACCCTATTAAATACCTGAACTTATTTATATCGACAACTCTCGACATATCAAAGAACATACTGAAAGCACAAATTAATTGTCCTGCCAATGCTGAAAATTTATTCGTTTGGTCGTCGCTCTCTATTATTATTAATATTTGGTTTACTACTAGCACTTTTCATATCAGCAGCTCAGATCGTAACAGCACATGCTACAGCGATTAAGGTTAATGCGATCGAGAAGAGCAGCTTACATCAAACGCTCGTGCAAGCAAATCCAGATAATCTCGATGAAAATTCGGTAGAGTTAATTATCAGCGATATGCAGGGTCAGCATGAAGGTAAGATGCGCGGAGTACCAGCATCATATGACTGGTCGCAAACTCCAAGAGTCAAATTAGGTAACAATCCTGGAGAATTGCAAGCATTAATTGGATGGGGTATCGTCAACGAAGCTGCCGAGGGCAATCCATCTGTAAATACTCGTGTCGAGATAGGAGAGATTCACACCTATCTACTACAAAAAAGTAACAACCGATGGTTGGCTTTGCAGAGTTCTATTCCTGTAGGAGCTGCATTTAGGGAAGACTTTGCAGGAGGCATCACTATTCCTGCGGATATTCGGCAGGAGCCGCAAGGCACTATCTCAGTCACAGCGGGCAATGGATATAATTTTCATTTTTGGTCCAGAAACAGAACAGGAATAGATCCAAACGATGTCGCAGGTGTGTTTACAACGTTTAGAGCCAGATTAATTCTGGATAACCCCAGTCAGCCAGACGATCGCGATCTCGCGCGATATCTTGCTTTAGCTGGAGCCGATTACTGGTCAAATGTTTGTTCGTCCAGTGGCGAAAGAAATGCAGATGCTGCGATCGGCAAAGCCAAGTATGTTACGCGAGAATGGAAATACTTCAACATGACAACAGCATCTCCAGAAGTTCTCAGAAACAATCCTCCTCCACTGGAGTAGCAGATTTTGACGCATTGGCGTTAGGAACTAGCCCCCCTGCCTATGGAGGCTATGTAAGTTTCAAGCGTGGATTTTTCACGTCCACGTTTGAGCAAAAGCCGGTGAAGTAGGAAGCCTACGATCTTCTCGCAGGTAGTTTACGTTAGCATATGTCAAATTTGTTTTGGCGCTGTTGCCAGGAGGCAAAACTATGGCTCAGATCGTAGACTCCTTACCTGATGAGTACCAAGAGCGCATTTTGTGCAACTATAAGAATGCAACAAGTGGAATTCAAATTGCACGGATTACGAATATTCCTCACTGGTACTTGGAGCGAGTTGTATTTCCCGGTCAGCACTTGCTATTTGAGGCAATCCCAGAAGCGCAGTTAGAGATCCATAGTGCCAAGATAGCTAGCGCTATTCCTGCTGACACCATTCTTTGCGAACAACTACAAGTCAATACATAGCTATTCTCAAATCGATAAAGGGCGCGGTACCCTGCACCCTTTATTCAGCTTCAGAGATTCAACAACACTCAAATAGTTATTCAGCGCAATGTTTTAATTGGCTCGGCAGGTATTCGCTCTTTCCTTGACTCGGCAAAGAAACTAGAGTAGAAAAAACCTGCTAGGACTGCCCCTAAAATTGGAGCTAGCCAAAACAACCAAAGTTGAGCAATATGCTCCAAGCCAGCAAAAAGTGCTGGACCCGTGCTGCGAGCAGGGTTGACTGAGGTATTAGTTACAGGAATACTAATTAGATGAATTAAGGTCAGTGCTAAACCAATAGCAATGGGAGCAAAACCTTGGGGAGCGCGGCGATCTGTTGCCCCTAAAATCACCATCAAGAACATGAAAGTCATTATGACTTCTGTTAAGAAGCAAGCTGCTAAAGAATAACCACTGGGTGAATGTGTACCGAAACCGTTTGTTGCCAATGGGTTTGAGCCTGTGAGAGTGAAGCCCGCCTTACCGCTAGCAATTAGATAAACAACTCCCGCGCCCGCGATCGCACCTATGACTTGGGCAATGATATATGGTAGTAGTTCAGAACCAGGAAATCGCTTGCCAGCCCAGAGTCCGAAAGTTACTGCTGGGTTGAGATGGCAATCAGCAACGTGTCCTAATGCATATGCGATCGTCAGTACCGTCAAACCAAAAGCGATGGATACACCTACTAGTCCAATCCCTAGTGGAAATGCTGTCCCCTCACCTAGTTTTGCTGCATCTGCCGTAAACGCTGCTGCGATCGTTGCACTACCACAACCGCCGAGAACCAGCCAGAAAGTCCCAATAAACTCTGCAACGCACCTTTTTGTAAGTGCCATGTTCATCTATTCCTTACAGTGAGTAAAAAGTTTTTTACGCAACAGATAAAGACAAACTTTTGACTGAGAAGTGAAGCTTCTTCCCGATCGAAAACGAGTTTGAATTGTATCGTTTTATGCTATGTGCAAAGTAGCTAGAGTATTGCCCTACCTCACATTGCATTCATAAGTTAGAAGACAGATAACATACCTGTTTCCGTACGCTCTACACTTGAATTGAACACACTTTACACTTATTGAAAGTGAGTTTTATCTATCAAAAGAGATGAGCCAAAAGTAGTACTAATGAATGCAGTAGCCGCTTCTAGCCATTTTAACAAACGGGAAAGATTCAATCTGAATTATAAGTCTGCCTACAACTTCTCAATATGTCGGGATTGATTACAGTAATCTAGCAAGCGAGATCGAGCATTTAGCTTTTCATCAATCCAGGCATTCTATTCCAGGGGACGTTAAAAGTTAATTTGACTCAAACAGAACCAGTAGCAGAAACAACTCGAATATCTGATGCCAACGGACGATCGCTCAGAATACTTCTATTAATTTCTCAGTGTGAGGAAGGTAGAAAAAACACATAACTTACGGTAGAAACAGCAAGCTTAGTTATCAGTTAGCTTAATGGATATATTGCATCAGATGCAGCAGTACGAGCGTGCGTTGAACATAAATATCATAAGTAATAAGTAGGCAAATCATGCAACAGACAGAATACATGACCGACACTTCAGAAGTTAGAGAAGCATCAGAATCTACATCTCTAACAACATCATCGACTGCAAAACAACTTCAAATGCAGGGACGGCAGATCGGTAACAATATAGTTGCTTTTTTTACGGAACTACCGAAACACGTTGGTAGCTTCTGGCAACAATACAAACAACCAATTACAAACATCCTTTTGATTTTGCTTGGCTTGATTGCAGTGAGAGTGTTGTTTGCAGTCTTGGCTGCTCTCAACAGCATTCCACTATTAGCACCGACGTTTCAACTAATCGGAATTTTCTATTCGGTGTGGTTTATCTATCGATATCTGCGGACAAAATCTAATAGAGAGGAACTGGCAAGTAAATTACAGTCACTTTTTGAATAAACGATCGGATCGATGTCTGCTGACTATCGATCGCACACAACGGCGATCGCCTGCACTAACTGCTCTGGTTCTACAGGTTTTGGCAAATGCAGCCCAAATCCTGCTTGCCTTGCAAGTTGGCGATCGCTTGAATCAATAAAAGCTATAGCGAAAGGCACATAAGTCCAGACAAATAGGACACAGATATAATTTATTTCATACTATCCTCCATAAGATAGAATTTTGTAGTTTTTAGGGATCTATAGGATTCATATTTGATTTTTTAAACTAAGATGCGGCTTGACGGTAAACGCGCTCGCTACACTCCGTGAAGACGGATGACGGTTGACGGTTAACAGTTAACTGTCAACCACCATAACGATAAGTTTATAACTCAAGTAGGACTGCTATAGTAGGTTCTTTTACCTTCTAAAATTTTGACTTTTAACTTTTGAATTGTTTCGATCGAGCATTTCCAATCCAGCTGCAATCACCTCCTCTGGAGAAATGTCTAAGCATTCCATGTTGTAGGGACAGGTGAAGGCATAGCAGGGACTGCAAACTGTGGAACGGCGAAGGAGTTTAACAGGAGTATGGCGGGGTTGCCATTGAGATTCGAGTTCAGTACCAGCAAAGAGAATGACGCTTGGAGTGTTGGTAGCATCAGCAATATGCATGGTGGATGTGTTATTGGTGAGAACCAAACGGGCATTGGCAATCAGGGCAGTAAATTCAGCGAGACTAGTCGCACCAATCAGATCGATCGCGTCACCTAAAATATCGAGTAAGGGACGGGCGCGATCGCGCTCCTTATCGGTTCCCGTGACGACAATCGGTAAACTCGTCATTTGAGATAATTGACGGGCTGCTATTGCAAAGCGGCAATCGTCGTAGTTGCGAGATTGGCAAGTCGTCCAGGGATTGAGCAAGATGTAAGAATTTGGGATTGCTGCGGTTATGGTTTGAGGAACGTGCAAGCAGAGATGGCGATCGCGCACTTGAAACCCAACTGCTTCAATTAAGCGCAAATTCCGCTCTACTTGGTGAATTTCATCCGGTATGGGGTCAACCCAATCCGTTAATATTCCTTGTCCCGACTCCTTCGACTCCCCTAAACGCAGTCTAATTCCGGCTAAATAGCAAATTAAAGCAGCTGGGTGAGGGCTTTGGCTAAAACTAGTCAGAATAATTACCGCATCAAATTGACGTTGGCTCAAAGTTTCAATCAGCTTCCATTCTCGCGCCGGATCGAAGTCCAATCGCCCTAAATCTTGCCACAGAACTCGCCAGGGTAAGACTTCATCCAACCACGGCAGCAGAGGTTGTGTTAATGCCCCGGCTGGGCTTGCCATTAAGGTTAATTTGGCTGCGGGGAGATTTTCTTTAATCGTCCGCAGGACAGGACTAGTCATAATAACATCACCAATATTATCTAGGCGCATGACTAGGATGTTGCGGAGATCCCCCCAACCCCCCTTTTTAAGGGAGGCAATAGTTTCTCGTGTCTGTGGTGGAGGTGAGGGGGCAGTAGTTTCTTGCGCTTCTAGTGGAGGCGAAGGGGGGATAGCAGTTGCTCGCGTCTCTGGTGGAAGCAGGGCGGTAGCAGTATCTCGCACCGCTTCTAACTCCCCCCTTTTGAAGGGGGGCAGGGGGGGATCGTCAAGACCTTCCTGCCAATCCAAGAATTTCGCCGCCGCTGCCAAAACCGATTCAACAGATATATCCTCCGTACAGGAGTGCCAATCGAAAGGACAAACACCACTGTACCAACAGCTTTGTTCGGTAAAGTTGCGAATGACTCGTTCGGAACATTGGGGATAACCCTGCAAGTTAATATGAGGTGTAGGTTGCCCATAGCGTTCGTGCCAAGCAGGACCGAAGATAGTAATGGTAGGCACGTTAAGGGCAGCAGCAATGTGAGCGGGTCCAGTATCAACTGCGATCGCTAAATCTGCTTGGGATAAACCAGCTGCGAGTTCCCGCAGGGTTCCCCGTTGCCAAATTCGTGCTGTCTTGCCAATTTCTGCCCCAATCTGCCGCACCATATCTTCATCGTCACCTCCAGCAACAACAATGGTGGCGTTATATTTCTGTTGTAAGGCTTTGCCGACAGTAATGAAATTCTGTGTTGACCACCGCTTGATTGACATTGCTGAATCGGGAATTAGAAAGACCAATGGACGGTATGCGGCTCCAAATATTTGTCGAGCTGTGGCTATTTCACTCTCTAGCAGGTGAATTAGATCCCCCCCAACCCCCCTTTTTAAGGGGGGAGAAAGCCGCTTCTCTGCTCCACTACTGGAGTCAGGTTGGGAAGAGCCAATTGCCTCCTTCAGCAAGGGGGGAGAAAGCCGCTTCTCTGCTCCACTACTGGAGGCATGTGAAGATCCAATTGCCCCCCTTTTTAAGGGGGGTTGGGGGGATCTTCCGTGGCGTAGTCCAGCAGTTGCAATTAAACCCTCTTCAAACAAAACTTGACAAAAGCGATCGCTTATGAATTGATTATCGGGCGGGTTACGCCATAAATTCGTCACCGTGCGTTTAGTGCCGCTATTGTGAATTAGCTCGGCGATGCCATCATAATTGACATCAGAAACAATCAGATCGAAATTCTGTTGCGTGAGAATCTGCTCGACCGATTGACGCGCTGCTCCTCGCTGGGCAAAAATGACTTCATGTATAAGGCGATCGCTTTGTAACAGTTCGCCACCGGGAGGAAAAGTCAGCAACGCGATCCGTGCTTGAGGATGGGACAATGCCAAAGCTTTAATCGCAGGTAGCGCGATAATTAAATCCCCAATTCCTCCCAATAATTCAATAAATAGAATTCGTTTCACTTTGACTAATAAATAGGTAATAAATGTGGTGCGTCAACGCTGCGATCGCTAATTGTGGTTGGTAATTCTTGGTGATATGCTCCTGAAGGAAGTAAACCGCAACCGCCATATTTTGCCATCAGCCGCAACTGTACTAACACGTCCTCGCCGCAAGCATGGGGAGGAAGTTCTTGCCAAAAGTTGTATCCGCCGACATCTAATAATTTTTGGCGATCGTAGATGGCACAACCGCTTGCCCAGGCTATACGATATTTACGCGGGCGATCGCTGGTAATGTCAAAGCGCTGTTGAATATGATATAGATTTGCTGCATTGTGCAAGCGCCAACGTTCCCAAGCTGGCGTTTCAGATTTCACGACTTCTGGCGTTACTGGTGTGTCCCAAAACTCAATATTTTGTTCGTGGGGACGAATATCGTGAATAAAACTAAGCCCGATAAATGCATTTCCTACAAAACCGCATTTTTCCTCTTGGATAGCTGTAAGTAAATTTTGTACGACATAAGATTCTAAAAACACATCATCATCTAAAAAGATGACATAAGAAGCAGTTGCTTTGTTTAATAAAAATTGGCGTTGTTCTGCAATGCCACGGCGAGGTAAATTTTTGTAAGTTTTGACTAAATGTCCGTGGACTTCAAGCACTCGCATTACTGCTCGTACTTCCCGAGTTTCAAATATATCTTGATTTTCAGTTTGATCGGAAATAATTACCCGAAAATCTCGATAAGTTTGGGCGCAAAGACTAGCTAAAGTTACCGCTAAAGCTGCTGGGCGATCGCAGGTTGGAATTAAAACATCAATTGTTTTATAATCATCTTTTGTCACAATTTAGCTCCGAACAGAAAATTGAGTTACGACAACGCCTGTAAATATTTAGCTGAAGAATATCCTGCTGATTTTGTCCGATGGTTACTTGAGATTGACACTGAGGAAATTCAAGTTCTCAAAACTGAGTTGACTCCCGAACCCATTCGAGCTGATGCTGTTACCTTTATTCAAACCGCTAATTGCCTCCTGCACTTAGAATTTCAAACTCTCCCTTATTCAACTCCTCCTTTCTCTTTCCGAATGCTGGATTATTATGTCAGACTAAAACGGCAATATAACTGCGACATTGAGCAGGTTGTGATTTTTTTACAACAGGCAACTTCAGAACTCGCTAGAGTTGACTATTATGAAGATACAAACACTAGACACCGCTATCGAATCATTCGCCTATGGGAACAAAACCCCGCTTTGTTTCTGACTAACCCAGGTTTATTACCCTTTGCACCCTTGACTCAAGCCGATTCACCTCAAACTCTGTTGGCTCAAGTTGCTCAACAGATAGCTGAGATTGAAGCACCCACTCAACAGCAAGATCTCTCAGTTTGTACGGGAATTTTAGCGGGTTTGAGATTTGACACAAATTTAATCCAACAGTTGTTCAGGAGAGAAATCATGCGTGAATCTGCTTTTTACCAAGTCATTTTGGCGGAAGGACTAGAAGAAGGACGACAACAAGGATTACAACAAGGATTACAACAAGGATTACAACAAGGAGAAGCTACGCTAGTTTTGCGTCAGTTAAGACGGCGACTTGGTAGTATTCCTCCCGAAATTGAGGCACAAATTCAGACATTAACTATTCCTCAGTTGGAAGCATTAGCAGAAGCCCTCCTTGATTTTACAGATGTTACCGCTCTCACAAATTGGTTGCGCGAACAGGCATAGCTGGCTGACGAACCTGCAATAGTTCTAATGCTGCATTTACGACTCTTTCAGGTTCGACTAAACGCAAGCAGTGGTAATGTCCTTCAGGACAAATGCTTTTATAACAAATTCGGCAAGGAACGTCGTGAAAAATGACACGATTGAGAACTTCCCAAGGGGTATGTTGCGGGTTAGTTAAAGCATAAAGATCGACAACTGGTGTACCGACTGCGGCAGCAATATGTACGGGTGCAGTATTATTAGAGATTAATAAATGTGCTTTTTCTAATAATGCAGCAAGTTGGGATAAATTCAGTTTATTCACGAGGCAAAAAGAAGGCGATCGCATCTGCAAGCGAATTGATTCAACGAGTTCTATTTCTGATTCTATACCTGTAAAAATAACTTGAATATTATAGTCTTCCACTAATTTACGTGCCGCGATCGCAAAACTTTCTGGAGGATAGCGACGAGAAATTGCTGTTGCACCTGGATGCATAATAATCCAAGGTTGGCTGAAATTAATTCCGATTTCCTCAAGTAAGTTTTGAATGTTTTTTCTCGCAATTTCTGATATCTGTACTCTCAAGCGTTTATCTTCAACTGTACTACCAACACTGGCTACTAAGTCGAGTTGACGTTGAACTTCGTGACGAGTGAAATTTTCTGGTTCTGGATCTTTAATCCAATTGGTTAGTAATTGATAAGGATTTTCATGACAATGCGCTAATCGCAGTGGAATACCTGCCATGTAGCACAGAAAGGCAGTAGGTAGAGGACTTTGACTGTAAACTGTAAAAATGACTGCTGCATCAAAATTTCTTGCTCTCAGTTCGGAGATAATGGCATATTCAGGATCGCTATTTTGACGGGTTACAGTTGCTTTTAACCAGGGAGAATCGTAAACAATTAAGTCATCTATATCTGGTAAAAGTGGTGCAACTACAGCACCCGCTGAAGAAGTCATTAAGGTAATATGGCGATCGCAATCGGAAGTTTTTAAGGCACGAATAGCGGGAGTTGTCATAATCACATCGCCAATCGTGTCTAGTCTGACACAGAGAATTCTTTTGGCGTTATGCCAAAACTGTTGATTTTCCATTAGAATTTAAATTCACCGATAACTGATAACTGTTAACTGTTAACGAAGGTTTGATAGATGCGGTTAACTATTGCAGTTGTAGAAATGTTGCTGACGTAAGGTAAGATTTTGACTTCGCCGCCTAGTTCTTCTATTAGAGGAACTTCGGGTAGCATTTCTGGGGTGTAGTCTCCTCCTTTGACGTAAATATCAGGACGGATAATTTTAATCAGTTCGCTAGGAGTTGATTCGGCAAAAGGAATAACATAATCGACGCTTTCTAAAGCCGAGAGAATTGCCAAGCGATCGCTCAAACAATTTACAGGACGATTTGCACCTTTTAACTGGCGAATACTCTCATCTGAGTTAACACCAACAATCAGAACATCTCCTAATTGTTTTGCTTGTTTTAAATAGGTGACATGTCCGAGATGTAGAAGATCGAAACATCCATTGGTAAAAACAATTTGGTGTTTCCAGTTACGGTGTTCTTGGATCGTAGTTACTAGCGAATCGCGGCTGACAACTAGTTTTTTATTATCGGAAAGAGACTGGTGTAATGCTGATAAGCTACAAGTCGTCGTACCTGGTTGAGTTACCACAATTGCTGCTGTTGCAGCTGCGATTGATGCGGCAAGCTTTCCTTCTGCACCTGCAGCTAAGGCAAGGGTTAAGCCACTTACGAATGTATCTCCTGCGCCTGTTGCTTGGCTGTTGGACATGGGATGGGAAGGAATAATGTAGGGAGGATTGTTACGCTCAAAAATGATGGCTCCTTCGGCATCTAGGGTGACTGCGACGAGTTGAGTGTTGATGAAATCGAGTAGTTTTTCTCCCCTGTCTGCGATCTGTTGAATTCGTTCTTTTCCTTTTAAAGCTGAGATACCTAATAGTTGAATAGCTTGTTGATAGTTGGGTTTAATTGCAGTGATATTAATAAATTTAAAATTTTTCAATTGTTTAGAATCAACAACTATAGTCCGAGGATATTGTGTTTGAAGTTGAGCTATTGTTTGAATGATTCTTGGTGTGAGAATCCCACCAGCGTAATCTGAAACTACAATTGCGTCACAAGTTGAATAAAGACGGCTTAAGTTTTCGATGAGTTGATTTTCAATTTGAGAATCGATGATTTCTATACTACCGCGATCGCACCTTAAGAGTAATTGAGAATCAGAGGAAATGCGTTGTTTGAGTAAAGTTTGCCTTTGGGTAGAGGCGATTAAATTATGCGTGGAAATTCCTCGTTCTTGAAGAGTTTGTTTTAAGCGATCGCCTTCTTCATCATTGCCTATAACTGATAGGAATGATACCCTTGCTCCTAAACGAGCGAGATTTGCTGCTGTATTTGCTGCACCTCCAGGTACGTCTTTCAAGCTACTGATATCGACGATGGGAACGGGTGCTTCTCGGCAAAGGCGGTTAGAGGTTCCTTCTAAGTAACAGTCTAACATTGCCTCGCCAATCACAAGAACGTGCAAGTTTGTCCATTTATTGAGATATTGTTGGGCAATCATAATTTATATTCCATAGTTTTGTTTTTGTGTCACGCAAAGACGCATACGCGGAGCGTTCTCGAAGAGTAGGCGCAAAGGAATTTTGCGATTTAAGTATGAAGAATGTTAAGAATAGGTGTGTGTTTTCTGTGGAGGCGAGCGATCGCTTGCCATAATTACGGCAGCAGCTTCCAGTAAGTTATTTACGATAAAGTTGGGTAATCGCGATCGCGATAGTTGCCATTCGGTTTCGTTACCGTTGTCAATTAAAATTGTGCGACAACCTACTAGATTCCCTGCTTCGACATCATTTAAAATGTCACCAATTATCCAAGATTGATGTAATTTGATTGAGTGTTCCTTTGCTGCTTTTTTCAGCAAGCCGGGGTTAGGTTTACGACAATCGCAATCAATTGCAAATTCTGTTACAACTCCTTGCGGATGATGAGGACAGTAATAAAAACCAGCTAGAGAAACGCCAACAGCCGCTAATAATTGCCGCAAATGTTTTTCTACATTTATGAGAGCGGTTTCTGGAAAGTAGCCGCGTGCTATACCAGATTGATTTGTAACGATCGAAATTTGGTAGCCAGCGGCAGCTAAACTTTGCACTGCTTCTAATGCACCTGCACAAAGTCGAATTTTATCTGGATCGATATTGTAAGGAACATCTTCAATTAAAGTACCATCTTTATCCAAAAAAACCGCTTTCATATTTAGTAGGGAGCAGGGAGTAGGGAGTAGGGAGCAGTGGGCAGAAGTAGACTTACTCTAAAATCTAAAATCAAATTAGGGCCAAGAACTTTCTTTCATTGGTAAAACCATGATTTCTGGAATTACCGTATCGTTTGGTTGCATTAATAGATATAAAACTGTTTGAGCAACGTTTTTTGGATCTTGCAATGTGCTTAAATCGAGATCGGGAAAACGTTCGGTTAAGAAAGGGGTTCGCATCCCACCAGCGACCACAGCAGTCACTTTAATATTGTGCGGTCTACCTTCAACATGTAGGGCATGAGAAAAGCCTAATAATCCCCATTTACTAGCATGGTAAGCTGATGCGTTTGCCCATGCTCGTTTAGCCGCCGTCGAAGTGATATTAATAATAAAACCGCCTCCCTGTTCTCTCATTGGGGTAAAAACGGCTTTAGACATAATAAATGGTCCCGTTAAATTCACATTAAGAATACGCTCCCATTCTTGAACGGGCATTTCTTCAATTGGGACGGTTAAATCTATGCCTGCGTTATTAACTAAAACGTCTATTTTTCCATATCGATCCACAATTTTTTCAATGGCTGTTTCAATTTCTGCAGCGTTGGTAACATCAAGTGCAACTGCCATTGCTTCTTTGCCGTTGTTGCGTAAGCTTTGAGCAACCTTTTCTGCTAATTCAAGGCGAACATCAGCAATAATGGTAACAATTCCAGCATCAGCTAAGATATGACAAATTGCTTCACCTAATCCGCGTGCGCCACCTGTAACTAGTGCGACTTTTGCAGTTAAATTTTGCATAATTCTGTCCTTTTTATTAGTCATTGGTCATTGGTCATCGATCGTTGGTCATTGGTCACTAGTCACTGATAACTGATAACTGATAACTACTCCCTGCTCCCTGCTGTCTGACGCTTGTGGAACGGTTAATAGTTGTTCCTCTACCAGTTCGCACAATAAATGTACGACCAACAATTGAACCTCTTGAATTCGTTGCGGATCGTTGGCAGGAACGCGAATGGCAATATCTGCAAGTCCTACCAGTTCGCCACCGTTACCACCAAGGAGGGCAATGCAACTGAGATTTTGCTGGCGTGCTGCTTGGAAAGCGTTGATGACATTACGCGATCGCCCACTGGTACTAATACCGAGCAATATATCTCCAGGTTGAGCAAAGGTTTTCACCTGTCGGGCGAAAATGTCGTCATATCCTACATCATTCGACCATGCAGTCAGAATGGCACTATCAGCCGTCAGCGCGATCGCGGGGAGTCCTGCCCGATAGGGACAGCGAAAACGACCGACGAATTCGGCAGCAAGATGCTGTGCTTCAGCCGCACTGCCACCGTTACCGCAGATTAAGACTTTTCCCCCTTGGGCAAAGCAGTGGCTTAATTGCTTGGCTGCTGCGAGAATTCCTTCACTCAGGGTGGCTTTAGATGCTTGAAAAGCTTGAATTGCTGCATCAAAACTACTTTCGATCGCTGCCAATTCATGCATAGAATTACCAACCAATTTGCTACCTGCTAAAATCGTTTCGTAGAGTGCGGCAATCTCACTAGTAACTTTTTGCCAGGTGAAGCAACGTTCGACGTGACGGAGTGCCTGTTTGCCTAAAAGGTGTAACAAAGAGTGGTTTTGGAACAAAAATGCCAGACGATCGCCTAATATTTCCGGTTCGTTGGGTGCAATTAAATATCCCGTCTCTCCATCTTTAACTGTAAATTTAATCCCTCCCACATTCGAGCCGATGACGGGCGTACCGCAAGCCATCGCTTCTAAAGGGGTAATGCCAAACGGTTCGTACCAAGGAGTTGTCACGAACACATCCGCCGCACTGTAAAAATATTTCAGTACCTCGCGCCCTCGATGACCGATAAACGTGACGCGATCGCCAATTCCCAAGGTAGATGCGAGCGCATTTAAGCGACCGATCTCAGGCGTAATTTGCGGATCGGGATGAACGGACTCGCCCCCCACAATTAGTAAACGTGCCGCAATTCCATGTTGCTCGACCAAACGCGCAAACCCTCGGATCGCATTGTCCACACCTTTACGGGGAACTAAACGACCGAGTTGCAGTACGAGCCGTTCCTGTTGGGGTATACCTAGACTCAATCGTGCTTGGAAGCGATCGATCTGCCAGAACTCCGAGCGATCGAAACCGCAAGGAATCACCTCAATTTTTTGGGGATCGGCTTGATAAAGGGTAAGTAAATCTTCTCGATCTTGGGGACACTCAGCAATGATGCGATCGGCTTCGCGGATAATCCGATCTTCGATCGCAAAGCGTTCGTCGGGAAATCGATCGGCATTACCTTGATACAAACGCCGTACCCGTCCCAATGCATGAAATGTAACCACAAAGGGAATTCCCCGTTGGCGCTTAATTTCTGCTGCAACTAAAGCTGACATCCAGAAATTGGCATGGATCAGGTCATAGCGCCACTGACGATCCATAAAAGCGATCGCATTGGCAGTGAATTCTTCCATGTGCGGTAGTAACGCCTCTTTAGGCAACACCTCCGGTTTACCTGCGCTAACGTGAATAATTCTGACTCCACAATGCCACTCCACCACCTCTGGTAATTGGGGGCGATCGCGGCGCGTGAATACATCAACGCTATAACCAATTGCTGCCAAGTGTTTTGCTACCTGACCGACATAAACATTCTGACCACCACTATCAACCCCTCCAAAAATTCCTAACGGGGTGGCGTGTTCGCTAATTAGGGCAATTCTTTTAGTCATTAGTCATTGATCGTTGGTTGACAGTTGACAGTTGACAGTTGGCGGTTGACGGTGATTATTCTTCCTTGTCTCCCTTGTCCCCCTTGTCTTTTCAGGCGGCGGCTGACAACGATCGCCCAACGACCGAGAAAAAGGCTTCGTCCCAGTCGCGGCTGAATCGGTTGATGTTGAAGCGTTTTTGAGCTTGTTGTCTCGCCCCTGCACTGAGGTAATGAGCTAAATCGGCATTGGCAATCAACGATCGCATTTGCTCAATTAAGCGATCGAGATCGGTGTCGATGTAACCGGAAATTCCGTTTTCTACCACTGTGGCTAATTCTGTGGTTGCCAAACCAACAATGGGTAGCCCTACCATCATCGCTTCGCATACTGCTAACCCCAAACTGGTATAGCGGACTGGATGGAAGAAAAAACGATATTTTGCGGTAAATTGAGCTAGCTGGGCGTGGGGAACTTCTCCTAGTCCACCTAGAGACTCTGCATCCATCCCCACTAAATCTAACGGGACGGACTGACGCACGCGCTCGAAAATATCTGCACCTAAACGCCGTCCTCGTTTGCCTAAGCCGTTGGCAACTACTAATCCCTTAGCAATTTCTCCTGTATATTGCACGTTGCTAGGAATGACTACGCCATGATCGATAACGCGAGTCGGCGATCGCCCGTTATCCCACATCAACTGATTGAAATGAGTGACGTGAATTAATAACACCTCGCGATCGTCAACTATATGTTTGGTATTCGTCGGATGTTCTTGAGGCGGGTCGTGTTCTAAATAAATGCGAGGTAGTCGTTGCTGCGATTCGGATAGAATCTCGTATTGGTCTTGTAAGTAGTTTTTGCGCGACTGAAATAAAATGCAGTCAAATTCAAGATTTCGTACTTCTTCAGCTGGAATATCTCGCACGTTGTCCCCCCACGGAAAACCAGGTAAACGTCCGCCGTAGCCTTCTGATTTGTCTGGTTTCACCGGTAAATAAAAATCATGATTTGCTTGAGTTAGGTAGTACAAGTAGCTACCGTGAACGTGCCAAGTGAGAATTCGCATAAAAAAAGTTAAAAGTCAAAAGTTAAAAGTCAAAATTAATTATTTGGAGATTGGTAGTTGGTTACCGTGAACTGTTAACTGCTAACTGTTAACTGTTAACTGTTAACTGAAAGAACGCCGCCGCCAAATTCTCGCGATCGCCCTACGCGAATCGGGATTCCGGCTAAATAGGCTAGATAAGCAAAGGGATAAGGAGATTCATTGTTTTTGGTTAAGATAGTTACTGCCTCAAAGCCAAATTGACGTAGATTCTCGACTAATTCTTTTTCTTTAGCTGGATCTTGCCAAGTTGTGGTGTGGGTGATGGTGCGATCGACCAAGCGGGAGTCGGGGGTCGGGAGTCGGGAGTCGGGGAAGAAAAGCTCCCTTGTCTCCCCCCTCTCTCTTGTCTCCCCCCTCTCCCTTGTCCCTTTGTCCTTTTCTGTCTCCTGACTTCTAGGAAGTAATAAAGTAATCTCTGCGTCCGTTGATGTTTCTCGGATTTTCTGTAATTCACCTTGTAAAAAAGTTGACTCTGTTTCTAGATCTCCGACAAAAATCACGAGTAAACGCTGCACCTGTTGCCAGTTAATTTGCATACACTAAGCCGTTACATATTTTTGACTTTTAACTTTTAACTTTTGACTTTTGTTGTAAGAGGTCTTTTGCTTGAGTTAAGACAGATGCGATCGCACCTTCATTGCTAGCAAAAACAATTCGATGGCGATCGCGATCTAGAGGTCCCCAGCGATCGGGATCGGAATTAGAAAATATGACTACGCTCTTAACTTGTAAAGCAGAGGCTAAATGCGAGACTCCGGTATCGTTGCATACCAATAGTGCAGCCTGTTGGAGTAATGCCCCTAATGCGCCTAAACTGGTGCGTCCTGCGAGGTTAATTGCAGGGGTATTCATAGCCTCGGCAACCGCTTCAGTTAAACCTGTTTCTGCTACGGTTCCGGTGAGAACGATCGCAAACCCTTGTTGAGCTAATGCATCGGCGACAAGGGCAAATTGACGTGGCGACCAACGGCGATCGCTTATACTTGCACCTGGATGAATGCAAATATAGCGCTGAGGTTGTAAGTCATGCACCGCAGATATTTGTTGTAATTCCCACCAGTCAGATTCCCAAAGCGGAAATTCTATTTGTTCGCCCTGTAAGGGAATTCCTAAAAATTCCATCAAACGTAGATGCCGTCTTACTTCTGGAACTCGATCTGGATAGGGTAAAAACCATTCTGGATCGGGGCAGTAATATCCTGGCAAGAAAAAGCCTGTATTTAGTTTCGCTCCTAGTAATACTGCGAACGAATTACTCACAATACCGCTACCGTGCATTTGAATGACTAGATCGAAGGCTTGCGCTTGCATCTGAGTCAAAAATGCCTGAGTCTGTTGGGGCGATCGCCATCCTTCAGGAATCCCTGGATAACCTGGAAACTCCAGCCAAGCATCTATATAGCGGTTGAATCGCTTTACAAAGCTTTGAGAGTTAGGTAAACCAATCAGTGTAATACGTGCTTCAGGTAACGCAGCACGTAAAGCCCTCAACGCCGGAACAATGCATAGTAGATCGCCTAGTCCTGGTAAGCAACGGGCGATCGCCACTTGCGATACTTTTGGGAGTCGATGGCTGTAACTCATAGACTGACTCGCCTACTTTTGTCCAACTATCTTAGGCAAGTAGTCTAGATTTTTTCATTAGGCAGTTGTCCAAATAATTACTGTTTTGTTCACTAAAAAATTGTGCAATTGCACAATTAAGATAAACAATCTTTTTTCTTCTTCCTATAGGAAGATTCAACCTTGCATAAAAGTGTTCATCTTATGCAAAACATGAAGTGTTTGTTCATACTTAGACAAGTGTAGCAATCTGTGAAAACAGCAATCTTAGACCGTGCTTTTCTAAGGTGAGCCATGCCAGCCCTACACCCCTCCCGAATGACAAATGACAAATGACAAATGACAATATTATCAAGCTCAATTAATCTTTCGGACGAGGAACAAATAATCTAGGTGCTTGAGGTCGAGCTAATAATTCGCGCCACAGTAGTTCGTAGCGATCGCTCATCTGCTTGACTGTAAAATTAGCTTTGGCAATTTCTCGCCCTCTTTGACCAAAACGGCAGCGCAATTGAGGATCGTCCCTTAACTGTCGTAGTGCCGATGCTAGCCCTACAACATCATTTTTATTAACTAAAAACCCTGTTTCGCCGTCAACAACAGCTTCAGCTACGCTACCGACGCGACTGGCAACCACAGGACGTGCAGCCAACATCGCTTCTACAATTGCTAGAGGAAAACCTTCCGATCGCGACGGTTGAGCAACGAGATCGAATTGTGGTAGATATGCACGCGGATTTTCTACCCAACCGAGTAAATTAACGCGATCGCTGATTCCTAGTTCCATCGCCAATTGCTCTAAATTTGCCCGTTCGTCCCCTTCACCCAGAATGACTAGTTGCACCCCATCAACAGATGCGATCGCTCGTAACAATACGTCATGTCCTTTCATTGCATCCAGCCGCCCGATGCTACCGATTGTTACTTTTCCTTCAGGGCGAACGGTTGAGAGTTGAGGTTCCTCAGCCAAATCGGGAACGCAATTAGGAACGGAAACCACTGAATTACGACCGAGGGCGTAAAAATCTTCCATTAACCGCGCACTCGCTGCACCAACAGCAACATGAGCGTCAACTCGTAACGAAAGTACTCGCGTCCGCCACCAAGTCAGTAAGTCCGTTGTCCGTAGTGGGAGTTGATCGACTCGCACGACTCGCGCCCCAGGTAAGATTAAAGCGGCAGCTAAACCCATTGCTCCCGCCCAAGGCGTACAGAGATTAACATGCACTATGTCAGGACGTAGTTGTAATAAAGCTGTCAGATGAGCCAACAGCGAACGAATTGGTGTGTTAGGTAAGACTATTTTCGCGGTTTGAGGGCGTTGTCGGGCGATCGCTTCCACGACAAGCTCAGACGTACCCATGACTGTCACCTCAATTCGATCTGAAACGCTAGTAACTAAGTGGCTTAAGCTAATCTCTGCACCACCAATTCCCTTTGCATCTGTATAAATGACTACTTGCATTAGTCGTTTGTCATTTATCAATTATTATTTGACTCAATTTATTATTTAAATACTAACAATGTATTTATCGCATATTTCGTTGTTGTTGGAACTTAAGTAAGGAAGTTTTAGTAAATTAAAATACCAAAAAATATACAAGAAATTATATCTTTAGACAGAAGTAAGCTAGAGGAGCAATGGCTATTCTTAAGCGGTAAAAGTGCATAATTTTAAATCTTGGTTTCGCTACTCTAAAAGTATAAAAGTTTTATTAAAATTCGATTTCAATGCAACGTAAATTGATGTATACATCTTTTACTCATACTACCCAATTTACTCAGGTTGCTCGTTTGATCACGAGCAAGATAGCAGAACTTTTGTCAGTTCAAGTAGTAGTAGTCAATAGTAATAATATTATTGTTGCTAGTAGTAAATGCGAGGAGATCGGCAAAACTTTTCATTTTAATGAACAACAAGAAACTTCCTATTTGCGAATCCCCTTACACCTCAAAACCGAAGTAGGCGAAATTGCAATTGGAAATCAATTTAATGGTGAAACAATTTCACCGCGCCTAGCAAAAGTTTTAGTTGAATTGATCGTCAATCAAGCTACTGTACTGAACCATCGACCTAACCAACAAGCGTTGAAGAACCAGTTTGTCAATCATCTGTTACACGGTCAAATTATCGATGAAACAGAAATTTTAAGGCAGGCAAAGCTATTAGGGCTAGATTTATCACCTCCGCGAGCGGTAATTTTGATCGATGCTGCTCAATACGTATTAAAACCTTCAGCAGGTGAATCAGACGGTAAGAATTTAGAAAAAGCTACGGTGCAACAACGCCGTCGCACGCAATATGCGATCGGCAGCATAGTCAACTTTTTTCACTTACCAGATGATACGATCTGTGCCGATTTAGGTAACGGCGAATTGGTAGTTTTAAAAGCTAGCAATACCAAAAATCTTGGGAGTTGGGCAGAACGAGGAAATAATACAGACTCATTAAATGCTTTATGGACAAATCTAGCAGCACTTAAACGTGCAGGAGATGCTCTACTAATGCATTTGCGCAGCGATACAGGGGCAGCAATTAGTATTGGTATCGGTCGCTATCATCCTGGTATTCTTGGTTTAGCGCGATCGTATCAAGATGCGCGGATGGCACTTTCACTCGGTCATCGCTTTAATGGTTGCGATCGCGTTTATTGTTTAGATCGTCTGGGAATTGCTGCATTTATTGGCGTAGCTGACGAACAAACCAAGATTGAATTAGCGACGCATTTACTATCTCCACTCGATTGCGAATCGGAACTGTTAACAACCGTAGAAACGTTTTTTGCCCGTGATTGTAGCCCTTCAGCTACAGCCAAGCAGCTTTTAATTCACCGCAATACTTTGAATTATCGTCTTGATAAAATAGCTTCGTTAATCGGTCTCGACCCACGGCGTTTTGATGATGCAGTACAAATTCGGTTAGCGTTGCTATTACGTAAGCTTCAATCGAGTTGCGATCGCAACTCGATCTAGCAATCTCAATTAGATTTCCTCATCCAAGTGTTCGGCAACAGATTGATAGAGATTGAGAACGTGACTATCTTGAAGATTGTAAAAAACATTGCGTCCCTGCTTGCGGTAACTCACCAACCGCATAGCACGTAATGTTCGCAACTGATGGGAAACAGCCGATTCAGTCATGTCTAGAGTGGCGGCTAAGTCGCAGACACAGAGTTCTTTTTGTGCCAATAATGAAAGAATTCGTAGCCGATTGGCATCTCCTAAGAGGCTAAAAAATTCAGCCATCCGCTGCGCCTTCTCAGTTTTGAGGACGTGGCTTTGTAGATGATTAACTCCATCCACGTCTACAGGGTGCGGTGGATGGCACTGAAGACGATCCGCCTCTGAGGTAGAGTTTGGTTTAGCCCGATCGGAAGCAGAGTAAACTGACATTGGGTGATAATAAAAGACTGTGTTTGCTGGATTAAATCTTCAGACACCCTAAGTATAGCCCAACTATATAGCCCAACTATAGCGCGGTCTAGGATATGCTCTGTTTAAGAATAAGTTGGTTCAATGATTTTAGAGTTTAGCTGGCTTGCTATTGCTGGAGTTAATAACCTACTCGAACTGCTTCAGTTTCCCTTCATGCAAAGGGCGATCGCCGGTGCGATATTAATGGGTATCCTTGGCGGTTTCCTGGGTAGCTTCGTCACCTTGCGACAGTTATCTTTTTTCAGTCATGCTGTAGGTCATGCAGCTTTGGTAGGTGTTGCTTTAGGGGTCTTACTCCAGTTAAATCCTACCTGGATGCTACTCCCTTTTACCCTAGCATTCGGCTTAATCGTCCTCTATCTGATCGACCAAACAAATTTGTCGAGTGACAGCGTATTAAGTGTAGTACTATCAGGTGCATTAGCAATAGGTGTCATCCTCAGCAGCCTGATCCAGGGATATCGTGGCAATCTCATGGGAGTTTTATTTGGAGATATTCTGGCGATCGATACCACAGATCTAATTTTGACCTCTTTGGTGCTAATCAGTAGCATTATTTTCTTACTACCTACCCTGCGTCAGCAGATTCTCTTGACTCTTAACCCTACAGTGGCACAGGTGCAGGGTATCCCCGTGCGCCTCTATCGCTACGCTTTTGTTGTCTTGCTGTCACTGGCTGTAGCTGTAGCAATTAAGGCTGTAGGCGTGCTATTAGTGAATGCTTTTTTGGTCATTCCTGCCGCTACTGCCAAGCTTGTGAGTCACCATTTTACCCGCTTTTTAGTCATTTCCGTGATGCTTGGTGTTGTTAGCAGCATTATCGGCATCATGTTATCGGGTCTACTCAACTTTGCTTCTGGTCCTAGTATCGTTCTCGTCCAATTCTTACTATTTACATTCATTTTCAGTTGGGTAAAGCTCATTTGGAAAACTGCATGAGGAATTTTGCACTCAACCCTTGCGAAGATCTGATAAGTTTGCTACTTTAATAAAGCGCCAAAAATTGACGCATCAACTTCGCCGGGATAGCTCAGTTGGTAGAGCAGAGGACTGAAAATCCTCGTGTCACCAGTTCAATTCTGGTTCCTGGCATTTTTATCATGGAAATTAATCGGCTAAAACTACCAGAAAATGATAGTTTCAGCCGATTCCTTGTTTTTGAGATATACCCAAACATACATAAATAGGCTTAAATGTACTCGAAGTTTTAGGCAAGATTTAGGCAAGTGGACATTCAGGGAAGGTTGAATCAAGCTAACGGACGGCTAAGGGCTGCCAAGGTAGGAGTAACAATAGAGGCAAAAGGAAATCGCTTGTATTTGAGAGCAACGTTTCCGCCTAAACTTGATACGGAAAAAACTAAGCCATTTCAACAGCGCCTTGCTCTAGGGTTCCATACCAACCCATCTGGAATATCCCTAGCTGAGGCTGAAGCGCGCAAAGTTGGAGCGTTATTGGACTGTAAGGAATTCTCTTGGCAGTCATATCTAAAGCATGAACTGCCTAAATCTCAACCGCTAGTCAGGGACTGGATTGCTAAATTTGAGCAACACTATTTTGATTGTCGCGCTCGGACACCAAAGACAGAAACAACCTGGAAAAAAGACTACTGGCTAGTGTTAAAGCAGTTACCGTCCGATCAGGAGCTGACAGCCCAGTTGTTAACTACAACAATATTGTCTACAGCTCCTGATACTAAGAGCCGCAAGCGATACTGTATGGTATTGCAAGCCTTGGCTAAGTTTGCAGAAATTGAATTCAATTCCAAACCGATGGCGGGAAGCTACAGCCCTAAGCGGGTAGCACCGCGAGACTTACCTGAAGATCGCTGGATTGCTAAATGGTTTGGGTGTATTAGTAATGATGCTTGGCGCTGGACTTATGGAATAATTGCCACCTTTGGACTGAGACCTCATGAAGTGTTTCATCTAGATACCAAAGATTTAGAATCTGGTGGTTACATTCTCGGCGTACTGGATGGAAAAACTGGTTCTCGGCGGGTATGGGCTTGCTACCCAGAATGGGTTGACAGCTTTGACCTGCGATCGCCTAGAATTCCAGCGGTTACGGGTAGGAATAACAGCGAACTAGGGGAGCGGTGTTCTCAATATTTCCGTCGCAATGCTGGGCTACCATTTCATCTCTACGACTTGCGCCATTGCTGGGCAATCAGAACGCTGGAGTTTGGGCTAGACGTTTGTTTAGCTGCTCAGCAGATGGGTCATAGCGTCCAGATTCACACCGATCTGTATCATCATTGGATTAGCGATCGCCATCATCAACGGGCTTTTGATGCGCTGATGATGAGAAGCGATCGCCCATTACCACCCTTGACCGATAATTCAAGACTCTCCTAGTAACCCTAAAACCTGCTTGATTTGTTCCTTAATTGCTCCACCAGCATTAGCTTTGAGCTTGAGTGCTTCCTGAAGGATATTGGCTGCCTGAGCTTGGTTGATTTTCATCTGCTCCAATTCTACCTTCAAATCGTTTACCTGATTATACACACTATCGGAATTTAGATTTTCTCGTTCTTTCCTTTCGTATGTATAATTGGACTTTAAATCGTCATTCTTAGCGGCTGCCACTAGCTCGTCAACCCGCTGGCTGGCGTTACCCCCTTTCTTGAGCCATTCCAGCGTCTGAGGTAAGATGGTAAAGTTTTGCCTGATTTTACCTTGGTAACGGGCTTGAGCGCCTAGTTTGAGGTTTTCCAAGGAACGCTCTGAAATTCGCCTATCCTTATCCAACATACCTAGTTTCCAATTATGAGTATAAATGGATAATAACACTCTCCATCTATACACACAAACGGAAAAGTAAAAAGAATTCTTGCGTCCATCTATACACACAAACGGAAAAGTAAAAAGAATTCTTGCGTCCATCTATACACACAATTGGATATGCTATACTGGCGCTGAAAGCGCCAGAGACAGTTGACGGTCATCGCCGCCAATCATCTTTTTTCCATTGGGATTTCTAGAGCTTGACCGCACCGCTCTACATGCCATAGATAAGTTGGTCGGGCTGCTAGCGGGCTGCTTGGAATCCGATAGTGCTTGCCGAGCTTGAATAGTCCCTGTGATCGCAGCTTTCTTAAATGTCTTGGCGATATTCCCAGAGCTTGAGCTGCCGTGGCGCTATCTACCCAACACGATGTTTGCTGGCTTCTAGTTCTAGGCATGGCTGCCTCCTAGAGTCTCACACGCACTATTAACCCGTTGCAAGTCTGCAAGTGGTATCCATGTAGTAAAACTGCCATCTGGTTTACGGCAGTCCGCTACGCCGTATCCAGGATCTACCCTATTGATAACCAATGGTGCGTTGCACATCTGCTGAAACTGAGGTTGCGTGCCGATGTATTGGACGCAATCGCCCCTTTTAAATTTCTGAGCGATCGGGTTGATAAAAGTCTTGGATGTATCGCGATCGGGAATTGAATTTTTTACTGCTTCTTTTTCACTAAGTTTTGAAGTCAATAGGTCGTCAGGGTCGTCAGAATCCTTGCTATTGTTAAGCTTCAGGTCGTCAGATAGGTCGTCAGATAGGTCGTCAGATAGGTCGTCAGCCGTCAGATTTTCTTCTACTGTTGGCGTAGTATTCCCATCAGCCCGCAGCTTTAATCCACAAATGACCCGCCGTCCTTGTCCGTCACGCACCGACTGAATATCACTCCATCCTAGAGTTTGCTGGCATAGCTCAATTAAATCGGCGCTGAAGTTATTCTTGCCTTTTGGCTGAAGTCCGCTAATGCGGCAGTAGTGATTGTACGAGCCAAACAATGTAGAGTCGTGTGGGTCATATTCTTTGTCTGCCCACTGATGGCGATCGCTGCCTATTTGGGTTTTGGCAGTTGGGTCGTGAATTAGCCATTCATTGAGCCACGCTGCGATTGAGTCGGTGCGAATTTTAGATTGCCACAAGGTAGGGTTGACTTCATCCTTGCCGATGCGCCGTAGGACACGAGTAATTTCATCGTTAGGGATAGAAAGCAGATAGTTAGTCAAAGCTGGTAGCTCTGGCTCAAACTCTGCTTCTAAGTCCCTCACCTTATCCGCTGCTGGTTTGCGGTCAAAAGGCAGCATGACTATCCGCCGCGTCAACCAACTACCGCCGTCAGCATGGAAGATAGGAGCGTTACTCGTGACAATTACCATACCTGGAAAGCGGAAGTTTAGCCCATCCTTATACAACCGCCGTCCGCTTAATGTGTCTTGACCCGTCAAGCGTTTAAAGTTGGACAAACGACCCGTTACCTTGTCTTGATCGGGCAGAATCACTAGGCGCTTGCCAATTATCCTTGCTACCTCGTGTTTATCCTCTAAGTCTTGAAGGCTGCCATTCCAGCAGTTTTGGGAGCCAATCAAAGCTTCTGCGAGCCGAGTGAGCGTAGATTTACCCGTGCCACCAACGCCAATCAGATGCAAAAACTTATGTAGGTCAGCCCTGCCACGCAAGATTGCTGCTAAGAAGCACAGCAGGATTTCTTGATGCTGCCGATCGCCGCCCGTCGCTTCTTCCAGCCAGTTTCTAATCTTTGTCCAATCGGTGGTTACGGCATTGTAAGGACGCGGTAAGCACCAGGTAAGGCGATACCCTGGAGCGTGTTTGTGAAACTGTCCCGTTGCTGGTTCCAAGACTCCATCGGCAAACGGTAGAATTTCGCCAGCCGATCGCTCGTGCCATTCCCGCTCAAATAATTGCCAGCGCATCTGGGCAATAACATTGAAGACATAGCTAGCACTGCCATACCCAACAATGCCTTTAGATTCTAAGATTTTGTTGACGACCGACCCTACATACTCGTCACTTACTGCCGTCCAAACGCCATCGCGCTCTAGTCCGTATTGCATCCAGCCCTTGTGCTGGTCGCTCCATAGCAGCCGTTTGCGGTAATCTTCACCGATCTCCCGCCCTACTATATCCGCTGGTGGCTTTTTCTGGGTTCTAAGACTGTCGCGCTCGTCTAGTGAAGCGAGTTGTTTCTCCCAAATCTCAGTATCTACAACCTTGCCCATCACTTCTCTAAGGAAGCGATCGCCGCCGTGGTTCTGGATGTAATCGTCCATACCCTTACCCTCTGCCACCGTCCAAAGTCCAGTGGCACTGTAAACTGGAATTTGAAACTTCTTGAGTTTATGTGCTAGCTTGCGCTGAGCTGAGATGACAGCCTTATTTGTGGCACAGTCGGCATCAAAAGCAATGATAAAGCCAAACCCAGCTTTAGCATAGCGTTCTAGGGTTGGTACTAGATAGCGTCTGCCTTGGATGTCATCGCTACTGCTAGTTAACCCCATCTCTACACCTAGTAAAGCAATAGTGGGAATGCCGTTGGCACAACCCGCGATTGCCTTAAAGAATCCTTCAGTTAGAAGTAAACAGGGATGTCCATCAATCTGATAGGCTTGCTGCTTCAGTGCCGCAATATCATTCCAGTAATGCGGGTTGCTAGGGTGACTCGGTAGCATTGCGTCATACTCACCCAGCGGGGAGCGGTACTTAGGCGCTTTCTTGTCATCTTCCGCTTTCCAAGGTTTATCAGGCTTGTATTGACCTTGATAATTGCAGCCTTTCAACCAAATGCCGTTTGATTGAGCCGTATAGCCTAACTGCTGCGATGCCTCGTGAGCCGTAACTGAATGACAATTGACCAAAACCCACTCAAGGCTCAAGCCACGTTTTTTTAGACATTCTTGGTGATGCCGTGCATAGAGAGTGTTTTGAGTAGCTTGTTGTAGGGCTGCTATCATTACACACCTCCTAGCAAGCCAGCGTAGTGTGCGATTGCGTAGAAGTGTAGCTTGTTAATATCTAACTCTGCCGCGTAAAGAGCAATTGCAGTTGCCTTCACTTTTGACTCAAAATTTTGGAAGTATTCCAGCGTCTCAATTATGGAAGTGAGACAGGGAAGTCTAAACTGTTTCATTGGCGGTTTCTCCTTTCCGCCTGAATATCCCGATCGCGATCGCCTCAAATCCTGCTAGCCTAACAGTAAGTTGTTTTGTTGTCCTGGGTTAGGCTTTGATGGGGTTTGTTGATAGCTTCCGGATAGGGGTATCCGGTTAAGCGCGAGGCAACCACCTGATAAGAACTCCAGGCATTTTTTTTTGGTTGCTTTGTTGCCCTTTAGGGCTGTTTTTAGAGTAGATCAAGAAAGGCTCCTGTGCGAATTCGGCGGCATAATTCCCAATTCTTCATAATTGAGAATTATAAATACTCAATCTTTTACAGGCAGCTTTCGCTTTTTGGATTGCTTTGTCGAAGCAAGCTGACGATCTGAGTCAATCCAATTCATCTGAAAATTTCCGCTTTCATTTGCTGTGCTTATAATTTTTTTAAACGCTCGCAAGCAGGGGTAGTAATAGCGTTTTTGAAAATCAGTGTCGGTAGCAGCAATTTTACCCGCTTGCAGAAGTAACCACGAAGTCAATTCGCCACCAGGGTGTTTTGCTACATCACCAGATAATGTAGGTGTTGTTCTTCGCTTGGAAGGCTCCAGTTTACGAAAAAGCTCTAGCTCGTAAAGAGCCTTTAAGCCATTCCGAGCATTTTTAATTGCTTCTTTCTTAAACCTGAATTGTGGATAGCCCGTTAAGGCTTGCACAAAGCTGTCTCGGATGAGGAGACTAATACAGGCATACCATAATAATACTGGTGAACCAAAAGAACGGATTAAGCCATCATCCGATCTAGGATGCACTTGTATTGCCAGCGTCAAAAGAGAGTCTACAAATCTGGCAAATGGCTCATAAGCGTGCATCTCTGGAAGCAAGAGTAATTCAGATTGTGGCTCCCCTAACCGAATCCACCGCAAAAATAGAGACAAAGCTTTACAGCGAAATTGGTGAATTAGAAAAAGTGTTCGTTCATCATCATTTAGCTTAACAGGGGGTTGAGGTGGCAATTCTGCTATCAGATAAATGAGAGTAGTTATCACAGAATCTTTGCTCATAGGATAGGGTGAGTTTGTAGTTATTTTGTTGAGCGGAGACAGCCCAACAAGATTTTGTCCCATCTTCTTGCAAGATGGGCTTTTTTTTGTATTGATAGCGAAAATTGATGTTTCTATGCCTTAACTAGCTCTAGAAGGCATTTGGGCTGTCTTAGTGACTGCCTTAAGTGTTTCTTAGCGTACTCAGGAATGAAGCGTAGTTTGGAGTAGGAATCTAGCGAAAAAATATTACAAAACGCTTAAACCTTTTTGTAATACTTTTTCCTTCTCACCGTACCAACGCGCCGACTTTCTTGTTCGTCCGATCGTAAATGACAACTGGCTCCAGAAGCTTATGTATCCTTGCATCAGCATAAGCAAAGCGTACTTCGACATTAGGACGAGTTTTAGGCATAGTTACGCTTTTGCCCAGAATTAGTTTGGTTACAGGTGTTTCAGGATAGCGCGATGGCTGGTCAAGATTTTCACCCTTTGTCATGTACTTCCACGTTGGGGTATGCCCCTGCAAGCTCAATATTTTGCTCACTAAATCCTGAGCTTGGCTGGCACTTCGGGCGAGGATTTGCATCTGATAACCCTTGTCCCAATCGGCGTAAGTGTATATTTCCTTGCCCTTTTGCCAGACATAGCCGCTGTTAGCGCCGAAAATTTGCTTGATTTGCTGCCCTATGCGAGTTAGCTCGCCCAGAGTAATTGTCTCGCTGGTTTCGTTCATCAAGCGCCAGGTAAGCCGCCCTGGTACTCTACGCTCGCCATGATAGCCTGGAGCGTTAGATCTCTTGTCAAAATCCGTGTCTTGCAGGAAATGCAGCCTAATTTGGGGTCGGTATCGCCGCTCTGGGTAGGCTTCGCTGTCGCGGTCGCTGCCAGCCCCAAGATCCAAACCTTCTAGCATCTGGTGTATGGCTAGAATCTGCGTGATTACTGGCTTGAGCTGCTCGGTGGTTCCCTTAAGGATGATTTTTTTAGACATAGCGAGTTATAGCTTTTTTGCATAGTTGCTAAGTCAAGCATATACGCGCTCATTCCCACGGCTCCTCAACCCGTGCTGGAAAATAAATCTCTGACGACCCTTCTGACGACCCTTCTGACGACCCTTCTGACGACCCTTCTGACGACCCTTCTGACGACCTGTAACTTAGTCTAGATATGACTTTGGATAGATTCTGACGACCCCGACGACTTAATTACCCGCCAAAATTTTTTTTAAATTGTAGAAATATCTGAGCGTTATCTTAGATGTTTTGATTTGATGTAATATCTAAATCTACTGAGAAAAACAGGAATTATAAGAAGCTAAGTTGTGCTGGTGTTGCAATAAATACAGTAATTTTGTACTATATTTACAAGTTGGACTACAATAGTATGTGTACGCTTGCCTTAAAATCTGCTACGATATACAGTCTATTTTGGTTTGTGGGTCTGAGCTATGATTGATTGTTTCAATGTGGCTCGCTACTTCATTGTGAGAGCTTACGAGGATGGTATAGAAGCTGAAATGACCAATATGAAGGTTCAAAAGCTTCTGTATTACACACAAAGCCTGCATTTAGCGTTATACGACGAGCCACTGTTTGGTGACGAAATGCAAGCATGGAGATATGGTCCTGTATGTCCTCCTGCTTACAGGTTCTACAGTGAGTTTGAAGCTAATCAATTACCTATTCCAAGCATAGATTCCCTGTTACAGATTTCTGAGGGAACGAAGAAGCTTTTAGAAGAAGTTTGGGAAAATTTCGGTGGTTACCATGCTTATCGACTTAGTGATATGACTCATGTGGAGTTTCCTTGGAAGAAAGCTCGTAAAGGGTTACCATCTGACGCAAGGTCAACTGAGCCAATTCTTATTGAGGATATGAAAGCATTAGGGCAGCAGAAGTTAGATGCGATAGAGCGTGACAATCCTGCATATGAGCCAGTGATGTCAAAAGTTTTGGAGGATGCTTTGACTTCGGAATCCTCAACTCGCATTCGCAAAGGAGAAGTACGTGGCTGGCTCAACTCCCTTCTCGATTGAAGACTCTGAAAATTTTAATCGTTCCTTCAAAAAACTCGCAAAGGCTCATAAAACTACTAATGGTTTTGTTGAGTGTGTTGATAAAATCTTGGAAGATTTAATTGAAGATCAGTATCCAACAAATTCTCGTAATGAACCTCTGCCTGGAAAAATTCATTTACCTGAAGAATGGACATTTCACAAGCTAGAATTCAAGGTTTCCAAAGGTGCGTCTGGGCAAATTAGGTTAATGTATTTAGTCAATACAACTACATACATTATCAAACTTGTATGGATTTACAGTCATGAGCAATTTGCAAAACGTCCCGCCGACCAAGATCTGAAGAATGTTATTAGAGATATCTTAGACAGTTAGCTCTTAGATATCTTGTAATGAATCTCATTTTCTATGAAGTTTGCTACTAGATTGAGCTGCAATTTTAGGTCAAAATTTAGGCAAGCTTTAAATAAGAACCTGTAAGAGCCTTGATATACAATGCTTATAGCTTATTCCCCATCGGACTGAAAATCCTCGTGTCACCAGTTCAATTCTGGTTCCTGGCATTTAACAACAACAAGCAGTTCAACAATCTGAAAGGATTTCAGCCTTTACTATAGTTGCTAGTTTTTAGTAGTTATGTACTACTGTCGGTACTTTTTGGGTATCCTTGGGTAAAAAACTGGTGTAAAAATGGTGTAAGCAGCAAAGCGTTGCCTTACCCAAATTAAAGCTTGCTGTAACTGGGCAATGGAAGAAGGCGCAATCGAAACGAATCCTTTTGCTTTAATGAAGATTAAACTACCAAAGGGTTTATCTGAGGAGGACATTAATCCGTTCAGCAAGGAAGAGAGAGATTCTGTCCATCTTTCCTCACTCCTCACTCCTAGCTCCTATGTTAAGGATTTGCTGTGCCGCCCGAATTCCACTGCGAACAGCGCCTTCCATATAACCGCGATACTCGACGGGGGCTGTATGTTCTCCGGCAAAGAAAACTCGACCACCTGGTAATGTGAGATGAGGGTTGAAGCGATCTAGTTGTCCTGGTGCAAAGTAGCAGTAACCACCTTTTGCCCACCGATCGGTATTCCAGTCATAAGATCGGCAAGCGATCGCCTCTACAGATAATACAAATTATGCGAATCAGTGTTGGATAACCAATTTTAACTATCAATCATGGTAGTACCTTTATGGTGACTGACCTATCGGGACAAATTCATCCTGAGGGACATATTGGCATTTTTTCTGATGACACTCGCTTTTAAGTTACTAAGGCATCTATATTGATGGACGCTCTTGGATTCGATTAACATCAGCAACGCCAAGTTATTATACAGCGCGAACTCCTTAAATAAATTCGCAATTTTCCGCTCAAACTGGGATGGTTTCAGAAAATTCGATCTGGGGCAGAATTATCAGTTAGTAGAAAAGTTTCTCGATCCTGCTTCTATCGCAAATAGCGATCGTCTTTTTTCAACAGGAGTCCACAAATTCGCCAGTGCAGATAAATTTAATGCTGACTAAGTGCTAAACCAAGCTTTGAGCCATTCGAGCAAATTGTAGCCACCTATATATAGGGAAATTAAAATCGACGTAGTGAGAATAGCTGCCACTAAGCAAAGCACTAAACCACCTAGACTAATAGCGCCATCATCATCAAGTAAACCAAAACCAGTAACAAAAATGCCGATGGCAGGTAAGGTGTTTGTTCCAGGAATTGGAATCATCATTGAGATAGCCATTAAAGCGATCGCGCTGCCAATGACAATTCTTCCTAGAGAACTAGTACAAACATAGGTCAGACGAGGACGGGACACTGTTTCAATCCGCCTTAACCAAGAAAGACCTCGATCTAGAATAGCTCGAACTTTCTCTAACGAAATCGGACGATGAACTAACCTCTGTGGTAGCCAAGGACGCTTAGCTCCGATTGCCAATTGAATAGCCAACAGGAAGATTAGTAAACCAAAGGGAATCGAGTAGCCAGGTGCAGGAACTGGCAAAGCTGAAGGTAGGGAGAGCAAAACGAACAAAAAACCAAAAGTTCTTTCCCCCGCGATTAGCAGCAGCTCTGCCAATGTAACTTGGGGTGGACGTTCTGCTGCTAAAAAGAAATGATGCAATTCCGTAGAAAGACGAGCCATAAGCTAAAGTTTAGGTCGAGCGAACAAAAAGATTTGATTCCAACAAATTATGTAATCTTAGGTCTAAACTCCGCACAGTCAATCGCTTCTTTGGTCATCGTTATGATTGGCTGTACGGCACACTTCAGATAAGGATTGTTAGAAAAAAAGCGACATCTTTTACAGGGTATGTGAGAAGAAGTAATTTCTGATAAGTCTTCTACATTTTCTCTAGTAGTTCTCCACCTTTTTGAATACATCAAAAAACAAACTAAACCGCTAAAGAAAACAATTGCTAACGACACTTCGGAAGGATGATTAATTGCAACGTTATCTGTTTTGATATTATTGTGTTTTGCCTCGCTAACAATAATTTGTTTCGTGTTATTTTTCTGAGACAACAAATTTTTCAAAAAAGCATCTGAAGACATAAATTTTCCTCCAGCACTCAAGTGACTGTGAGATTCCTTCGAGCAAATTTTTCTATTCGATAAAAGTCGGCGTAGAGTAACTCAAGCTCGCTCGCCTAGAAAGCTAATACACCTGTAGATCTGACGCCAGATAGAAAGTCATATCTCTACTATTAGTTTTGTTTGTCAAACGCTCCGCTCTACCAGAAGATATAAATTAGAAAAAATCCAAGAGTCAATAAAATTAGTTTAAAAATACTATTTTTGTGTCATTTTCTCATCGCATTTTAGTTGTAGGCTGATGTTCGATCGGGTTTTTGATTAAATATTACTTAATGACAATTTGCATTTAATTTAGTGTGATAATTAGTAATAAAATCAGTAAAATCAACTTATCAAAATTTAATTACAGCTTACCTGTTAGTGGGAAAATCAACAGTTTTAGCAAAGCTGCAATTTCCACCCTAGTTATCGAAATAATAGTACGTATAGCTGCCTACTCAATGTTTTTAGTAAAAGTAGCTCCTGTCACCGACGAGCGATGTACCACCAAAGGCAGAGATTGTTCTAATGCCTCTTCTCTGGCTGTCACTACCAAGTCATGATGGGGTGACAGCTGGCAGACTGGATCGGTTGCCGCAGCGTTGTTTGTGAAAAGAAATGCTTGGCAGCGGCAACCACCAAAGTCAATTTGAGCGCGATCGCAACTACGACACGGTTCGCTCATCCAATCCGTACCCCGAAAGCGATTGAAAGCCGACGATTCAAACCAAATCCAATCTAAATCGCGATCGCGGACGTTAGCAAACTCCATACCAGGGATGGAACTGGCAGCTTGACAAGGCATTGCATCCCCATTTGGAGCAATAACCAAGGCACGACGACCCCAACCACCCATGCAGGGTTTGGGATAATCTTCGTAATAATCTGGAATGACGTGCAAAATCCCCATTGGGCAGATGCGGCGCTGTTTGGCAGCTGCGACAATCTGCACAGCTCGTTCTAATTGCCCAGGCGTTGGTAGTAAAGCAGCACGATTCTGCAAAGCCCAGCCGTAGTATTGAGTATGTGCCAGTTCTACCCGATCTGCTTGTAATCTCTGACACAACTCCAACATCTCCTCCAAGCGATCGATGTTTTGCCGATGCAGAACGAAATTCAGCGTCAACGGTAAACCTAAATCCTTGACGACTCTGGCTGCATCCAGTTTTTGCTCGAAACAACGAGTACCAGCAATATAGTCAGATTCAGTAGCGCGACTATCTTGAATGCTAATTTGGACGTGGTTGAGTCCAGCACGACAAAGCTGGCTAGCTCGCTTGGATGTGAATAACGTACCAGCAGTAACCAAAGTCGTATACAGCTCAACTTGCGCGGCTGCTTTAACTAAGACTTCTAAATCTTGCCGCACTAACGGCTCGCCGCCAGAAAAACCCAATTGCCACACGCCTAAACTTCGTGCTTGTTGGATCGTTCGCACCCAATCCTCAGTAGCAAGTTCCCGGCGATAAGACGAGTCATTATAGTTGAGTGGATTGGAGCAGTAGGGACAACTCAGGGGACAGCGATAGGTTAACTCTGCAATCAGAGTAAAAGGTCTATCTGTTGTCTTGACGGGTAAGAGTTCTGACATCAATTCTTCTCCTTTGTCTCGACTGCTTTGCTTGTCTGGTGTCGAGCGATCGGTTTTGTCCCAAATCACTGTAAATCTCCTAGTTCGGTAGTGAAATCAGCTGAACTGTTGACTCAAATTCTCTATTTCGCAATCTCCTAGCTATTTGACATAGGTAGTACGTAATTCATAGCGCGATCGCATCCGATAAAAGCGATAAAACAACTCTTGAAAATTGCTAACTACATATTATCTATTACTGCCTACTAACTGTTTGTCATTTTTCAGTCACAATTGGTTTTCAAGCTAATAAATATATCCCACAGTAGAGAGTGTAGCGCCTACTTGCTTTAGCCGAGCAAGTTATCTCTCATTCACTTATTTTTCTAGCGTTAGCTTTTCCAGCAAGGTTGTCATTAGTCATTTGCAAGGAATCGGTAGTTGATAACTTTTTGCTTACGGCTTAATTAGTCATTTGTCATTTTCTCATCACATTTTGCTTTCATACTAGTAATTAGTTGCAGTGACAGTACTGCAACCAAGCTAGCTAGCAACAAATTGCACTTAGTTGTTTGTAGTGATGGGTAATTTTTAATTGAAAGCTACCCATCAACTATTTCCTCTAGATTCAACAATCATTTCAAAATTTAGTCAAATTTTAAGCAACTAAAAAATTACAGATTTTCACTTCTGAAATCGGCTGTGTGAATTGTAATCAGTGCAGTTGTTAGCTTCTTTGGTTAGCACAATGGTTGGGTGTACTGTACATTTTAAAAAAGGATTATTGGAGAAGAATCGACACTTCCTACAAGGGGACTGAGAAAAACTAGAACTCTCGATAATATCTTCTAGATCTTCCTGTGTAGCCGCCCATGACTTAGACAGCATGATAAAGCAGATAATGCAACTCAAAAGTACAATACCTAAAGAGAGATTAGCAACTATAGGTTTGTTCTCAACTTTTTCAGTTTTGACTCGCTCCGAATCTACTTCACTAATAACTATCGATGTGAAGTGAGTTTCTGCTATTGCTAATTTTTGATATTTAAATACATCTTCTGAATACATAAATCTTTACCCAGCTTCCGGTTGCTGCGAATCGCATTCATTAGCGACTCGGCTCTGCAATTCGTTCTTAAAAATAGTTAGGGCTGGCAATCTAGCTAAATCCAATCTAACAAATATTTGCAACATTAGCAAAACTTTCATCCCAAAGATAGAATTGTCTCCTTGATTGATTTTGAATCATCTCGCTTCTATCCATCGTTTCCCGATCGCCTTTTTTTTGTCATTTTCTCATCACAATTTAGCTACACACTAAGAGTAGCTGTTACAGTTTTAACGCTGTAATTAAGTGGCTGGCGGTAATTTGCACTTAGTTGTATGACGGCGGTTGTAAATAATTGAAAATTACCAATTATTCAATTAATAATTAGCCGCTCGTCATTTTTTTAACAGCCTCAACTCTAAACTGACCAAATATAGCGAGCCTAAATGATTTGTGAATCTGGGATATTGCTTGTTGACGGTTGACGGTTAACGGTTAACGGTTAACTGTCAACTGTTAACAGTCAACCACCACAACGATCGGTTCATGACTCAAATAGAATCGCTATATCTATGTATTAGCTGTAGTTGATTTCTTACCAGAGTGCGGGCAAACAATGATTTGCATTTAGTATGTGAGTGCTAAATATTTAGTAATTAAAAATTGAATCATGAACTCAGATTGCTATTTATCTACCACTCTTTGATTTAAAAAGCATATAAGAAAGATCGGGAGTATTGCTTATGACAAGCCTCATTCTCAGTTGGTTAGTTACGACTATTAGTTTTTTAATTATCGCTCGATTACCTTTTTTGGGAATTGAGATTGATAGCCTTGGCAAAGCAGCAATAGCTGCCGCTGTTTTTGGCATTTTGAATGCTATTTTACTACCCGTGCTAACTATTCTTGCCTTACCATTTATTCTGATTACATTAGGGTTATTTTTGTTTGTTTTAAATTCCATTATTTTTGGATTAGCTGCGGCTATAGTGCCAGGTTTTCGCCTACGTTATGGCTTTTGGAGTTCTACAATGGGTTCGCTGGCTCTAGCAGTTATTAACTCTATCCTCATGGCAATCGTACCACCAATTATTTAGAGCAAGATAACAGAGAATTCAAAATTGATAAAACTGAAGTTTTTACAAAATAAAGATTACTAGATTTTTAAACAAGGCTTATGAGAATTCGCTCGCGACTCAAAGTAAACAATTGTTTTTTGCTGGATTTTTACTGACAATCGTGCTAGCTATTGGTCAACCATTACTGCACGCACAACCAAATAATCCTCCGATCGCAAATACATCTCAAAGCACTTCACAAACTATTTCACAAACATCGCCACTACTGGGCAATCTCGTCCTGTCGCTTCACCTAGACAAGAATTTAAATAACTGGTGGAATGTGGTGAACTGGGAAGAAATCAACCGTAGATTGCAAGCTTCATCTCAACAGCAAAATTAGAAGTTAAATCCTTATGCGAAGCTTATTGATGAGAAATCCTGTAGCGATCGGGGCATCTTGGATCGGGCTGTATCTATTGCTCACCGTTTTACCCCTACTGATCCTGCTGTTATATCCTCCCACACCCAACGACGCTCGCAGTTTTTGGACGGAGTTTTCCGTTGCCCTCGGCTTTCTGGGTTTGGCAATGATGGCGCTTCAGTTCGCCTTAACTGCCCGCATCAATCAGATCGAAGCTTCTTACGGGATCGATCTGATCCTCCAGTTCCACCGCTATATCTCTTTAGCTGCATTCGTCTTTATTATTCTGCATCCGTTAATTCTTCTGGTGATTAGAACCGACGAGACGCTGCAACTGTTGAGTTTTTTCCAAGCACCTTGGCGAGCTAGGTTTGCTGTTCTCGGGACGCTGGCACTGATAATACTGGTCGTAACTTCAATTTGGCGCAAGCAGTTAAACATCCAATACGAAAATTGGCGCATTCTTCACAGCATCATGGCAGTTCTTGCCATTGGTTTTGGTTTGGCACACGCTTTAGGTGTTAGCTACTACCTAAGCTTGTTCTGGAAAGGAGTTCTCTGGAGTGGGATTGCAGTTTTTGCGTTGTGGCTGTTGGTTTACGTCCGTCTAGTCAAACCTTACTTCATGCAGAAAAAACCTTATTTGGTGGAAACAGTCGTTCCCCAACGGGGTGATGTTTGGAATTTGGTACTGCGTCCGAGAGGACATGAAGGATTGCGTTTTCAGCCAGGTCAATTTGCCTGGATCGCTTTGGAAATTTCGCCGTTTCGGATGCGGGAACACCCATTCTCGTTTGCTTCGAGTGCAGAAACGCCCGATCGCATTGAGTTTGGGATTAAGGCATTAGGAGATTTTACCAAAACAATTAAGGACGTGAAACCTGGCACGAAAGCCTTTCTCGATGGTCCCTATGGCGTGTTTACGAGCGATCGCTACGAAAATACAGCAGGATTTGTCTTCATTGCTGGTGGAATTGGCATCACACCAATTTACAGCATACTCCTGACTCTCGCCGATCGCGATGACGAACGACCAATGACTTTAATCTATTCCAGCAAGACATGGGAGGATATTACCTATCGCGAAGAAATCAACGCACTTAAAAACAGATTAGATCTAACAGTTATTCACGTTTTGAGAGAACCGCCGGATAATTGGTCGGGAGAATCAGGATATGTGGACAAAGAACTACTCAGTCGCTACATTCCCAAGCGTCCAGCTACGCGCAATTATTTTATTTGCGCTGCACCAAAAATGATGGATCGAGTCGAGTAAGCATTACACGATTTGGATGTACCCGTAACCCACGTTCATATGGAACATTACAATCTCGTTTAATACCTCAAATAAATGGTGTTTGGCAGCATGAAAGAGATTTACACTGACATCGAAATTCAAGCATCTGCTGAAAAAACTTGGAAAATTCTCACTGATTTTACCCATTTTTCTCAATGGAATCCTTTTATCCATCGAATTAGTGGAAAAGCCGTAGAAGGAGAACAGTTGGAAGTCGTTATTCAGCCTCCTGGGTCAACACAGTTAACTTTTAGACCAAAGATTCTTAAAGCAGAACCGAATCGCGAGTTACGCTGGCTAGGACATTTGTTCATCCCAGGTTTGTTTGATGGCGAACATATTTTTACTATCGATCCCGTAGGAGGCAATCGTACCCACTTTATTCAAAGAGAAGTTTTCCAGGGATTACTCACTCCTTTATTAGCGCGCCAACTCGATCGAAACACGCGGTACGGCTTTGAAGCCATGAATATTGCTTTAAAAAGGCAAGCCGAGCAGTTTTAATAAATCTGACCCTTGGCTTTATAACAAAGAAAATTTTAGTTTGCCCTAAGTTCATTCCTCTTCTCCATTTCTTATTGTCTTATGCGTTACAGCATCATGCTTCAGCTAGTGACTGGAATTGCCTTGATACTAGTTGCTAGTGCAGCTTTATTTGCCTGGTTGCAATATCGTCCTAGCTCAGAACAAGGGAGTAATTCTGAAAATAAAAATGTAGAAACTTGGATTGCCAATAGCTGAAATAGAAAGGCGCAAGTACGAGCTGCGATCTCAAGTCTCTCCTCATGGGAGTCTTAAAAAATTTGCTGCAATTATTATGACTGCAAAATTTACATCCAAAAATCGCTCTAGTCGTCGCTTTCACTAGCTAGAAAAATTGCTAGCTATTATTGGCTTAATAAATTTAATCTTGGTATGCTTCGATTTAAGTTAGATACCTTAGCGAGATTTTTACCTAAAAACTATTCCCAGCCTTACTCAGTTATACAATCCAATTAAGGACATAAAATCTCATCCTGAAACTGGAAACTATCTGGAACTCCACTAGTTAATGACTCGATAGCTGACTAACATTATAATTTCTTGACGAGATAGCCCTAATTCCTCAGCAATAGTATCTTTTAACCGCTCGATATCTGTAACCGGAAACTCCAATTCTAAATTTTTCATGGCAGAATCAATCGTGACGATTTCCACCTTAGTCATCCCCTGTCGTTTGTCGATCTGGGCTAAAACCCCTTGAATGTTGAATTTAAACTGTCCCTGAATTTGCGTACCAGATTGTAACTTTTTTGCTCTAGAAGAGAGATTTAATTCACGAGCAAGTATAGTTTGTAAAGCGATCGCATCTACATTCGGAAACTCAAATCTCAGTTTTTTCACTGGCGATTTGGTAGTTTCAATCTCAACTTCGGTGAAATCTAATTCTCTCTCAATTTCAGCTGTAACCACTGTTGCTTTAACTGGTAGCTGTACTTGGAGATGGGGATTTTCAGCTTGTAGCTTATCTAGTCCTACGAAGGAAAGACTTAAAACTCGATTTGTGAGTTGCTCGCCAAAAAGTCCAAAAGCAATTAAGAGTAGTGGTAAAGGTAGCAAATATTTCAGCGGTAAAGCAGGAAATTTCAGCAGCCAATGGAACATATGTAATCCTTAATGGTCTATTAGATCTTTCGTTATAGCTGTCATTGGTCATTTGCCAGTAGTTAGTGAAATACTTCTGACTTCCGACTTCTTATTTGACATTTGCTCAATAGATACACTTGAGAATCTGACTGGTGGGGGATATGCCGATCGGTTGATATTTCCTAGTTTAAAGATAATCAGAAAATAGTTAACTCCAGAACACGCGATCGCAGGCTGGGATTATGAGAATTTTATTGGTGGAAGACGACAGCGAACAGTTAGAACCACTGCAAACTGCCCTGACTGAAGCCGGACACATTGTCGATGGCGTTGATGATGGGGCAATGGCGCAATGGCTGCTGTCTCAAAAAGATTATGATTTACTAATTTTAGACTGGATGCTGCCAGAAGTCAGTGGGGTATCGCTATGTCGTCAGTATCGGCAAATGGGCAAAACCTCCCCCGTACTGATGTTAACAGCTAAAGACACGACTCCAGATAAAATTACGGGCTTAGATGCAGGGGCGGACGATTATCTGGTTAAACCGATAGATATTTTAGAACTTTTGGCACGAGTGCGAGCATTGGGGAGGCGATCGCCCATGTGGCAGGGAGACATTTTGCGACTGGCAGATTTACAACTTCATCTTGACACCCTAGTTTTGGAACGAGATGGAATCGCGATAGAATTGGCTCCAAGGGAATTTCATTTACTAGAGTATTTTCTGCGTCATCCTAACCACGTCCTCAGTCGCGACCAAATCGAACAAGCATTGTGGGAATGGGGTTCGGAACCTGAAAGCAATGCCGTGACTGCACTGATACGACGGCTGCGCCAACGCCTGCAATTAGTCAGTGCCGCCGACTGGATTGAAACCATATATGGTATGGGTTATCGCTTTAAACCTACCATTGAGCAAGTCGTAAGTCGTAAGTCGTAAGTCAAAATTTCCCACTCCCGACTCCCCACTTCCCACGCACCACGCACCACTCACCACTCTTGATGTTTAACCGCAGGTTTAATCGCAGTCGTACCAATATTGCTCTGTGGTTTACCGTGACGATGGGTGGTATTTTAGTCGTGTTTGCAGGGGTGATTTACTACCTGACGATTTTAGATGAGTTGGAGGATCTCGATCGCCTACTTTACAAAAAAACTAGCGTCATGGCGGTGAACGCTGAGTATAACCGACTGACAAAGCAAGTAAATTTAGAAAATGTACCGCTGGTAGGAACTAACACCCCACCGATTGGGACGGATGTTGTCTACGCGCGGTGGTACAACTCTCAAAGGCAACTCGTACAGTTTTTCGGTACGACACCCCCATCTGAGCTAACTGTATCGCCTGGATTTTCTACACTAGAAACTGTGAGCAAGGACACCCAGACAGCACCTACTTCTGTCTGGCTGCGCCAGGTGACTTTGCCTGTTTACCAAAGCGAGTTGTTAATTGGTTATCTACAAGTTGCCATTCCACTCGCACCTACACAACAGGAGCTAGCCCAATTAAGATTAGTTTTATTGCTGATATTACCAGCGACTATAGGAATTGTCGGCTTAGCTGGTTGGCTGTTGGCAGGGTTAGCAATGCAACCGATTCGAGACAGCTACGACCAACTCCAACGCTTTACGTCTGACGCTTCCCACGAATTACGTGCGCCACTAGCAGCGGTGATGAGCAATGCTCAGGTTGGAGTGATTTCCAAATCGAGCGATCCATCTCAACAGCGGCTACGATTTGAGAAGATTGTCAAAGTGGCGAAGTCGATGGAGGCTTTGATCTCTCAGTTGTTATTTCTCGCAAGGCATGAAGGGCAATTAACGCCTCAGTCTTTAGTAGAGGTTGATTTGACAAGCTGGCTAAAAGAATTAGCAAATAACTACACTTGTGAGATCGCAAACCAAGATGTGAATTTTGACACTCAATTACCTCAACATACAGTCAAAGCGAAAGTAGAGCCGGAATTACTACAACAAGCCGTCGTGAATTTGTTGAGTAACGCTTTTAAGTACACGCCAGCTGGCGGGAGCGTGCAGTTACGACTGTTTACTCGTTTTCATCAAGCTGTAATTCAAGTTGAGGATAGCGGCATTGGCATTCCCCAATCGGATTTACCTCATATTTTCGATCGCTTTTATCGCGTCGATCTGAAGCGATCGCGTAAAACTGGCGGTTTTGGATTGGGGCTAGCGATCGCCTCTCAGATCGTTCGCGCTCACGGCGGTGAAATTAACGTGAAAAGTGTTTACGAGCAGGGTTCTACTTTTCAAATTCAACTACCACTAGCTTAGATACCTAACGATCGTAGTCTCGCTCGTACAAGCCCAACAGGGGAGCGAGAATTGCGCCGAATACGAAACTCAGCGTGCGCCCAGTATGCAACACCGTCGGGGTAATTTTGGTTGAATTGTTAGCTCGTAGAGGAACCACAGGTGTTTCAAGTAGACAGAATTGCTACAAGTTTAATTCTGCTGATAAAGAATCGAGCTTGGATGTTACTGTGGTCGAATCTGAGCGAGAAGTAAACACAAATTATCCTCGCGTCTCTAAAGACATATATCTGGTGTTAGAGATTTTTTCTGGCAAAGACAAGTCAAAACTTAAAAATAAGATTAGCGCTTCACACTCCTCATTTCATAGCTCATCAAATATTCTTAAAACTGAAATATTTATCTTTTGTTGTCATTTTCTCATCATTTTTGTTCGTGATGCTAAAGATAGCTAAACAAAAAGTCAGGGAATTTTCCAACCAGTTGCCATAGTTAATGGCACTGTTAGCTACTTCTAGAAACATTTGAGGGAACGCTCGTGAACACCAAACCTATTAAGCAGATTTCTACTATCATCGCGATCGCCACCGTAGCTGTATTGGCAGGCGAACTGTCAGCTCAAGCTCAGACCCTTAGTAACAACGCAGAAGACACGAAAGTTTCAACTTCAGCGGCTGCACTGAGAAATGAACCTGCAAATTCTGTAGTAGCTCAAGTTGACCCTACTTATCCTACGACTCAACCCACAACTCCTACTACTGAGCCGACATATCCCAGCACTCAACCGACTACCCCAACTACAGAACCACCTGCAACTACACCAACTCAGACTACACCAACTCAACCCACTCCAGGTGCAATTGAACCAGGTAGAGCTACTCGTGGTGGTTCCAGCTATGTGGGAGTTGGCGGTAACATCGGTCTGGGCGGTGGCGACACGGCTTTGGGTATCGGGAACTTCACAGTTATCAGTAAAATCGGATTCACGGAAGCTGTCTCTGCCCGTCCTGCTGTCGTATTTGGGGACGATACTACCTTTCTGATTCCAATTACTTATGACTTTACCGTGCAACCTACAGGAGCAGCGACAGAAGCAATCTCTAGTTTTGCACCTTACGTAGGAGGAGGTTTAGCGATCGCCACAGGAGACAACAGCGATGTAGGACCAATGGTAACTGCTGGTGCTGACGTACCTATCGGCGATCGACTCACAGCAAATGCTGGTGTGAATGTCGGCTTCTTTGACAGTACTAGTGTGGGACTGAGTATCGGTGTTGGTTATAACTTTGAAGGACTGTAACAACTATCTACTGCTGTCATATTTGCATCATTTTTGTTCTTAAAGCTAGAAGCAGGATATTAGAAGCGAACAGCTATGAAGCAAGGAGCATTCTTCAGTTTAGCCTTAATAGACATTTTGGGCGCGATCGCTATTCCTATTTTCCCTAGCTTTGCCCAAGCGCAGAGTACAACTAGAATCGGCGATTTGCGACAACGTACTAAGCTCGCTTGGTCGGGCAAGACGCGATCGCGTTGCTTCTCCCGCACCCCCAGCAAAATTGTAAATTTATCCTGTTGTAGTTAATCGATCGCGCTTGGAGGAAAATTATCGTATGCAGCAACGACAGATACTACGGCTACTCGCCATTGGTGTCAGTATTAGTAGCTTAGTATTTGTCGGATGCAGCCAGCAGCGTCGGTTTGGTACGGAACCCCAAACCGAGTCTAAGTCCAATCCAGGCATTCGAGTTCTGCAACGACAACTGGATGTCCCTTACGTCCCGACACCTCAGCCTGTTGTAGAGCGAATGCTAGAAATTGCTAAAGTCAATCGCCACGATGTTGTTTACGACCTTGGTAGTGGCGATGGAAGGCTAGTTATTACAGCCGCACGAAAGTATGGTGCGCGGGGTGTGGGTATAGACATTAATCCCAGGCGGATTCAAGAAGCAAATACTAACGCAAAAGAAGCTGGAGTGACAGACTTGGTAGAGTTTCGCCAACAAGATTTGTTTCAGACAGATTTGAGCAGTGCTACGGTAGTTACCCTTTACCTGCTACCGAGGATTAATCTCAAGCTGCGACCGAAGCTGTTGCAAGAACTCAAACCAGGTACTCGTATTGTTTCTCACAACTATGACATGGGTGACTGGAAGCCCGAAAGAGTCGAACAGATAAATGGCAGCACGATCTACTTGTGGACTGTACCAGAGAAAGTTTCAGAAAACTCGCGCTCTTAAAGTGGTGCAGGTACAACCAACGACAAATGACAATTAATTCACGCAACGGAGAATAACAAATGAACGTTCAAAATCAAACTAATCCCATCAAAAAATTAGCTGGACTTGCAGCAGGTCTAATGATTCTGCCCGTCATCGCTGCTTGCGAACCTCAACAGACAGCACAGACACCTCCTGGTACTGCTCCGACCGCGACTGAGCCATCTCCAGGTGCTACAACATCCCCAGCCGAACCAACACCAGCTACGCCAGGAACTACAACCCCTTCTGCTGGGCAAGCAGAGGCAGCTGATAACCATGTGGTTGATGTAGTACAAGCGAATCCTTCGCTGAAAACCCTTGCCTCTGTCATTGATGAAACAGATGCTAATGAAGTTTTAGAACTTCAGGGTCCATATACGGTGTTCGCACCCTCGGATGATGCTTTCAATGCCCTTCCCGCAGAAACTCGGCAACGCCTGCTACAACCAGAAAATCGCCAACAATTGGCTCAGATTCTTTTTTACCATGTCGTTCCTGGTCAAGTGAGTGCTGACCAACTGCAATCGGGAGACGTGAAAACAGTAGAAGGTGCGAATGTCAACGTTCAGGTTGAGCAAACCGCCAATCGAGTGAGAGTGAATGATGCCACCGTGACGCAGGCAGATATTCCCGCTAGCAATGGCGTAGTTCACATTGTCGATCGCGTTATCTTACCCCCCAACTTTAATATCTAGAGCGTTAGTAATGTCAAAAGTCAAAAGTCAAAGGTCAAAAGCTGAATATTTGTCATGAAAAAGTCAATATAAATACAAAATTTGCGATCTGTAACACCAATTGTTTTGATGTTGGCTGCTGGTTTTACTATTGGTAAAATATCACCAGCGATCGCTCAAGTCAAAAGTCAAGCGCAATCTCCAGAAATTAAACGATTACTACAAACTAAACAATGTTCTGGATACAACCTAAGTGGAGTCAATTTACAGGGAGCCGATTTAGATGAAGCTAACTTACAAGGCGCAAATCTTCAAGGTGCTAATCTGATTCGTGCCGATTTAGAAAAGGCAAATTTACAATCGGCAAATTTACAACAAGCCAGCCTTCAGAGAGCAGATTTAGAAGGAGCAAATCTCACCAAAGCTAATATTAGCAGAGCAAATTTCCAACAAGCAGAATTTGATAATACAGTCATGCCTGATGGAGCAGTTAGGAATAATTGATTTGACTAAATATAGGGAGTAGGGAGTAGGGAGCAGCGACCTACAAAAAAATTGTTATGTTGGGGGAAACAAGCACACCTTATAACAAATAATTATGCCCTTGATTGCTCGCAACGAGACATGCAGCAGTCCTTGTCTCAATCCTATACTTTCAAGCAGAGGTTCCCTACTCCCTACTCGTCCCTGCTCCCTGCTCCCTTTGAATTTTGCCTTATTTTTAATCGAGTTCATGGAGTAAAAATCATGACCGCAGAAGAAAAAAGATTGGCAGAAAACCGTACTCGTCAAGCGTACTGGCGGCGCTGGGGTTCATATTTGAGCGATCGCCAATGGGGTACTGTATCCTTTTACTAAAGTTATGATACAGACGATTAAGTTTCGTCAATCAGTGTTTCACGAACTTAGAAGCTTGTTCTACCTCAAACAAAATTCTGGCTCACTTCTGCGTTACTATCGCACCCGTAATTAGCATCTAACTGTCTGCTGTTTCCTTAACTCATCCACCTACCACGTAAAGATACAAAAGTCAGCAACACTTAGGCAGTAAGCTTTTCATCTGATCTTAGTGCCATTGCGCTCTAGTACCAGTATCCAGTCGCGATCGCGACCGTGGGATGGCGGAATAAAGCGTTTCGTGCCAGCCGCAGCGAATTCGCCGATCGCCTGCCAAGTCCCTTGACGTGGGTTGAACCAGCGTGCTTTCACCTGCTTGCCCGAGATTTGCTCCATTTGTATTGTGACAGCATTGCCAGTTGGCAAATAGAGCATGACATAGCTGCCATCAGCATTCCGCGTCGCCTGAATATGGTTGGGTTGCTCGGCTTGCCCGTCAGCAATCAATTCTTGCGCCGGAACCCGCGTCAAAAACGGTTGCGACTCCATCAGATTGCGTAGATACGTCATTTGAGCCGCACCTGGCGCGTCGAGAGATTTGAACCACGGGATGTCCGCACCTCTCCCCAGCTGTTCGCCTTCGCGAACCCAACCAATAAAGCTGCGATGACCGTAAGTATGACCGAAACCACCCGCAAATACAGCCCAATATGCGGCTTTGCGAACGTGCCAAGGCTGGATTCGCTTGTCCGGTGGCGCATTCCTGCTCAGAGAAAGTGAATTTTCGTATGCAACTTCGGCATCCAGCGTTGGCTTCGGCGGTTCTTTTGCATAGTCCACGGCGATCGTTTTGTAGTTACGAAACTCGAAAGAAGTTGTGGTTTGAATCATGTTAAAGTCGAGCCACTTTTCCTGGTGCAGATGACGCGAAGACGAGCGACCGCCACCGCGAGGGTGGTAAGTCATCAATGTCGTGCTGTAGTCGGCTTGCCCGTCAAATCGCGTGTCACCGTTCGCGCCATCCGCAATTCCCTCGGCTATGGCGCGGGTCATTCTCAGCCGTTCTGGATTGTCAACGTCCCGCTCGCGGACTGGATCTCCGCCCATCACCCAAATCAAGTGCGATTTATGCCGCCAACGGTTGCCAAGGAAATGTCCGTAGCGATAAGCAATCACAGGGTTCTGAACTATTGGGTCGTGATTCGGCACGTTGTTAGCCCAAATCGGCAGCAGAGCCAGATAGAGTCCGTGCGCTTCAGCCTGAGAGACGAACCAGTCAGCCATGTCCCAATAATCGTTGTTAGCACCGTTAGCAATCTGAGGTCGAGCAAAGTTGCCTTGGATAAACGCCGCCTGACCGTAAGCATTTGTACTCTCGGCGTTCCTAACCAAACGACACTGAATCACGTTGAATCTCTTGGCGGCACGATCTTCGAGATAGCGTAACACGGAAGGTTGATTTGGCGCGTCCTCGCGCGTTGCCTTCTGAAGAATTGCCCACGACGTATCGCCCAGCCAAAAGAAAGGCGAACCATCCTCTTTCACCAAAAATCGACCGTTGTGACTGACACGCAGTTGACTCAATTTACTCGTTCGCGCTCCTGCCATGACAGTATTGCAACTCGGTAAGAGGAAACAGACAGCCAGAGGTAACATCCAAAGCAAAAAACGTCTCATAGTTTTCTAGCCCCTGATTTTGGTCGAGGGAAAAATTCTAGGGTTGTAACAGCTCAAACAACTGTTGTTTGCCTTTTTGCAGATATCTAGTGACAGTCATCGGACTCACACCAAGGAATTGAGCTGCTTTTTTGCGAGAAAATTCCTGGAGGAAGACTAATTCAACTGCCTTGCGAGTATTTTCTTCCAATTGGTTCATAGCGAATCGCAATTGGTGTCGCTCTTCTTCTGGTTGTAAAGTGCAAGAACGTCGCTCTGCTATGGTATCGGCTAGTTGAAGCTGACCATCTGACTCTCGAACCAACGTACTATCTAAACTGAAGACACGGCAATTTTGGATGGCTAATTGGCTTTCTCTCCATTCTGACAGCGAGACGCGCAGCGAGCGGGCAATCTCTAAATCCGTCGGAAGACGACCGAGAGAAGAAGCTAATTGTTGGCGGACTTTTTGCCCGCGAGCGTGAAGCTCTTGCCAGCGCCGGGGGATTTTCACCACTCCGGCGCGATCGCGGATAAAATGCAAAATTTCACCGCGAATATAAGGAATTGCAAAAGAACTAAAAGCATATCTTCGATCGGGATTAAAGCGCTCGATCGCGCGAATCAAACCGAAGTATCCAATCTGCTCTAAATCTTCATACGGCTCGGGAGAGCGACGGTACAGTTGACGCGCCATCTGGCGTACTAAACCAGCGTGCCTTCTCACCAGTCGATTGCGTAACCAGAGCGAAGGCTTTTGATAGTAAGAAATCAACAGCTCGATCTCATCAGAGTAGACGTTAGTCCGAGTCACCACCATAAAACACCTCAACCGCGAACGTTATCGAGCGACCACCGCAGAAATTTGAGTCGAGCCGGGAAAGTTCTCGGTCATGCGCTCCATCTTTTGCAGCAACTAGCTTGACAATACTTCTCGGTTAAGCCTTAAGCAGAGTTGGGAATCGCAAAAATAAGTTGCGGTCGTTGGGTTTCCCGCTCGAGATGATGTCGCTTCTTGGCAGGAAACTTTGACCTGGGCTTTTTGACCACTCTCGGATTGACTCTGCCTTGAGGGGGTGGAATTTGAGCATCGAGAATCTCGCGCATCAACCAACTCCAAAAAGGGGAAGTTCATCAGGGGAGACCACTTGAAATTTAGCTACGGCTCGACGCAAAACGTGCAACGTGCCAGTAAAGCTCAAGCACAACGGTGAGATACCTTCTAGTTGTGCCGCTTGCACCATTAACGAACGCACTGCCCAATGCCCGAGCAATAACCCGTAAACCTCCTGCACCACCTCACGGGGCTTGAGCGAACGAATCGGCACCTTGCGTCCAAGTAAATGCGTTTTGACTTCATCTATCGTCGTTTCCACTTGCCACCGTTGATGATATTGCTCGGCTAACAACAGGGCAGGAAACTGTTGCCGGTCGAGCAAGCTGGTAATCAGTCGGTAACTTTGTTGCTGTTCAGGTTGTTGGGCATTGTCAATGGTGTACTCAATCACCCGCACTTGCATTCGGGTTGCTCCTTTTTTCTTTGATTTCCGGTCTGGATAAATCCAACTGAGATAGGAGCCATCCGAGAGCACTTGCTCGACTTCAAACTTGACATTGGCAGGCACTCGTCCCAAGTAATGTCCTCCCCGTGCCACGGTTGCTTGCACCATTGCAAACGAATGCAGTCCTCGGTCCCACATCAGCAGCATTCCTGTGCCAATCGCTCGCAGCAGTCGCAGTGCCCGTCGTCGTTCCCCCATGCGATACGGGCAGATAAGCGCATCAGTAATCAAATGCGTTCCTGCTTCAATTAACAGTACCAGTCGCACTTTGGGAAATGCCGCCTGATGACCAAAGCGAGTTCCGGGATAGCCAAACACCCGTGCATTGGCTTTGCTGTCTGGGATATCCAGCAATGTGCCATCCACTGCCATCAATCGCAACCCGCCTAGAAATGCCCCAGGTGTTTCTGCTGTGGCTAACGGTCGCACCACTTGCTCAAATAACTGCCGCATCACCTGGCATCCCAACTTGGCTCGTGCCTCACTGATTGAGGCACTGTTGGGCACTTTCCAATACTGCGCTAAGCGTGTCCATTGCACACTGAGCCCATCCACCAAGTTCTTGAGCACCTCTCGCATCGCTGCTTTCGACCAAAAGCTGAAGGCGATGACTAAGCACACGACCAAGTGAGCAGGCAGTTTCCGTTGTCGTTGACTTTGGCAATGACTCTTAGCGATTGTCTGATGAATTAACTCGATAGGAATGACAGTTTCAATCGCTTTGAACACTTGTCCTGCTCCAATCGTGGGACTAATCAGGGTGAATTCTCGTAGTTGCATCGGGCAGGGAATGAAAAGGTTATTACATCCTGTAATTTACCAGTTTTGTCCTTAACCGAGAAGTATTGACTAGCTTGAGAGATTCTCGACCGCAACGATCGCTCTCGCACGTCGAGCGCTCTTAGCAAATGTTACAAGCGCTCTGAATCTGAACTTCCGGCATCTTTGCTTTTGGCTTATTCTCTACTCATACTAAAAGCTTGTCAATTGCACGCAGGTACGGGAAAGTTCAGGAGCGATCGCTCGTGATGATGTTAGCCCGATGGCGTACCCTGTTTGCTCGCTCTCTAGATTGCACGTCTTTTGACTGACGAGCGAGGTTTTCCTGCCATGCGACAACGAGCCGCCGTTGCTGCCGATGTATTTTTCCCTCTGCTTCTAACCGCTGGAGGATTGTGGTCACCGTGACCCGATTCGTCCCCAGCGTCTGAGCCAACTGCTGATGGGTCAGCGGCAGATCGAGCAAGCGACCGTTTTCCACGTCGCAACCGAATTTCTGACTCAACCACAGTAGTAGCTGCCACAACTTCTGAGACAGGGGATTGAGATGAACGATGCTCAGGAGTTCTTCGGTTTGCTGCTGCTGGTGAATGATGGCATCGGTGAAATGCGCTCGCTGAGTGTAGGGACAGCAACTGATGACGACATCTGTGAGGCAGTGGATTTCGTAAGGTCGCACTCGTGACAATCGATGTCCCACAACATCTCCCACGCCCCAATAGCCCAAGCAAACTAGCTCGCCTTCAGCAGTCCAAGTCATACTACAGACGACACCTGATTCAATCCGCCATAAAACTTCGCGGTGTTCTGGGAGCTGCGCGCGACGCTTCCATTGCTGTTGGAGCGGTGGAGTGACTAAGCCAACGAGCGGATTTGACTGTTGCATAAAACTCCATCAATTGAGCTTTTTGGTCAACTCATTCGCGACTAGCAGCCGCTACAGCTAGACTTGTTGGTACACCGCCTCAGATGCGACAAACAGACCGAGCGGAACTCGTCACTTCACATCGGCAAAGTATCAACGAACTAACCGAGAGCGTAGCTATGAAATTCATCCAAAGAATAGTTATATTCGCTCAAGTCACGCAAGCTACTTCAGATACCGAATCAAAATTTCTTTCTTTAGATAGAGGTTTAAAAAAACGTTTAGTATTGAATTGCACGTTCCTACTTCACAAAATTTTATTCTCGACTTGACTAGATTGACAAATCATATGGGCTTCTCTAGGGTAAGGCTCTCAAATTTTTGGAATTGCTATCTCATCCGTTGCGCTCAATCGGTAGTTCTTTTTCAGAAAAAGTTTCGCTTGCAAAATCGAAAAAATAGCTCTAACTTGTTTGCGAAAATTCGAGACTATCTAATGTAGTTGCTTCAAAAGTCAAGCAGAAAATCGTCAGTAGGTAGAAGTCATATATTTATCCAATGAAACATCCGAAGCTCTTATTCCTCTGCTGTGCGTTCATCCTGAGTGCGATTCTGCCAGTTTCTTTCGCCTGCGCCGACTTGAAGACCGACGTGCCGCAGCGAGGAGACAGGAACGTCATCTTCGGCGTGAACGACGGCACTGGGTACGATGACTCTCAGGAGTTCAGCCAAATGGTGTCAAAGCGGATCTCTGCCCTTGGTCTCACCGCCGTCCGCACCGGAGCAGATAAGATGAAGTGCGAGCGGGAGGGTGAGCCGTGCGATTTCTCTCGGCGTGACGTAGTGATTCAAGAACACTTGGCTAAAGGGTTAGCCCTTCACATGGTCATCGCTTTCAGGTGGGAACTCGATGTCGCCGGATACGATCCCGTCCAGTGGACGAAGAACTATGCCTGGAAATGCGGTCAAGTGGCTCACCATTGGAAAGATACGGTGCGCTACTACATAGTGGATAACGAACCAGATATTCGCGGTCGAGATGCCAAGCGAGGTCCCGAGACACCCGAAACCGTCGTCCGTATGCAGAAAGCCTGTTACGAGGCAATCAAGCGGGTAGACCCAGGAATACTCGTCGAGTCTGCACCCGCGACCAGACCGAACACCCAATACAACCGCGCTCTCCTCAAGGCAGGTATTGGGAAATATGCCGATCTCATCGGCACTCACATGTACGGGGGTCAGCTCAGGGAAGATGCGATCGCGACACTGCGCAAATGGATGGCGGAGTTCGGTGTCAACAAGCCGGTGGCGATTAGCGAGTGTGGGTCGGACCCGAACTGGTTCAACCCAGGCGGCTCAGACGGAGAGTGGAAAGGGAAGCACGGGCGAGAGGCGCGAGCGTTGTGGCTGCGGGACATGGCTGCCTACGCTCGGCGAAAGAAACTCCACAACGTTCTGTTCTTCAGCATGTTTAGTATTCATGGAGATTGGGAAATGGATAAGGATCGGGCTGCTCTGGCGGCGCTCAAGGACATCGGACACGGGCGATTCTAGCGAGATCGTTTGACTTAATCTCTTGCGCGATCGCTTCTCCCAACCGTGACGATCGATATAGACTGGGGAAAGTCAACATCACTCAGCAGCATAGACAGAGCTACTCGTTTATCTCGTTTGGCGTTATGCCAGATATCTGCGTAAGTGTTCGGCAAGCACTCGGACGTGAGGCTTTTGCAGCATAGTCAAGTGGTTACCAGAAATGTGGTGAACTTGCACGCCCGATCTTACCAATTGACTCCAACCTAAAGTTGGGTCGTGAGATTTTTTTTGCAATTCGGTAGTTCTAAATAGGGCGATCGCTTGAGGGTAAGGTCGAGGTGTATACTTCAAGGTAGCTCGGCTATTGGCAGAAAAAATCTTCATCAGTCGATGAATGGTTAACTCGTCCAGCATTCGTAAAACAGCCGATCGTGGAAGGAGATGGCTAATAGTTGTTCGTTCTAGGGAAGATAGCCATGCGTGCGGAGTCAGAATTTTTTTCATTGTAGAAATTGGATTTGAAGTGCGTAGGCGATCGCTATTATCGTTTCTAGAATGCGCCAGGCGATCGCGAAGCAGCGACCAGTATTCTAAAACAAAAGGATAAATAGAAGCAGGTACGGTTGTCAGGAGAAATTTCAAACCATCGCCCCAGGAAACTCGATTGCTAGAAATAGGAGCGATCGTATCTAATATTGCCAAAAGACTCACTTGCTCTCCTGCTTGGTGTAACTGTTGCGCCATCTCATAGGCAACTAAGCCGCCAAAAGACCAACCACCTAGCTGATAAGGACCATGCGGTTGAACTTGACGCACTGCCTCGATGTAGCCAGTTGCCATCTCCTCAATGCTGGTTAATGGTGGGTGTAAACCGTCCATCCCAAAAGGTTGCAGTCCGTAGAATGGCTGTTCGGTTCCTAAATGATGCGCCAACTCGTGGTATGGCAGAACAACACCGAAAATTGGGTGAATACAGAAGAATGGCGGTTTAAAACCTAGAGGCTGGAGTGGCACAAGGAGCGATCGCTTAGAATTACGTTTAGGCTTTTCCCATTTCTGAATCAGCGGCGCGAATTGCTCAACAGTTGGCGCACCAAAGAGATCGGACAATGGTAGTTTTTGCTCGAATTGCCGCTCTACCTGCTCCAATAACTGGACTGCCAGCAGGGAATTTCCACCTAATTCAAAAAAGTTGTCCTCAATACCCACTTGCTCAAGCTTCAGGATATTTGCCCAAAGTGTTGTTAAGGTTGCTTCAGTAGCAGTTTTAGGAGTAACAAAAAGACGCTCTGGACTACTGATATTAGACTTCATTAAGGCATTTCGATCCACTTTACCATTAGGAGTTAGTGGTAGGGATGGCAGCACTACAAAAGCTGAAGGGATCGAGTAGTCTGGTAATTTTTGCTTGAGAAAGCAGCGCAACTCGTCCGATTTTGGATTTTGGGTCGCACCTTTGGTGCGCTTCCAGCGCAACTTGGATTTTGAATTTGATAAATTAGTCTCTATATTAGGAACAATATAAGCAACTAAACGATAGTTGCTCGACCGATCTTCCTGTGCCAAAACTACAGCTTCTTCTACTGCTGAGTGTTGTAATAGCAGGCTTTCAATTTCTCCCAATTCAATGCGGTAGCCGCGAATTTTCACTTGGCGATCGATGCGTCCAAGGTATTCAAGATTACCATCGCTTAGGTAACGGGCAAGATCTCCGGTTTTGTACAGCCGATGGTCAGGAGTAGGGACGCACAGCTGTGCGCCCCTATGATTTCCATAGATAAACCGTTCAGCAGTCAAATCAGGACGATTCAAATAGCCTCTTGCTAAACCGACTCCGCCAATGTATATTTCACCTGGAATACCGATGGGTTGGGGTTGGAGATGGGCATCGAGGATGTAGATTTGAGTGTTGGCGATCGCCCGACCGATAGTTGTACCTTTACGATCGCTGACTTGGGCAATCGTAGACCAAACAGTTGTTTCCGTCAGCCCGTATGCATTGAAGAAATGGCGATCGCTTGCCCAACGGGCTGCAATTTCCGGCGAACAAGTTTCTCCAGCAGAAATCAGAGTTTGCAGGGCTGGCAATTGAGTGGGTGATAAAGTCTTCAGTACGGCAGGCGGAAGGGTAGCATGAGTGATGGCACGATCTTTGAGATACGAAATCAACTCCGATCCTAGACGTGCTGCTTCTGGCACTAGATATAGGGTTGCTCCTACTGCCCATGCCATGACAATCTCGAAGACAGAAGCATCAAAGCTCAGGGAGGCAAATTGGAGAATTCGATGCTCTGATTTTAGGTCGAAGGTTTGGATTTGAGCTTGAGCTAGATTGCACAGTCCGCGATGTTCGACTAAAACTCCTTTGGGTTGTCCGGTCGAGCCTGAAGTGTAAATTATATAGGCAAGATTGGCAACAGTTACACCACTGTTTATGTTTTCCCCGCTCTGTTGAGCAACGATTTCCCAATCGCGATCGAGGTAGAGTGGTTGAAGATCCCCCCAACCCCCCTTCAAAAGGGGGGCTAAGGATTGAAGATCCCCCCAATCCTCCGAAGAGGGGGCTAAGGATTGAAGATCCCCCCAACCCCCCGAAGAGGGGGCTAAGGATTGAAGATCCCCCCAATCCTCCGAAGAGGGGGCTAAGGATTGAAGATCCCCCCAACCCCCCTTCAAAAGGGGGGCTAAGGATTGTTGTGTTAGTAGGATAGTTATTTGGGCATCCTCTAACATGAACTTGAGACGTTCTGAGGGGTAGGTAGGATCTAAAGGGACATAGGCTCCTTCAGCTTTCAGAATGCCTAAAATGCCCACCATCATTAACAGCGATCGCTCTACGCAAATACCAACTTTGACTTCTGGCGCAACTCCAAGTTTTTGCAAATAGCTTGCAAGTTGGTTGCTACGGTAGTTCAATTCTTGGTAAGTTAATTGCTCGTCTTTATAGACAACAGCGATCGCGTTTGGCGTTTTATCTGCCTGAGCTTCAAATAATTGATGAATGCACTGCGACGGGTAATCTTGCTGAGTAAGATTCCATTCCACTAATAGCTGCTGCCGTTCTGCTGCTGTCAAAATTGGTAAGTCTACCAGTCGTTGATTTGGATTGGCAACAATTCCTTCGAGTAAGGTTTGAAAATGTCCTAGCATTCGGACGATCGTACTGCGATCGAATAGATCGGTACTGTAAATTATCTGCCCTTGCAATCCTGCTGGAGTTTGCCATAAATGAAATTCTAAATCTAATCTGCTCGTACCGTTGTCAAACTCAAACTGACTTAAAGCGAGTCCAGGTAATTCTAAAGCTGTAATCGGCGTATTTTGCAGTGCGATCGCCACAGAAAATAGAGGATGGCGGCTCAAGTCGCGTTCTGGGTGCAACTCCTCCACTAACTTCTCGAAGGGTAAATCTTGATGTGCATAGGCTCCTAGCGTCACTTCCCGCACTCGTCCCAGTAATTCTTGAAAAGTAGGGTTGCCTGATAAATGTGTTCGCAGCACTAGACTATTGACAAAAAAGCCAATTAATGGCTCTATTTCGGGGCGGTTACGGTTAGCTATGGGCGATCCAACGGCAATATCTTCTTGTCCCGTATAACGATATAACAATGTTTGAAATGCTGCCAACAAAGTCATGAACAGGGTAACACCTGATTGCTGACTGAAAGCTTCTAGGGACTGAGTGAGATTTTTTGATAGCTGAAAATTTTGTGTCGCACCTCGGTAGTTTTGAATTGCTGAGCGCGCTCTGTCAGTGGGAAGATTTAAAACCGAAAGATCGGTTAACTGCGATCGCCAGTAGGACAGTTGCGACTCCAACACTTCCCCTTGCAACCACTCCTGCTGCCAGTGGGCAAAGTCAGCATATTGAATGGGCAAATCTGCTAGAGGAGAAGATTTATTACTACTAAAGGCAGTGTAGAGCGTGCCGAGTTCTTGCACCAGCACGCCGATCGACCAACCATCGGCAATAATGTGGTGCAGATTCAATAGTAGGATGTATTCAGATGCATCTAATTGAAAGATTGTCAACCGTAACAGCAAATCTGCGCTCAGGTTGAAGGGGCGCTGAGATTGCGCGATCGCCTGTTGTCTTGCGGCTGCTTCGCGATCGCTTGCAGGTAAAGTACGTAAGTCTACAATAGCGAGAGGTACACTCACACTGTCTACCACAACTTGATGCAGTTGTCCATCTGACATTTCAAATCTTGTTCGTAAAGCTTCGTGACGGCGCACGATTTCGTTAAATGTTTGCTCTAAGGCAGTAATGTTGAGGTGTCCGTGCAAGCGAATCGCAGCCGAGATGTTGTAGAAGGGATTTCCAGGCGCTAAGGCGTGAAGAAACCACAATCGCTGCTGGGCGAACGATGCCGGAAAGACAAATTCAGCGTGCGAGACAGGATTGGTATTCAACGATCGCCTTCCTCTTTATCGCGGTTGAGGGACGATCGCAGGCGACGATGAGCGTCGCGAGAAAGAGGAACAATCTGGGGCGTTTGTTGCGGCTGGTTGCTCTGTAAATGGGCGATCGCTTTGGCAAGTTGGGCGACTTGGGGTGACTCAAACACGCTGCGTAAAGGTAACTCTACACCGAATACATCGCGGATACGGGAAGTTAGTTGAGTTGCTAGCAGCGAATGCCCCCCTAACTGGAAGAAGTTGTCATGCAGTCCTACAAGCTTGAGTCCTAGCAGTTCAGCCCAAATATTCGCAAGTTTCTGCTCGATGGGCGATCGCGGTGTATCGTCAGCCCCCCATTGTTTTATCAACTCTGGTGCAGGAAGGGCGCGACGGTTGACTTTGCCATTCGGTGTCAGGGGTAGTGCTTCTAATACTACAAAGGCAGAAGGTATCATGTACTGGGGTAAGTTTTGCTCTAAGTCACTTCGCAGTTGGGAAATCAGGTGACGAGCAAACTGTGTCTGTAAAGGATCGTTAGCGTAAGTTTTCCAAGGACGAGTTGGATTCACCTGCTGTTGAAAAGGCAATAACGCACTATTTTTTGTGGCGGATTGATGCTGGAAGATAGCATCATAACATCCCGTACTATCTGCATTTGACCAACTCACGTCAACAGTGTAAGACAGTTCTGCCGCTAAATCCCACCAATCTTCCGGTTCAATACCCGATGATGCTACTTGTTCTAATGCTTCGCGCATTTTGCCTGCGGTTTTGGGTGCTTGCGTTGCTTCTTCTAGCCATTGAGCCGTTTTGACTGCTCCTACGACACGGGCATTTGGAATTCCTGTAATCTTGAGTACTGCTGGCTGAGTTTTAACTAAATGCTCGCGCACCTGGGCAAGGTTTAAATTGTCTTGAGTCCAATTCAGTTGGGACGATCTCCCTAACCCTTCTTGGGAAGGCGGGCATGAAGATCCCCCCAACCCCCCTTGGAAAGGGGGGCATAAAGATCTTGCTAACTCTTCTTGGGGAGGGCAATGAGATCCCCCCAACCCCCCTTGGAAAGGTGGGCATGAAGATCCCCCCAACCCCCCTTGAAAAGGGGGACAATGAGATCCTTCTAACTGCCCATGAGAAGAGGAGCAATTTGATTCAATATGTAAAATTACGTTGTAGCGAAACTGAGTTAATTCATTACAATATCGACCGCGTGTGAGCTGAATTTGGATGTGACCGATCCGTTCCAAATGCTGTTTCAAAGCGTGAAAGAAAGCAGGATCGATCGCCAGTTCCGTCTCCTGAAATATCGCCGTCTGTACCTGCTGTTGCAGATGCTCTCGACTTACGGTATTATCTGCCCGCTCCAATTGAACCGCAGCATGAAAAGCTGACAACAAGGGGAGACTTCGTACATCGCCAATAAAGACAAAGCCACCAGGGGCAACAGTGTGAATTGCTTGTTCCAGCACTTGCAGGAGATAATCTACGCTAGGAAAGTACTGCACGACCGAATTGAGAATCACTGCATCAAAGCTATTTGCCTCTAGACCTTCAAAGTCAGTCGCCATCCTCTGAAGTAACTTTACTTGAGGCAATGGTTGAGTTGCCAACTGTTGCTCGATGTATTCAATGGATGCAGATGAGAAATCAGTTCCCCAATACCCAGTACAGTGTGGCGCAATTTGAAACAGCAATAAACCCGTACCGCAACCAATTTCTAATACCCGCTGAGGCTGCAAACTCAAAATCTGCTGAGTGCGATCGCTCACCCATTGTTGCATTTGCTTTTTTGGAATGGGTCGATTCGTATAGCTACTATTCCAGCCTACGATGTTGAAAGTAGCATCGCTGTTTGTCGCAGGCTGATGATAAGTCTGGTCGTAAAGATTTTGCCATTGCTTAACTTGCTCGTGCTGCAACTGCTGTTCTAGAGGGGGAATCGGTAGGGGCGCACGGCTGTGCGCCCGTACAAGAGAGTCGGGAGTCGGGGAAGAAAAATTTTGGCGATCGCTAGTAGTGAATCTATGGGAATCTCTGTCTTGCGGTACGATGTAGGCGACTATACGCTTATCTGTAGCATTCTCATGGGCGATCGCCACAGCCTCTCGGACTGTTGGGTGTTGCAGCAGTAGTGTTTCTATTTCGCCTAATTCAATCCGAAATCCCCGAATTTTTACCTGATTATCAATGCGATCGACAAATTCAAGATTGCCATCGGGAAGATAGCGGGCGAGATCTCCGGTTTTATATAAACGGGAGTCGGGAGTCGGGAGTCGGGAGTTGGGAGTTGGTTGTTGGTAATTGTGAATTATCAATTGTGAATTGTGAATTGAATTGTCCTCCCTGCTCCCTAAACAGACAAACCGTTCATCCGTCAACTGGGGACGATTTAAATAGCCCCGTGCTAACCCATCACCGCTAATGTACAATTCGCCAACGACTCCAATTGGTACGGGCTGGAGGTGAGAGTCTAAAAGATAGATTTGGGTGTTAGAAATGGGACGACCAATGGATGGCTTGTTGTCATTATTATCAGTAGCACCTAACTGAGCAACTGTCGCCCAGATTGTTGCTTCTGTTGGTCCATAGGCGTTAAAAAAGCGACGACCTACAGCCCATTGCTGCACAATTTCGCGTTTAACAGCTTCACCGCCAGAAATTACTGTTTGAAGAGTGGGCAGTTCTGCTGCTGGTAAAACTGCTAGAACCGCAGGGGGGAGAATAGTAGTATCGATCGCCTTGTCTTGTAAGAATTGAATTAGTTCGGCTCCTGGTAAATGGGCTGTTTTAGGAGGGATGTAAAGGCTAGCGCCAACTCCAAACGCTAGTAACATTTCAAAGACAGACGCATCAAAACTGAGGGAGCTAAATTGTAGAATCCGATTTTTTGGTTGTAGTTTGAATATTTGAATTTGAGCTTGGACGACGTTACATAGTCCTCGATGCTCTACTAAAACTCCTTTCGGTTTTCCGGTCGAGCCAGAGGTGTAGATGACGTAAGCTAGGTTATTTGTTGTTACGCTGATGTTGGGTGTTTCATCGCTGTGGGTGGCGATGGTTTCCCAGTCAGTATCTAGGCAGATTAGACGATCCCCCCAACCCCCCTTCAAAAGGGGGGCTAATTCTGGTTCTTCGTTTCCAGGCTCAGTCCGATCCCCCCAACCCCCCTTCAAAAGGGGGGCTAAAGAACTCTGGGTTAGCACGATCGCCACTTGAGTATCGTCAAGCATGAACTTTAGGCGATCGCTGGGATAATTTGGATCGAGGGGAATATAAGCTCCGCCTGCTTTCCAAATGCCCAGTATACCTACTACCATTTCTAGGGAGCGATCGCTACAAATTCCTACTAGGGATTCAGAAGTCACGCCTAATTGTTGTAAATAGTGCGCTAATTGATTGGCACGTCGATCCAATTGCTGGTAAGTTAGTTGCTCGTCGGCAAAAACAACAGCAACAGCATCGGGCGATTGCGCTGCTTGTGCCTGAAATAACTGATGAATGCACCGTTCTGGATAATCGCAGCTAGTTTGATTCCATTCCACCAACAATTGATGGTATTCTGCTGCGCTCAATAGGGGTAAGTTGGCAATGCGTGTATCGGGATTGGTAACTATGCCTTCTAACAAGATTTGGAAGTGAGCTAGCATTCGAGCGATCGTGGATGCATCAAATAGATCGGTGTTGTATGCTACGAAACCGCTCAGTCCATCTACCGATCCTTCCCACAAACTATTCAACCCGCGATCGCACTCCCACAAATGCAACTCTAGATCGAATCGCGTGGTAGTCACGTCAAACTTCAATGGGTTCAACGTTAACCCAGGTAACTCTAAGGGTTGCATCGGGGCATTCTGAAGCGCAAAGACGACTTGAAACAAAGGGTTGCGGCTCAAGTCTCGCTCTGGGTGCAACTCTTCTACTAACTTCTCAAAAGGTAAGTCTTGATGGGCATAGGCTCCTAATGTCACTTGTCGCACTCGTTCCAGTAGCTCTCGAAAAGTGGGATTGTTGGAGAGATCGACGCGCAGCACTAGGCTATTGACAAAAAAGCCAATTAATGGCTCTATTTGGCTATGCTTGCGGTTAGCTATGGGCGATCCAACGGCAATATCTTCTTGTCCGGTATAGCGATGTAGCAACGTTTGAAATGCTGCTAGCAAGGTCATAAACAGAGTTACGCTTGCTTGCTGACTTAGGGCTTCTAGGGACTGGGTGAGAGTTTTTGGTAACTTTAGGCTTTGTGTTGCACCGTGATAGGTTTGTACGGCAGGGCGAGTTCTATCGGTGGGAAGATTCAGAATCGGTAGATCTGCCAGATGCGATCGCCAGTAGGACAGTTGAGACTCCAATACTTGCCCTTGCAGCCATTGCCGTTGCCAATAGGCAAAATCGGCATACTGGATCGGCAATTCTGGTAATGGGTAAGGTTTGCTTTCACTCTTAGCAGTGTAGAGTAATCCCAGTTCTCGCACCAGTACCCCCAGCGACCAACCATCGGCAACAATGTGGTGTAGATTCAGCAACAGGACGTATTCAGCTGCATCTAACTGCAACAATTTCACTCGCAGTAGCAGATCGGTCGCTAGGTTAAATGGCTGTTGGGCTTCTTCTGTAGCGATTTGCTGGGCTGTGAGTTGTCGTTCGTTTGGGGGTAAATGCCGCAAATCCACAACAGGCAGAGATAAATTGACTTTTTCAGCAACGATCTGAACGGGTTGCCCGTCCAGCTTGACGAAGTTGGTACGCAAGGCTTCGTGACGATCGACGATCGCCCCAAAAGCCTGTTTTAAAGCCACATAGTCAAGTTTCCCTTGCAGCCGAACTGAAAAAGGTATGTTGTAAAAAGGGTTGTTAGGTACTAAGCGATCCAAAAACCACAATCGCTGCTGAGCGAATGACAGAGGTAGAGAGCAATCGCGCGATATTCTTACCAACTGGGGAGAGCGATCGATTTGAGCATTTGCTTGGTGCAGCAAGGCGATCAGCTCAGATTTGCGATCGACAATTTTTGCACGTAACTGGGGGGATAATACCCCTTCAGGAGCGTTACAGCGCAAGCTTTCTCCCTCAACGAAAAGCTGAATATCTAAAGAGCGGAGGTAGGCTAAGAACTCAATACTTGTCAAAATTCCACCTCCTCGCGATTTTGAGCGGATGTCTCAGCCTCAGACGTTTGTAACCGATCTGCGCCACGGATCGTATCAATATATTGCGCGATCGCTACAATCGTTGGTGTTTCAAATAGAACTCCCAGTGGCACTTCTACCCCAAGGCGATCGCGTATTCTCGAAACTAATTGTGTAGCTAAGAGCGAATGTCCGCCCAACTCAAAAAAATCGTCGCTTATACCTACTTGTCGCCCCAACGTTTCCGCCCAAAGCTGCGCTAACTGAGCTTCAACCGACGTTCGCGGTGCAAGAGTTGGTAGATCGACAGAAGTAAAATCGGGTGAGGGAAGTGCCTGCCGATCTACTTTGCCGTTAGGTGTTAGAGGCAAAGCCTTCAAGACTACAAAAGCGGAAGGCATCATGTAATTTGGCAGTTTTGTTTTGAGGAAGCTTCGCAGATCGCCGATCCCCCCTAGTCCCCTTTGAGAAGGAGGGAATTCATTTGCCCCGATCCCCCCTAGTCCGCCTTGCGAAGGAGAAAATTCGCTAGCCCCCCTTTTTAAGGGGGGTTGGGGGGATCTCTTCGTGTTGAGAACGATGTAAGCAACCAAACGGCGATCGCTACTCCCATCCTCCCGCACCACAACAACAGTTTCTTCTACACTTGGATACTGCTTCAAGACTGTTTCAATCTCGCCCAACTCAATCCGAAAACCTCGCAACTTAATTTGCGCGTCAGTACGACCAACAAATTCGAGATTGCCATCAGGAAGATAGCGGGCGAGATCTCCGGTTTTGTAGAGGCGATTGGTAATTGGTAGTTGGTAGTTGGTAGTTGGTGGTTGGTTATTACTCTCCCCTGCTCCTCTGCTCCTCTGCTCCTCTGCTCTGTTCCCCGACTCCTGTACGGGCGGGTTTAATTGCAGAAATCTTTGATTTTCACAGGGATCTTCAAAAAAAACCGCCCCTACGACTCCCGACTCCCGACTCTTACAGACAAACCGTTCATCCGTCAACTGAGGACGATTCAAATATTCTTTTGCTAATCCATCGCCACCAATGTAAATTTCTCCTGTAACGCCAATAGGTACGGGTTTTAGGTGGGCATCTAGTAGGTAAATTTGAGTGTTAGCAACAGGACGACCAATCGGAATTGATGTTGCTGCTTCTGGTACGTCTTGCACTTCATACCAGGAAGTAAATGTAGTGTTTTCAGTCGGTCCATATACGTGCAGCAAATGTGCGGGTGCGCCGTGCTGCTTGACTGCTTTGACCCACCTGACATCAACTGCTTCACCCCCAAATAGCAAGTAGCGCAGCAAACGAAAACAGTCAGGTACTTCCCGCGCCATGTGATTGAATAAGGCAGTTGTCAAAAATAGGATGCTAATTTCCTGTTGTCGAATCTCTTGGGCAAACTTTTGGGGAGAAAGCATGACTTCGCGATCGCACCCCACTAATTGCGCTCCATTTAGCAGTGCGCCCCAAATCTCAAAGGTTGCTGCATCAAATGACAGATTGGCACATTGAGCGACTTTATCCCCAGGTTCTAAGGTGATGTAGTTGGTGTTGCATACTAATCTATTTACGGCTCGATGGGATACTGCTACGCCCTTTGGGGTTCCCGTGGAGCCAGAAGTATAAATTACGTAGGCAAGGTTATCTACGGTTGTTCGATCGCTTGGGTTCTGCTCGCTTTCAAGTGCGATCGCTTCCCAATCCTTTTCCAAACAAACAATCTTTAAATTCCGATCTCCCCAACTGAGCTTAAAAAGGGGGGCTAATGCTTGTTGCGTCACCAGCACAGATACTTGAGCATCCTCCACCATGAACTGCAAGCGATCGGGGGGATAGGTAGGATCTAGAGGAACGTAAGCTGCTCCGGCTTTGAGGATACCTAGTAAAGAAGCGATCGCCATTGGAGAAGGTTCCATGCAGATACCTACCAGAGTTTCGCAACCTACACCTAGTTTTCGCAAATAATGCGCTAGTTGGTTGCTACCACTATTCAACTCATGATAAGTATATTGCCGCTCTCCAAAGCTAACTGCAATCGCATTTGGACTTTGTTTTACCTGAAGTTCAAACAATTGGTGAATGCAGCGCTCTGGATAACTACGTCCAGTTTGATTCCACTCTACTAATTGATGCTGCTCTGCGGCGCTCAAAATCGGTAGATCTGCTAAATTTGTGTCGGGATCGGTAACGACTCCGGTTAATAACGTTTGGAAATGAGTGAGCATCCGCGCGATCGCACTTGGCTCAAACAGCTCGGTGTTGTAAACTAAAACACCACGCAATCCCTCCGACTGCTGCCACCCGTCACCCCACAAACTCCTAAAGTTTTCGGCGCACTCCCATAGATAAAACTCTAGATCGAACCGAGCGGTTGTTGTTTCCACTTTGAAGGAAGAGAGCGAGAGTTTAGGTAGCGTTAGCTGTTCTATAGGTGCGTTTTGCAGCGCAAATACCACTTGAAACAATGGGTTGCGGCTTCCTTGACGTTCTGGATGCAACTCTTCTACTAACTTCTCAAAGGGTAAATCTTGATGAGCGTAGGCTTCTACCGTCACCTGTCGCACTCTCGCCAGCAACTCGCGAAAGCTGGGATTACCTGATAGATCGGTGCGTAGAACTAAACTATTAGCAAAAAAGCCGATTAAATCCTCCAATTCCCGCCGATTGCGATTGGCGATTGGCGATCCTACAGCTATATCGGTCTGCCCTGTATAGCGATATAACAATACTTGGAACGCTGCTAGTAATGTCATGAACAGCGTTACGCCTTCTTGATGACTCAGTGCCAAAAGTGCTTGAGATAAGTCTTGTGGTAACTCTATTAACTCAATTGCTCCCCGATCGCCTCGTTCTTTTGGACGGCAACGATTGCTCTCGACCTCTAGAACGGATAAATTCTGCAACTGCGATCGCCAGTAAGATAGTTGCGATTCTAGCACTTCCCCTTGCAACCATTGTCGTTGCCAGTGGGCAAAGTCAGCATATTGAATTGACAGTTCGGGCAAAGGGGAAGGTTTACCCCTACTAAAAGCAGAGTAGAGCAATTCTAGTTCTCGAATTAGGATCGCGATCGACCACTCATCAAAAACGATGTGGTGCAGATTGATGACCAAAACATACTCTGACTCGTCTAGTTGTAGCAGCATTACTCGCAGCAGAGAACCCCGATCCAGGTTAAAAGGCTGCTGGATCTCCCGCGCGATCGCCTGTTGCGCTGCTGCTTCCCGTTCGCTTGCCGGCAACTGCTGTAAATCGGATATCTTCAGGAATACCTTTGAATGGGGCGTAATTAGTTGTACGGGTTGCCCCTCTTGCACTCCGAAGTTGGTACGCAATATTTCGTGACGGCGGACAATTTCATTAAAGCTTTCTTCTAACGCTTTTAAATCAAGCACGCCCGATAGACGAACCGTCGTCGGCACATTATAAAACGAAGTAGCAGGAAATAGGCGATCGAGAAACCAAAGCCGTTGTTGTGCAAACGATGCCGGAAAAACAAAGACTTCCTCAGAAATGTTATCGAGCGATCCTATTGAAGTCATTGACGAATCTGCCTGCGCGATCGGCTGACTCTATCTAACAAAGATGGAGTATACAATTTATCTGCACTGAGATAGAGATAGAGCTATTTCATGCAGCTTCTTGAACAAAAGCTACCATGACTGCAAAAATACGCGCTCAAATCTAATATTGCTAAGCTTCTTCAAATATGCGCGTGACTTAGAAGCAGTTTTATCTCTAGCGGGAGACAAACGGGCGATTTTGCTGGGACACAGCATGGGTGGCATGACCATACTTAGATTCTGTCGTTTGTTCCCAGAATATCTGATGATAACTACCTCTATGGTATGTGGTACGCACCAAGTTGCTTGCTGAGAATGGGAAGCAATTTATTTGCTGAGGATTGCGTCCGTATGGAACCACAACAACTAAGTCAAGAACTGCGTCAAGGACAAAGCCCCGATATGACTCGTCGGCGCTGGATTATTGGTTTATCTACGCTGGGTGGTGCAATGGGACAACTCGTTACACTCTACCAAACTGGAATCGTCAGCCACCTACCCGATCCTCCAGGACAACAGCTTTTTGATGCAGACCGCGTAGATGCTTCTAATTATGCCTACAGTCGCTTCAATTCGCCCGATGGACCCCTGATGACACTTAATTACGCCCTCACAGCCTGGATAGCTTCTGCTGGGGGTATAGACCGCGCCAGACGCAATCCTCTACTACCGATCGCAATGGGTGTTAAACTCTTATTCGATGGAGTCCTTTCGCTCGAACTAGCGCGGGAAGAATGGAGCGAGAACAAAGCATTGTGCGAATATTGCCAGGTGGCAACATTTTGTTCGCTGGTATCGATAATACTTGCCGCACCAGAAGTTATGGCTGCAACTCGAACTCTACTCGGTCGTCGCGAGGATGTAAAGGCAAGTAATACGCGGTAGTTGGTCATTGGTCATTGGTCATTTGTGAGTGGTTGATTTTGACTTTTGACTTTTGACCTTTGACTTTTGTTAACTTAATACGCTACATTGACCTTGATGTCGCAGTAAGTGATCGCATAGTACCAAAGCTACCATTGCCTCTACCATCGGTACAGCTCTGGGCAACACGCAGGGATCGTGTCTACCTTTGGCTGCTAATAGTGTCTCTTCCCCAGCATTTGTGACTGTCTTTTGTTCTTTGCGAATTGTCGCTGTTGGTTTAAAAGCAATTCGTAAAATAATATTCTCGCCGTTAGAAATTCCTCCTTGTACCCCACCAGAACGGTTGGTAACAGTGCGAATTTCTCCATTTTCATCTGTATAGTATTCGTCGTTGTGTTCGCTACCTGTCATCAGAGTTCCTGCAAACCCAGAGCCAATTTCAAAGCCTTTGGTAGCGGGTAAAGACATGACAGCTTTAGCTAAATCTGCTTCTAGTTTGTCAAATACTGGGGAACCCAAACCTTTCGGTACGTTTCGCGCCACGCACTCGACAACACCACCAACAGAATCGCCTTGTCTGCCAATCTGCTCGATCGATTCAATCATGCGATCGGCACATTCGGGATCGGGACAGCGGACAATGTTACTTTCTACCTGTTCTAGAGTTACGCTGCTGGGATCGATAACGCCTTCTAAATCTTTGATGCGCTTAACATAAGCAACAACTTCTACCCCAGCAACTTGATGTAAGATTTTTTTAGCGATCGCCCCTGCTGCAACTCTGCCAATTGTCTCTCTAGCTGAAGAACGTCCCCCGCCTTGCCAGTTACGAATCCCGTATTTAGCATCATAAGTAGCATCGGCATGGGAAGGGCGATACTTTTGTTGCATCTCGTCATAATCTTGGGGACGGGTATCTTTGTTGCGCACCAAAATCGAGATTGGGGTCCCTAGTGTTTTTCCCTCAAATATCCCCGACAAAATTTCGCAGCTATCAGCCTCTTTACGGGGTGTGGTAATTTTACTTTGCCCTGGTCGCCTGCGATCGAGTTCCCACTGAATTTCCTCCACGGAAATCTCCAAGCGTGGCGGACATCCATCAATGACGACTCCCACACCGCCACCGTGCGATTCGCCAAAAGTCGTCACCCGAAATAAATGTCCGAAGGTATTGCCCATGATGCTGTGTTGTGAGGAACTGTTGATTTTTGTATCACATTCTGAAGCTTTAGATGTAGGAGATTTTTTTCACTTATCAGCGATCGGTGATTAGTGGCTGGTGACTGGTGACTAGATGAAGAACTCAGATGCTAGCCACTAGCCACTACTCACTACTCACTAACTTGCGCTAATATGTCAGCGCGAGTTGACGGGGAGAGCGAAATGAGACGAGATCGCGATTTTGGGCAGGTACTAAAGGCTATTTGGCAGACACTATCTCTATCAGGGCTTTTGGCTATTACAGTTTGGGCAATGACACGACCTAATTGGGTGTTACGCGACAATCGGCAAGTGGCGATTGAAGGTAACAGTTTGTTGTCTAAGCCAGTTATTGTTTCGCGCCTAGCCCTAGCATATCCTCAATCGCTGCTGCAAATTTCGCCAATGGCGATCGCTCAAACTTTAGAGTCCTACCCTCCGATTGCCGATGCTAAGGTGGCTCGCCGACTCTTTCCTCCTAGTTTAATCGTCCAAGTGCAAGAACGCACGCCCGTAGCTGTAGCGATCGCCCGTTTGATTCCCAATAGTTCTACTCCCGACTCCAAAGCATCTGTTGGCTTTCTCGACTCGCAGGGTGCGTGGATTCCATTTGAATCTTACCCTGCCCAAGTCCGGCAGCGTCTCAAGCCTCAGTTAAAAGTTTTGGGTTCGCCAGAAACTTATCGCCCCTACTGGAGTTCCCTTTATCAAAAAATCGGTCAAAGCGGGATTGAAGTTTTGGAAATTGATTGTCAAGATCCACGCAATCTCGTTCTCAAAACTGAAATAGGAACCGTCCACCTCGGTCCTTATAGCGAACGATTAACCAAACAACTTCATGTTTTGGCTCAAATGAGTCCGATTTCAACTCAAATTAATTCTCGCCAAATTGCCTATATAGACTTGAAAAATCCTGCCGCTCCTTTAGTACAAATGTATCAAAAAGAGCCTGAGGAAAGCTCAGTCCAGAGCGTACCGACAAATCCAAAAATAATCAAAAGTAATCCACAGTAATTCCCACTTTTATGAGATGATTTGATGCTATATATTAGAAGTTTTTTAAACATGTATGAAATATGTATAAACAACTTAAATATATTTAGACATCCTCTGTAATTCTACTGAGGTAAATTGGAATCATCAATAAGCTGAGTGCAACTTGTCAGTAGAATCACGCTTGAATATAGATGGGTGCAGGCATTACCTTGCTTGCGGAGTAGCGCAAGTTGCAGCACCTATGTCAGAAAATCACTTAAGTATTAGAATTCCCACCACAGAGATGTCTATATTGGAGCAATACTGCAAAAAGCACCAAAGAACCAAAACTGATGTCATTCGCGAGTTTATTCGTTCGCTGTCACAAAATGTATCGATCAGATAGGGGGCAAGTATGAAAAAGATTGATTTTACTGGCTAGAGTTCAGTCATTCCACCGCGATCGCGGTGGAATAGCTGGATTTTTTGGCAAAAAGGTAAGGAAAAATTCGCTGATATCAGCAAAATCTCCGAAAAAAACTTCGATTTTGTTAAAAAATTAAGAAATACAAGCATTGCATTCGGTTTATTGCCCGATCGCGTAAAAATATACGGTGTTATTTACCATTTGTTCTAGACAAAGGAGACAGCTTTAAAGATGCCAACAATTGCCGCAGCCTCAGTTAAAACAACTTTGCAGCGAGAAATCAGCAGTCGCAATTGCTTTGTATCACATCGAGCAGTTTATACAGAACAATTTCAAGTTAACTATAGTGCATCCAATTATCTAATCTCTTTAAAACAGCAGTAGGCTCGCCCGTTCGCTGCCAAAGTTAGGTTAGCATCGATGCCTTAACTGAAATTGCTGAGGATAAGCCATAGGAAAACGAACCTATAGTAAACTCTTATCCAAATCGTCACGCTTAAAAAAAGTTGTTCGTATACACCTAGATTCCAATGACACTTAACAGTAAAATAGACGTTACCCTTAAAGCCTCCCAATCTCCAGGGCGGTCGAGTTTTCCATCAGGCATGAATTCGACTGGGGACTTCAACAGTACAGGGCTGCATCTCGGACAAAACTACATCAGGGAAGTTGCTACTGGGGAGGACAACTTGAGCGATAGCAATATTCTTCCGAGTCGGGTAGCGAATATCAAAGTTATCGGTGTCGGTGGCGGTGGTGGCAATGCTGTCAATCGCATGATTGAGAGTGGGGTGACTGGTGTAGAGTTTTGGTCAATTAATACTGATGCCCAGGCGCTGACCCATAGCGCCGCACCTAGAAAGCTACAGATCGGACAAAAGCTGACGCGAGGACTAGGAGCAGGTGGCAATCCAGCAATGGGAGAGAAAGCGGCAGAGGAGTCGCGAGATGAAATTGCTAACGCTATAGGAGAAGCAGACCTAGTATTTATCACTGCTGGGATGGGAGGCGGTACTGGTACAGGTGCGGCACCAACTGTGGCGGAAATCGCCAAGGAAAAGGGTATTTTAACTGTAGGCGTTGTCACCCGTCCTTTTGGTTTTGAAGGTCGTCGCCGTGCTAACCAAGCCCACCAAGGGATAGACGCACTGAAAGACCGAGTTGATACGATGATTTTGATCCCCAACGATAAACTGCTATCGGTGATCTCCGAGCAGACCGCGTTGCGAGATGCGTTTCTGACTGCTGATGAAGTTCTACGTCAAGGGGTACAAGGAATCTCCGATATTATCACGATCCCTGGGTTAGTGAATGTAGATTTTGCCGACGTGAAAGCAGTCATGGCAGATGCAGGATCGGCACTAATGGGGATCGGCACCGGCTCTGGTAAAACCCGTGCTAAAGAAGCAGCAAACGCAGCTATTTCTTCTCCTTTACTGGAGTCGTCAATTGAAGGAGCAAAAGGAGTCGTCATCAATATTACTGGTGGGAGCGATATGACGTTGCATGAGGTGAATATGGCAGCAGATACGATTTATGAAGTTGTCGATCCCAATGCCAACATCATTTTTGGTGCAGTGATTGATGACAAACTACAAGGAGAAATGAAAATCACTGTCATTGCTACCGGGTTCAATCAGGCTGATGCTCAACCAACTACCCCGACTCCAGGTATACCAATTGCTAAAAAATCCCCAACAGCACCAGCGCCGTCAACCCCATCAGCTAATGACAACAAAGAAAAACCTGGCTTGGATATTCCCGAGTTTTTGCAACGGCGGCGACCTTCACGTTGATGGAAATCGCGATTGCTTTTCTATGGATCGAATATATTCTTCTTGGTAGGGGCGCACAACTGTGCGCCCTTATCGGCGTAGCGTTTCAGGAAACTACATCTACAATTTAATTGGTTCGATCGCCAAAGTTTCCCCAGCAGCAGGTAGAAGTAATTGAGTTTTCAAGCCAGAAGCTGCTAAGCGATCGCTAAATTCTTCTACACTACCAATCGATCGAATTAACATCGGCAAAATTCCCCGAGCTTCGATCTCGCCTAAAGATGTAGGAACGAAAACGCGGGGATGCAAAGTTTGAATCAAATGCATTGCCTCTGTCGATCCCATAATCACCTGTCCCAGCAGTGGAAATACCTGTCCGATAATTGGGGCGATCGCTACATCTACCGTACCTTGAAATTGAGCTGTAACTTTCTCGGACTGGAACCAGTGAGGCTCATAGTAAACTGTCTCCCCACTCTCCACGTCTTTGAGAAAATAGCCATTTTCTACTTGACCTTGAACTGGCGCGCCTGTAACGGCGGTGATATTTAAAGCACCAAGAATCTCAGTTTGTCCCGGTGTAAGAGAACAAACGGCAGTATAACCCAAGCTCTTGACGATTTTTGCTGCTGTAGGCGAAGCTACCACCGGAATTTGACGATCTAATTTTTCTAACGTGGGCTTGTGACAATGATCGTCCAAACCTTGAGAAATTAAAATTAAATCTATTTTTGGTAATGTAGCTGGCGTGTAAACAAGTGGCTGGAGATGAGAAGCGGAAAATAGCCAAGGTTGCCCATAAAAAACTAACGGATCGACCAGCCACGGATCGATCAGCACTCTCAGCCCAGCAATTTCTAATAACCAGCTATTTAAATCGATTCTAGTCAGTTTCATACTTAATAGTTATCAGTTGTCAGTTGTCAGTTATCAGTTATCAGTTATTAAACGCTGTCAACTCACAATCAATAATTAATAACTGGCAACCCTCAACCGTTAGCTAATTCCCACTACGATCTCTGACTAGTTAATTCAGAATTCCGAATTCCGAATTCCTTACGCTCGCTTTGTTATCAACTTAGGCGACTCACTGGGTGAGATAGAGTTTTTGACTAAATTAGCCAGTTCTTGTAACTGACTAATTGCCTCTGCACCTTCCAACTTCATGAGTTCGCGATCGTCTCTCATTTCAGTCCAGGTAATACCGTAATCGGACACCAAAAACCGAATCAGATGATTATCTGCCAAACTGACCATAAATGAGGCACTGCTCATTTGTCCGCCGCAAGTATAACAAGAGGCAGGATATCCCCGCCGCTCTAGTACAATCGCCAAGGCTTGGAGGTTCATTACCAGATCTTGGACGTATTGTCGGTGTTGCTCTGCCAATCTCAGAAACACTTTTTTCCTCCAAACACCACATCTAATTGTAAACCTTTTTCGTTTTCTTTAGAATTTCTTTAGATTTTCGCTGCATTTTGGCGATCGCGATGAGAAATTGTAACATTTCTTTGCGATCGAATTCATCTGCCTCCTAGACGTACCGAACAGGTTACAGTAAAAGCGCCGCTCCTACAGTATTGAAACAATCTGTTTTAGAAAAATTCCAGATTGAATTATCTAAAGATTTATGCCTGCAACTTCTGAAAAATAGACGCAATAGATGTTAGAAACTAGGCAAGACTTCGCTCTCAATCGTAAAGGAATAAATTATGAAAACTATAAGGACAACTTAAGTATTTAGCTCGATCTAGCTGAATACTCTAGCTGTCCTCTTAATATCTCTGAATTCAGTTGTTTCACTCCTCGGTCTCAGGAGTGAGTTACTATTTGTATCCTAATCAACAGTTTGCCACCAACCAAAGGCGGGTCCAATAAATCGAATTGTGACCCAGGAAGCAACTAATAGTCCAATACCAATCCAACTAATGCGAGTACTCCACTGCGTAAGTTTCTGTGCTTGACTCTTACTCACGGGAAGCCAGGGAAAGATTTGTGCTTCTTGACCATACTTATCTCCCAAGGCAGCTTTACGACGCTTTGCTTCTCCCATAATCCACTTCCATCCAAAGCTATAAACCCCTTATTTCTGAATCATACCGTAGAAAGAGGGGTTAGGAGTGAGGAGCGAGGAGTGAGGGGGAGGACAAGGAAGACAAGAGAGCAGGGAGTAGGAAGACAAGGGAGAGCGCTCTCAAAAATTCTCCCTTGTGTCCTCCCACACTTCCCACACTTCCCACACCCCGCACCACTCTCTTTCCCTCACTCCTCGCTCCTCGCTCCTCACTCCTCTTTCGCAAACAAACTAGCATCTAAATAATTACATCTAGCCGAAGGGCTGAGAGCTGCAAGTACCTGCTGTCCGTAACTGCGGTGTAATACGCGACTATCTAGTAAAGCTACGACTCCTTGACGATCGCGCATAGGCGCGATCGCTCGTTGTAATTGATTTAAAGCCGCAGGTAATAGATAAAGAGCAAACCAGTCTTGACGCGATCGCTTATAGTATTCGACTCGACCCGCCACAATTGGATGCTCTAGAGATGGTATGGGTAATGTTGTAATAATTGTGAGTTGCGGTACTGGCAAGATACCTTGATGCTGCTGCCAAAAATCCCAACCGCTGACGAGAATGCTATTCTCATCCAAACTCGTTTTTTCTACCTGTACCCGCGAACCAAACTCTGCGGCTAATTGCGCCCCGATTTGCTGTTTTAAAGGCAAATCGCCAACTAAAATCATCGTTAATCCTGGCGATACTGTCACACCAATCGAAGCATAAATTTCTCGCATCAAAGCGGGTTGATATTGGGGGGTATTGGGTAAAGGAAAACGTTCTGGCGTGTAGAGTTGAATTGATTCGTTGTGGCGATCGCCAGCAAATTTCAAACAAGTAAGTTCTTCTGGTAAACCCAAGCGCTTGCGATAAGTCGTAGCCTCTGTTTCTCGATCTAAGGCACTACCCATGAAGACTACAGGCTGTCGAGTCCAAATTGGTGCAAGAGCCGAAGCCACCTCTGCGGGAGCGCAGTAGAGTGAAAATAAGCCTTGAGAGCGGTTTAGACTCATCCACAACAAGCAGTCTGGTGTTTGCGATCGCTGTTGGAATAAATACCAGTTTTTAGGTAATTGATAATTGGTAGTTGCTCCCTCTGCTCCCCTGCTCCTCTGCTCCCTCTGCTCCCTGCTCCCTGCTCCCTGGTCTCCTAGTCTAGTAAATAGCTCCGTCAAAATCTCTTGCTCCCCTGGGGAGATGAGATAGCTCTCGTAGGGGTTAGCTGGGTGTTGGAAAACGGCTTTTGTCAGTTGGACTCGCGCCTCCCGAATGACTTCTGCCCGATCGGGATAAGCTAGCATCAATTCGTCCCAGTTACCAGGATGAATGCTAACAGTTAGTTGCGATCGCGCCCAGTCTTCTAGATCGTCCACTCCATCAATTAGTGTCGGAATGTTGGGGGGAAAATCGCCCGTTCCCGCCCATTGAGCTTGCAGCCAAGCCGCAGGGGTAATGAGTAAAATACCTTGAAAATCGGGATGAATCCAGCGATCGCCGACGATAATACTTTTATTCGTTTGCAGCCATTGCTGTAGAGGCGGAATTTCTACTCGCAAGAGACGCTGTTGCACTTCCTCTGTTGCTACTATCACCGCCGGAGATTGCCAAAGTAGAGCTGGCGCTAGATAGCTCAGGCGATAACGTCCCTGATAGCCGCAACCAGCACCCACCTGAATCAAAGCACTACGTCCGAGCCGCAAAGCTCTAGCTACGAGTCGCGCCATCGTCAAATGATGCGACCATGCAGCTTCTGCCTGCGATCGCAGGAAGTTATGCAGGGAATAATGTACTTCTACTTCAATCACTGACTTCTATTCTCTACCTAGCGCGAAGTTATCATCCCGATTCCAGTCCTATTATGTATTTGTTAGCTACTTGTTGTCTGTTCTCCAACGACTGGCTTGGAGGTTTAACCCTCAGAGTCTTTATATTTTACTAACTTTTGAGGAGCGAGGAGTGAGGAGTGAGTGGTGCGTGGTGTGGGAAGTGTGGGAAGTGTGGAGTGTAGTGAGTGGTGCGAGTAGTAATATTTCTCCTCTGCACCTGAAGCCCCTCTGCCCCTCTGCACCTGGAGCTTCCTCTGCTTTCTTCCTCGACTCCTGACTCCTCAGTTTTGACTTTTGACTTTTAACTTTTGACTTCTTACTATGCCAACTTATCCAGACATTTCTTGCGAAACTTTTCGCCATCCGCTCGATCGTCAAGCGGAACAAGCCTTACGGAGTTTACCAGGTTTTGATTTGGTAGCGACACAATTCATCAAATTTTTCTACGAACGCCCCCAAATGGTCTATCACATGGGCAACAGCATTCAAGTGGGAGCGCGCCAGTATTCTAGCCTCTACCAAATTTTTCGCGAATGCGTTCGCGATTTGGATATTTCTCCAGAACCTATTTTGTTCGTGTCTCAAACTCCCGTCGTCAATGCCTATGCTCTCGGTCAGGAGGAGCCTAATATCGTTCTCAACACTGGACTGTTGGATCTGTTGACTCCTACAGAAATTCGCACAGTGATAGCACACGAATTAGGTCACCTCAAATGCGGTCATACAATTTTGATCCAAATGGCAACTTGGGTGATTTCCACGGCTAACTATATTGGAGCTAGAACTCTAGGGTTGGGAAATTTAGTCAGTAGTGGATTGGTATTTGCCTTCTACGAATGGAAGCGGAAAGCCGAGTTATCAGCCGATCGAGCAGCCTTGATGGTGATGGACGATCTTAAACCAGTCATGCAAACGATGATGAAGCTAGCTGGAGGTAGCATTCAGTACGGTCACGAATGCAGCTTAGACGAGTTTATCCGACAAGCAGAAAGATTTCAAGAACTCGACCAAGATAGCTTGAACCAAGTTTATAAATTTTTGCTTTACAATAACTTTCCCCAAAATTTGTTTCTGACGCACCCGTTTGCGGTAGAACGGATAACTTATCTGCAACAATGGGCAAATTCTGCTGAATATGGTCAAATTCGCCAAGGAAATTATTCGCGATCGCCTGCCCAAAACGCAGTTAACGTACAACCCGAATCATCCCCATCTGCCGCAACAGAGGATTTACGCCGTCAAATTGAAGAACTACAACGCGAGATCGATCGAATCAAGAAGAGGGGTGAGGAGTGAGGAGTGAGGGGAAGAAGAGAGCAGAGGAGCGTCAACCGTCAACCGTCAACCGTCAACCGTCAACCGTCAACTACCAACTACCAAGGACAAATTCTTTATAATCAAAGATTGCGTCCCTTTATCAGTGCGTTCCCTTTAGGAAAGTAGTCATGGCAGAAGAAGATATCCGTGCCACGCGGTTAGAGAAAGTCGAGCAGTTGCGGCAGTTGGGTTTAAACCCCTATGCTTATCGTTGGGAATCTACCCACCATGCAGCTCAATTACAAGAAAAGTATGCCGACTTACCCAGTGGGGAAGAGGTAGAAATAGAAGTAGCGATCGCAGGGAGAATCATCGCGCGCCGCGTTTTTGGCAAACTGGCTTTCTTCGGCTTGCAAGATGAGACTGGCACGATCCAGTTATATCTAGATAAAAAAAGAATCGATACTGCGATGGCAGAAATCGATTCAGATGCCTTCAACCATCTGAAGCAACTGACAGACGCAGGGGACATCTTGGGCGCAAAAGGGACGATCAAACGCACGGAAAAGGGCGAATTATCGGTTTTTGTTAACCAATACGCTATTCTTACCAAATCTTTACTTCCCTTACCTGATAAGTGGCATGGCTTGACTGATGTAGCTAAGCGCTATCGTCAGCGCTACGTAGATTTAATCGTCAATCCAGAAGTCCGACAAACTTTTCGCCGTCGCGCTCAAATTACGGCAGGCATTCGCCGCTTTTTGGAGCAGCAGGGTTTTATTGAAATTGAAACTCCTGTACTACAAGCAGAAGCAGGCGGGGCTGATGCTCGTCCCTTCATCACGCATCACAACACCCTAGAGATAGATTTGTATCTGCGGATTGCCACAGAGCTTCATCTCAAGCGGTTGGTTGTGGGTGGATTTGAGAAAGTCTTTGAATTGGGGCGAATTTTTCGTAACGAGGGCGTTTCTACCCGCCACAACCCAGAATTTACTTCGATTGAAATTTACCAAGCCTACGCCGATTATCACGACGTTATGCAATTGGTAGAAAATATCATTACTACCGTGACGCAGGAAGTCTTAGGCACGCTGCAAATTACTTATCAAGGTGAGGCGATCGATCTCACACCCCCGTGGCGCAGGGTTACGATGCACGCTCTCGTACAGGAGAAAACAGGGTTAGACTTCAACGCTTTCTCAAGTTTAGACGAAGCAAAGGCGGCGGCGAAACAAGCAGGAATTCAAGCGGTTGAGGAATGTGCTTCGATTGGCAAACTCTTGAATGAGACGTTTGAACAAACTTGTGAAGCAACACTGATTCAACCTACATATGTTATTGATTATCCAGTGGAAATTTCGCCGCTTTCCAAGCCTCACCGCTCGAAACCTGGTTTAGTAGAGCGATTTGAATTATTTGTCGCTGGGCGCGAAACCGCCAACGGATTTTCTGAGTTGAGCGATCCGATCGATCAAAGACAGCGATTAGAAGCTCAAGCAGCCCGTAAAGCAGCCGGAGATTTAGAAGCTCACGGAGTAGACGAAGACTTTCTCACAGCTTTAGAGTATGGCTTGCCACCTACGGGCGGTGTCGGCATCGGGATCGATCGCCTGGTGATGCTCTTAACTGATTGTGCCAGTATTCGGGATGCGATCGCCTTTCCTTTGCTCAAACCAGAAGCGAGTGAATAGGGAGTGGTTAGTGGAACCAGTGGCTAGTGGCTGGTGGCTAGTGGTAAATCGGGTGTAGGGTGTGGGGTGTGGGGTGTAGGAGATTTTAAATTTCTTTCTCCGCGACTCTCCCTCAGCTCCCTCAGCCTCCTCAGCTCCCTCAGCTCTCTTCTTCCCCTCACTCCTCGCGCCTCACTCCTCGCTCCTCTACTGTTCCATCAAGCTTAAGAAAACCTCTTCCAGCGTAGGGCTGAGTTTGCGGACTTCTTCTACTTCTACTCCAGCTTGGACTAACATTTTGACGATGGGAGCAGCACTGATGAATTGATGTAGGGAAATAGTTAAGCGATCGCTCTCATTGTTAATTTTAGAAATGTCAATCTCAGCAATGAGCGGTTGAGACTCTAACCAATCGATCGCATTTGCTGTAAATCCACGTCCGATAATTTCTAGTTTGGGATTGCCAGCTTGCGATCGCAATTCATCGGGATGTCCCACTGCTAAAAGTTTACCTTGACGAATCACGCCGACTTGCTGACACAATTTTTCGGCTTCTGCCAAGTTATGAGTCGTTAAGAATACTGTCACTCCTTCTCGCGCTACCATTTCCTGAATGTTGTCGCGCAAAGCAGCAGCAGCGACGGGATCGAGTCCGATGGTGGGTTCGTCGAGAAAGATTAACGGGGGAGAATGTAACATCGCCCTAGCGATCGCGAGTTTTTGTTTCATGCCCCGACTCCATTCTCCTACTCTTTGATGGCGGCGCTGCCACAAACCCATGTGTGAAAGTAATTCTTGAATCCGCGATCGCCTTTTGGCTGTAGGAATGCGCCAAGCTCGGGCATAAAATTCTAAGTTATCTTCTGCACTGAGTCGTTCGTAAAGTCCTGGGTGTTCCAACAAAGCACCCGTGCGCTGGCGAATAGCATGGGAATGGGTACGGCAATCAAAACCCAGCACTTCAGCTTGACCAGCCGTTGGCTCTAAAATTCCTAGTAGAAGCCTAATTGTCGTAGTTTTACCAGAACCATTCGCCCCCAAAAAGCCAAACACAATTCCTTGAGGGACTTCCAGCGATAAGTTGTCCAAAGCCGTGACACTACCAAAACTTCGACACAGTTGAGTAGTCCGAATTGCATTAGCACTCATGTCAAGCTGTTGTATGGTGCTGCTCTAGGGTACTGTAAAAATGGTCATTGGTCATTGGTCATTGGTTGACGGTTGACGGTTGACGGTAAACACTGCGCTACACTACCCCTTCGGGGAAGCAAGCTACGTGAAGACGGTTGACGGTTAACCGATCGCTGATAACTGATAACTGATAACCAATTTGCAAAGTGTCACTCGCTACTGTTTTCCCCTAGAGGAGTAGCCTAAACTAAAGTTGTGTGTGAGGAGTGGTATTAAAGAAAAAGCTCTTGGGGTCGAAACACGGCAAGACTCCCAGGAGCTTTTTCCATTGTGAGGCTATAAATAACGCTGTTACTGCTCAATTTTTGCTATTCAAGAATCGCGATCGACACTTCCCACGAACTAAGAATCATTCTTTAACTTTGTTAGTGAGAGTTAGAATCCCCAACTTTTACCTACTAACTTTTACTCGATAACTGCTCCCTGCTCCCTGTTCCCTGCTCCCTGCTCCCTGATAAATGCTCGATTTTGGTTCCCAACAACTTGAGAAATTCTGCTAACCAGTTAGGATGAGCGAGCCATGCGGGTGCTGTAACTAGATTTCCATCCACCATTGCCTCATCTGGAGGTATGTGAACGTATAAACCACCAGTCTTCATTACATCGGGTCCACAGGCTGGGTATGCAGTGCAACTCTTACCTTGTAAAACATCGGCGGCTGCTAAGACTTGTAAGCCGTGACAAATTGCCGCAATTGGTTTGTTGGTTTGGGCAAAGTGGCGTGTGATATCCAAAACTTTTTGATTGAGGCGGATATATTCTGGCGCTCTTCCACCTGGTATAACTAAAGCGTCGTAGTTTTCGGCTTTAACCTCGTCGAAGGAGGCATTTAAGGCAAAGTTATGTCCCGGCTTCTCGCTGTAAGTTTGGTCGCCTTCAAAATCGTGGATCGCCGTGCGTACCTTTTCCCCAACTTTTTTATCAGGACAAACAGCATGAACTGTATGCCCTACCATCTGTAGCGCCTGGAATGGAACCATGACTTCATAATCTTCTACATAGTCACCAACCAGCATCAAAATTTTTTTCGCCGTCATTGGTTTAGTCCTCCTTTGTCATCGGTCATCGGTCATTTGTCATTTGTCTTTCGTGGCAAGCGATCGGTCTCAAATTTTAACTTTTGACTTTTGACTTGTGACTTCTGACTGCTTTTTTCGTTTATTATCCGCGATCTGTTAGCGTGCTTGACTTAGGTAAAGTAAAAACAAGTTGTGCATCTCTCTAATCGTCATGAACTATGAGGTATTTGCTTTTACTACAACATAAGACGTAGGTTGGTGTCATAACCGATAACTAATAACCAGCAGTGACCAGTTATCAGTTGTCAGTTATTTCCGACTTACGACTTACGACTTACGACTTACTAATGACTAATTTTTACTACAATAAACTAGGTGACAGTGCATCTGTACTGTTATTTCTAGATCGAGGGTGTGGTGCAGTAGCCTAAATGATTCCAGTCCAACTTATACTCAAAAACTTCCTCAGTTATCGCGAGACGACTCTTGATTTTAGCGGACTACATATTGCCTGTATATGTGGCTCGAATGGCGCGGGTAAATCGTCTCTACTGGAAGCGATTACCTGGGCGGTTTGGGGTCAGAGTCGTGCTGTCGCCGAAGATGATATCATTCATTCTGGAGCAAAAGAAGTACGGGTTGATTTTCTGTTTTACAGCGATCGCCACAAATATCGCGTGATTCGTACCCGTTACCGAGGACAAAGCAGTTCCCTAGAGTTTCAAGTTGAAACGCCACAAGGTTTTCGCTCGCTGACTGAAAAGGGAGTCCGAGCCACTCAGTCATTAATTTTAGAACACGTTAAGCTGGACTACGAAACATTTATTAACTCAGCTTACTTGCGTCAGGGACGAGCTGATGAATTCATGCTCAAGCGCCCAAACGAGCGCAAAGAAATTTTGGCGGAGTTACTCAAACTGCATCGTTATGACGAACTAGAAGAACGGGCAAAAGATCTGTCGAAATCTTTTCGCGCTCAAGCCGATCAACTAGAGCAGACTTTGCAATCGATCGCCACCCAATTACAACAGCAAGAAGCGATCGCCACTCAGCTAGCAGAAATTGAAGCTCAAGTCAACCAGTTGCAGCAAGAACAAGCTTTTGACGAGATTCAACTCAAAAGCTTACAAGTCATCCGCAGCCAACAACAAAACTGGGAACAACAATTAAGTTTCCTCAAACAGCAATCTCAAAATTTAACGGCAGATCGCGATCGCCTCCAACAAGAGCATTTAGCGATCGAGTCTCAACTGGCAGCTGTAGCAGAGATTTTAGATCGAGAGTCAGAAATTAAAGCCGGATACCAACATTACCAAAATCTCTTGGGGCAGGAAGAAGAATTCAGCGCCAAATTTCAGGAATATACCCACGCCCAACAACAACGGACTCAATTACAGCAGCAACTCGTACAACAAGTTAACGAACTTCAGCGCCAATTACAACGTGCTGAAGGTCAACTCGTTATTTTACAGCAGCAAGAACAGGAAACCCAACAAGCTCTGAGCAAATCGGCGGAAGTAGAAGCAGGAGTCTTACAACTCGCCGCCGCCCGCGATCGCTTGGCAAATTTAGATCGGCTGCAACTCCAAGTCTCTCCTTTAATCCAGCGGCGTAATACCCTGCAAGCTCAAATTGATAAAGTCCAAGCGCGGTTAACTGCGAAACTAGAAGAACTGGAAACGCAACAAATTACCTTGAGCCAGCAGCAATCGACTCAGTCACAGTTACAACAAACCGCGACAGAAGTAGCAGTCCAAATCGAGCAGCTAGAGAAAGATAAAGTCTATATCGAACGGGTACGGGAAAAAGGACAGGAACGCCGCCATTTTCTCGAACGCCTGCAAGAGCAACAACGAGAATTTGAAAAGCAATTAGGAGAAGTCGAGCAAAAAATTCAGATGCTCTCCGTACCGGATGCGGTGTGTCCCTTGTGCGAGCGTCCTTTGGACGAACATCATTGGAATCGCGTGGTAGACAAAACTAAAGAACAGAAAAGGGATACTGAAGAACAATTTATAGTTGTCCGAGAACAGCTGGTAGTCACGGAAACTGAAATTCAAGAACTGCGACGACGATATCGGGAAGTCGCGCAGAAACTTACCCAATACGATGCTTTACGAGAGCAACGGGGACAGGTGATCGCGCAACTATCTGCTAGCGATGAGTTGCAAAGTCGCTTGGAACAAATTGCAGCAGAAAAACAACACCTAGAGCGATCGCTAGCTCAGGGAGACTACGCCGCCGATTTACAAACAGAATTAAATCAACTCAATTCCCAACTTCAACAACTCAACTACAGCGAAGAAAGCCATGCTTTAGCGCGGAGCGAAGTTGATAAATTACGATGGGCAGAAGTGCGACAAGCACAAATTAAAGATGCTCAAAAGCGACAGGCACAAATTATCGCCCGACAACCGGAGATGAGAACGCAAATTGACGATCTGTCTCAGCAAATTGAGCAATACCAAGTTGAGTCTGAATGTGCCAAACAAATCGCCGCGATCGCCAGTCGGATTGATCGGATCGGTTACGATCCAGATCGACACAGCGCCCTCAGAACGGCAATTCGACAAGCCCAAGCATGGCAATTGAGCTATCAACAACTGCTCTCGGCTCAAGAACAATATCCTCAACTAGAGCAGCGATCGCGTGATTTAGCGGCAGCAGTACAAGCCAGAACCGCCGAACGCCAAGTTATTGCCGTTCAGATTGAAGAAGTAATTCAAAAACTAGAACAGTCTCCCAACACGACAACGGAAAGTCAAACTTTAGAATCGCAATTGGCGTTTCGTCGCCGCCAACTCGACGATCGCCTCAGCCAGTTAGGACGCTTGCAGCAGCAATCTCAACAATTAGCTGCGATGCAGGCTCAACACGAACAACAGCAGCAACAGCTCCAAGTCGCTCGTCGGCAACAGCGAGTTTATCAAGAATTAGGGCAGGCGTTTGGCAAAAATGGCATTCAAGCGCTGATGATTGAAAATCTACTCCCTCAACTCGAAGCCGAAACCAATCAATTGTTAGCGCGACTGTCTGCCAACCAGTTGCACGTCCAATTTATTACTCAAAAAACCGGACGTAGCGGACGCGCGGCGAAAAAAAATGCCAAAACGATCGACACCTTAGATATCTTAATTGCCGATGCACGGGGAACCAGACCTTACGAAACTTACTCTGGCGGCGAGGCATTTCGGATTAACTTTGCCATTAGACTAGCGCTAGCGAGATTGTTAGCCCAAAGAGCAGGAGCATCTTTACAATTGTTGATCGTCGATGAAGGTTTTGGCACGCAAGACCAAGAAGGATGCGATCGCCTAATTGCCGCAGTAAACGCGATTGCGGCTGACTTTTCCTGCATTCTCGCAGTAACGCACATGCCCTATTTCAAAGAAGCTTTCCAAGCCCGGATCGAAGTTGTCAAAACGCAAAATGGCTCGCAGTTGAGTTTGTCAATGTAAGTCGTAAGTCGTAAGTCGTAAGTCAGAATTAACTGATAACTGACTTTTGTACGGGCGGATTTTGAGCAAAAATTTATAGCTTTGACTGTCAATCTATTTGCTAAACCCGCCCCTACGATAACTGATAACTGACAACTGATGACTAATCTACGGTTAGACTATCAAGATACGTTGCTTTAAGCCAGAGAGTCTGATAAGATGATGCTAATAGCAAGTAATATCATGAGCTTATGAGCAGGCTAGGACAGTTGCAAGTAGCAAGCACTGATGAAACTATCGGTAAGAACGCGATCGGTAATGCTTATGTGAGTCAGCAACATCAACGCGAACCGATGTTTTACTATTTTGCTTACGGCTCTTGTATGTGTCCGGTAGATTTAAAGCGATCGCTCGGTGAAAAAACTCACATATATGCGATCGGTCCTGCGACTCTCAAAGGTTACAGGTTGGGCTTTTATTCTTACTCTCCGTTGCGAAACTCTGGTGTATTGGATGTCGTCCCCGATGAAACAGCCAGTGTAGAAGGGGTATTGTACATGCTACCAAAGCGCCTCAGCCAAGCCCTCGATCGCCGTGAGGGAGTCTCCGAAAATTGGTATCGTCACGAAAGAATCAGCGTCCACAGCCGAGAACGTATCTACAAAGGCGTGAGGACATACGTTGTCGTGAATAAACTAACAACAGAAATGCCCCCGAACGACTGGTATTTTGATGTAGTTCTCAGAGGTGCAGTGACCTGCGGCTTATCAGAACAGTATTGCTGGCAATTATTCAACCGTATGTACCAACTGCAAAGGCAATTGGTAATTAATAATTAATAATTGGTAATTGGTGAGTGGCTGGTGGCTAGTGGCTAGTGGTTAGTAGCTAATGGTTGAACTCTTTTCTAGTCACCAGTCACCAGTCACTAGCCACTAATAACTATTAACTGTTAACTGTTAACTGATAACTGATAACTGGTTTGCCTGTCTCAATTGGCAAAGATGGATCGCGAGACCATTCATTCCAAGAAGCAAAATAGTTTCTCACGTTTTTAATTCCCGCTTCTTGAAGGGCAATTAAGGTGTTGGAGGCGCGAGAACCTTTAAAACAGTAGACATATACCGTTGACTCTGGAGTAATGCCCACCTTCTCGCACATCGCTAAAATTTCTTCTTTAGAACGAAATGTAGGAATTTCAGCGTTGGGAACCATGAAGTCATACCACTCAATCCAAACCGCACCGGGAATCCTACCTTTGCGGGGGCAGAAATCTACACCATAGGGAGAAGAACTGTCACCCATCCACTCATCACGATCGCGCACGTCTAACTTGATAATGGCTGGGTCGTCCAAAGATTGCAACATCTGTTCTGTAGTCACCATAATTGCCGGATCGATGTCCATCACAAACGTTGTTGGTTCTGGTGTAGGAACTTCAGCAGTTGTCGGCAACCCCATCTTTAACCAAGCTTGATAACCGCCATGCAATACAGATACTTGCTGACAACCAAAATACTTCAGCAGAAAGTATCCTCGACAAGATTGTCCAAAGCCTTTATTCATTGCCTCTTCGTAGATGACAATCTTTTCTCTACCTGAAATACCAGCTGCGCCTAAAAGTTTGGCAAATTCCGCGTGCAGGCTATTCAATCCTTCGGGTGTAGAGGCAGCTAAATAAGTAAAAATCTCGCGAATATTGACTGCACCAGGAACATGGGCAATTGCGTACTCTTCTGAAGCGCGAGTGTCAACGATCGCTATTGGCTCCTGCTGCACTAAAGTCGCAAGTTCTTCTGGGGAAATCAGCGGTTTCATTGTTTTGCCTTATTCCTATTTGATTTGGACAATCTTACGGACTTACGGACTCACTCTGAAGCACCACAGTCAAGTGAAATGGGCAAGCGGGGCTTAACAGTCAGCACCCGCACCCAGTAACTAATGCATTCCACCAAGACTGGTGCTATTAAATAGAACGTTCTATCCACTAACTAGTATTAAGGTAGTTAGCACAAATAAAAAGTGTCTCACTATACCAGCTGGCTTATATCTTTAGGAATAGGCATTCATTTTACGTAGAACACAAGAAAGTTAAGTATAAATGTTTTTCTGTGATTTTTAAATACAAATGACTAGCGTAAGAGCTTACAGCCACTTCAGCAAAAAAAATTTGTATAAAAAGTGTCTCGCTTGAGAGATTTTAGACTAAGAGTACAAGAGATATTATGAATGCAAGCGAAACATTTAAGTAACAGTTATCAGTTATCAGTAGAGGGTGGCTAGTCAACGCTGGTAGCTAGAAAATATTCCAACCACTAGTCACCAGCCACCAGCCACTCTTGAACAACCGATCGCTCGTAATTATTTTTTATTATTTAGATCGGCAGGATTGATATTTATTAAAGGTAGACTACTGTTGCCGCTCATGACTGTAGGAAAACGCCCATCCCATTTTTCAATTGCTTGTTTTTGCAATATTTCTGGAGTCAAAGTGAGTCGCTGCAATCTTTGCGCTTCTGCTTGTCCTTTAGCGCGGTTAACTTCTGCTTGTGCTTCTTTTGTCGCTTTTAAGGCAACAAAATCGGCTTGCTTGGCTTCTTGTTCGGCAATTTGTTTTGACTCAATAGCTTTACTAAACTCTGGCGAGAAGGAAAAATTCACTAGAGAAACGTCGTCTACCATGACTCCATAATCTCCTAAACGAGATTTTAGAGCCTCGTCAATTTCTGCCTTCAATTCTGTTCTTTTGGTAATAATTTCTTCCGCAGTTTTTTTTGCAGTTGCCGCTTTGAGAACTTCAGAGACGGCTGGGGTGATGATACCGTCAACGATTCGTTCTTCATCTCCGACTCGTTGAAAAATTTTATTGACTTGCGCGGGATCGATGTGCCAGTTAACAGCTAATTCCGTGGTAACTTTTTGCAAGTCTTTAGAAGCAGCATCAGCATTAAAACTATTTTTCTGAACCCGCACGCTCAAATTTTTAACTGTGGTGACAAAAGGCATAATTAGGTGCAATCCTTCATCTAAAATCCCCTCTTGAACTTTGCCAAATTGCATCATTACACCTCTTTCTCCTGCATTAACGATCGCAAAAGGGCGAAAGATAAATGCCACGATCAATAGAACGATCCCGCCAGCAAAAGGTAAACTTGTTTTAAGATAATCGCTGTTTCTCATAAAATTAGTGGCTAGTGGCTAGTGGCTAGTGGTTAGGTAAAAAGTCAAGTTGCTGTCTACTTATTAATTCAGTTATTAAATACCAATCATTCATTGCTAATTTCTACTGTTTAGCTTTAATTGTATTAAGCACTCAAATAATATAATCTGGGGAAAATTGCTAAAAATCTTAAGATAAGCCTATCCCTGGATCGCGATTCGCTGATAACTGATAACTGATAACTGATAACTGATAACTGATAACTGATTCATGAAAATTAACCAACGCCATACTTGGGCTTTAACTACAGCAGAAGCGATCGCAATTCAAGAAAAATTACGAGGTGAAATTATTACTACAGATCGCATTCAGACCCCGGTACGGTATGTTGCAGGCGTAGATATGGGTTTTGAGGCAAATGGTACGATAAGTCGAGCTGCGGTTGCCGTGCTGAGCTTTCCGAGTTTGCAACTGCAAGAAACAGCGATCGCGCGTCGTCCGACAAGTTTTCCCTATATCCCAGGATTCTTATCATTTCGGGAAGTTCCTGCCGTTCTTGATGCCTTGGAAAAAATTAACATTACACCAGACATTATCTTGTGTGACGGTCAAGGAATTGCCCATCCACGCCGATTCGGGATCGCTTGTCATTTAGGGCTAATTGTGGATATACCAACTATAGGCGTAGCCAAGTCTTTACTGATTGGCAAACATCAAGAAGTCCCAGCAGCACGAGGTAGTTGGCAACTATTAACTGATAAAGGAGAAACTATTGGTGCAGTGCTTAGAACCAGAACTGGGACAAAACCACTATATATTTCTAGCGGGCATCGAGTCAGCTTAATGACTGCGATCGATTATGTTTTGCAATGTACGCCAAAATATCGTCTGCCAGAAACTACCCGCATTGCCGACAAATTAGCCTCGGCAAAGCAGTAAACCGCGCCTCTACTGAGTTGCGATCGCAAAGTTAATCCAAAATCTAAAATTCAAAATCTAAAATTGGTTGACACTACAGAGATGATTAAAAGATCATCATATGGGCATCTGCTGCTGGAGGAAGTTATGCACGCAGTTATTCTCGTTTTAATTGAAGTGCTGATCGTCATAGCACTCTCGCGGATTGTGGGAATGGGATGTCGCTGGATCAAGCAACCATTAGTCATTGGTGAAATCGTTGCGGGAATTATGCTTGGTCCCTCGCTATTTGGTTTAATTGCCCCAGATCTTGCCGCAGCATTGTTTCCATCTGAAACGCTTCCTTACCTAAACGTGCTGTCTCAGATCGGACTGATCTTTTTCATGTTTTTAATTGGCTTAGAGCTAAATCCTAAATACTTGAGCGGACAGTTAGATATAGCGATCCTTACTTCTCACGTCAGTATTTTAGTGCCTTTTTCTTTGGGGACGCTCTCAGCCATAATTCTTTATCCCTTAGTATCTGATGGGAGTGTTTCCTTCACTGCCTTTGCCCTGTTTCTGGGCGCAGCAATGTCAATTACGGCATTTCCAGTCTTAGCGCGGATTATTACCGAGAATAACTTGCAGCGATCGCGCTTGGGTACGTTAGCGCTAACGTGTGCGGCAGTGGATGATGTCACGGCTTGGTGCGTTTTGGCAGTGGCGATCGCAGTCGCAAAAGAGGGTGATTTTGTCAAGGCTATTCCGACAATTATCGCGGCGATCGTCTACATAGGCTTGATGGTGACAGCAGGGCGCTGGTGTTTACGGTATATTGCCAAACTGTTTCATCGTACCGGACGTTTGACGCAATTTCTCTTAGCTTGCATTTACATGGGGGTGGTGATCTCTGCTTTAATTACCGAAGTCATTGGCATTCACTTGATTTTTGGGGCGTTCTTAGTCGGTGCAGTCATGCCCAAAGATCACGATCTGGTGCGGGAGATTGCCCAAAAGACAGAAGACTTCGTTTTAATCTTTTTACTCCCCGTCTTTTTTGCCTACAGCGGGATCAGAACCCAAATTGGTTTGCTCAACCGCCCGGAATTATGGCTGTTGTGTTTATTGGTTCTAGTAGTGGCGATCGCGGGAAAGTACATCGGTACTTATGTAGCGGCGCGTGTCAGTGGCATCGATAAGCGGGAAGCATCAGCCTTGGGTTGGTTGATGAATACCCGTGGCTTGACAGAGTTGATCGTCCTTAACATTGGTTTGAGTCTAGGCGTGATCTCGCCTTTACTATTTACCATGTTGGTGATTATGGCATTGGTGACAACGTTTATGACCTCACCATTGCTGGAATGGACGTATCCAAAACGACTGATTAAATTAGATTTGGTAGAACCAGAACCACAACAAGCAGGTGATATAGAGCCTGTAACTCCAGCGTATAGAATTTTAGTCCCAGTAGCAAATCCCAGTACTCAACAAGGACTGTTGCAATTAGCAGCAGCGATCGCTGGCGGGCAATCGTCTGCTGCGATCGTCCATCCGCTCAGTTTGATCGAAATTGAAGAAGACTACGCCTTCCAAAGTACGCCAGAAGCCGCTGACAGGTTAATTCAAGAGCGCTACCAACAGCTAGAAGAATCGATCCAAACTCTAGAACCACCGTCAATTCGTTCTCTAATTCATCCCATCGTTCGCGTCAGCAACGACGTTGCTAGAGCTACAACCGAGATTGCCAAACTTGACAGCGTTAGTTTAATTGTCGTCGGTTGGCATCGTCCGGCTTTTAGTAACAATCGTTTAGGTGGACGTGTCGGTCAAATTCTCAGTCTTGCTCCAGTAGACGTAGCAGTATACATCGATCGCGGCAAACAAAACTTAGAATCGCTGCTAGTGCCTTATATTGGCAATATTCACGATGACCTAGCGTTAGTCATGGCTCTGCGCCTGCTAGCGAATTGCGACACGGCATCTTTGTCAGTGCTGCAAGCAACACCAGCAACACCAGCAACAAGCGAGTTCAGTTACGAGTTACGTAATGTTATGCAACAACTGCCCCAGAAAATGCGCGATCGCATTTCTATAATTCAACCAAAAGAAACTTCCGAACCGATTTTAGCAGTCGTAGAAGCATCAGCCCATGTCGATTTAACCATAGTTGGCATGAGTCGCGCCTGGGGAATCGAACGACAAACTCTTGGCAGATATACAGATGAATTAGCCATCCAGTGTCAATCTTCCCTGCTAATTGCCCGTCGCCACAGTCAAGTCAGTTCTCACCTTGATGTTATCAGTTATCAGTGAACAGTTATCAGTTATCAGCGAACAGGAGCCAGAGGCGATTCACGCACCACGCACCACCCAATTACTAATTACAATCCAATTACCAATTACAATTACCATCGTTCATGAAAAATCACTTCAACCTCAAATCTTTAGCTTTTTACGGTATTGCAATTGGTTCGGTTTTACTGTTGTTTAAAGTTGTTTCTGCCTACGGGGAGGCTAATCTGAAAGCACAGCCATCAATTCAAGGACGTTATCTGTTGTCTCTCGACCAAAATTTGCCTGATTGTCTAGAGCTATCAAACTTAGTGTTAGACATACAGCAATCTGGTATTTACTTAAACGGGTCTTTATTATTAGCAGAAAGTAGCTCACACAAGGCTAGAGTTGGAGAAAAAAGACCGACTCTCACAGGAAAACTAAGCGATCGCACCTTGCAGTTCACTGGCAATGTTCCTTTAGCGACAATTTGTCGCCGACCTGTAGCAGCAGTTGTAAATGCGATCGCGATTTCTAGTCAGATTCAACCAGAAAAGATTGCGGGTAAACTCAGCATAGGTGAGACAGCTAGAGAAATTGCCTTTACTGCTAAACGACTAGAATCTGGTGAATCCAATAATAGTGAGGAGTGAACAGCGATCTGTTATAACTTTTGACTTTTAACTTTTGATTTCTACTACAATAAGGGCAGAATCAAACAAGGACTCAACGATGGATATTGAAACTTTGAAAGCAAGAATTGTCGTACTTGAAGAAAAACGCGAATCATTGTTGCGCTTGTTAGAACAACCTAACTTAGGCACGCTAAGAATAGATGTCAATCAAGCTTTAGAAGAAATGGACGACTTACTTGATGAATTTAAGCGCACTTTTCCTGACAACGCGACTAACTAATCTATTATTTCCTGCGCTCTAAAGGAAAAGCACCGGAAGCCGATTTCTAGAATCGCTTTCCAGTGCTAACAAATCGTATTGCCCACTACGAACTCATCTTGTTCAAACCATTGTTTACGAGCGATTTATTTCTTGTTGTTGTTTTAATTCTTTAATAATATTCATCAATTCTGGAGTGGCAATATCTTTCCTACAAACTGCATCAAAGCAGGCAATTGCTTGACGATCGTGAAGTTTTGGATCTTCTACAGAAGAATAGGCAATAATTTGAGTCTCTGGCTGCATATCTTTAATCTTGGCAGCGGCACTCCAACCATCCATAACTGGCATTTGCAAGTCAAGCACAACCGCATCTGGATGAAAGCGCTGCGTCATTTCTATAGCTTCTTTGCCGTTACTGGCTAATCCTACTAGTTCTAAATTTTCCTGGTGAGCGATCGCTAGCTTCAGAGTGAGACGAGTAAGTTCGTGATCGTCTACAACCAAGACTCTGACAATGGAAGGTTCGCAAGATAACATCAGCATTTTAAACCGAATAAGATTACCAGGACGGACGAGCGTATACTATTGATTTTCACAGTATATTTTTGTTCGAGGTAAAGTCACCTCTGCCTTACGATGGAATGTAGGGAGGACTATTGATAGTTAATGGTTGATAGTTGTTGGTTGTTAGTTGTCGATCGCTACTCACTGCTCGCTTGTTGTTCCTGGGTTGAGAGCCATTTCCATAAATATTTTCTGAGAACTCGATTGGGGAGTATTAGCGGCAGGACGGCGCTGAATGTAATGTCCGTCAGGCTGTAAGTCCCAAGCTTGGCGATTATCGGCAAGCATGACTCCGAGAATTTCTTGTAAATCTTTGGCAAGATGGCGATCGTCAATTGGGGTGACAGCCTCAACCCTGCGATCGAGATTGCGTGGCATCCAATCAGCACTGCCGATATAAATCTCTTCTTCCCCATTGTTGTGGAAATAGAAAATACGGGAGTGTTCTAAAAAGCGCCCAACGATACTTATAACACGAATATTCTCGCTTACTTCCTTAAGTCCAGGTAGCAAACAGCACATTCCTCGAATAATTAAATCGATTTGCACGCCAGCGCGAGAGGCTTCGTAGAGGGTAGCAATAATTTGCGGATCGACCAAAGCATTCATCTTCGCTACGATCCGACCAGTACCACCATTTCTACAGCACTCGATTTCGCGCTGAATTAAAGCCACCATGCGATCGCGCAAATTAACTGGTGCAACCAATAGCTTGCGATATGATTGTTGGCGCGAATATCCAGTTAAGTAATTAAATAAGTCTGTCAGATCGGCTCCCAATTCCTCCCGACAGCTAAACAGTCCCATATCAGTATAAATTCTGGCTGTTTTGGGATTATAGTTACCCGTGCCGATATGGACGTAACGTCGGATGCGATCTGTTTCCCGCCGCACGACCATAACGATTTTCGAGTGAGTTTTCAATCCGACAACGCCATAGACTACGTGAACTCCAGCTTTTTCTAACCGTCGCGCCCAGTAAATGTTATTCTCTTCGTCAAACCGCGCTTTGAGTTCCATTAAAACTGCAACTTGTTTACCGTTTTCAGCGGCGGCGATCAAAGCGTTAAGAATAGGGGAATCGCCAGAGGTGCGATACAGCGTCATTTTAATCGCTAAAACATCCGGGTCGTGAGCGGCACTACTAATAAACCGCAGTACGGTGGAGGAAAAAGAATGATATGGGTGATGAACTAAAGCATCCTTTTCTCGAATCAGGCTGAAAAAATCGGTTCCTTCTTCGGTATCTGCTAAAGCAGGACTGAGGCGTTGCAAGCGTGGAGGAACGACGGATTTCCAAGGCGGATCTTTCAGTTCTGGTAGCGGTAATGCCATAAATGACATTAAATCTCCTAGTCCCAATATGCCATCAATTTCGTAAACTGCTCTTTCTTCTAAATCGAGTTCTCGTAACAGTCTATTACGTACCAAGTCTGGCATTTGAGACTGAATTTCCAGTCGGACTGTCGATCCACCAATACGGCGCTTGCGCAGTTCTTGTTCGATCGCCAATAATAAATCGTCGGCTTCGTCCTCTTCCAGTTCTATGTCAGCGTCGCGGGTAATCCGAAACAGGTGATATTCTAAAATATTCATCCCTGGAAACAAGGATTCTAAGTTATGGGCGATCGCTTGTTCTAGAGGTACTCCCGTCCAATGCGCGGGTTTGTCATGGTGTTGTACCCGCAGTTCTTCTGGAAGCGGCAAAAATCGCGGTAAGACTTTTGGCACTTTCACCCGTGCAAATAATTCTTCTTCCGTCACTGGATTTTTCATCACCACGGCTAAATTCAAGCTGAGGTTGGAAATGTGGGGAAAGGGGTGACTCGGATCTACAGCTAGAGGGGTGAGGACGGGAAATATTTGTTCGTCAAAGTAATGTTCCAGGTACGTCCGCTGTTCCTGGTTCAAGTCCATGTAATCTAAAATATAGATTCCCTCTCGGGCTAAGGCAGGTCTGAGGACTTGCTCGAAATGGCGGTGTTGTTGCGATACCAAGGGACGCAGGCGTTGAGCAATTGCTTCTAGCTGTTCTTCTGGGGTGCGTCCGTCAGGACTGAGTTTGCTGACTTTAGCAGCTAGTTGCTGGCGTAAAGCTGCTACCCGCACCATAAAGAATTCGTCTAAGTTAGAGCTGAAGATTGCCAAGAACTTCAATCGTTCTAGTAAAGGCGATCGTGGGTCGCAAGCTTCATGTAAAACTCTATTATTAAACTCCAACCAGCTTAACTCGCGGTTGAAGTAGTACTGCGGATCTGTGAGATGAATTTCAGTAGCAATTTCTTTTGTAGTGGTTGTTTTTTTAGTTCTAGGCATAGAAGTTTTGGCTGCAAAGCTAGAATGGTGGTGCTACTCTACAGAGGATAGTCAACTCCGAACGCCTCGTCCTCTATCCCCCGCCACCATTCTCCCAGATTCATCAATCCTTGGTGTATGTCTGCCAACTCTTTAGCATATTCCTCTGGGGTGAGTAGGTGCGATCGTTCTTGTAGCTTCTTCAGGCGCAATTGCAGTAGCAGCCAGGGTTTAGTTATACCATCTGTGTTTTCGATGTAGCGCGCTAGTTCTTCACTATTCATAAGATTTTAATTGTAATTTAACCAAATGGTAATAAATTTTTAACTCTGTTGAGATGGTAGTGCGTAGAGGCGATCGCTTTTATGCAATTATTTTATTAAACTTTTAACTGCATAGTTTTTTTATATTTTTTTGCGCTCGGTTTTTATTTATGGGAGATACCAAATACATGCCAAACTTCGATCGCGAAATGGAAACCCTTTATGAAAAAGACCGTTAAGCTTGGCGAGAATGGTTAGAAAAAGACCATAATAGCTCTAATGGTATTTGGCTAATCTACTATAGAGTCAAAAGTGGTAAGCCTAGTATTTGATATAGTGAAGCAGTAAAAGAAGCTCTATGCTTTGGCTGGATTGATAGTAAAGTACAATCTTTAGATAAAGAATGCTACCGACAAATATTTACACCTCGAAAACCAAAAAGTGTATGGTCAAAATTAAATAAGCAATATATTCAAGAATTGACAAAACAAGATTTAATGACTGAAGCTGGTTTAGCACAAATTATAGCAGCAAAACAAGACGGTTCGTGGAATACTTTAGATGCTATTGAAGAATTAATTGTTCCAATAGACTTACAGCAAGCACTCGCAGAAAATGAAGTTGCTAACAAATACTTTGCAGCTTTTAGTAACACGGTAAAAAAGAATATATTATTTTGGATAGCTAGTGCAAAACGTCCAGATGACATGGGGAATAATAAGCTAGAACTAGCATAATTTTATCCATGAAACTGCTTTCATACTTTGGGTGGCAGAGAACCACAAACGAACTATCTCATCCAGCATCTAGAAGAATGCCTATGCAGTTAGTATTGGCAGTGCCGTTTATGCTGCATATTATGGCAACAGTTGGATTAGTTGGCTATTTTTCTTTCAAAAACGGTCAGCAAGCAGTCGATCGCCTTGCCGATCGCTTAATAGATAAAGCTGGCGATCGCATTCAAGATCGTCTCTCTGCTTACTTTGCAATTCCCAAACAAATTAATCAAATCAATTTAGATGCAGTTGAATTAGGTTTGCTCGATTTAAAAGACTTCGAGCGCACCGGACATTACTTCTGGAAACAAATGCAGGTATTCAATGTTGGTTATATTAACTATGCCAACATCCAAGGTGAATTTATTGGTGTGGAACGTCTCAATAACGGTCATTTACTCATCAATGAAACTCTGAAAACAGCACCTAGTCGCCAATCTATTTACACCACAGACAATCGAGGAAATCGCCAAAGTTTAAAGAAAATTATTGGTCATATTGAACCAGTGCAACAGGAGGGTTGGTATGCTGATGCAGCCAAAGCAGGTAAACCCGTGTGGAGTTCGATTTATCAATGGCGAGATAAACCCGAAGTTTTATCAATTTCTTCTAGCTATCCCGTACGCGATCGCCAACAGAAATTTATTGGCGTGATTGGAGTCGATCTGATTCTGTCACAAATTAGCGATTATTTACATGAATTGCCAGTCAGTTCGTCGGAACAAATTTTCATTATCGAACAGAATGGTTTATTAGTAGCTAGTTCTAGTTCCGATCGACCGTTTGCGATCGTCGATCGCCAAGCACGAAGAATACATGCAGTCGATAGTTCCGATCCAGTAATCAAACAAACTACAGAGTTTTTGCTCAAAAAATTCAACAATCTAAACGGAATTCAAACCGAACAACATTTCGAGCTAAAAATTAAAGGAGTGCGGCAATTTGTTTGCATTAAACCTTGGAAAGATAACTATGGCTTGAATTGGTTAATAGCGATCGTCTTGCCTGAATCAGATTTCATGCAAGACATTCACGATAATAACCGCACGACAGCCGTGTTATGTTTGACAGCTTTAATTATCACAACTGCATTGAGTACGCTTACATCTCGCTGGATTACAATTCCAATTCGACGCTTAAGTCGAGCCAGTCAGGTATTAGCGCAACAAGCTGCGATCGGAGAGTTTACGCATACTAATTTGAACCGTCAATCTGTAGAAAACATTGACGAACTAGCTGTACTCTCTGACTCATTTAATCGAATGGCAGCTCAATTACAAATATCTTTTACTGAAATTACTACGAAAAATTTAGAAGTCGAGCAAGCTTTGGTGAAAGAAAAAGAGCTGAGCGAACTTAAATCTCGTTTCGTCAGCATGACTTTTCACGAATTTCGCACCCCTTTAACGGCAATTTTATCCTCTGCCGAACTACTCGAAGACTACGGTGCAATTTGGCACGAAGAGAAAAAGCGCCATCATTTACAGCGAATTCAAACTCAGGTTAAGCACATGACATCTCTATTAAATGACGTGCTAGTGATGGGTAAAGCCGAAGCGGGAAAACTCGAATGTCAAGTCACTCCAATAGATTTATTTCAGTGGTGTCGGAGTTTGGTTGAAGAAGTTCAACTCATAACAAAAACCCATGAAATTGTATTTCATTCTCAAGGAAAAGCAGAAATCGTACGGCTAGATGAAAAACTATTGCGACACATTTTAACTAATTTACTATCCAATGCAATTAAATATTCTCCAAGTGCAACTGAAGTTAATTTTGATTTGATCTGGGAGCCAAACCAAATTATCTTTCAAGTTCGCGATCGAGGCATTGGCATTCCTGCCTCAGACCGGGAGAATTTATTTGACTCGTTTCATCGTGCTACAAATGTAGGCAATATTGCGGGAACGGGTTTAGGATTAGCAATTGTAAAAAAAGCTGTCGAAACTCACCAGGGAGAAATTTGGTTTGAAACTCAAGTTGGTATGGGAACTAAATTTATTGTTGCGATTCCTCTGGTCAGTTAACAGTTAACAGTTATCAGTGAAGAATGGGGTGTGGGGTGTAGGGTGTAGGGTGTAGGGTTGAATTCTGACTTGTGACTTGTGACTTGGTAACTGTTGCCCTGCTTTCTGCTGTACGATCGCCACTACTCCTTGGCTCAGCTAGTAAGAGCGTATTTTTTATAGGTTTTTTTTCTAACGTTAAATGAAGTTTTACAAAGCTTGCCTAAGTGTGGCATAATCCACTCTCAAGTTCGCTCATGTCGATCTTGCATACTTATACTGAATATCTAGTAAATTCCATATCTGGCAACAAAACATAAAATGGTGAAGTCTAGAAAACAGCAAGAAATTGCCTATATTTCCACACAGAAATCTACACGTATGTCTAAAGCAATTACCAAGCCAGTTGCAGGTTTAACGCTTTTTGCTCTAGTGGCGATGGCTTGCCCAGCGCCAATAAAAGCGCAAGAAACAACCAGTCCCACTCGCCCAGCACCTGCTCGTCCGTCTTTACCGACAACCAAGCCCGTACCTCAACCAAATGTAGCACCTAGTAATAATACGGCTCCAACCACTACTCCAGTAGCGCCAAGCAACAATACGGCTCCAACCACTAGCCCGGTAGCGCCAGGAAATAACGCAGCTCCACTCCCCAACGTGGCTCCAGCAAACGCTCCGGCGACAGCTCCAGCAGCCAACCAACCCGTCCAAACACCAGTAGATTATGCTCTTGGGGGTGGCGATCGCATCCGCATTAACGTGTTTGAAGTGCCGGAATATACCGGAGATTATCAGATTCCCCCTGGTGGTCAGTTGTTCTTGCCTCTAGTTGGACCTGTAGACATTTTGGGGCTAACCCAGGCAGAAGCAGCAGATGCGATCGCGGCAAAATACTCTCGCTACTTAAAACGTCCTCTAGTCACAGTAAGTCTAATTTCCCCACGCCCAATTAACGTTGTGATTGCGGGTGAAGTTGTCCGTCCTGGCTCGTACACCGTGGGTTTGCAAGGTGGTGCAGGCGATAATCCAGGGGTACAGTATCCTACGATTGTTGGCGCGTTGACTTTAGCAGAAGGAGTCACCCTCGCAGCCGATTTGAGGCAAGTGCAGCTCAAGCGCAAGCAGGGACTCGGACCAGAGCGAATTATTAATCTGGATCTGATGGAACTGGTGAGAAAAGGTACTTTGCCACAAGACATCACTTTACGGGATGGCGATACCGTCTTCGTACCTACGGCGACTGAAGTGAATATGGCAGATATTCGTGCCTTTTCTAATGCTAGCTTTGCTATGGCTTCCAACCGTCCCCGTACCGTCACAGTTGTAGGTGAAGTTAACCGTCCTGGTTCTTACGTAATTATTGGGGGTGGAACTGCGGCTGCGGCTGCAACTACCCCAGGTAACACCCAAGGAGGTGGAGGCGGAGCGATTGACGGTGGCGGCGGTGCTGGTGGCGGTTTGCCCACAGTATCGCGGGCGATTCAGCTGGCTGGCGGAATTACAAGTGCGGCTGACGTGCGAAACATTCAAATCCGTCGTCCGACCAGAAATGGCGGCGAACAAAAGATGACCGTGAGTTTCTGGAAATTGCTACAAGGAGATCCCAACCAAGACACGATCGTTCAAGAAGGTGACACTGTTGTCGTTTCAACGGCAACAAATATCAGCCCAGCAGATGCTACTGCCTTAGCAGATGCCAGTTTTTCTCCAGCGACAATTCAAGTTAGCGTTGTGGGAGAAGTCAAAACACCAGGACTCGTCAACTTGCAGCCTAATACACCGCTTAACCAAGCGCTGTTAACAGCAGGAGGATTTGATAACGCCCGTGCTAGAAGGGGTTCGGCAGATTTAATTCGTCTCAATCCTGACGGTACGGTCACGAGTCGCCGAGTCAAGCTTGATTTTTCTAAAGGAATCAACGACGAAAATAACCCAACTATGCGTGACAACGATATTATCGTCGTCAGACGTAATAGTGCGGCGGGGGTTGGTGACGCAATTGGCGCTGTATTTGGTCCCGTCTTAAGTCCGGTGCTAGGAATCGTGAATATATTGAGATAACGTTTTGAGATAACGTTTAGTTCGATCGCGGGTAGGGTGCGCTGACATCGCACCCTATTTGTTTTGGTAGTAGCAATATTTACCCAACAACGCTAAACATAATGAATGGCTAGAGCTATTAACAGTAAGATGAAATAAGTAAAAATTGAATCTAATTTGAATTTCATTGACTTCCCGCTCCCTACTCCCTAAATTTCAGTCATGCAGATTAGCGATCGCCCCTCAATTAACGAACTCACATTTGCCGCACGGACTGCTTCTGTCCGCCGGACTACAGGCGAAACCGATGTCCAAGTCACGCTGAATTTAGATGGAACGGGTAAATGCACTGCGGCGACGGGAATCCCATTTTTAGACCACATGCTGCATCAAATAGCTTCCCACGGACTATTCGATTTGGAAGTCAAGGCGACAGGCGATATTGAAATTGACGACCACCACACGAATGAAGATGTAGGAATTACCCTGGGACAAGCTTTTCACCAAGCTTTAGGCGATCGCAAGGGTATCATCCGCTTTGGGCATTTTCTCGCCCCCCTGGATGAGGCATTAATTCAGGTTGCTTTAGATTTTTCCGGTCGTCCCCATCTCAGTTATGGACTGCAAATTCCCACCCAACGAGTCGGAACCTACGATACTCAACTGGTGCGGGAATTCTTTGTAGCGCTGGTTAACCACAGTCAAATGACGCTGCATATTCGTCAACTCGATGGGATTAACTCTCACCATATTATTGAAGCAACTTTTAAAGCTTTGGCGCGATCGCTCCGCATGGCTGTAGAAATCGATCCGCGTCGAGCTGGTAATATCCCTAGTTCCAAGGGCGTGTTGTAATTATTGTAGAGACGTTACGTGTAACGTCTCTACAAATTTCTAATTATTCCGAATCGCGTAAAGTTGTTCTGGGGCAGAAAATCCAGCTTCGCCAAAGCTGTCGCGGATCAGGCGGTTGGTATCAAAATAAACCTGCCAGTAGTCGGCATTGTTGCAGTAAGGACGTACCGCTAACACGGGACCCGCTAAATTAAATTCTAAGATTTCTACATCTGGGGCAGGATTAGAGAGGACGTTGGGAATTCGACTCAGCCGTTCTTTTAACATGGCGATCGCGGCATTATGATCTGTGTTGTGGTTGAGTTGAGCCACTAGATCGACGCGACGATAAGTATTTGCCGAAAAGTTTTGAATATTGTCGGAAAAGATTTTGTTGTTGCCTACAACCGTGTGTACGTTGTCTAGAGTGTTGATTGTAGTGGCAAACAAGCCAATTTCCTGCACGGTTCCCGTCACGCCGCCAGCAGCAATAAAGTCACCTACCTTGAAGGGTCGCAGAATCATGAGAAACGCGCCTGCGGCAAAATTCGCTAACAGTCCGCTCCAAGCTGCACCAATCGCCACACCAGCCGCCGCTAGTAAAGCCGCAAAAGAGGTGGTTTCAATGCCAAAAAAGCCCAGAATTGCCACGACTAAAATAATATTTAGCGTGACTTTAACCGTAGCTACTAGATAGCTCAAAATTGTTTTATCAACTTTTTGGTGCTTGAGGCTGCGGGATAAAAGGCTAGCCGCAACGTTAATCAACCATCGACCAACAATCCAGAAAACAATTGCACCAATGAGCTTCAACCCTACTTGAGTTAGTGTTTGCGAAGCTGTCTGCACAATCTGCGTTATGTCCATAATTTTTTTAAGAAAAAGTTTTTTGATGACTATCCAAACAGACTGAAGTTTGCGTCTTGGCTAGATATTCCCATGTCATCTCTCTGCGGTTATACTTATTCAGATTATTTTAAGGAATAGCAAATTATGCATTAAATTTTTGTCTAAAAATAAATTCATAGATGGCAACAATTTTATAATTCTTATTTCAAAAAAATAAAATATTGGTTATACAGCAATGCTTATGTCCGATTTGTGTCTATATTTGCGATACAAGAGGCGACTTTTACGTAGTTTTTCAAATACCGATATTTTACGTGTAAAAATAGCTACTTTTTACTTATTAAAAGATAAGTGTAGGGCAAGTACTACCTACCTTACTAGAAAGGCTTTTTTGTGTAGTCCCCGATCGCGCATCTAATGAAGGATACTGCAATCAGAAATTTTTCCATTCTGCCAATATGTTCGGATTTGTTTCCTAATTCAACTGATGTTCGTGTTTGAATAAAATTTCAGGTGAAGTCAAATTTTTGCAGCATCGTCAACCCATTCGGGACATGCAAAACTCGCTCACGATCAATTGTCACATTGCAATTGGTGACAACCTGAACTTACCATTAACTTGTCGCTCGGCAACTCTTCATTTCTGGGTCAGGTTTGTACCCTCTGAAATTTTGAATTTAATTTATAGTTGCTCCCCAGCTCAAGAGCAGCTCTCTTTCCCCGACTCCCTACTCCCTACTCCCTTTCAAAGTAGATATGATATAAAAGTCGATAAATCTTAAAGTTTATTTATTTTAATCAATGCTGATTTCCGCGTCTGGCTTGTCCAAGGTAAAAGACTCGTTAAAAGAAAAGATTTTCTTCGGTCAAGAACCCAGTACGGAGTTAATCGCAATCCTGACTGTCTACTTCGTTCAGGGAATTCTAGGCTTAGCCCGCCTTGCCGTCAGCTTTTTCTTCAAGGATGAACTGGGATTGAGTCCAGCCGAAGTCTCGTCCTTATTAGGCATTGTGGCACTTCCCTGGATTATCAAACCAGTATTTGGCTTTGTCTCTGATGGTTTACCCATTTTTGGCTATCGCCGCCGTCCTTACCTGATCTTATCAGGCATTTTAGGGGCTATTTCCTGGGTGAGTATGGCGACAGTCGTACATACGCCAATGGCAGCTGTAGGGGCGATCGCGCTAGGCTCTTTATCAGTTGCCGTCAGCGACGTGATTGTAGACTCTTTGGTGGTAGAACGAGCAAGAGTCGAATCTCAAGCTGATGCGGGTTCGCTGCAGTCTCTATGTTGGGGAACTTCAGCCTTTGGTGGTTTAATTACAGCTTATTTCAGCGGCTGGCTGCTAGAACATTTCAGCACCCGCACGGTATTTTTGATTACGGCAACTTTTCCCCTCATAGTTTCTTTCATTGCTTGGTTTATTACCGAAGTCCCAGTCAGCAAAACAGAGAACTCGCAAGCGTTTGCCAACTGGTCTAGTGTCAATACTCAAATTAAACAACTACGACAAGCGATCGCCCAAAGAACAATTTGGCTTCCTACTGCCTTTATTTTCCTCTGGCAAGCCACTCCCACGGCTGATGCAGCCTTCTTTTTCTTCACCACCAATGAATTAGGGTTTGAACCAGAATTTCTAGGTAGGGTGCGCTTGGTGACGAGTATCGCTTCCCTCGTTGGCGTGTGGATCTTTCAGCGCTTCCTCAAAGGTGTCTCCTTCCGCGTCATTTTTGGTTGGAGTACTTTATTTTCAGCAGTTTTGGGTATGAGTATGCTGCTCTTAGTTACCCATACCAATCGCAGTTTAGGAATTGACGATCGCTGGTTTAGTTTGGGCGATAGTCTTGTCCTCACGGTGATGGGACAAATTGCCTACATGCCTGTTTTGGTGTTGGCAGCAAGACTTTGCCCTCCAGGAGTAGAAGCAACCCTGTTTGCCTTGTTAATGTCTGTATCAAACCTTGCTTCCTTGGCTTCCTATCAAATGGGAGCAATTTTGATGCGGTGGTTTGGCATTTCTCAGAATAACTTCGATTTGCTCTGGCTTCTGGTAGTCATTACTAACTTATCAACACTTTTACCCCTGCCATTTTTAAGCTGGCTACCTGCTAAAGAAGAAATTACTGCTGCTAGCGGACAACCTGCGATCGCTCCAGATGCAACTGACAATAAGGAGATCGGGCAAACTTTGCTACCTAACTTGTCAGAGTTAGTACCATCTTCTTTGCGACAAGAACCAGTCGAAGAACCTGCCGAGTGACGGATGAAGAATGAATACTGCATGGTGAATTATGAAATTATAGTCATAATTCGTAATTTATCTTGACTCTTTAGCTTCGCTCCGAACAGAGATTTTAGGTAAACCCGCCCCTACGACTCCCGACTCCCTACTCCCTAACTATGCAACTTCACGAACGCGCCACCACAGTTCCCCCCAAGTCATACCAACGCCACGATTGGCAGCGAGGATATGAATCGCTCAAACAAGAATACGACTATTCAATTGATGAGGTCGAAGGGGAAATCCCTCCTGAACTGTGCGGGACACTATTCCGCAATGGTCCTGGCTTATTGGATATCAACGGACAACCAGTTCACCACCCCTTTGATGGCGATGGTATGATTAGCGCGATCGCATTTCGTGACGGTCGCGCCCACTTCCGCAATCGCTATATTCGTACAGAAGCGTATGTAGAAGAACAAAAAGCTGGAAAAATTCTGTATCGCGGTGTCTTTGGTACGCAAAAAGCTGGCGGTTGGTTGGCAAATGCCTTTGATTTCAAGCTAAAGAATATTGCCAATACTAATGTTATCTACTGGGGTGGCAAACTATTGGCACTGTGGGAAGCAGCCGAACCCCATCGCCTCGATCCTCACAATCTGGAAACCTTGGGAAAAGATTTTCTGGACGGCGCGATCGCAGAAGGCGATCCTTTTGCAGCACATCCTCGCCTCGATCCTAGTTGCGATATGGACGGCGGCGAACCTTGCTTGGTCAATTTCTCCCTCAAGGTTGGTTTATCAACTACAGTTACTATTTTTGAACTGAACCCCGCAGGGAAAGTTATTCGCCAGCACGCCCATAGTATTCCTGGGTTTGCCTTCATTCACGATTTCGCTATTACTCCTAACTACTGCATTCTTTTCCAAAACCCCGTTGCTTTTAACCCAATACCATTTACATTAGGGTTAAGAGGGGCAGCAGAGTGTATCAAGTTCCAACCTCACCAAAAAACGCGCATTGTCCTGATTCCGCGCCATCCTAAAGAAGCGGTTCAGATTTTGGAAACTCATGCTGGGTTTGTGTTTCACCACGCCAACGCTTTTGAACAAGATGGGGAAATTGTGGTTGATTCAATTTGCTACGAGTCTTTCCCCGAAGTAGAACCAGCCAGCGATTTCAAGCAAGTAGATTTTGATGCGCTCAAGCCTGGGCAATTGTGGCGCTTTCATCTCAACTTACAAGATAAAACAGTATCGCGAGAACTGATAGAGGAGAGATGTTGCGAATTTCCTAGCATCCACAAGGATAAAGTAGGTAGACCTTATCGCTATCTGTTTATGGGTGCGGCGCATGAATCGACCGGAAATGCACCTTTGCAAGCAATTCTCAAAATCGACTTAGAAACTGGAGAACGGCAACTTTGGAGTGCTGCGCCGCGTGGCTTTATCAGCGAACCGATTTTTGTCCCCCGTCCTGACTCGACGTTAGAAGATGATGGTTGGGTACTGAGTGTGGTTTATGATTCTACCCACCACCGTTCTGATGTGGTAATTTTGGATGGTCGGGATTTAAATAAAGGCGCGATCGCGACTTTACATCTCAAGCATCATATTCCCTACGGACTGCATGGTAACTTTGCCCCAGATTGCACGACCGCTAGTTAATCATGGACGAGCAGCAGTTAGATTTAGCTGAATATGTCGATCTCATGGCGCTGGTGTTGGATTTACCAATCCCAGCTGCTTATCGGTCGGGCGTGGTAGATAATTTTGCCAAGATAAAAGCGATCGCCCAGATCGTCCATGATTTTGCTATACCAGAAGATATTGAGGCAGCTACAGTGTTTGAACCCTAATCGAATGAGGTGTTTCTTTTGGTAGCAGATGATATTTGAATAAATAGCTACTGTAGAGTTATGGCATTCGAGCAGTATAAAAACTGCTAGTAAACTTTCCATGACAACTGCGTTACTCAATAATCGCTATCAAACAATTAAATTACTGGGAGCAGGCGGCTTTGGCGAAACTTTTCTGGCAGCAGATACATATTTGCCGTCTCGCCGTCCTTGCGTAGTTAAGCAACTCAAACCCGTAGCAAACGATTTGCAACTGTATCAAATCATTCAAGAGAGGTTCCAGCGTGAGGCTGCAACCTTGGAAGCTTTGAGTGCAGGTAGCGATCAAATTCCTAAGTTGTACGCCTACTTTAGCGAAAACGGACAGTTTTACCTGATTCAGGAGTGGATTGAGGGTGAAACTCTCACGAGAAAAGTTACATCTGAAGGGGTGCTGAGCGAAGCAACTGTCTGGAAAATCTTAGTGAGTCTACTTAAAGTTCTACATTACGTCCATAGTAAGGGAATTATTTATCGCGATATTAAGCCAGACAATATTATTTTGCGTCAGCCAGATTGCCAGCCAGTCATGATTGATTTTGGCGCGGTTAAGGAAACAATGGCAACGGCGATCGCGGCTCAAGGTAGATCGATTTATACAATGGTGCTGGGCACTCCTGGCTTCATGGCTCCAGAACAAGCCGTAGGGCGACCGATCTACGCCAGCGATATTTACAGTTTGGGCATGACAGCTATTTATCTTTTGACTGGTAAGTTACCGCAAGAGTTAGAGGTTGACCCGCATACCGAAAGAGCGATCTGGCAGCAATACGCGGCAAACGTGAGTCCTAGTTTAGCCGCCGTGCTGAATAAAGCAGTTGAGTATCAGCCACGCGATCGCTACTCAACTGCGATTAAAATGCTTAACGATTTGCAATCTGTAGATACTATATCCTCCTGCCAGGAAGTCGATCGAGATGCGATCGCTCCCACTCACCAGCAGACTTTAGAAACTCAAACTATACCCCCTCCTACAATTCGACAGAGTTCGGGCAAAAAGCAGAAATATCTGATTTTCGGTGGGCTGCTTATTGGTGGATTGCTCAGTACTGCTACAGTTTTTAGTTTCGTTCCCCAGCCAGCACCGCGATCGTCTGTGCTGCCAGCATCGCCGCCTACACCCGTAACAACGGATAGATCCCCCCAACCCCCCTTACAAAGGAGGGCGACAGACCAAAACTCTCCCGCTAGTCCCGTAGCTGCTCGATCCCCCCAACCCCCCTTACAAAGGAGGGCGACAGACCAAAACTCTCCACAATCCTCCTTACAAAGGGGGGGGGCGACAGACCGAAACTCTATACAACCCCCCTTATTAAGGGGGGCTAGAGGGGATCGAGATCGAGATATACCTGGATTTCCGATTGGTACTACTGAAAATGTAGTCAAAGCAGCATTAGGCAATCCTACAAAAACGAGTAGAGGTCTTTGGGTTAACACCCGTGCGGCAATTTACGATATCGAGCCAGAACGCATTACGCTCGGTTATTTATTCGATCGCACTTCTGGACGGTTGCGTCAAACTGAAGTCTCTTTTGCTCAATCAGTCGCGCCGGAAACTATGCAAACAACACTACAGCGAATGTTACGCGATCGAATCGCACCTGAAATTACCAAAGGATTGCAACAAGTTTATCAGCGCCGGACTAACAGATATTCTTTTCGTCAAGGTCAACTAAAAGGAGCGATCGAACGTAATAGCCGCGATCGCATTTACATCGGCATCTGGGATGCAAATTTACATGATTAAATTCATTACCCAAATATACCGAAATATACCGATAGGGGCAGGTTCACCTAGATCTTTGTCTAAAACAGAGATTGTTGGTGAACCCACCCCTACACAAGGCGACATTTCCTTTTATCAGTTTCAGCCTGATAACTGATAACTGATAACTGATAACTGATTACTTAACAGTCACCTTAGCGCCAGCAGCTTCTAGAGTCTTCTTCGCATCTTCTGCCGCTTCTTTAGCAATGCCTTCCTTCACTGGCTTGGGTGCAGATTCTACTAAGTCTTTAGCTTCTTTCAAGCCTAGACCTGTTAGTTCGCGCACTTGCTTCAGGATGGCAATCTTCTTATCAGCGGGGACTTCTTCTAGAATTACGTCGAATTCAGTCTTCTCTTCGACTTCCTCAGCAGGAGCAGCAGCGCCAGCACCAGGAGCCATCATCATCATGCCTCCAGCAGGAGCAGCAGCACTTACGCCAAAAGCTTCTTCGATTTGCTTGACTAACTCAGATGCTTCTAGCAAAGTTAAAGATTTGAGTTGTTCCAAAATTTGATCGGTTGCAGCAGACATGCAATTAACTCCTATGTAATCTAAATTTGTGCTTGTCTTTCTCGCTACTGATTAAGCAGCAGCATCTGTTTCGGTCGCAGCCGAGCCATCTTTATCGGCATACGCCTGAATACCACGCGCCAGCGAAGATGGAACTTCGTTGATCCCCACAGCAACTTTGGTTGCCAATGCATTGATAGCTCCAGCAATTTGAGCCATAAGCTGCTCTTTAGATGGCAAGTCTCCCAGTGCCTTAACATCTGCTTCTTTCAGCAGACGACCTTCCATTACGCCACCGCGCAATTCAGTTTTCTTGCTGGCTTTTTGGAAGTCCTGGTAAGCCTTGATTGCACCGCTGATATCTTCTTTTACCAGCAAAAATGCTGAAGAACCTTGGAGCAATTCTTCCATAGCTAGCCAGTTATCCTGACCGCTAATCGCGATGCCCATCAGCGTGTTTTTGGTGACTTTACAGACTGTTCCGGTTGGGCGCAATCGCCGCCGTAAATCTGTAATTTCAGCCACCGATAACCCTTGATAGTTAATCACAAGAGCGAGTTGGGACTCACTCAAAGTAGCTTTGAGATCCTCTACAATCTCTTTTTTGTTTTCTATGGTTCTACCCATTCATTTCACCTCCTAGCTAATTTCAGTTATCAGTTAACAGTTGTCAGTTATCAGGAAGTCGGGAATCGGGGGAAGAGAGCAGAGGAAGCTGAGGAGCTGAGGAAGCAGAGGAGATTAAACGACTCTTGGTCACTGGTCACTGATAACTGGTTACTGTCTCTACCCCACCCAAAACAAAACCTCGACTCAAGAGCCGAGGTGACACGGTGTACGTCATGTTATTTCGACTTCACTATAACTAGTGTCATCAAAAACATTTTTGTACAAACCTCGGCAGGATATTAAGCTAATTAGCACCTGCTATCTTCGGCTTTTTTTATTCTCATTTAATTCCGAATTCCGAATTCCGAATTCCGAATTCTCTACGCTGCTTCTGCCATCTTGAGATCTCGCAAGCCGCTGATTTCAACTTCAATTGCGGGTCCCATCGTAGCAGACACAAAGATGGTTCGCCAGTAACGACCTTTTGCACCAGAGGGACGGTTACGATCGATAGTTTCTTGTAGCGCCTTCAAATTGACTAGCAAATCTTCGGCGGGGAAAGCTGCTTTCCCAAACATGACGTGAACGATTCCCGTACGATCGGCACGAAATTCTAGTTTACCAGCTTTGAACTCCGAGATCGCGCTGGCGATGTCAAATGTTACTGTTCCCCCTTTCGGCGATGGCATCAAACCGCGTGGACCCAACAACTTACCCAATCTTGCCACTTGGGGCATAACATCAGGTGTAGCGATGAGTTTGTCAAAGTCCATTCTACCGTTTTGAATTTCGGTAATTAATTCCTCAGAGCCAACGATATCTGCTCCTGCATTGCTCGCTTCCGTGACCTTTTCACCTCTAGCAATCACGGCAACGCGAACTTCTTGACCCGTACCTTTGGGTAGTACGACTGTCGTTCTGAGCTGTTGGTCTGTATATTTCGGATCGATTCCCAACCGTATATGTGCTTCTGCAGCTTCGGGAAACTTAGCTGTAGCGGTTTCTTTTAATAATTGCAACGCTTCAATCGGCGCATAAGCCCGATCTTCTACTTTCTCTTGCAGCGATCGCAATCTTCTCGATACTTTCTTTGCCATTTTGCTCTCCTGGGGTCGTTGCGAAGCTTCCTGCCTCTCCCCCGATATAATTTTGGATTTTAGATTTTAGATTTTGGATTGAGGATGCTTCCAAAGCCTCTCACCCCTCATTCCTCGCTCCTCGCCCCTACTCGGTGACGTTTACGCCCATGTTTTTCGCCGTTCCTGCCACAATTTTCATCGCGGCATCGATATCGTTAGCGTTAAGGTCTGGTAGCTTCGTTTGGGCGATTTCTCGCAATTGAGCTGTTGAAATCGAACCAACTCGCTTTTTATTTGGCTCGTTAGACCCGCGCTCGATCCCTGCGGCTTTACGAATCAATACGGAAGCAGGGGGAGTTTTGAGGACAAAGGTAAAGCTTCTGTCTTCAAACACCGAAATTTCTACGGGAATGACCATTCCTGCTTGGTCGGCGGTTCTGGCGTTGTATTCTTTGCAGAACATCATAATATTCACGCCATGCTGACCTAGCGCTGGTCCGACTGGCGGTGCTGGGTTAGCTTTACCAGCATTCAACGCCAGCTTAATGACCGCAACTACTTTCTTTGCCATTTCTCTGTTCTAGCCTTGTTTCTGAACCTGATTGAACTCCAATTCTACGGGCGTGTCCCGTCCGAAAATTGAGAGCAAAGCTTTTAGCTTACTCCGTTCTGGACTGACTTCCACCACTTCGCCTTCAAAGTCTTTAAACGGACCAGTTAACACGATAATTCGATCTCCAGCTGCCAAATTGATTTTGACCACTGGCTCCTGTTCCTGAGCTTGCTTAAAGATTCTTTCTACTTCTGGGGGACTGAGGGGTAGGGGTTTAACGTGACCGCGACCGCGACCGCTACCACGCTTTTGTTCGGCTCCCACAAAGTTAATGACGTGAGAGGTATTTTTCACCACCTGCCACGTTTCATCATCCATCGCCATTTTGACTAGCACGTAACCAGGAAACACTTTTTCATCTGTTTCTTGCCTACTGCCATCTTTACGGATTTTGAAGGCTTTACTTTGCGGAATTTCTACTTGAAAAATGCGCTCGGATACGTCGAATGTCTGCGCCCGTCGCTCTAAGTCTGCTTTCACGCGCTTTTCACAGCCAGAGGCGACTTGTACGGCATACCAACGCGGCTTGCGATCTGCTGTGTCAGAGATCGCTGGTGTTGCCTCTTCTTCGCGGCGAGAGTCACCTGGCTCGTCTGTTGCAAAAGTCATCAGAATACCTTTCTTGCTGCCCAAGCAAACAACGCATCAATGAGGTAAATCATTGTGGCAGAGAGTGCCACCATTGATAGTACGGCTAAAGATTCGCTGATTAGCTGTTGGCGACTGGGCCAAACTACTTTATCAAGTTCCTCTTTAGTTCCCTTTAAAAAGTCGGTGACGCTAAATCCACTGCTTTGTTGGATCTCGGCTTCGTTTTTCTTGCTCACGGTTGCTTTACACCTCAATTGATAATAGAAGCGATCGCGGTTTAACCCTCACTGCTTGACTGTTTTGTTCAGACTGAGCAGTTCGTTCGAGTCCAGCCGATCTAACTTATAAATATTTAAGCTCTGGGTCGTCACCAACTAATTTTACCCAAAAGCTTCTACTTTTGCTGCCGATAGCTAGCATTCGATCGCGCTTTTGGGTAAGGGATTTGCCTGATTGAGAGCGCGCCCTGGAGGACTTGAACCCCCGACATCCGGTTTTGGAGACCGACGTTCTACCAACTGAACTAAGAGCGCACAAATTTGGCTGGATTCTAGTCTAACGCAATTTGGCGACCTGAAGCGCGATCTTCGCGATTGCCATTGGGTAATTTTTCTTGTGTGACTTGCAACAGTCACCCAATTGCAATTACAGGGCGCGATCGAACCGTTGCTTGATCCGAGTTGCCTTCCCTACGCGATCGCGTAGGTAGTACAGCTTAGCACGTCGTACCTTACCGCGTCGCATCACTTTAACGCTATCAATTCGAGGCGAATGCAGTAGAAAGACTCGCTCTACACCTACACCCTGAAATACGCGGCGCACGGTGATCGTTTTGTTAATGCCGCTGTTACGCATGGCAATAACTACGCCTTCATAAGGCTGAGTACGTTCTTTGCCACCTTCTTGAATAATTACCCCGACTTTTACCGTGTCACCGATATATATCTCAGGTAAATTCGACTTCAACTGCTCCGCTTCAATCGAGCGGATAATTTCTTGCGCGTTCATCTTTATTAAAAAACTCACAATCGTTAATCATAGCTCAATGTTTATCGATCGGTCTAGGGGGTGTCAGTTATCAGTTATCAGTTATCAGTGAGGAAAGGGTGTGGAGAGAATTCGGAATTAATTGTGACTGCGAAAGAGCGGCTTGTCCTCTAACTGTGTCAACAATTACAACCACTCAACCGCCTTCTTGTTAAGCTCGGGTGCAAAGTCACTCTGGAGAGTTAATTCATCTACTAGATGTCAAACTTGAGAATCTTGACTTAATATATAGTCAATCGTTAAAAATATTAACAAGCTCTTGCTTTCTGGAACATCCCCAAGTAAAGGGGTATGATGCGCAAGATGAATACATAGTATGTGAGGACTTGCTAACCGTGACATCACAATTAAGATTGGCTCAAGTTGATGAAGCATCGGCATCCCAGAAAGTTGCTGAGTTCTTTCGCAAGTCGGCAGGTGAATGGCGATCGCAACGACGCTACTATACGTTACCTGATGGCGAAACTAAGGAAATGGTCAGCTACATTACCATCAGGTTTTTAGAGCCGGGATGCGATGAGTTAAGAAAATTAGCGCAGTTACATCAATTGAGCGATCCAGATATCTTAACTTGTGGTGCGGAAGTCAGTTGGGAAAGTCGGGATTCGGTGTCACAGAAGAAGCAGTCAAAAGGCGCAACAATGTTTGGGGTTGCAGGTTCTACTTTATATCGCGATCGCGGTTTTGCCACGACTAAGCCTGTAACAGCTGAATATTATTTTCTAGAACCGGAAACTATGTGTCTGCGAACTGAGTATAATGGCTCAGTCTTTGAGGAACAGTTAAAACTGATTGGCGATAAGTATCGCACGCGCCAGACAATTATTTCCCGCGCCGGGGAGCAACAGATGATCGGTCAATATTTGGAAAAACGGGTAGAATAGCGTTTCTACCATAGGATTGTTGTAGGGGCGCACAGCTGTGCGCCCCTACATGTTAATGCGCCCCTAGACGTTAATGCGCTGCTGCGATCGCATTGACAACAAATCAAATTGATATTCGCGATAAAAATTCGTTATTATCAGAGATTTATTCAAATTTCGTTACATTTTGGCATTACAATGATGTTCGCTGTTTAAAACTAAAAAACTCTGTGCCATTTGAGCTTGTTAGTAGTGTAGAAAATCTGGGAAGCAAGGAAACTAGCCAAGATCGGGCAAGCCTTCCCTTCACGCTGGCAGAACTGAAAGCTGCAATCCCCGTTGAGTGCTTTCAACCATCTACTTGGCGATCGCTTGCTTACTTCTTTTTAGATATCGGTATTATCAGTCTTCTCTACGTAGTGGCTGGTGCGATTGACTCCTGGTGGTTCTTTCCCATTTTTTGGGTGATGCAAGGAACCATGTTTTGGGCTTTATTTGTGGTTGGACATGATTGCGGACATCGTTCGTTTTCTAAGTATAAGTGGTTGAATAACTTCGTCGGGCATTTGGCACACACGCCAATTCTCGTCCCTTTCCACGGTTGGCGGATCAGTCACAGAACCCATCACAATAACACTGGCAATATCGATACAGATGAAAGCTGGTATCCAGTGACGGAAACCACATATCGACAGATGGCTTGGTATGAAAAGCTACTACGCTTTCAACTAATCTTGTTCTTGTATCCACTCTATTTATTTAAGCGATCGCCTGGAAAACAGGGTTCGCATTTCTTACCTAGCAGCAATCTTTTTCGTCCTTCCGAAAAGTGGGATGTGATTACGAGTACGATCTGCTGCGGATTGATGATAGCTTTCTTGGGAGGGCTGACTTACCTTTATGGCTGGATATTTTTGCTGAAATATTACCTAGTACCATACGTCATTTTTGTGATGTGGTTGGACTTGGTAACATTCTTACATCACACAGAACCAGATATTCCCTGGTATCGGGGTGAGGAATGGTATTTCTTAAGAGGGGCTTTATCAACAATCGATCGCGATTACGGCTGGATTAACCCCATTCATCACGATATTGGAACTCATGTGGCACATCACATCTTTCTGAATATGCCACACTACCACCTGCGTACCGCTACGGAAGCAATTAAACCAATCTTGGGAGACTACTATCGCAAGTCTCAGGTTTCTATATTGCAGGCTTTGTGGCAATCCTATAAATCCTGCTATTTCGTGTCAGATACAGGCGGAGTTGTTTATTATCAGTCTCCGAAGGAATTGCAGCGCGATTAGTTAACGGTTGACGGTTAACAGTTAACCGTCAACCGTTAACACTCTAGTAATGATTCCCTGATTTACGATGATGGACGGCGGTGACACCATCGGGGTTGAGGACTTTTCCGTTATCGGCGATCGCGTAGACAATCCAGTGATCGCCAGCCTCCATCCGATTATTAACCGTACATTCGAGATATGCTAAAGCATCAGTGAGAATGGGACAGCCGTTTTCAGATGTTTCCGTAGCAACATTGGCAAATCTATCCTCGCCTGGGGCAAAGGATTTCATAAAGTGCTTGCGTAGTTGTCTTCCTTCTGTCAAAACATTTAAAACCAACTTATCGCCGCTATGCATCATTGACTCTATGGCGCGGTCTTTCGCAACGGCTACGGTGAGTCCAGGTGGATTGAATGTAGCTTGAGATACCCAAGAAGCTAGCATGGCACTGGAAATATCTCCGTGTTTGGTGGTAACGACGCAGAGAGAACCGACAATTCGTCCTACAGCTTGTTCCACATTACTAGCTGGTTGACGTGCGATTCTGACTTTTTTCGCCCGTTTGATACTATGGGCAAAATCCGTGCCTGTTTCTTCACATAGTTGCAAAGTGACATCAGTAGGTTTGAATTTGACGCGGATTGGTTCAAATCCAAATCGGTAGCCAGCATCTTTGAGTTTGCCTTCGATTAAATCTATTGCCTCTCCACTCCAACCAAAGGAACCAAAAACTCCAGCCATTCTGTTACTGCTAGCGGTAGAGAGAATGATACCCAAAGCAGTTTGAATTGGAGTCGGTGCGTGTCCGCCCAGGGTGGGGGAACCGATGACAATCCCAGCAGCTTTTTCTACAGATGTGCGGATCTCGTCAGGTTCGGCAAATTCGCAGTTGATCGATTCTACGGCGACTCCAGCTTTGGTAATCCCACGGGCGATCGCCTGTGCTAAGGTTGCAGTACTACCATAAGCCGAGGCATAGAGCAAGGCTACGGTTAGATCCTGAGAGGTTTGCTGTTTGCTCCACTGACGATATGCTTGGGTTAGTTCGATCAGCCCATAGCGAACGATGGGACCGTGACCCACACCATACATTCTCACGGGTAATTCTGAAAGTTTTTCCAGCGCTGTTTCTACTTGTCGTGCATGGGGAGCCATGACACAATCGAAATAATAGCGACGGTCTTCGTTGAAAATTTCCCAGCCTTCATCAAATACTTGTTCGCCGCATAGATGCGCCCCAAAAAGTTTGTCGGTGTAGAGAATTTCGGTTTGCGGATCGTAGGTACAAAGGTGGTCGGGGTAGCGAGGATTGGGAGTGGGGATAAATTGTAAAAGATGCCCTCCACCTAGATCTAAGGTTTCCTCACCCCGCATGACTAAAATTGATAATTCTCGATCTTCTAAGATGGTGCGTAAATTTTTCGCCCCAGGATTAGAACAGATAAAAGTAACTTGGGGGGCAAGTTCTAGTAAGGCTTTGAGAGTAGCGGCACGGTTGGGATTGACGTGTCCTAGAATGACGTAATCTAAGCTTTTGAGGTCGAAGCGTTGTTGTAAAGCTTCGAGATAGATTTGGCTAAAAGTTTCGCCTGGAGGGTCGATTAAGGCAGTTCTATCGGCTTGAATGAAATAGGAATTTGCCGTTGTACCCTTGGCAAGGGCGTATTCAATTTCAAAGCGCAGCCGCGCCCAACTGCGCGATCGCACTATAGTTGTATCGATCCCAATGGGTAGAACTTGAACGTCGCGGGGTTTGGTTTCTAGCATAGTTAGTTGGTTAATTTGAAGTTGAATAGTGAGGAAATAAAATTGCAGATCGTGATTCGATAAATGTATACGAGCTGATTTTTAAATTTGATTTTTTTGAGGTATTCTACCGGACTAACGCACTACCACCAAGCTTATCAATTAGCAATGAAACACCTATGGAAACTGACAGAAGAAGAATAAATCCCAAAGTTTTCATGACGAGAATTTCCAGTAAATTAAAAGTCGCGTCAGGAAACATTGTGACAAAAAAAGCATGGAAGATTGTTTGTGTCACTCCGTTAATACAATAAATCCCCAAGCTATATGTTGACAGTAGCTTAACGATTTTTCTGCCTGTTATAGATAGACTATCTTCTGTGACGGAGGCAAAACACAAAAAGCAAACAAATACGCTGAATATACAAGACAGCATCATGTAGTCATATGGCGCGATCGCTGGCTCAGTTAAAGAGCTCAAAAATATAGATTCTATAATTAAAAGCGTACTTGCTAGTAGTAACAAAATGACTTTGACAATTGTAGGAAGGCGCTGCGATATTTTAATAACTTTATACCAATGTTTGGACAATAAACTGCCTAATGCCATATAGCCAAACCAATAAATAAAGAAAGGACGATGGAGATTTTCCAAGATTTGCGGTAGCCAATTAGCAAATGCTCCCGATAAGGTTAGATATACTCCTAAAAAAACTAGACATTGTAAGATTAATGTTGCAGCAATAAAACGGTGACGATTCAACCAGGGGTAAAGCCAAACAAAGCAAGGTATGAGTTGTAGCAGAATGAGTAGATAATAAGACCCTGGGTAAATTGTGCCTTGGAACAGAGATAATAAAAGCTCCTCTTTGGTTCTATACCAAATAAATTTCCTGATAAGTAGCGCTACACCAAACCAAAAGATAGTAGGAATAAGTAGACGCAACAAACGTTTTTTCAAGAGAAAGTAGTTAGACTGACCGAAATTTTTGTCTATGCCTCGTTGTAACAAAAAGAAAGAGATAGTCAGGAAAACAGGCACGCAGAATTTCAAGGGTGCAAACAGAATATCTAAAGCCGATCCTACTGATGCGTATGCCGATGGATGAACGAAAATAGCATGAAAAGAAACGACTGCTAAAATACTTAATGCTTTGAGTACATCAAGTGGAAATACTCTGGTTGCTGTCGATTGAGTATAAGTTTGCAATTTCTCTATCTCTCGCTAACTGCTCCGAAGTATATTAGGACAGTTAGTTATGAATTACCAGTTATTAGTGGCTGGTGGCTAGTGACTAGAAAAAAGTCTAGCCACTAGCCACTCCCTAATAAGAATTTCCTAATTTTCGGTGGTGGACGGCGGTGATAGATTCGGGTTTGGAGACGCGACCTGCATAGACGGTGCAGTAGACGATCCAGTGGTCGTTGCACTCCATACGACTAGCAACTTCGCATTCCATATAAGCAAGGGCATCGGTCAGGATGGGAGAACCATTCGTTGCCATTTGGGTTTTGACTCCGGCAAAGCGGTCAGCACCAGGTGGGAAGCGCTTGAGGAAGTGCTTCATCAAGACTTGGTAGTTGCCTTCTTCGAGGACATTTAACACGAAGCGATCGCCAACTTGCATTAAAGACTCAATCGCGCGGTCTTTAGCAACAGCAATTGTAACTCCTAAAGGTTGGAAGCTAGCCTGGGCAACCCAAGAAGCTAACATCGCCCCAGATAGTTCGCCTTTTTGGGTAGTGATGATGTAAAGTCCGCTGCTGATTCTTCCCAGGGCTTTTTCTAAGTCGGCGGCGAAGGCTTTTAACTGTTTAATACTGCGATCGCGAGTTAGTAACTGCCCCAAGTCCGTTCCCGATTCTTCGCACTGCTGGTACGTATTCTCTGTCGGGGTATCTTGAATCCGAATGATACCAAAAGCCGGAGTCAAGCCCAAGTTACGAAACTTATTTTGCAGTGGATAAATCGGTTCGTCATCGCCACCCCCAGATTCAAATAGACCGAAGACTTGCTTGGCTTTGACAGCTGCCAAAATCGAACTGAGAGTATCGTGGGCGGGATCGCTGAGGCTGCTGGGGGGCATCCCAATGATAACTCCGGCGCTGCGACCGACAATTTCTTGCACTTCTTGCTGGTCGGTAGTCCGCATATCCACCATTTCAACAGCAACACCCGTTTTATCTATCCCGTGGGAGATAAAAGCAGCTAGGCGATCGCTGTAGCCGTAGTCTGGAGTATAAAACAGGGCGACGGTAGTTTCTGTCTTAGCTTGATTTTGACTCCACTTGCGGTAACGTCCGGTGAGTTCGGCGACATTGTGAGAGAGTAAGGGACCGTGACCAGTACCAACGACCGCGATCTTTCCTAATTCACCCATCCGCTTCATCGCAGAGATCACGGAACGAGCATTGGGAGCCATCAAGCACTCGTAGTAGTATTGAAAATCGGCTTCGATCGCGCTTAAATCTTCATCAAATAGGCGCTCGTCGCAGTAATGTAAGCCAAAAGCATCGCAGGTGTAGAGAATTTGAGTAGCGCGATCGTAGGTGAACATAGTATCGGGCCAATGCAAATTAGGCGCGCTGACAAATTCCAGTTCGTGTCCGTTGCCTAAATCGAGGCGATCGCCATTTTTAACAATTTGACGTTGGAATGGTTGGTGTACCATGTCCTCAAGAAACTGCAAGGCAACCTTAGAACCGACAACCGTGGCGTTAGGTGCGAGTTGCAGCACGTCTTTGACTAAGCCGCTATGGTCTGGCTCGGTGTGGCTGATAATGATGTAATCTAGCTGTGAAAGGTCAATTAGACCTTTGAGGGTATCTAAATACAGCTGGCGAAATTTTTCGTGGGAAGCATCAACTAAGGCAGTCCGTTCGCCCCGAATGATGAATGAGTTGTACGTTGTACCGTTTTGTAAACCGTATTCAATGTCAAAGCGATCGCGATCCCAGTCGAGCGATCGAATCGCTGTAGTATTGGCAGCAATTTCACTTGTCTGGATGGTCAGGCGATTTTGCTTTCTATCGGCGAGTACTACCATTAGTCCTCTCCCCTAAATTTTTAAGTATTATTTCCTTATCTTCATTCTCTCACGTCTTTCTTGTAAAGCTTTATTAAATAAATTATCAGTGAGTTAAATAAGCTAAAAGTAAGTCGTAAGTCGTAAGTCGGAATTAACTGATGACCGAGATGAAAACTTGGTTGGGTTTGGAAATTGGCAATTCTCGGTTGCATTGGGGATGGTTTGCAGGTGAAAATCTGCAAATAACTTGGGATACTCCCCATCTCTCTAGATCGATTGAGCAACAGCTAGCTCAGTGTAAGACTTTTGCCGATCTCCCTCAAGAAATTCTGTCTCCTATTGACTCATTTATCTCTGGGGGGGCTGTGCGCTCCTATCTCTTACCTATATATATTGCTTCTGTTGTTCCTAGTCAGACAGTGCTGTGGCAAGCATACCCAGAAGCACACGTAATTTCGCTAGATAAAATCCCCCTTTTGGGAATTTACCCTACTCTGGGGATCGATCGCGCTTTAGCTGTGTTGGGAGCTGGAGAAACTTGCGGTTTTCCCATTTTAGTTATTGATGCAGGGACAGCATTAACTTTTACAGGTGCAGATGGCGATCGCTGTTTGGTTGGTGGGGCGATATTACCAGGATTAAGCTTACAATTGCAGTCTTTAGGACAAAAAACAGCTAATCTACCTTCAATCGCAGCTCCAGAAATTCTTTCTTTACCCGAACGCTGGGCGACGAATACCCCAGAAGCAATCCAAAGTGGAGTTATCTACACGCTAATTGCTAGCATTCGCGACTTTATCACGGCTTGGTGGGAAAAATTTCCCGATAGTCAGATTTGTTTTAAAGGAGGCGATGGTAAATTGCTCTTGGAATATCTGCGATCGCTCTATCCCGAACTCACTACCAAGATCGTTTACGAACCTAATTTAACTTTCTGGGGAATGCGATCGTCTTTGCAAAATTCTCAGTCGTCATGTTTGAGCTAAGCTTAAGTTGATGCCACTATTGACATCAATTTAGCCATCAAAAGAGACATGGAAAAGCAAACGGTACGTACCACCCTGACTCTACCTTCTGAACTTCTAGAAGCCGCCGATAGGATGGTCAGCGAAGGGAAAGCCAAGAATCGCAATGAGTTTGTAGCCCAAGCTTTGCGACACGAATTAGCAACACTACAAAGGGCAGAGATTGATGCAGCGTTAGTCCAGATGGCACAAGATCCAGACTATCAAGCAGAGGTGTTAAGAATGGAAGCTGAGTTTGCTTCTGCTAGCTGGGAAGCTCTAAATTTAGAGGATTCTCAGCTGTGAAACGGGGGGAAGTCTATGATGCTCGTCTCGAACCCGTTGAAGGATCTGAACAAGGAGGAACTCGCCCGATTATCATTGTCAGTCGAGATGCAATTAATGCCTACAGTCCAGTAATTTTAGCTGTTCCCTGCACCACTTATCAGTCAAATAAACGGGTTTATCCGACTCAAGTTTTAATTCGTGCATCAGATGGGGGATTGAGTAGAGATTCTATTGCTATGGCAGACCAGGTGCGCGTCTTATCTAAAGCTCGCCTTCTCCGCCTACGGGGAACGCTCTCCTATGAAGTAATGTCACAATTAGAGCGAGCATTATTAATTGCTTTAGATTTGCTGGGACAAAATTGAGACTAACAAGCGATTAGTTATGCCAGTAGGAGTTAGGGCAAGTAGGAGTTAGGGATTGTAGCTAATGGATCGCAATCGACAACTAGTTGAAGGCACTTGTGGACTATTTATTGGCTTAGTCACTCTAGATTTTGTTTATTTAGCTCCGTCTCCACCAACTAACAATCAAAAAATTGTTGCCTCCGATTATATTGTTGCAGCTGGTGGACCTGCTACTAATGCTGCCGTCACATTTAGTTATTTAGGCGATCGCGCTACTTTGTTGGGAACAGTAGGAAACCACCCGATTACCCAGCTAATTCAAGCAGATTTGGCAACTTATGGAGTGGCGATCGCAGATTTAGCACCCAGTCAAACTGAACCGCCGCCTGTCTCATCGATTATTGTCTCTCAAGAGACGGGGGAACGGGCAGTAGTTTCTATTAATGCTGTCAAAAACCAAGTTACACCTGAATTTATTCCAGAAAATATTTTAGAGGGGGTCGATATTATTTTAATCGATGGGCATCAAATGTTAGTAGGGGAGGCGATCGCACAACTTGCTAAAGCTAATAATATTCCTATTGTTGTTGATGGTGGGAGTTGGAAACCTGGTTTTGAAAAAGTTTTATATTTTGCAGACTATGCTATCTGTTCTGCTAACTTTCATCCTCCCAATTGTCACAATATTGAAGAAGTCATTTATTATCTTTCCCAAATGGGAATTCCTCATATTGCAATTACTCAAGGAGAAAAACCCATTCAGTTTTTAACTGAAGGTAAAATTAAATCTCTAGAAATTCCTCAAATTAAACCTGTAGATACTCTCGGTGCAGGGGATATTTTTCACGGTGCTTTTTGTCATTACATCCTTCAGTACACTTTTACTGAAGCGTTAGAAGCTGCGGCAAAAATTGCTGCTCGGGCTTGCCAGTCTTTTGGTTCTCGTCAATGGATGCAAACTAGAAGAGATTAACTATCAAGATTAGTTTCCTCTACCTGCTTTGCCTCGAAGTCAACTTTATTATATAAATCTTCTAGAGAGAGCTGAAAGAGAATGGAATGAAGGGCAATGACTTCATCTTCTATATCATGTTCTCGAATTTCCCAACGCTTTCTTCCCGTCTTCACATACTGCATGACATTAATTTTAGTTTGGTCAATTAATATGTATTCTTGGAAAGAGGGTATGGTTTTGTAATCCTCAAATTTTGTTTGGCGGTCGCGATTTTGGGTAGATTTTGATAAAATCCCGGCAATGACGATCGGGTTAGTCACTGTATCGGTACGATTATTGTAATATTCCGGCTTTCCGGCAATTACCATGACATCGGGATAGGTATAAATGTGCTTGTCGGGTATCCACAAACGCACGTCACCCATAAAAACTTCGTAGTCTTGCTGTCTGAAAGCAAAATTTAGTCCAGTACTAAGATTTAGTGCTAGCCGATTGTGATTTGTCGTTCCGCCTGCCATTGGAATAATTTCACCGTTTATATATTCACTCTTATATTCAGCCGCCTCCTCTAACTCTAAATATTCCTCTGGAGTGTAATAGCGCTGTTCTGTAATTTGCATAATTTTGTCAATCTCAAATTACAACTGGAAATCACAAATTCTACCGATAGTCTAACTTGGTAGGTTGTACAAAATATCGGAGGGCGGGTTTAGGAAGATCTCAGATTGCAGCAGAGATAGTTGGTAAACCCGCCCCTACTGTACTATTTCGCGGACTAACTGTGCCAATCTTTCAGCACTATCAACTACCGCGATCGCACCTGCTTTTTTTCCCATTTGAGCTAACTTTTCAGGTGAATGCAACAAACTTAAAACTTCTTTGGTTAAGATTTCCGCTGTTAATTCTGGTTGGCGAAAGACTAAAGCCGCTCCCGTTGCCCCTAAAACTTGAGCGTTGTAATATTGATGGTCTTCTGCTGCTGTTGGTAGGGGAATAAAAACTGCTGGCTTGCGGGCGATCGCTAATTCCGTTACCGTACCAGCTCCGGCTCTAGCAATAACCAAACTTGCCCGATGCAACAGCCGCGCCATATTGTCATAAAAAGGCAGTGCAATATACTGGGGATGTTTCAAACTTTCCACGTCAGGATCGTTACTTCCCGTCTGATGCACCACCCACGCTCCAGCCTCAAACCAAGCCGCAGCAGACTGACGCACTAACTTGTTGACAGCCACTGCTCCCTGACTACCACCGACAATTAAAATCAGCGGTACGTTATCGGGAATAGGTAGATCTAAAGATGGTAAGGTATCCAGCGCCTCTATTTGAAACTGCGATCGCACGGGCGTACCTGTAAAGATGGTTTTGACTCCTGGTAAATATTTTGCTGCTGGTTCAAACCCAATCGCCACAACACTACACCAACGACTTAAAAAGCGAGTCACTTTACCAGGAATAGCGTTCGATTCGTGCAAAATCACGGGTAAACCAAGCGATCGCGCTGCAATAACGGCTGGAGCCGCAATATATCCACCCGTTGTTAACACCCCCTGAAACTGCCCCTGTTTTAGCAACTGTCGCGCCTGAAAAATAGCAAGGGCAAGTTTAGTCAAAATTCTTACCGTACCCAGTCCCAAGCGTTGCTGAATGCCTTCTACATCGATAGTATGCAAGCGATATTGGGATGGAACTAATTGAGTTTCTAACCGATTTGGAACTCCCAACCACTCAATTTGGTAATCTGGTAACTGTTCCGCCGTCGCGATCGCCGGAAACAAATGTCCCCCAGTGCCACTTGCTGCAATCAATAGTCGCATCCGTGCATCCCCCATTCCCTTCTACCAAGTCAAGACACAGGTTAACCTAAGATAAAGCAAATGATGTCGTTTTTGGTCATTGGTAGTTCACAAGTGACAAATGACAAATGACAACCAACACGAGTTGTTATAACTGCTTCACCAGTTAAATACTTAGGCGATCGTCAATGGGTAAAATCTTGAATTCTCTGTCTGCTTGCTCGTTAGTTCCAGTACTACTAGCACTCTCTGTCACAGTCTCAAGCAACCGTTCCGTTGCCCAAGCTCCAGTACAAACCCCTCCAGCATCCACCCCCACTAATGCGCCTCAGCCTCAGCCACCAGTACCGCTCAACGCACCCGCAGAACTGACAAACATAATTGCGCAAATCGATGCGGCTGCCAACCAACGCAACATTAATGAGGTATTAAAGTTTTATAGCCCCAATTTCACTCATTCCGATGGCTTAACGCGCCAAAGCATGACACAAGCTTTAACTAATTTGTGGAAGAGTTACCCGCAGCTCAAGTATCAGACGCAACTGCAATCGTGGCAACCTCAAGGCAAGGCAATTATTGCAGAGACAGTGACTCAGATTACTGGCACGCAGTCGCAAGCAGTTGGTAATACGCTACTTGATGCCACCATTAGATCCAAACAGCGGTACGAGAACGGTCAAATCGTACAGCAGGAAATTCTTTCCGAGCAAAGTCAAATTAAAACTGGTGACAAACCACCGACAGTAGAGGTCAAGCTACCTCAGCAGGTAAAACCCGGACAGCAATATAACTTTGATGCAGTCGTGCGAGAACCATTAGGTGACGATTATCTCCTCGGTGCGGCGATCGAAGAACCAATTAGACCAGATAATTTCGCAAATCCGGCGCGGGTAGATCTAGAGTTACTTTCATCCGGCGGATTATTTAAGATTGGTCGCGCTCCCATCAAACCCGATCGCTACTGGGTTTCTGCCGTACTTATCCGAGGCGATGGCATGACACTGGTAACTCAGCGCCTTAATGTAGTCGGCAAAAATCCACCTGCGGCGCAGAAGCCATAGAAGAGAGCTGAGGAAGCTGAGGGAGCGATCGGGAGCTGAGGAAGCATTTGGACAATTCTATCTTTCTGACTCCTAGCTCCTTGCTTTTGACTTTTGACTTTTAACTTTTGACTTTTAAGAAAGGAGTATGGTTTCAGTCCGACATCAGATTGTATTAATTACGGGTGCAAGTAGCGGCATTGGTGAAGCGACAGCGCAAATATTTGCCCAAGCTGGTGCTAAGTTAATCTTAGTCGCCCGTCGCCAGGAACGATTGGCACAATTGGCTGACGATCTCAATAAAGAATTTGCCAGCGATATACATACTATGCAGTTGGACGTGCGCGATCGCGCCAGTATAGAATCGGCTTTAGCTCAGTTGCCGTCTGAATTCTCTGCGATCGACATTTTAATTAACAATGCTGGTCTGAGTCGCGGTTTAGACAAACTCTATCAGGGTAGTTACCAAGATTGGGAAGAAATGATCGATACCAATATTAAAGGGTTGCTCTACTTTACCCGCGCGATCGTCCCAGGAATGGTCAGTCGCGGGCGGGGACACGTTGTCAACCTCGGCTCGATCGCGGGACACCAAACTTATCCTAACGGTAATGTCTATTGTGCTACTAAAGCCGCCGTCAAAGCCATTTCTGAAGGCTTAAAACAAGACTTACTGGGGACTCCCGTGCGGGTTACATCCGTCGATCCTGGGATGGTAGAAACAGAATTCAGCCAAGTCCGGTTTCACGACGATACCGAACGAGCAAGTAAAGTGTATCAGGGACTCAAACCCCTCACGCCGGAAGACGTAGCCGATGTCATTTTCTTCTGCGTCACGCGATCGCCCCACGTTAATATCAGCGAAGTTTTGATGATGCCCGTGGATCAATCTAGTTCGACTTTGTTTAATCGTAGTGAGTAGTGGCTAGTGACTAGTGACTAGTGACTAGATATTAAAAACTTAAAAACTCTAGCCACCAACCACCAGCCACTAGCCACTAACAGACGATTAACAAATCGGTCGATTCCCAGGATTCACAGCATGAATGTACTCGCTACCAGAATCGGGCCAGCCGCGTTTGTAGGCTGCTTCTTGGGGTTGACCCCAACCCAGTTGCAGAATAATTTCGAGAAAATTGATATTTTCTGATTTCCATAGAGTCGCCCATTGGGTGCGGTGCAGGATTCTTTCAACATCTCCTGGCGTAATCTGTCGGTAGCCTTTGCCATGATTGATACTGAGGTAAATATCCATTCCTGCCGTGACTTCTCGCCAAAACTCAGCGATCGCCGTCTTATAATCTTTCAAAATCTCTAAATCTTCAGGAACGGCGATTAAGTGGGCATCAACTTCAGGATAGGCGATCGTTTTACCTTTAACCGTCATCTGTCGCCAGACAATGCCAGATACGCCATGTTCTATTTGGTAACGATGTACTGCTGCCTTAAAGTCTTGATAGGCAGTAAATTTTTGCAAGCCTTCGGGTTTGAGATACTTGTCGATCGCAATATTACCCGAAGGTTGCGCCGCCAAGTTGAGCCTTTGTCCCTGGAGACAGGCTTGGCGTTCGGCTGCCAAAATCTCAATTAGCTCCTGTGTAGTGTAGGCTTTTGTCATTAACTAGTGGCTAGTGGCTGGTGGCTAGTGGAACCAGTGACTAGTTGTGGGGCTACTGCCGATCATTTTGCCTAAAAATTCTCATTTTGTCTGCGCAGCTGCAATACATTTTGAGGAGTGAGGAGTGAGGAGTGAGGGGCGAGGTAAAGGACAAGGGAGAGGGGGAGACAAGAGAGCTGAGGGAGCTGAGGGAGCGCAAGGTTGCTGAGGGAGAAAGAAATTTAAAATCTTTACACCCCACACCCCACACCCCACACCCCACACCCCACACCCTACACCTCACACCCTTTCATCACGACCACGCACCACTCTCTTTCCCTCACTCCTCGCTCCTCGCTCCTATTCCGTCACTTCAGAACTAAATTCATTGAAGGAGCGGCGTTTCAACTCAGCCGATTCGGTGCGGGGTAATAAGTCAAACACTTCTCGCAGGGTGTCATCTACTCGTTCGTAAGGAACTTGTCCTGTTTCATTCAGGACGACTTTACCCGCTTTGTCGAATACAATGATTTGCGGGACTGCACCCTTGTAGTAATAGCCAGGTTCGGTGGGCTTGTAGGTCAATTCCGGTAAAATGGTGTCTACATTGACGGGAATGATATCTGTTGCCCGACCATAGAAGGCTTGCATCCGCGATACTGCTGAAGCATACTGCTTACAATCGCTGCAATCGTCTAAGTACAACACTAGCAGCGTGGCGCGATCGCTTGCTGCCATAGATTTTTCTAGCGTTGTTTTTGGTGGTACTAGTGAGGCATTTCCACCATACAACACAAAAACGTTCCCCTCATAATTGTCGTCGTTGATTCCTGCTAGGGCAGAGGGTATTCCCAAGCAGTACGAAAATAGGACGAGTAGTAACAACAATTTAGTCAACGATCGTCTCCATCGACGTGCCGCGTTTGGAGGTGACTGGAGCTGAAAAAAATTCATTGCAGCAAACCTTAGATTTGAGCCAATAGTTCACATCTACCATTAGACTATTTTTTTGCTGTTGGTTGACGGTTGATGATGAGTGGTTTGTGGCTGGTGACTAGTGACTAGAAACGATTCTAGCCACCAGCCACTAGTCACTAGTCACTGATAACTGACCACTGATAAGAGAAATTGATGTTAATTTTATTAACCACATCTATCTTAAGTCGGAAATCAGAATCGTTAGTTTTGATTTAATCTATATAAGAGCCAAGGAGAAGCATGAGCTAAAAATTCCGTCATAGAAATAGAAATTGGAGGTTTGAAGTTGCAAAAATCTGAAAAAGGTGTAGATTCGCGATCGTTCGTTCAATCTGGGTGCTAGTGGTTGACAAGAGCAGTTAATCGATGTATATCAATATATAAACGACATAGTTATTTAGACAGGGCTATTTATACATAGTTACTGAAACTATGGTACTGAAAGTATAGGTATTAAAACTAGGAGTTATTGAAACTATAGTTATTCAGGCATAGCAATCGAGGCTAGGTTATTAAAACTATGTATTAGGTTGCGTCGATTGGTTGAGTAACTAGGAAATATTTCAAATGGACGCAGCCCAATTTCAGCAAGTGGCAAAAGCTCTAGCAGAGCCACGACGATTGGAAATTCTAACAGCGATCGCTACCCATGATGAGCTATCTTGCCGAGAAATAGTCGAGCAGTTTCCTGTATCGCAAGCAACAGTTTCTCATCACATTAAGGAGTTAGTTAAAGTCGGTTTGATCGAAACAAGGCGTGCAGGGCAATACTGTTATTACAGTTTTCGTGCGGAAGTTTTGTCAATTTATATTACTCAGTTACAGCAACTTTTGATAATAAACATTCAACAAAAATCGCCGGAACGAATTTAAGTAACTTGAATTGGGGACAACTCATAATCTCGATCTCGTATAGAAGGGAACTTAAACCTATTACGAATATAACTTTCATCGAAATTACAGGAGTCACTACTTAAGTAATCAAACCGCTAACTGAAAACTTTTTTGTAAAGACGTTAGATGTAACGTCTCTACACTGATAACTGTAGAGTTTGGTATTGACCGATGGATTATTACACAAAGGTGAGGCAATAAGCCAAAATTACAATTCTCTTTAGAGAATTCCTGACTCTTCGTTAGTCAAAACTTTTATTTAGTAAGCTTTCTATTCAATATGGAATCATCAGAACCTAAAGCATCCGTAGCGGACGAGAGAAAACAAGTCCAAGACAGACCCCCAGGTAAACGTAAACCGTGGATGTGGTTACTAGTCGGTCTAATCGCCATCGGTGGCGGAGTTGGACTATGGTATGTACTCGCACCTAAAAATCAAAACCCCAATTCAGCCGCACAGCAGCAACCGCCAACTAAGGTGAGGCTAGCCACCCTAGAATCAGGAGCAGTCAGTGAAAGTAGCGAGTATATTGCCAATTTAGAATCGCGACGATCCGTGACTTTACAGCCGAGAATTGAAGGGCAAGTCTCTCGTATTTTCGTTCGTCCAGGCGATCGCGTCAATCGGGGAGCCAACCTAATTCAAATCGATCCAGAAGAACAACAAGCAGCCGTCAGGAGTTCTAGCGCCGCGATCGCAGCTGCCGAAGCAGAGGTAGCAAATGCCGAAGCAACCCTGAGTTCCCTGCAAGCAGAACGCCTTTCTAACTTGTCGAATGTCAGATTCAACGAAAAAGAATACAAGCGATATTCTGACCTTGCCGACCAGGGAGCAGTTGCGCGATCGGTTGCGGACGATTATACCAACAGAATTGCTACGGCAAAAGCCGAACTCAATGCGATCGACAAACGCATTGCCGCTCAGAAAGCTACCGTAGCTCAACAGGAAAAAGCCTTGGCAGAAGCAAGAGCGAATACCCAAGGACAGGAAGCTCAGCTAAAGTACTACACGATTACCGCACCCTTTGCGGGTACAGTGGGGCGAATTCCGGTCAAAGAGGGGGATTTTGTCAATACATCAACCCAACTCACAAGCGTTACCGAGAACCAACCCCTAGAAGTCAATATTTCCGTACCCATCGAACGGGGACCAGAACTACGTCAGGGAATGCCAGTAGAGCTGCTTGACGGACAAGGCAAGCGTGTAGGGACGAGCAAGGTCTTTTTCATCGCCCCTAACACCGCTACTAATACCCAATCCGTACTCGTCAAATCTCTATTTGAAAATTCCCAAAATCAACTGCGTGCCGACCAATATGTAAGAGCGAGAGTCATTTGGAATCAACGCCAAGGCATTCTCGTTCCCACAACGGCAATTAATCGGATTGGCGGGCAAAACTTCGTCTATGTAGCAGAATCAGCACCACAACAACAGCAGTCTCAACAGGCACAATCGGGACAACCACAATTGATAGCACGGCAAAAACCCGTGAAATTAGGCAGCATTCAAGGTAACAATTACCAGGTTCTCGAAGGACTAAAACCTGGAGAACGAATTATTACTTCAGGACTGCTTAACCTTAGAGACGGCGCACCGATCGCACCAGAATCTTAAGGATACAAGGGAGTCAATGGTCAATAGTTAATGGTCAATGGTTAATAGCAATCAACCATTAACTATTAACTATGAACCACTCCCTACTCCTGTACGGGCGGGTTCACCTGAAATCTTTGCTAGTAGCAAAGCCGCTTGGTAAACCCGCCCCTACAACTACCCTACTCCCTACTCCCTCATGTTTGTTGACTTTTTTATCAAGCGACCAGTTTTTACGAGCGTCTGCGCCATCATTATTTTGCTGGTAGGAGCAATTAGCATTCCTACCCTGCCCGCCGCTCAATATCCTGAAATTGCGCCGCCCCAAGTGCAAGTAACCGCTAACTACGTTGGGGCAAGTGCAGAAGTCGTAGAAGATACAGTAACGACAGTACTAGAACGGGAAATTAACGGCGTTGATGGAATGAGATACATCAATTCCAGTAGCGCCAACGATGGTACGAGTACGATTACAGTCACGTTTGAAGCAGGACGGGATCTCGATATTGCTGCTGTAGACGTGCAAAACCGCGTTTCGATCGCCGAACCGCAGTTGCCGCAAGAAGTGCGTCAAGTCGGCGTGACGGTGACAAAGCAGACCAACAACCTGCTGTTGGGTATGGGTATATTCTCGCCTAACAAACAATATGACAACGTTTTCTTGAGCAACTACGTCGATCTTTATATGGTCGATGCCTTGCAACGAGTCAAGGGCGTGAGCGAGGCGCGGATTTTTGGCGAACGTCGCTATGCTATGCGCCTGTGGCTAGATCCTGATAAACTCGCCAGCCGCAATTTAGCAGCACAAGATGTTGTCGATGCCGTCGAAGAACAAAACTTGCAAGTAGGCGCAGGGCAAATCGGTCAACCACCTACAGAAGACGGGCAGCAATATCAAATTGACTTGCGGGCTGTGGGTAGACTTGTTGACGTGTCCCAATTTGAGGACATGGTAATCTCGACCGCACCAGACGGAACCCTGATTAAGTTGAGCGATGTAGGACGGGTAGAATTGGGGGCGCAAAACTACAGTTCGTTCCTGCGGTATCGGGGTCAAGAGGCTGTAGGGATCGGGATCTTTCCGATTCCAGGTAGCAACGATTTGGAGGTGGCGCGAAATGTTAAAGCCGAAATGGAACGGCTATCTCAACAATTTCCGCCAGGGATGGAATATCAGGTAGCCTATGACACGACCTTATTTGTAGAAGAGTCCCTCAAAGAAGTCATTATTACGCTGCTCATGTCTGTGGCGCTGGTAATTGCGGTGATTTACCTGTTCTTACAGGATTGGCGCACGACTTTGATTCCGGTTGTGACAATTCCTCTAGCTTTGATCGGCACGTTTGCTTTTGTTAAAGCGTTCAATTTCTCGATTAACTCCTTGACGTTGTTCGGTTTAACCCTTGCTACAGGGATGGTAGTAGACGATGCGATCGTTGTTGTGGAAGATATCTCTCGCTTGATTCAAGATGAGGGAATGCCACCGCGTCAAGCAGCATCAGAGGCGATGCACGAATTGTTTGGGGCAGTCATTGCGACTTCATTGGTACTGATGGCGGTGTTTGTCCCCGTCGCCTTTTTCCCCGGAGCCACAGGACAAATCTATCGGCAATTCGCGCTGACGATCGCCTTCTCAATTACAATTTCTACCTTCTTGGCGCTGACCCTCACGCCTTCGCTGGCAGGCTTGTTGCTGCGACAAAAACCACCTGCACGGGGTCCCATTGCTTGGGTGTTTGGCAAATTTAATCGCTTCCTTGATTGGACGCGGCACAAGTACGAGCGATCGCTCGACTTTTTAACGCGGATCAAACCCATCGTACTAGGAATATTTGTCGTCTTCTTGGGATTGACAGCATGGTTGTATCAAATTGTCCCCACCGGATTTTTACCGGATGAAGACCAAGGCTATTTCATTACCCTAATTCAAGGACCCGAAGGCGCTTCACTGAACTACACCAGCGACGTGATGCGGAAAATAGAAACTGAGTATTTGAAATTACCTGAAGTCAAGGCAACTTTTGCCGTTGGTGGTTTCGGAATTGGTGGTACGGGTAATACCGCTAACAGAGGGGCAATTTTTACCCCGCTCGTACCTTGGGGCGAACGTCCTGGCGCAAATCAATCGGCAGAAGCTCTGATTAATCGGATGCGCGGTGTTGTATCCCAATTTCCCGAAGCGAGGATTCTACCTGTAAATCCGCCTGCAATTCGCGGTTTGGGTAGCGTCAGCGGTTTCCAATATCAACTCCAAGACCGTCAGGGAAATCTCCCCCTCAACGATCTTGTCGGTGTAATGCAACAATTGATGCAACGCGGCAATCAAACCCCAGGATTGTCGGCTGTCTTCAGTACTTTTGGGGCAAACGCGCCGCAAATGGAAATCGAGATCGATCGCAACAAAGCCAAAGCCTTACAAGTTGATGTAGACGAGATTTTAAATACCCTGCAAACATACATGGGTTCGCGCTACGTCAACGATTTCAACCTGCAACGACGGACTTATCGAGTCTACGTCCAAGCCGACAAGCAGTTTCGCTCGAATCCAGAAGATATCGGCAAACTGTACGTGCGATCGAATCAAGACGATCCCGACCAGCGGCAGATGATTCCTCTGAGCAACTTGGTGAAAGTTACACCCACTACTGGGGCGCAGTCAATCACCCACTACAACCTCTTTCGGTCGATCGAACTCAACGGTTCTGCGGCTCCTGGCTTCAGCACCGGACAAGCAATGGATGCAATGGCAAAACTGTCAGCGGAGATTCTCCCAGCTAGTATGGGTTACGAGTGGTCGGGTATTTCCTTAGATGAGACAGAATCGGGGGGTCAAGCGCCAATTATCTTTGCTTTAGGTTTGGTCTTCGTATTCTTGGTATTGGCAGCTCAGTACGAGAATTACGTCGATCCCTTCATCATTATGCTGGCGGTTCCTTTAGCAATTTTCGGAGCCTTGTTAGCTCAGAATCTGCGCGGTCTACCGAATGATGTTTACTGTCAAGTGGGTTTGGTGATGTTGATCGGATTGGCAAGTAAAAACTCAATTCTGATTGTAGAATTTGCCAACCAACTGCGCGATCGCGGACTGTCAATTACGCAAGCAGCGATTCAAGCAGCTCAGGAACGCTTGCGACCGATTTTGATGACCGCTCTTTCTACCTTGTTGGGGATATTCCCCTTAGTCATTGCTGTAGGTGCAGGAGCGAAAAGCCGTCAAGCGTTGGGTACGGCAGTATTTGGTGGCATGTTCGTGGCAACGTTCTTGAGTTTGTTCGTCGTGCCAGTACTGTACATTATTATCAGTAACTTGCGCGATCGCTTTCAATCGCGTCGTCCACCTCAGCCACCTCAGCAGTTGGAACCCAGCGATACAGAACCAAGAGTTGCTTCTGAAAGCCGCTGATATTGTTTTGCCATAAAGCTGTCGTTAGGATGAGGCGTTTTGGGTTTCGGGGCGATCGCGGTATACTATTGCAAATTATTATCACTCAAGTCAATCTGCGATCTTGACGTAGACCCACCATGACTTTGATTTTCAACCAATTCGACTTGGATGAACTGCACGCTCAGGCTCCTGTTACTTGTCCTGACAACATAATTTTGGATGAGTTTGAGGAACTGACGGGAGTGCCAGAGCAACTAGGGTGGGGCTACGGTCGGGAGATAGAATTGTTGCCTGGTGTGTGGTTAAATTTCGCGGATCTTGAATATCGCCAAGATTTAGAGGTGAAGGTATCCGCTCACGAGCATCCGATTCAGATGACAATTTTTCTGTCAGGTTTTCTAGACTGCGATCTTCATCCCACATTCGACAGGACTTGCAGCTATTTTTCGGGCAGCGGGATTTCGCCTGCATATCTGGAGCGATGGCGAAGTCCACAGCGTTCAACCTTTGTCGATATCGAGATTGAGCCAGACGTGCTGGAATCGTTTTTTCTCAACGATCGACAACGGCAGTCCAATGCGGTGAAGCAATTGTTCAAAGGGGAAGATTGGAAGGTTTCATTTTATCCTAAAGTCACCCCAGCAATGCGATCGCTGGCTCTCCAGATGTGGAATGCGCCTTATCGGGGGGCAGCAAAACGGATGTACCTTCAAGGGAAGGTGTTTGAATTGTTGGCGATGCATCTCGATCTAATCTCGGAAGATGGGGCGCGAAATCAATCTGTACCGAGTTTGAAACCAGAGGCGATCGAACGGTTGCACTATGCAAAGGAAATTTTGACGACACAATTTGCTCATCCCCTTTCGTTACCGGAGTTGGCACGGCAAGTCGGGTTAACCCCTCGTTCTCTCCAACGTGGGTTTCAAACGCTATTCAGCATGACAGTAATGTGCTATTTGCAGCAGCGACGACTGGAGCAGGCGGAACAGTTATTGCGTCAGGGCGATCGCACGGTGGCTGAGGTGGCGATGCGGGTTGGTTATGGGCATTTGGGAAATTTTGCCAGCGCGTTTAAGCGGCGGTTTGGGATTACACCCAGTCAATGTCTGGCAGGAAAACGACTGATCGCAGCAGACTGAGTATCGCGATCGCGCTTGGATCTGTCGTTTTTTCGATCGTCGTTGTCGTTTTTTTGATAGACAGGGCTAGAGCAACTTCTTTACACTACTTTTCACGACTTATTAGAAGTAATTGGCAATAGAGTAGTTGAGTAGGTGGAAGGAGTTGGCGATGATCCTACGGTTGTCGGTGCGGTTACTGTTGGCGATCGTAGTGGCAGGTAGTGCGATCGCTGTTTTGCTCGGCACTCCGGCAAAAGGCGAGGAGGTAGGGGAGAATAATCGAGAAGTCAACAATAATATTCCTCAACTGAGTGAAGTCGAGCTTCCGGCGACAAGCGATCGAATGTTGGTACAGTCGCCAACCAACCCACCTGCAACACCAGGGGAAATTGTATCAATTACGGGAGTTCAGGTAAATCCCACTGATAAAGGTGTGGAGATAATTTTACAAACCACTCAAGGAAAGGTGCTTCAGCCTGTAACTCTAGTTTTGGGTAGATCGTATATTGCGAATATTCCCAACGCCGTGCTAGCTCTACCCCAAGGGAGAGAGTTTCGTCAAGATAACCCTGCAAGCGGAATTACTCGCGTGGCTGTGACTCAGGCTACTGCTAATAGTATTCGAGTGGTGGTGACAGGGGAAACAGCTTTGCCGCAAGTGCAGTTGTATGATTCTCCAGGTGAAGGGTTGATTTTTAGCTTCACGCCAGGTACATCCACCGCTCAACCCACAGTTGAAGATGAGCAGAGGGAAATTGTGGTGACAGGGGAGCAGGATGAGGGCTACAACCCATCTAGCGCAACCACAGCAACGCGCACGGATACACCGTTACGGGATATTCCTCAATCAATTCATAGCAGTTCTCAATTGAGTGAGATAAAGTAAAGAGGAGAACTAGCATAAAGTTTTAGCCCAAGAATGAAGGCATACTCAAATGACTTTCGCGCCAAAATTGTCGAGACTCATTTAAAGGAAAAAACCTCAATTGTCAAAACAGCTCAACGTTTCAATGTGAGTTATAGCTTTGTCTGGAAACTGTTGAGGCGTTACGAGCAAACAGGAGAAGTACAGCCACGTCCGCATGGAGGTGGGCAATCGCCAAAGCTTACAAGAGAACAAGTTGAACAAGTGGAGCAGTTAGTCGAAGCCAAAAACGATGCCACTTTAGAGGAATTATCTCACCAACTTTACGAACAAATTGGCATCAGAATCAGTCGAGCCACAATGGGGCGAATTGTCCAGAAACTACAATTGACCAGAAAAAAAAAGTCCCTCCATGCCAGTGAAGCCAAAAGTGAGCGAGTTCAGAAGTTGAGAGTGGAATATTGGACAACTATTGGGGAAGTTAAACTGGCTGACTTGATTTTTATTGATGAGTCTGGGGTGAATTTAGCGATGACACGTCGTTATGCTAGAGCAAAAAAGGGACAACGGGCTTATGGTGAGTGCCCTATTCAGCGAGGGCAAAATGTGACTATGATTGGTGCACTATCTTTGAAGGGCTTCCTTGCTCCTCTGACGTTTGCTGGTTGGACTGATACGACCACCTTCAAATTTTACGTCAACCAGGTTTTAGTCCCCCAACTCTGGTCAGGAGCTTGTGTAGTGATGGATAATTTGCCAGCTCATAAAGTTGCTGCAATTCGAGAAGCAATCGAAGCAGCTGGAGCCAGATTAGTTTACCTTTCTCCCTCTTCTCCTGACTTTAACCCGATTGAAAATTGCTGGTCTAAAGTGAAAGAATATTTGCGCTCTTTCGCAGCTCGAACTTATTCTGAACTCGACGAAGCTATGACAAAAGCAATCGCTACTATTACCTTGCAAGATATTATTGGATGGTTCACCCACTGCTGTTACTATATTCCATCCAATTGAGAACCGCTATCAAGTTGTACCGCAGGAGGTGTTGCGCGATCGCAATGTCAGAAACATCAATGAGGCAGTGGAAACCGTTAGTGGTGTTCTTGACGCTGGGGATGGTGGAATCTTCAGAATCTTCAGAGGATTTTCAACAACTGCAACATCGCAATTGCGAAATGGCTATCGAATAGGAGATAGCTATTCGCTTATTCCAGACGAACCTACTGTGGCGATCGAGCAAGTGGAAGTACTGAAGGGACCAAGCTCCGTCTTGTTTGGGGCTTTAGAACCTGGTGGAGTCATCAACACTATCACCAAAAAGCCTCTGCGGGAGCCTTATTACAGGCTCGGTTTTGAAGCAGGTAATCGGGGATTTTATCAGCCAAGCATTGATTTATCGGGTCCACTGACTGCCGATCGAAATGCTCTCTATCGATTCATTGCTGCTTATAATGGTTCGGATGGTTATTTTGAAGGTGGCGGCAAGAACAATACGTTAATCGCACCTTCAATGACCTTGAATTTGGGCGATCAAACAAGCCTAGATTTATACTATGAATACAGTAAATACGCCGGAGATCTGTATGGTGGTCTCTTCACGGCGGCACTCAGTGATGGTAGTCTTCTACCTAGAGGCGTTAATGTCTGGGGTAATCCAGATCTGACCTATGACGACAGGCAAAGTCATAAGTATGGCTTCGAGCTTAAGCATAACTTTAACGACAACTTGCAGCTTCGCAGCGCTTTTTCTGTCAACAACTTTAGCGTTCCAGAGCAAAGATTTGCCGTTCCCATTGAGATCGTGGACGATCGTTTTGTAGAGTTTTTATTCCTCGATCGTACCGGTTCAAATGACGTTTATTTTGGACAGATCGACTTAGTTGGAAAGTTCAACACAGGTTCAATCTCACACCAACTTTTAGTGGGCTTCGATTATGAGCGTGCCTTTGAAAAGGGGGAATCTTTTACCAGTCAAACACCGCTACCTCCTCTAAATTTGCTTAACCCAAACTACAATGTTGCAAGACCCACCGATTTGATCCGAGATGGTAAGACCGAGTGGCTGACTCAATCTTACGGGGTCTACCTTCAGGATCAGATTGCTTTTACTGATAACTTGAAGCTACTGCTCGGCGGTCGCTATGATTGGGCATCCGATGCATATGAAAATCTCATTAATGACACTGACGAGCCAGAGCAAAATGATGGTGCTTTCAGCCCGCGCATTGGGTTAGTGTATCAGCCCAGCGATATAGTTTCTCTCTATGCCAGCTATAGCCGCTCTTTTCTCCAGACCACAGCATTCAATCCACGTCAGGCATTTAAACCAACTAGAGGGACTCAGTATGAAGTTGGGATTAAAACAGACTTTCTAGATAGAAGGCTTTCAGCAACCTTAGCCGCCTATCACCTTACGAAAACCAATGTGACCACAACCGATCCAGTTAACCCAACATTTTCGATTCAAACTGGGGAGCAACGGAGTCAAGGGATTGAACTAGATGTTACAGGTGAGATTTTACCTGGATGGAAGGCGATCGCTTCGTACGCTTACACGGATGCAGAAATCACCAAAGATAACACCTTTACGGTTGGCAATCGACGCAATAATGTACCCTATAATCAAGCCAGCCTGTGGACAACCTATGAGATCCAGCAGGGCAATCTCCAAGGTTTAGGATTTGGATTGGGTTTGTTTTATGTGGGAGAGAGACAAGGCGATTTAGATAACTCCTTTACATTAGATGATTACTTGCGTACCGATGCGGCACTTTACTATCGTCGAGATGAATTTAGAGCAGCAATTAATATTCGTAATTTATTTGATACAGACTATGCTAGCTTCTCAGATAGCAGAACTTATGTCCAAAGAGGTGCGCCTTTTACAATCACAGGCTCGGTCAACTGGGAGTTTTAACAGATAAGCATTGGTAGTCATTAATTGATTGCGGACAACCAAGAAAATGAGTGCGCTCCGAAACGCAATGTATCGTTCGATCAAGCCATTTTTACTAATGGCTTTATCCTTTATTTTGGTTATAGCTTGTCACCAACATGTCATCCAAAAATCTGATATCTTAACTAGAGATTTAGAAGGTTCTGCTAAATGTCGAATCGTCCAACACGATCTTGGGGAAACTTGTATTCTTATTCGCCCACGAAGAATTATTGTACTAGATGAATATACTCTTCTCGATCCTGTATTGGCGCTAGGCATCAAGCCAGTTGGCTTTACTCCTTGTTTTATCTGCATATCTCCGAATACCCGTAAATTTGTTGCAGATACTCCTAGCGTGGGTGATATTGCAAGCCCCTCATTGGAGAAAATTTTAAGTCTGAAGCCCGATCTGATTTTAGGACTGAAATGGCAAGAAAATTTCTATCCTCTACTGTCTAAGATTGCGCCTACAGTAATGATAGATCCTGAAACTAGGGGATTTAAGAAAGCACTAACATACTTAGCAGAAATTCTGGATAGAAGCGATCGAGTCGAGAGAATTTTAGCTGAGTATAATAGGCAAATTCAAAAATTTCGGCAAAAGTTAGGCAAAAAACTGAAAACTAAGACAGTATCTATAATTTACCTTCCTAGTTCTGGAACATTTGTTGTTCATAGACCGGAATTTACTGTTTATGGTCAAGTTATGAGCGATGCAGGGATACAATTTATTCCTGCTTATAAGGATCTAAAGAATGATGGTTACAACACATTAAGCATTGAAACCTTGTCTGACTGGGATGCTGATTTTTTGTTTATTTTAGCGAATTATGAAAGAGACTCTAAAAACCTCAAATCATTATCGTTCTTGAAAGAACCGATCTGGTCAACATTGAAAGCTGTGCAGAATAAACAAGTCTATGGAGTGAGTTGGGATGTATCAGGTCCAATTACGGCTAATCAATTTATTGATGACCTCTATGAGTATTTCATCAACAAGAATTGATTCCCTGGCGATTTATGATAGGTGCGATCGCAATCTTGCGTAGGTTGGGTAAAGAAAAACGAAACCCAACAGAACTGACTAGAAAAACTAATAAATTCCCAACTACCATAAACAACTTAACTATGTATCGGCGATCGCGTAACTACTCCCTTGGAGAGTATCGCTCGGATTAAATCCCACTCTATATTTGATTTGCAATTACTATCAACAAATTACTAATTATTGGCGATCGCTTCTAACCAAGCCTGCAAATCAGCCATGCTGGTAAAATCAAGCAACGCTTCCCCCAAATTCTCCAATTGTTCCAGGGGAAGAGATTCGATGCGCTGACGAACTTCTTGTGGTAATTCTCCCACCCGACGGGTTAATAGGCGCAAAACGAGCGATTGTCCTTCTGCTCTCCGTCCTCTTTGTTCTCCTTCTTCGCTAATTTCTCGGTAAACTCGTGTTTCTTGGAGTGTAATACCTAGCATCTCTTCTACCTCCCGTTGGCTCTTATCTTCAAACTTGTACACCATTATCGTCGTCAGTAAATCTATTATGGCGCGATCATCGGTTTGAGGTGCTTGTTGTTGACTCCTGGCAAGCAAATACCTGGCTTCCTCGGTGGCGCGATTTTCCTCCAAGGTAGTCAATACCATCAACGCCACCCATACAGGTAAGGAGCGAATATCTCCCAACTCATCCAAATATATCTGATGTACTTGCCCACCATTAAGGAACGAGCGATGGGGATAAATCTCGCTTTGTTCAAGGCTACGAGATGGGTAAATGATTACAGCTTGCCAATCGCTAAATCTGCCACGGTTGCGGTAAAAATATAATGAAGATTCGGCAATTACTCTTTCATAAAGCTGTTCGTCTTTCTGGAACTGTACCTCACAGAAATACACTACACCTGAAGTTTGATTTTCTGGTGGTAAAAACACCCCATCAATTTCAAATTTTGGCTCTTTGACAGCTACTGAGTCAAACCGATATGCCTCTGCATTTGCTGGCGGATTTGTCAACAGTTCAAATAATAAAGTAGGAGATTGTTGAAAGAGTTTATAAAAAATCGAATCACGTCGCATGACAATACTTCTCGGTTAAGCCTTAAGCAGAGTTGGGAATCGCAAAAATAAGTTGCGGTCGTTGGGTTTCCCGCTCGAGATGATGTCGCTTCTTGGCAGGAAACTTTGACCTGGGCTTTTTGACCACTCTCGGATTGACTCTGCCTTGAGGGGGTGGAATTTGAGCATCGAGAATCTCGCGCATCAACCAACTCCAAAAAGGGGAAGTTCATCAGGGGAGACCACTTGAAATTTAGCTACGGCTCGACGCAAAACGTGCAACGTGCCAGTAAAGCTCAAGCACAACGGTGAGATACCTTCTAGTTGTGCCGCTTGCACCATTAACGAACGCACTGCCCAATGCCCGAGCAATAACCCGTAAACCTCCTGCACCACCTCACGGGGCTTGAGCGAACGAATCGGCACCTTGCGTCCAAGTAAATGCGTTTTGACTTCATCTATCGTCGTTTCCACTTGCCACCGTTGATGATATTGCTCGGCTAACAACAGGGCAGGAAACTGTTGCCGGTCGAGCAAGCTGGTAATCAGTCGGTAACTTTGTTGCTGTTCAGGTTGTTGGGCATTGTCAATGGTGTACTCAATCACCCGCACTTGCATTCGGGTTGCTCCTTTTTTCTTTGATTTCCGGTCTGGATAAATCCAACTGAGATAGGAGCCATCCGAGAGCACTTGCTCGACTTCAAACTTGACATTGGCAGGCACTCGTCCCAAGTAATGTCCTCCCCGTGCCACGGTTGCTTGCACCATTGCAAACGAATGCAGTCCTCGGTCCCACATCAGCAGCATTCCTGTGCCAATCGCTCGCAGCAGTCGCAGTGCCCGTCGTCGTTCCCCCATGCGATACGGGCAGATAAGCGCATCAGTAATCAAATGCGTTCCTGCTTCAATTAACAGTACCAGTCGCACTTTGGGAAATGCCGCCTGATGACCAAAGCGAGTTCCGGGATAGCCAAACACCCGTGCATTGGCTTTGCTGTCTGGGATATCCAGCAATGTGCCATCCACTGCCATCAATCGCAACCCGCCTAGAAATGCCCCAGGTGTTTCTGCTGTGGCTAACGGTCGCACCACTTGCTCAAATAACTGCCGCATCACCTGGCATCCCAACTTGGCTCGTGCCTCACTGATTGAGGCACTGTTGGGCACTTTCCAATACTGCGCTAAGCGTGTCCATTGCACACTGAGCCCATCCACCAAGTTCTTGAGCACCTCTCGCATCGCTGCTTTCGACCAAAAGCTGAAGGCGATGACTAAGCACACGACCAAGTGAGCAGGCAGTTTCCGTTGTCGTTGACTTTGGCAATGACTCTTAGCGATTGTCTGATGAATTAACTCGATAGGAATGACAGTTTCAATCGCTTTGAACACTTGTCCTGCTCCAATCGTGGGACTAATCAGGGTGAATTCTCGTAGTTGCATCGGGCAGGGAATGAAAAGGTTATTACATCCTGTAATTTACCAGTTTTGTCCTTAACCGAGAAGTATTGCGTCGCATGAAGCATTACAGTTAAGCATCGAACCCACTAAAATATCTAACCATATTCCCTGACAGAACTGATTAATCCGCGAAAACCTATAGGGGCGCACAGCTGTGCGCCCCTACAATCTATGTAAATTCACGCCAGTTGCTTCAACACACCTGTCAACACGCCAAACAATTCATCGATGTGCTGCTTTTCAATAATTAGCGGCGGTGACAGGGCAATATTATCTCCCGCAGCTCTAACTAATGCCCCTTGCTGATAGCATTTAACAAAAGTTTCGTATCCCCTCGCCCCTGGCTTACCTGGAATTGATTCTAATTCGATCGCTCCGACTAATCCCAAATTACGTAAATCGATGACATGGGGTAAACCACGCAAACTATGAACGGCATCTTCCCAGTAATCCGCAATTTCTGATACGCGAGTCAGCAATCCTTCTTTTTGATAAATATCCAAGGTAGCCAGAGACGCAGCACAGGCAACGGGATGACCGGAGTAGGTGTAGCCGTGGAAAAGTTCAATCCCGTTTTCTATTCCCTGGACAAAGGTTTGGTAGATTTCCTCGCGCACGAATACCGCTCCCATTGGCACAGTAGCGTTGGTAATTCCTTTCGCCACCGTAATCATGTCCGGTATGACTCCAAAATAATCGGCAGCAAATGGCTTACCCAAACGTCCAAAACCCGTAATCACTTCGTCAAAAATCAGTAAAATGTCGTGTTTGTCGCAAATTTGGCGTAACTTTTGTAAATAACCGACTGGTGGCAGTAAAACCCCCGTCGATCCGGCAACTGGCTCCACAATAACAGCTGCAATTGTTGAGGCATCGTGTAACGTTACCAGTCGCTCTAACTCGTTAGCTAGATGCTCTCCCCACTGAGGTTGTCCGCGAGTAAAGGCGTTATGTTCTAAATTATGGGTGTGGGATAAATGATCGATTCCAGTTACGATGTTGCCGAATAACTTGCGGTTTGCTCCCGTGCCTCCCACCGCCGTACCGCCAAAATTTACCCCGTGATAGCCGCGTTCCCTACCGATAAGTCTTTGTCGCGCCCCTTGACCCTTCAGCCGATGATAGGCGATCGCAATTTTCAAAGCTGTATCGACAGATTCCGAACCAGAATTGGTGAAAAAGACGCGATTCAAGTCTCCAGGTAACAGTTCTACCAACCGTGTCGCCAATTCAAACGGTGCTGGATGTCCCATTTGAAACGTCGGGGCAAAATCCAACTGCATCACCTGTTTTTGTACCGCATCAGCAATTTCTCGGCGACCGTGACCCGCATTAACGCACCACAACCCTGCCGTACCATCAATAATTCGCCGTCCGTCAGCTGTGGTGTAATACATCCCCTCAGCCGCCACTAATAAACGCGGACTAGCCTTAAACTGACGATTAGCCGTAAACGGCATCCAAAAGGCATCTAAATCGCTGCTGGGAAGATTAGTAGTTGCTAATTCCATAAATTTAACTGGGGGGCTGAAAGCTCATTTACATATTAAATCTTGTTGGTAGTTGGTAGTTGGTAGTTGGTAGTTGGTAGTTATTTGTCCCGACTCCCGACTCCCGACTCCCTGTTAAAATAAAGAAGCGATCGCAGGAGATAAGATCACGGTTTACGCACGTCCTTTGGCTCGTTTGATCGAGCAGTTGCAGCGCTTGCCAGGAGTGGGTCCCAAGACCGCTCAGCGCCTTGCTTTACATATTTTGAAGCGTCCAGAAGCAGAAGTTGAAGCCTTAGCACAAGCTTTGTTAGAAGCAAAAAAACAAGTGGGTTTGTGCAAGGTATGCTTTCATCTCTCAGCGGAACCTGTTTGTGAGATCTGTCGTAACTCTAACCGAGATAACAACACAATTTGCGTTGTGGCTGACTCCCGCGACGTGATTGCTTTGGAAAAAACTAGGGAATATCACGGCAAGTATCACGTTTTGGGGGGGGTCATTTCACCGATGGATGGGATCGGACCCGAACAACTCACAGTTCAATCGCTGGTACAACGGGTGGGTCAACAACAACCCAAGGAAGTGATTTTAGCAATTGGTCCCAGCGTGGAAGGAGAGACGACAACGCTGTATGTCGGTCAACTCCTCAAACCATTCACCAAAGTGACGCGAATTGCCTTTGGTTTACCCGTGGGTGGCGATTTAGAATACGCTGACGAGGTGACGTTAGCAAGAGCTTTGGAAGGAAGGCGAGAACTGGATTAGGGAATTCGGAATTCGCAAATGTAGGGACGGGTTTAGCAGATCAACTCGCCACCTGACGAGCAAATCTCGGGTCAAAACCCGCCCGGACGGAAATCAGAAGTCGTAGGGGCGGGTTTAGCAGATCGACTCGCAATCTGACGAGCAAATTTTGGGTCAAAACCCGCCCGTACCCAATTCGCAATTAAAAATTTATTAGTTAGCTGGTTTGTTTTGTGCGGTGGCAGCTGCTGCTTGCACGAAACCAGCTTGTCTGAGGGCTTGTTGTCCTTGGTCGGAAAGTAGGAGTCTGGTGTAAGCTTCTCCTGCTTGTTGTGCTTTACCTCCATCTTGCTTGACGATCGCGTATAAATTACGAGTTAAAGGATAGCTGCCATCGGCAAAAGCTGCTAAGTTTGGTTGATGGCGCTGATTAGGGCAAGGCTGGGATAGCGGTTCGCGATAGGGAGGAACGAAGCGATCGCTATTCTCGCCCAAGGGAAGTGGTTTGACTCCGCATTGATGCACGACCGCACGGGCAGAAGCATAATAGATTGCACCTGGAGTCTGGTTAACTAGACGCAAGGCAGCTGTTGTAGATTTGACAGAACGTACGTTCGTCCCAAAAGTTTGTTCTGATGTAGAAAAGATCGCGGCGGGACTGCCATCTTGAGGATGACGAGTGTATGGAACAATTGGCAAGTTTTCCCCACCTAACTGACTCCAGTTGGTAATTTTGCCTTGATAAATTTGCTGCAACTGTTCTACGGTTAAACCAGAGATTTGCAAAGAGGGATGAACGACGGCGGCGATTCCATCTACCGCAATTGGCATTTCTGCCAGTGTCAATCCTTGCTTTTGTGCCAGTGCTTTTTCTGCTGCTGTTAGCGGACGAGAGGAGTGGGCAAAATCTAACTTCCCGTCGAGCAGCATCTGTATTCCCACACTAGAACTCAAATTACCATTAGGCGGCTGGATATAGCGCAATTGAAGTTCTGGACGTGCTTGCTGAATCTGAGCGTCAACCACTTGACGGATTGGTATCCATGCAGCACTACCACCATAGTTAAACGTACCCGATGGTATACCTGTCATGCGATCGTAGGTAGAACCGTTTGGTGTTGCTACTGGATTTTCTGAAGTTTGATTTGTAGCAGTAGCGCTGCTCCACAATTGAGGTTTTAGCCACCACAACAAACCACCAATAACCAGCAAGGTCAGAACTTTGCCAATAATTAATCCTTTAATTAACAGGACGACATCTTTGTTTTTCTTGATTGGAGTTCGATTAGATTTTTCAAACATTTTTTCAGTTATCAGTTATCAGTTATCAGTCATCAGTCATCAGTTATCAGTTATCAGTGAAGAAGAGGAGCGCACGAGCTTCCAAGCAAGGAGAATTATTTCCGACTTACAACTTACGACTTACGACTTACGACTTACCAACTATTCTTCTACTTTGTAACCAAACTCTGATAGCCTGAGCCGAGATTGTCGCCATTTTGGTTGTACTTTTACAAATAGTTCTAAATAAACTTTGCCTGCGATTAGCTTTTGAATTTGTTCGCGAGCAGCGCTACCGATCGCTTTGAGCATTGCTCCTCCCTTGCCGATCAGAATTCCTTTTTGAGAATCTCGCTCGATATGAATAGTCGCAAATACACGGGTAATGTTAGGAGCTTCCTCCACTTTGTCAATGGTAATTGCCACTGAGTGAGGAACCTCATCCCGTGTTAGCAATAAAATTTGTTCGCGAATTAATTCTCCCATGATAAAACGTTCTGGCTGGTCTGTAACTAAGTCGGGAGGATAATAATAAGGACCAGGCTCCAAACATTCCACAATTGCCTGTTGCAATGCTTCTAATCCCTCACCGTTAAGGGCTGAAAATTTTAGCATCTGCCATTGGTAAGATTTAGCTATTTCTTGGTAAGAACGATCCAAATCTTCAATATTGGTCGATCTCTGGTCGATTTTGTTCAGCCCCAGAATTACAGGAGTTTGCGTCTGAGTTAGCAACTCGATAATAAAGCGATCGCCTCCCCCAGCAACTTGAGAACCATCTACCACAAACAACACTACATCGACAGAATCAATGGCAATCCGAGCATTTTTGACTAACACTTCTCCCAACTGATGATGGGGTTTATGAATTCCTGGCGTATCGACAAAAATAAACTGAGCTGCGGGTGTGGTCAAAATTCCTCTCAAGCGGTTGCGCGTTGTTTGCGCGACTGGAGAAGTAATGGCAATTTTTTGCCCCACAAGTTGATTCATCAACGTCGATTTACCAACATTAGGACGACCGATAATCCCAATAAAGCCTGATTTATAACCAGGCGGGGCTTGGGGAATAGTTAATGCATCCGAAAAATCAAAAGAATCGTTATCTGAAGTAATCACTGTCTAGAACTAGCTGAATATTGCAAAAAATAAAGAAATCTAAAATCAAATTGTAATTAAGATCGATGCTACCTGTTTCAGTCTAATGTACTGCTTTGGAGAGGGGTGAGGAGTGAGGGGTTAGGGAAAAGACAAGGGGGACAAGGGGGAGAAGAGAGAGTCGCGGAGCTGAGGGAGCTGAGGGAGCGATCGGGAGCTGAGGAAGCTGAGGGAGCGATCGGGAGCTGAGGGAGCAACTCAAAATTCACGCATTCACGCATTCACGCATTCAAAATTTCCCCACACCCCACACCCTTTCTTGACTGATAACTGATAACTGATAACTGATAACTGAATGAAACGAATTGGAATTTTAACTAGTGGTGGCGATTGTGCGGGTTTGAATGCCGCGATTCGTGCCGTGGTGCATCGCGCTGTCGGTACTTATGGCTGGGAGGTATTTGGAATTCGACAAGCCACTTTAGGATTAATGGCTCAACCGCCGCAAGCGATCGCCTTAGAAATTGACAAAGTTGATGGATTGCTCGTAGCTGGTGGGACAATTTTAGGAACGACCAATAAAGGCGATCCGTTTGCTTTTCCGATGCCAGACGGAACCATCCGCGATCGCTCGGAAGACATTATCGCAGGCTACCACCAATTAGGCTTGGATGCCATGATTGGCATTGGTGGCGACGGTAGTATGGCGATTTTACGTCGCCTTGCCCAACAAGGAAATCTCAACTTGGTGGCAATTCCCAAGACGATCGACAATGATGTCGGCGTAACCGAACTTTCAATCGGTTTTGATACTGCTGTCAGTATTGCCACTGAAGCTTTAGATCGGTTGCATTTTACAGCTGCCAGTCATTCCCGGGTGATGATTTTAGAAGTGATGGGACGCGATGCGGGACATATCGCCATCAGTGCGGGGATTGCTGGTGGTGCTGATGTGATTTTAGTTCCAGAAATTCCTTACACTGTCGAGCGCATCTGTTACACAATTAAAGAAAGACAAGAACAGGGGAAAAATTATTCTCTCGTCGTCGTATCGGAAGCGGTGCGGACGGAGACAGGCGTATGCGTCATGTCTACCGATCGCTTGGGACAATGTCGCTATGGTGGTATCGGTCAATATTTAGCTGATGAAATTTGTACTCGGATTGGGGCAGAAACGCGAGTCACAGTCTTAGGACACGTTCAACGAGGTGGTACGCCCTCACCACTAGAACGGGTAATTGCCTCTGCTTTTGGTGTTGCGGCTGTCGATCTAATTGCCGAAGCACAGTACGACCGGATGGTAACGTGGCAAAAACGGCAAGTTGTCAGCGTTCCCATTCCCGAAGCGATCGCCCAATACCGTGCAGTCAATCCTCACGGTACGCTGGTTAAAACTGCCCGTGGTTTGGGTATTTGTTTAGGTGATGAGCGTTGAGAAGGGAGGAGGGAGTAGGGAGCAGGGAGCAGGGAGAGAGCTGAGGGAGAAAAAACGACCGTCAACCGTCAACCGTCAACTACCATCACTTCTGACTTTTGACTATAGACGGTTCAAAAACTGGTATATGCTATGTCTCTTCTCACCTAAACTTTAGAGTGAGAAGAATCAGTAGTTTGTATGTTGTGAAAGCAGAAGTTGCGAAAGCAGAGGTAGAATTAATCATACGTGGCTAGTGCTTCAAAGATAAAGTTAAGTTAATTTATTAAAACTTTTCCAGTATAATTTAGATATTTTTTGACAAAATGAAACAATCTCATTGATGAGTCTGTGACTTTTGGCGAATTGTGCCGTTCAGCTTGTTGTCCTTCCAACAGACTTCACGCAGACTTCACGTTGTAGATAATCATACAGGTATATTGAGTGAACAGCTTCGATCTAGCTCCGCCTAAAATCCTGGTAGTTGACGACCATCCAGCTAGTCGTATGACGGCTGTAGCTATTCTCTCAGTAGAGGGGTACGAAGTTTTAGAGGCAGATAGTGGCTCGTCAGCGCTAGAGTCCGTCAGTCAAGGTCAACCGGATCTCATCCTACTGGATGTCATGATGCCAGAAATGGATGGATTTGAAGTCTGTTGCCAACTGAAGCAGGACGAACAGACAAGGCTGATCCCAGTCATTTTTATCACAGCTTTAAACGATCGACAAGCTAGAATTCGTGGGATTGAAGCTGGGGGAGATGATTTTTTAAGTAAACCTTTCGATCGCCTGGAATTAGCTGCCCGCGTCAAATCTTTGGTACGTCAAAAGCGGTTGAATGAAGATTTAGATCATGCTTCGCAGGTGTTATTTTCCATTGCTAGGGCAGTGGAAAGCCGCGATCCTAATACTGGCGATCACTGCGAACGCTTGGTAAAGTTGAGCGATGCTTTCGGTGGCTATCTCAATCTGTCCCGCGCTCAGAGACGAGATTTGATGTGGGGTAGTTATTTACACGATATTGGTAAAGTTGGCATTCCCGACGCGGTGCTGCTGAAGACTGGAAAACTAACTGCCAAAGAGTGGGAAGTGATGCGACAGCACGTTTTGATTGGTGAAAGAATCTGTCAACCTTTGCGGACGATGCGGGGAGTGATTCCAATTGTTTTGCACCATCACGAGCGTTGGGATGGCTCTGGTTATCCCTATCAGCTGGTTGGAGAGCAGATTCCTTATCTCGCTCAAGTCTTTCAAATTATTGATATTTATGATGCTCTGACTAGCGATCGCCCATACAAACGCGCGCTGTCTCAGGCAGAAGCATTAAAAGTTTTGGTTGCAGAAACCAATCGAGGATGGCGCAATCCCGAACTCGTACAACAGTTTATCGACTTTATTAACTCAACTTCCGTTCCAGCAAACTCTTTGGAGGGACTGGGGGTTAGGATCGAGGGATTAAGGGCGAGAGGCTAGATTTTTTTTGGAGAAAAAGAAAGATTACCTCAGCCTTTTTCAGCCCTCATGTTTCAAAAAGAGTTCTGCCCTACAGCCCCTCAACTCTCACGATCGCCCCTAGCTCCTTCCATGACACTGCAAATTCCCTGTCCGGCTTGTCGTCATTCTGTCTATTTTCCCAGCTTTGAAGAATGCGACGAAGACTTTCTCGAAAGTATTTGTCTCAGGTGTGACTATAGATATGCTTTAGTACGCACTGAAGTTGCTAGCTTTAATTCATATCTAGAATCTTGGTATCGCAGTAAATATAACAAGCAAGCAGAATACAGACGTGTTTATCAATTGCGGTTATACGATGCAGGTAATCCAAACAAAAATAATCCGCTTCAAGCACTAGACTTTTCCACTTTAGGACAAGAGGAAAAAATATCGGCTGTAGCTGGAGACAAATTACTTTTGCTTTATCTAATGCAAGGTAAGGTCTTAAAAGATTTGTTGTGGTTAGAAAATTCTAGTACGGGCGAAAGTTACCTTTTAAGAAAACCGGGAGCAAGAGCAAAATCTTTAGCTTTTAATATCAGTAAATTAGCTCTCGCCATTACCGTACCGTTATGCATTCTAAATCCTACAACCAATAAACTGTTATTAGCTGCGGCTGCACCTACAGCAGCGGGAATAGGAACCTACGCAACTATGCGCCAAAGACTCAAAGAACGCGATCGCCAAGAGTTAGGTAGGCTCACCTCCGAGCAGCAATTGCTATCGCAAAAATATGAAATGGAGCAACAGACTCTCAAGTTGCAGCAAGAGTTAAATGCTAATAAAAAGCTGATTCGGCGTTTAAAGAATTTACAACAAAAAATGTTAAGTGCGCAACAAGAATTATACGGTCGTCAAATTGAAATTACGAGCAAAGGCATCAATAAGATCGCGCAACAAATTAAATTATCAGAAGAATTATTAGATGGATATTATCAACTTATTAGAATGATTTCTATAGAATACGAAACCTCACGGATTGCCCAAGTTCTACCAGAAAATGTGAGTGAGAAGATTTTCAGACAATTAGACGAACTAAAAGCCATTGAATTAAAAAAGCAAGAAATGGCGGCGCAAGTCGATCCGCAAAAACTGCTACAGGAGATTTGAAAGGGAGCAGGGAGCAGGGGAGCAGGGGAGTAGGGAGCTGAGGAAGCTGAGGGAGAGTCGCGGAGAAAGAAATTTAAAATCTTTACACCCCACACCCCACACCCCACACCCCACACCCCACAACCTTTCTTGCAGACGCGGCTAGATTGGCGTAACCGATAACTCACCTGATGGCTCACGTCAAGATTTGAGAAAATTGTTGCAACGAGATTTCCCTTTTAGTACTACAATGCAGCGAAAGTTAATTTTTTTCCTAGTTTACAAATCCATTTCAGAGGCTACGAGCAGTTGGCGATCGCCAATTATCAAAGCCCGATCTCAATCGAGTCATAAAAATGTATTTCATCAGGATTGATTGTCATGGGTAAAGAAGGGCGCGTATCGGTAGGAATTGTTGGCGCGTCAGGCTATGGCGGGGTGCAATTGGTCAGGTTGTTAATGGATCATCCTGAAGTAGAACTCGTCTACTTGGGTGGCGATAGCAGTGCTGGCAAATCGTTTGCTGATATATATCCCCACTTAGCTCATCGGGTAGCGCAGCCAATCGAATCTGTCGATTCAGAAGCGATCGCAGCAAGGTGTGAGGTAGTTTTTCTCTCACTCCCCAATGGTTTTGCTTGCGATCTGGCTCCTCAGTTGATCGATAAAGGTTGTAAAGTTCTCGATTTATCTGCCGACTATAGATTTAGCGATTTAGAAACTTATCAAATCTGGTACGGCAAACAGCGGCAAGACATAGCTGTGGCAACAAAAGCAGTTTATGGCTTACCAGAACTGTATCGCGATCGCATTGCCGAAAGCCAACTGATCGGTTGTCCCGGCTGCTATCCCACCGCTAGCCTACTAGCACTTGCCCCCCTCCTAAAGCAAGGCTTGATCGTACCTGAAACTGCGATCGTCGATGCAAAATCTGGCACGTCTGGGGGTGGTAGACAGGCAAAAACTGGACTGTTGCTTGCAGAAGCAGATAACTCTTTTGCTGCTTATGGCGTTGCCCGTCACCGTCATACGCCAGAAATCGAGCAAGTTTGCAGCGATTTGGCTGGACATCAAGTGTTAGTCCAATTTACTCCTCACTTAGTGCCAATGGTACGCGGTATCCTAGCCACCGTCTACGCCACTCTGCGCGATCCCGGGTTAGTCAGAGAAGATTTAATTACCATCTACAGAGCTTTTTATCGCAATTGTCCTTGGGTAACAATTTGCGACAGCGGTATCTATCCCCAAACCAAGTGGGCGTGCGGCAGCAATCTCTGCTACATCGGCATCGAAACCGATCCCCGTACTGGCAGAGTCATCGTCTTGTCAGCGATCGATAACTTGATCAAGGGACAAGCCGGACAAGCAATTCAATGCCTCAACCTAATGATGGGCTGGGACGAGAGTTTAGGATTACCAAAATTAGGGTTTTATCCTTAAATATCTGGTTGACAGTTGACGGTTAACTGTTAACCGTCAACTGTCAACCAATATCTACTTCGGTCCCATCTTCACAGTTCCAGCATAAACAGCGCGATCGCCTAACTCGTCTTCAATGCGCAATAGGCGATTATATTTTGCTACCCGTTCGCTGCGACAGAGAGAACCAGTTTTAATCTGACCTGCGCGTGTTGCTACAGCTAAGTCAGCGATCGTCGTGTCTTCTGTTTCTCCCGAACGATGGCTGATAATCGAGCGAAAACCGTTACGGGTAGCTAGATCGATGGTTTCTAAAGTTTCTGTCAGCGAACCAATTTGATTCAGCTTGATCAAGATGGCATTTCCTGCTTTGGTTTCGATCCCTTTTTGGAGGCGGGTGGCATTAGTCACAAAGAGATCGTCGCCGACAAGTTGAACGCGATCGCCAATTTTTTCAGTTAACAGCTGCCAGTGCTGCCAATCTTCCTCATGTAACCCATCTTCAATTGAGACAATTGGGTATTCACCGACCAGTTTAGCCAAATACTCGATAAACTCAGTGGGTGCATGAGCTGCGCCGTCATAGACATACTGCCCGTCTTTGTAAAACTCGCTGGCAGCCACGTCTAAGGCTAATGCGACTTCCTCCCCAGGTTTATATCCAGCTTTGGCGATCGCGCTCATCAGTATTTCTAGAGCTACCTGATTTGACTCCAAATTGGGCGCAAAACCGCCTTCATCGCCCACACCAGTGAGCAATCCTTTATCGTCCAGCACCTTACTCAAAGCGGCAAAAACTTCCGCCCCCCAGCGTAACGCCTCTCGAAATGAAGACGCACCAACCGGAACGATCATAAATTCTTGAAAATCGATATTATTTGCTGCGTGAGCGCCACCATTGATCACGTTCATCAACGGTACGGGTAGCACGTTTGCTAAAGGTCCCCCCAGATAGCGATACAAAGGAATTCCAAGTAACTCCGCTCCTGCCTTCGCCGCCGCCAAAGACACGGATAAAATCGCATTTGCTCCCAACTTGGCTTTATTTGGAGAGCCATCTAGAGCAATCATGGCTCGATCGAGGGCTTCTTGGTTCAAGACATCCATTTGAGATAGTTGTGGGGCGATCGCCGAATTGACATTTTCCACCGCCTTGAGTACACCTTTACCCCCATAACGGCTCTTGTCGTCATCTCGAAGTTCGTGCGCCTCAAAAGTACCTGTAGAAGCCCCACTGGGAACCTGGGCGAGTCCCACCACTCCCCCAATTAAATGTACTTCCGCCTCAACAGTAGGGCGACCCCGCGAATCGAGAATTTCTCTAGCAATAATGTTGTCTATAGCGCTGTCTATTGTATCGATCATGCTGCGTAGCTCCTTTTTCAGTTATCAGTTATCAGTTGTCAGTTATCAGTTGTCAGTGGCTAGTGGCTGGTGGCTAGTGGCTGGACTCAATTCTTGTCACTAAGTCACTCTTCACTGGTTCTACTCACTACTCACTACTCACCAATCACTTCATTTGAGTCAGGATAGGAATTTTACAGGCTGATGGGTACGATGTTAAGGATCATTCAACACGAAATTGGTTGTCATTGGTCATTGGTCATTTGTTGTTGGTTGACGGTTAACAGTTGACGGTTGTTGGTTGTTGGTTAACTGATAACTGATAACTGATAACTGGTCACTGCTCCCTACTGCCTAGAATAGAGATCGATGCTGAAATTTGGAGTCACTTAATGCGATTACTACACACAATGCTTCGCGTCGGTAACTTGGAAGCATCTCTCAAGTTTTACTGCGAACTTTTGGGCATGAAGTTGCTGCGCCAGAAAGACTATCCAGGTGGTAAGTTTACCCTGGCTTTTGTAGGCTATGGTGATGAGGCAGACCACACCGTTCTCGAACTCACCTACAATTGGGACACGGAGAAATACAACTTAGGTGATGCTTACGGTCATATCGCGATCGGCGTTGATGACATTTACGGCACTTGTGAAGAAATTAAAGCCCGTGGCGGTAAAGTAGTACGAGAACCAGGACCAATGAAGCACGGTTCTACAGTTATCGCTTTTGTTGAAGACCCCGACGGCTACAAAGTAGAGTTGATCCAACTCAGTTCTAGAGAATCTGCTACTCCTCAGAAGGAGTTAGTGTCACAGTAGGCTGAGGTATACGTCGGACAGGGGAGAGGGGGAAGACACGGGGGACAAGGGAGACAAGGGAGAGGGGGAAGAAGGGGGAGCAAGACAAGTCGCAAGTCGCGCATTCGCAAGTCACAATTAATTCCGAATTCCGAATTCTCTCCACACCCTACACCCTACGCCCCCTCTTTCCCTCGCTCCTCGCTCCTAACCCCTTCAAAATAGGATAGGCTAATAGCGATCGCACCACTGTCACCAGGTGGTATTTTCTTTTTAATCTCACATCGCCAATCTAAAATCTAAAATCTAAAATCTAAAATCGTTAAGATGCAGCCCACCGACCCTAACAAGTTCACCGAAGAAGCCTGGGAAGCGATCGTCAATTCTCAGGATTTGATGGTTCAACGTTTTCAACAACAACAACTGGAGGTCGAACACCTCGCGATCGCACTTTTAGAACAACCAAAAGGGCTGGCTAATCGGATTCTAACTAAAGCTGGTGTCGATCCCGCAGCAATGGCACAGCAGCTTGAAGCTTTCGCCAAGCGACAGCCGAAAGTGGGTAAAAGCAGTCAGCTTTATTTGGGTCGAAATTTGGATTTGATGCTCGACCGGACTGATGCGATTAGAACGAACTGGCAAGACCAACACGTTTCAGTCGAACACCTGCTGATAGCGTTTGGGGAGGACGAACGGATCGGGCGTAGGGTGTGTAAAGGTTTCAATCTCGATACGGCAAAGCTAGAAGCGGCAATTAAGGCGATTCGTGGCAATCAAAAGGTCATAGACCGAACCCCCGAAGCACGCTACGAAGCCCTAGAAAAATTTGGGCGCGACCTGACGGAACAGGCAAAAGTTGGCAAGCTCGATCCCGTCATTGGTAGAGACGATGAGGTGCGGCGCGTGATTCAGGTATTGTCTCGCCGCACGAAAAATAATCCTGTTTTGATTGGCGAACCTGGTGTGGGGAAAACTGCGATCGCAGAAGGGTTGGCGCAACGGATTATCAAGGGCGATGTCCCTGAATCTTTGAAAAACAGGCAGTTAATTACTCTCGACATGGGTAGCTTGATTGCTGGAGCAAAATATCGCGGTGAATTTGAAGACCGTTTGCGGGCTGTATTACGGGAAGTCACCGAATCTAACGGACAAATCGTCTTATTTATCGACGAATTACACACCGTTGTCGGTGCAGGTGGCACGACTCAAGGCGCAATGGACGCGGGCAACTTACTCAAACCAATGCTGGCACGAGGAGAGTTACGCTGTATTGGCGCGACGACTCTAGATGAGTACCGCAAGTATATTGAAAAAGACGCAGCCTTAGAACGCCGCTTCCAACAAGTCTTTGTCGATCAGCCCTCGGTAGAAACGACCATTTCGATTCTCCGAGGCTTGAAAGAACGCTACGAAGCGCATCACAGCGTCAAAATTACTGATTCTGCTCTAGTTGCAGCCGCTACCCTGTCCCACCGCTACATCACCGATCGCTTTTTACCCGATAAGGCGATCGATCTCGTCGATGAAGCTGCTGCACAATTGAAAATGGAGATCACTTCTAAGCCGACAGAACTAGAAATCATCGATCGCCGTTTAATGCAGTTGGAGATGGAAAAGCTTTCGATCGCTGGTGAAGACCAACGCGCTGCCATTACCAAAGAACGCTTGGAACGGATCGAGCAAGAAATTTCGACACTGACGCAAAAACAACAGGAATTAAATTCTCAATGGCAGGGTGAAAAACAGATCCTTGATGCGATCGGGGCTTTGAAAAAAGAAGAAGAATCTTTGCGGGTGCAGATCGAGCAGGCAGAACGCGCCTACGATCTCAACACGGCAGCACGGCTGAAATACGGACAACTAGAAGGAGTACAGCGCGATCGCGAAGCAAAAGAAACTCTACTCATAGAAATTCAAAGCCAGGGTTCTACACTGTTACGAGAAGAAGTCTCCGAAGCTGATATTGCCGAGATCGTCGCTAAGTGGACGGGCATCCCTGTCAATCGCCTGTTAGAGTCAGAACGCCAGAAATTACTCCAACTCGAAAGCCACCTGCACGCTAGAGTTGTCGGTCAATCTGAGGCTGTATCGGCTGTAGCAGCAGCTATCCGCAGCGCTCGGGCAGGCATGAAAGATCCCGGTCGTCCTATCGGTTCTTTCTTGTTCATGGGTCCGACAGGGGTGGGTAAAACAGAATTAGCGCGGGCATTGGCGCAGTTTTTATTTGATTCAGACGATGCAATGGTGCGACTGGATATGTCCGAGTATATGGATAAATCCTCTGTGATGCGGCTAGTAGGATCGCCTCCAGGCTACGTTGCCTATGAGGAAGGAGGACAACTCTCAGAAGCAATCCGCCGCCGTCCCTACTCCGTGTTGTTGTTAGATGAGGTGGAAAAAGCTCACCCAGATGTCTTCAACATATTCCTGCAAGTGCTAGATGACGGGCGGATTACAGATTCTCAGGGCAGAACTGTTGATTTTCGCAATACGGTAATCGTCATGACGAGTAATATCGGTAGCGATCGCATTCTCAATTTATCTGGAGATGATGCTAACTACGAACAGATACAACGGCAAGTTTTAGAAGTCTTGCGATCGCATTTCCGCCCCGAATTTCTCAACCGCATCGATGACCTGATTATTTTCCATCCCCTAGATCGCAGCCAACTGCGGCAAATCGTTGGCATTCAACTCAAACAATTTGAAAGATTACTCGACGAACAAAAAATTGGCATCGTGCTATCGCCAGCAGCTCAAGATTACTTAGTAGATATTGGCTACGACCCCGTATACGGCGCTCGTCCGCTCAAACGAGCCATCCAACGCCACCTACGAAATCCTTTGGCAACCAAATTATTAGAAGGAACTTTTACCGAAGGCGACACGATTCAAGTCGATTGTCAGGATGGCGCTCTTTCTTTCCAGCGTCAACGCTCAGTTGTCACCTATTCGTCTGCTCTTTCTAAGCCTGATACAAATTAAGCCATAAACGATACTTAAATTTTCTTGTCGTTTTTCTTCAGCAATTTCGTGGCGATCGCCTCAGTTGATGCTTTTCAAATCGAGCATTCACTAAAAATTTGCTAGTTGAGAACGACTTTTTTATTGTGGTCTATGTTGTCAAATATACTCCGTATTTAATATTTTCGATTAAGGCAAGATCCCCCAACCCCCGCCAAATCGGGGGCTTTAAGTTCCCCCCTTTTTAAGGGGAGGACACTTACGTGGGCGGGTTTCCCGACTTGAGGAGCGAGTGCGTTGCGGGGGTATCCCCCGTTGTAGCAACTCGCGTTAAAGTGTCCGTGGGCTAGGGGGGATCTTCAAGATCTTTGCATCACTAACCGAGATATATTGACTCCGTATCGCTTGACTTTTCATAGGAGAGATCTATACTCCTGTCCTCCTAAACCACTTCAAATAGGATGAAGAAACCACTAAAACCAGGGAAAATTTAGATGATTTTCGCTCTTTTAGTCACAAAATCATATTTCAGGGTAAATTAAGATTTGTAACTGTCAGAGAAATTAGGAGTTAGTCTATAATCTGAGGCAACACTTTGGCTGGGAGAGCGGTAATAACTATTTAGTATTAGTTCACGTTCATACCCAGGACTGAGAAATTATGTTTTCAGAGTAGGTGTAATGAAGTACAGGCGAGAGGTTGAGACGGAGTAATTTTTATAGTTAAAGTTTGCGTAGCAGCTAGTTATTTTTGTTAAAAAAATGTATCAGTTGAAACATCTGCTAGGAGGATTGCTGAATGACTGAATCCGTGACAATTTCTCGCCCGTTTCCCAAGTCAAGACTACAGCAAGTTCATTGGTCTCCCTATCTACTCATTGGTATATTGGCTAATGCTGCCATTTGGTGTTCGGCTTTAGCGTATTTAAAGCTTAAAGCTCCAACCTACACCAGTGGATGGGCTGTTAACGTGCCAGGAACTGCCGCTCAAGCTAGAGTATCCCTTCCAGAGATCGGACAGACTTCTTTAGATAGCTCCTCGCCCTACAGCATTAGTACTCAAGATCCCAGGCAGAATTATAAATTTCTCGCAGAAAGCGATGCCGTAATTCAGATTGCTGCCACTCAAATGGATATATCTCCTCAAGAGTTTGGCAAACCTAAAGTCAAGATCGGCGACAGCACTAGCATCATCGAATTTCAAATGACAGGAGACAATCCTGAAGAAGCACGGGATAAATCCTACGCTCTTTACAGAGCGATTCAGGCTAGAGTCAACGAACTCAGAGTCCAAGAATTCATTCAACGCGATGCCAGTTTCCAAACTGCTTTAAGTTCTTCCCAGCGCAAGCTAGAAATGGCTCAAAAGCGGCTCTCTGACTACAAAGCCATCTCTGGCTTGAACTCTAGCGATCAGCTCAAAGCTCTCTCTGACAACATCGAAGCCTTACGCAAACAACGAGCCGAAATTGTCGCTCAACAACAACAATCGAATTCTCGTTTGCAACAACTAGCAGCTAATTTAAATCTCTCGGAACAGGATGCTGCTAATGCCTTCGTGTTACAAACAGATCAAGTATTTCAGCAAAACTTAAAAAATTACAGTGAAGCCAGTGCCGATTTGGTGACTCTGAGCGCTAAATTTTTACCCGATCATCCCACGATTGTTGCAGAGCAAAACAAGCGCGACGCAGCAGCTCAAGCAATGCTTGTCCGCAGTGAGTCGTTACTCGGACGACCAGTCAGCCAAGATCTCATTCAACAACTCAACCTTAATACCAGTAACGGTTCGGCGCGAGAAAGCCTCTTCCAAGCGCTCGTCGATGCTCAAGCTGAGAATCGCGGCTTGCAATCTCAAGCCAAAGAAACCGAACAGCAAATCTTGCAATTAGAAAACCGCCTCCGTACTTTATCGCAAAAAGAAACGACTTTAGAAGCTCTCAGGCGTGAATTACAGGTATCTGAAGCAGTGTTCTCTTCTACGCTTGCCAACTTAGATATCATTAGGTCAAATGCCTTTGGTTCCTATCCTTTACTACAAATTGTGGCAGAACCGAACTTACCAAAATCTCCGAGTTCGCCGAAAAGGATGTTTATTTTACTTGGTGCAACTGGCGGTTCTCTATTTGTCAGCGCAGGTATACTCGCATTCTGGCTGCGACAAAGACGGATGACGATGCTGGAACTAGAACATAAAACCCAGCATCGGATTGTGGAGGGGTAAAGGGGAATTCGGAATTCGGAATTCGGAATTTGGAATTCGCAAGTCGCAATTAATCTCGATCGCACCCGACTCCCGACTCCCGATTCAAAGGAAAATCCTATGAGCGTTAAACCTCAAAATTTTGAGGAGAAATTGGTCTGGTATACCATAATTCTGACGTATCCCATTTATTTTCTGGGAGCGCAACTCGTTTGGATTCCAACTTTAGGATTTCTCTTGGCAGGGTGTGTTTTTAAAAGATGGTGGTTCCAAACAAAAGACACACCAGAGTCAGAAAAGATTAGCATTCCGCTATCTGTGTGGATATGGATTGTTGGCATGTTATTCATAGAGCTAACAATCTTTATGTCCCATATGGAATTCGATCTAGGGATACCAAAGTTTGTTTTTACCACGGTCAACAACTGGGCGCGAAGTTGGGCTTTAATGGCATTATTTCCCCTAGCAGGATGCCTAAAAATTCGTCCACAAGTGATTTATCGAGCTGCTTGTATTCTTTGCTTGCAAAGCTTGATTTTAGCGACGATCTGTTACCTAATGTATTTATTGCGTATACCGAGCTTTTCTTATGTTTCTCCCCTAGTTGCATTTCGCGGTTCTGCCAGCTTTTATACTGTTAATTTATATGATGTTGGTGGAGACTTTGGTGAAGCTCGACAATTTCGTTTGCGTTTGTTTGCTAACTTTGCGAATAATTTAGGTATTATTGGGAATATTTATTTCTTTTTATCCAGTCAAGAAGCCAATAAAAAATGGCGTTGGCTTGGCACGATCGGAGGTGCGGCAATGGTCGTAGGTTCTGGCTCGCGATCGACAATTGTTTGTCTGGTTGCCGTGCCGATCGCCTCTTGGTTGTTGACTAATTTTGGTTGGTACATTCAACTGATCGTAGGTTTATTCAGTGTTGTGATAGGCATGATTGCACCTCAACTGATCGAGCTAATGCAAACAGCTTGGGATCGAGCGATTAGTGGCATTCGCCGTAGTTCTGAAGTTGTCAGAAAACGCCTAGCTGAAGTGACGATGAACCGTTGGATGGAAGCACCAATTTGGGGTCATGGAGTTGTAGAAGAGAAAGGACCAAAATATACAGAACATATGCCGATCGGCACTCACAATCATTGGCCCGATCTATTTTATTTGCATGGAGTTGTAGGTTTTCTTGCCTTTACATTTGCGATCGTCTGGGGTTTTGTCGAGCTAACTCTGAAAGCTAGGAAAAGCGCGATCGCTAAAACTGCGTTAAATATTTATTTGGTCTTACTGATTGCAACAGCTGCTGTGGATATTCAGTTGGCATCCTATCTTTATTGGCAAGGGTTAATTCTCACGGGAATAGCTTTTAAGGAAGACGTACCAATTTTTGCCGATCGCCAAACAAGAACCCTCTCATTTAAGAGTTAAGACATGCCTACAATCTCAGTTATTGTGCCTGCATACAATTCCCAAAATACGATTCTAGAAACAATTGCCTCGATTCAAAAACAAACTTTTACAGATTTTGAGTTAATCGTTATTGACGATGGGTCTAGCGATCGCACGCTCGAATTAATCCAAACCGTTCGAGACCCTCGACTGAAAGTAGTTTCCTATGAAAATGGTGGCGTATCAGTTGCCCGCAATCGCGGTATTTCTTTATCTACCAGCGAATATATCACCTTTATCGATGCTGACGATCTGTGGACACCAGATAAATTAGAACTTCAATTCGCAGCATTACAGCAACATCCAGCCGCAGGAGTTGCTTATAGTTGGACGTGTTTTATGGATCGGCAAGGCAAGTTTTTTCATGACGATCGCCCCATATATTTCGAGGGTAATGTCTATGCAGAATTATTAAAAACTAATTTTCTCTTAAGCGGTTCAAATCCTTTGATTCGCCGAACTGCTTTAGCAGATGTTGGCGAATTCGATCCAACCCTAACCCATGCAGAAGAATGGGATTTGTATCTCCGTTTAGCAGCTAAGTATGATTTTGTAGTCGTTCCTAAAACTCAAATTTTTTACCGTCAAACCGCTGGTTCAGCTTCTGCCAAAATTGAGGTGATGGAGAAAGATGCAATTCGAGTTATCGACCGAGCATTTCAAGTGGCTCCGGCTCAGTTACAATTTCTGAAAAGTCAAAGCTTGGCTAATCTTTATCGCTATTTATCCCACTTATATTTAACTAAAATTCCGGGTGCAACAGCAGCGGGAGTGGCTTGGCAAAAATTACAAATGGCTATTCAGTTACAACCTCGAATATTATTGAATAGAAAAGTCCAAACACTACTCGTAAAATTACTGCTGATTCAACTACTATCGCCTAAACTTGCTAATCATTTACTTCAGAAGATCGCTCGAATTCGCGCTAACTACATTCAAGATAATTCTGTAGCATAAGGAAGTTTTTACATAACTGTATCGTTGCGTAACTGCGATCGCCTGGTTATGCTTAGATCGTTGATGTAGCGTATCAACCTAAGTAGAATGCGGGAATTTGGCATTTGTCTGCGATGAAATTTCCAGCTTGACTTGTGTAAGAAAATACGAGTTTTCTTTAAGATTGATGATGGTAGTGTAGGCAATAATAGCTACATCAACTATATATTGAATAGGAGACTAACCAGCGATCGCCTGCACTGAATCTGATTCGAGCTGGAATAACGAAAAACAATGTATAAACTCAATGCCTATCCTATCAGCTATTTTATCTAGGCTGCCTCAAAAACTTTCCAATCGATTCGTTCGTAATCTTAGCTGGTTAGGTTCGGCAGAAATTATTTCGCGGATTTTTCGCCTCGGATTGACAGTAATTTTAGCTCGTTTTTTAACTCCTTATGACTACGGCTTAGCAGCAATTGTGTCTACAGTCAATGAGTTTATGCGAGTTTTTATGGAGGTCGGGGTAAGTGCTAAAATTATTCAATGCGATCGCCAAGAATTAGATACTATTTGTAACTCTGGTTATTGGTTAAACTGGAGCATCTTTACAGGTTTGTTTTTTGCTCAGTGCCTAATTGCTTTTCCTATTGCTTGGTTTTATCGCGATCGCCTGACTCGCGAAATCGATTTAATTATCCCCATCTGTATTGCTGGTATACCCTATCTCATGTGGCCTTTTGCCGCTATCCAGTCTTCCTTAATCGTTCGCGAAAATCGACTTAAAGTGTGCGCGATCGCTACTGTTGTGAGAAATCTCGCTAGTTATATATTATCTGCCCTATTTGCTATTCGCGGCTGGGGAATTTGGGCGTTCGTTTTACCTTGGGTTTTGGTGACACCGCTAGAAATTATTATTTATCGTAAAAGTTACGCTTGGCATCCTACTGCTAAATTTACGACAAAAGCTTGGCGATCGATTTTAGATTTTGGTAAAAATATCTGTGGCGTGCAATTTCTCAAGGCGCTGAGAAATAACTTAGATTATTTAATAATTGGTAGGTTTTTAGGTATTAAAGAATTAGGAATTTATTTTTTTGGGTTCAATGCTGGATTGGGAATTAGCCTGAGTATAGTTACAGCAATCAATACAGCAATTTTGCCACATTTATGTAAAGCTAAAGCTAACATGTTGGAGTTAAGTCAATCTTATTACAGCGCGCTTAAAATTATTAGTCTAATTATCTTTCCCTTAGTGATTCTACAGTCTAGCCTAGCTTATTGGTATGTACCAATTGTTTTTGGTCATCAGTGGATTGTTGCTATTCCCGTGCTGGTATTAATTTGCTTGTCAGCAATTCCCAGACCCTTCGCCGATGCTGCTTCGCAATTATTAGTAGCTGTAGGCAAACCCAATTTAGATTTATATTGGAATCTAGCTTTTACGACTGTGTTTGCTCTCTCTTTATTAATTGGAGTCCATTGGCAGGTTATTGGCGTTGCAGCAGCAGTTTTAATCGTTCACATGCTCTTCCTTCCCGTGTTTACGATTTGGACAAACCGCCATGTATTGCGCCAATCGTAGTGGTTGATAGTTGATAGCTGATAGTTGATAGCTAGTATTTAATAGTTAATGGTTTCTATAAATGACCAATGACCAACGACCAAGCTCTGAAATATGAAATTAGTTACTATCATCATTCCCGTTTATCAAGTCGAAAAATACATTGCAAAGACAATAAACTCTGTATTAGCACAGACATACAAAAATTTTGAATTATTGATTATTGACGATGGTTCGACCGATCGCAGTTATGAAATTTGCCAACAGTTTACCGATCCTCGAATTCAAATCATTCGCCAGCCAAATCAAGGGGTTGCAGCAGCTCGAAACACGGGAATTCGTCAGGCTCAAGGTGATTACGTAGCGCTTTTAGACGGAGACGATCTTTGGGTTCCCCACAAGCTAGAAAAACATGTCGAACATCTAGATAAATCGCCAAACGTGGGACTCAGTTTTAGTCGTTCGGCTTTTATTGACGAAGCAGACAAACCTTTGAGTATTTATCAAATGTCCAAATTAACAGATATTACACCCCTCGATCTGTTGTGTCGTACGCCAATTGGTAATGGCTCAGTTCCCGTAATTCGTAAAGAATTGTTAGAAGCAATTAAGTTTGTCGAGCCTGGATCGGGAGAAGTCTCTTATTTCAATTGCGATCGCAGCTTACACCCATCAGAAGATGTAGAATGTTGGCTGCGCATGATGCTAAAAACAGACTGGCAAATTGAGGGATTAGCAGAAGCTTTAACTTTGTACCGCGTGAATCCAAAAGGATTTTCTGCCCAATTGTATAAGAAACTTAGCTCTTGGGAAACTATGTTAGAGACAGCACGCGCCTACACCTCACCAGAGATGATGGCTGAGTGGGAAAAACCAGCTATGGCTTATCAACTCCGGCATTTAGCACGTCGAGCTGTCACTTTATCCGCAGGCTCCACTGCCGTCGAATTTTCTCACAAAGCTCTATCTACATATAGGTCAATTTTATTTGAGGAACCACGGCGAACGGTAATGACTTTAGCAGCCGCTTATTTGCTGTGGCTATTGCCTAATTCTACTTATCACCAGATCCAATCTCTAGCACTTCAGATAACAGGCTCGAATCAAAAAAGGAGAATTCTTCAAGAAGTGAAAGAATAGTGGCTAGTAGTTAGTGGCTAGTGGCTAGTGAATTAATTTTTCATGACTAGCGAGCGCTCACCAGTCACTAGTCACTGATAACTGAAAGGAGTTATATGAAAAAAGTTTCTGTGGTAATTGCAGTTTTCCGTTGTGAGAAGTATATCAGTGCCACAGTCCAGTCGGTGTTAGACCAAACATACAAAAATCTAGAGATCCTGATAATTGATGATGAGTCTCCAGATCGATGTGTAGAAATTTGTCAGCAATTTACCGATCCCAGAATTCAGATTATTCGCCAACGCAACCGAGGCTTGGCTGGTGCGAGAAACACGGGTATTCGTCATGCTAAAGGAGAGTATATTGCTTTTTTAGACGGAGACGATTTATGGTTGCCGCAAAAGTTAGAGAAACATATCGAGCATTTAAACAACTTTCCTCATGTGGGAGTGAGTTTCAGTCGTTCGGCTTTAATTGATGAAACGGGGCATCGCTTGGGGACTTATCTCATGCCGCAGCTAGACAATATTTCCCCAGAGTGCCTGCTGTGCGATAATCCTGTAGGTAATGGTTCGGCGGCGGTGTTGCGCCGAGAAACTCTCGATGCGATCGCTTTTACCGATTATCGTCACGAAACTCCAGAAAAATTCCCAGAAATATTTTATTTTGACGAGCGCTTTCGCCAAGCAGAAGATGTTGAATGTTGGCTGCGGATTGCGATCCAAACTCAGTGGCAATTTGCTGGCATTCCCGAAGCTCTTACTTTGTATCGCGTCAACTCTGGCGGACTCTCAGCCAATCTGCTCAAGCAACTAGAATATCTAGAACAAGTTATCGAAAAAACCCGCTCCTACGCACCAGAATTTATTTCTGAATGGGAAAAACCTGCCAAAGCGTATCACATGCGTTATTTGGCTCGTAGTGCCGTCCGTCTCAAAGCGGGTGCGATCGCTGTAAAGCTCATGCATCGCGCTCTAGCAACTCACTGGGGTATTCTGTTGTCAGATCCCCGTCGCACGCTGATGACACTGGCTGCTGCTTATCTGTTATGGCTGCTCCCTACCTCGATTTATCGTCAGATTGAGGCTTTGGCAGCTCAATCAATGGGAGCTTGGCAAAAAAACCGCATCCACCGCGATCGAGAAATAGAAGTTGGAAGCTAATCAGGGAGCAGGGAGCAGGGAGCAGAGAGAAGAGGCTGAGGGAGCTGAGGAGGCTGAGGGAGCTGAGGGAGCAACTACCAACTATCAACTACCAACTACCAACTACCAACTACCATCGCTGCTGACTTACGACTTACAACTTATAACTTACGACTTATCTTATGTTGTTACAAAGAACGTCACTAGAACGCATTAGAGCCTCTAATTTTAAGTCTTATCTCCCGATCGTCTTAACTCTTGTAATCGGCATCTTTCTACGATTTTTCCTTTTGCAAGATAAGAGCTTATGGCTAGATGAAGGTGCTAGTTTATATTATTCTGACGGCACGAGCATTCAAGCTATTATTTCCACAATTGTGACTACAGATACTGGCGATCGCTTTCAGCCATTTTACTATTTAGTCTTACATTTCTGGCGACAAATCTTTGGTAGTAGCGAGTTTGCTGTCCGCTCCCTTTCTGCTTTATTAGGAATTGGCACGATCGTTGTTTTGTGTACTACTGCATGGCAACTTTACGGTAGGAAACATGCTCTATGGTTGACGCTCTTTCTATCGTTTAGTGCTTACGGAGTTTATTACAGCCAGCAAACGAGAGCGTATACTTTACTCTTATTTTTAGCATCTCTGCAATTATATTTTCTCAGCCAAATCTTACCGCAAAAAAATGTTAGAGGTACGGCGATCGCACAGGTGCTATTTTGTATAACTACAGCGATCGGTCTTTTTTGTAGCATTTTTATTGGAATTTATACCCTTGCTCTGTGTGTCGCTCACTTCCTCGTTTCTAGAAATATTAAGCGCTGGCTGCAATGGTGGCTACCTGTAGCAATTGCCTGTGTACCTGCGGCAATATTTTATCTAGCTTCCCCCGTAGCTACCGATCCGACAAAAGTTCACGTCACGCCATCAAATCAGTCAGTTATTCAGAATATAGCTTTTGTTTTCTATGGCTTATTAGTTGGAGAAACCTATGGTCCACCAATCGAACAGATGCGTGGTGGCGATCGCCTGCAACTCGTTTTCAGCTATTTGCCTGTTCTCTTACTATTTGTATTAGTTGCTGGCATTATTTTTATCGGACTTGTCAGAGGCTTAAAAGCGCGATCGCCAGAATATAAACAATATCGTCCAATCGACAGGTTTTTTCTGATTACCTTTTCAGCAGCTTTTATTATCGCACTTGCCTTTGCAATTGTGACGAAATTTAATTGGCTCCCTCGCCATTCTTTTTATATTTATATTCCTCTAGCGTTTCTATTACCAATCGCGCTTAGACTTAGTTCTTCTAGTAAAAAAAAGAACTGGCAACATTTGTATCGATGGGCGTTTATTGTGTTACTACTACTCAATTTATATGCCAACTACAACTATTATTTTGAACCCAGATATCAGCGGGAAAACTACCGTGAAATTGCCCAATATCTGAGTAAGAACAATAGCCAAGATAGCAAATCCGTGCTTCTGTACGGCGTGCCTTACTTGCTACCTTATTATGGCGATACTCTAACAATAGACGGCTTAGGACTAGACACAACTAAATTAGCAGCAGAAGTCAGTCGCGTTACTGAAAACGCAAACACGGCAATTATTGCCATTAGCGACCAAGCTTTTTGGGAAAAGAAAAGAAATTTTGATTTAGAAAGCTCAATGGCTAAATCTTACAAACTAGAGTCTCATCTGCCACTGACTAATTTTGATATCTATCATTACGTGAAGAAGTAGTTTTTGATTCGCGGGTATGGGGAACAGTGAGAGGTGAGAAGTGAGAGGCTTTTGACTTGCGACTTCTCCCTTGTTCCCTTTAAAGCCACAGATGCGATCAAAATTTCAATATATTACAAATATTTTATCAATTTAATAAGAAAAACTTTACAAAAGAATAGATCGGTATTTGGTTATTCAGTAATCTTTGCTTTATTCAGAGTTTGGTAAATTTTTATAATATCAATACATCGCGAATTGGCTATTTTGTAATTTAGATATTTAAAGTTATATTTTCGACTCGTTTCGTAAACCAAGCGATCGATACAACTACTATAACGAAAGGGTTGCAAGCTAAATCACCTACTTAGTATTTTCGTTTGCCAGAAATAATACTCCGTTTTAGCTGCACAAATACTGCACAAAAAAAAATTTTTTCTTGACTCTACACCGATCGAAATGGTTTATTAATACGGTGCGTCAAGAGATAGCTCTTTGTTTGTTCGGCACTCAATAGCTCATCAACAACTGCTATCTCCTCTTGAAATTGAATTAAAAGGAAATATTTACATGCAACAAAACCTTCGGTTGCGTAGCTGGAAGGATAAGGTTTTGCTGGTTTTTAGTGCCTTGATGATGGCGTGTTGCCCCACAGCAGCACTAGCCGATCCTCCTGCTGGTAACTGGCAACTCAAGTTTAGTGATGACTTCAACGGTTCTGGATTAGATACTGGTAAGTGGACTCCCTGTTTTTATTGGGCTCCCAATGGCTGTACGAATGGCGGTGCTGGCGATTTGCAATGGTTTAGCCCGAATAATGTATCAGTAGGAGGTGGAATCTTACGTTTGCGTGCAGAGCGAAAGCCGTCTAACGGTTTAAACTACACTTCTGGAATGATTGCATCTCACGATAAGTTTGCTTTTCAGTACGGTTACGTGGAGTTTCGCGCTAAAGTGCCTAAAGGCAATGGCTTCTGGCCCACATTATGGTTGTTGTCACAAAATAAAAACTGGCCCCCAGAAATAGATGTTGCCGAATTCGTAGGTTCTAATACAAACAACGTCCACATGACGATCCACTATAAAAACGGTAGTGGCGCTCACGAATCATCATCTGGCTGGTGGGGTGGAATTGATTTTTCTGGCGGCTATCATACCTATGGCTTGTTATGGGAAGCAGATAAACTGGTTTGGTACGTAGATGGTGTCGAACGACGACGTTATACCAATAGTGGTAATATTCCCGACGAAGCAATGTACGTTACAGCAACTCTTGCTCTCGGCAAAGCGTGGACGAATAGCCCTCCCGACAACTCTACGCCTTTACCAAACAATCTAGAAATCGACCATATTAAGGTTTGGCAACGCAATTAGATTGTCATTGGTAATTGCGTGGTGAAGCAGCGAACGGTGAAGCGTCTTCACCGATGTTAGCTGCGTCGTGGTGCGTGGTGTGGTAATCGGTAACTGATAACCGATAACTGATAACTGATAACTGATAACTGACTTCCCATTCCCACTACAATAGAAAACGCAGAGCTTTGATTTTCCTTGAGTGGATAAGCCTTCAAATTTGTTACTTAAGCTCAGTCGGCGTTTATTTGACGATTCAACAGCACAAGAGCAATTTATTCAAGCCTTAACTCAGCCGCAATCTTTTCCTACCTGCATTATTTGGTGTCGGCAAAAGCCTGAATCTTTACCATTTACAGTAACAACTGCAACTACATGGCAACCTGATTTTATAGATTGCGTATCACCTGGTGAAAAACCAGGACAGTTTCCTTTACATGAGGACGGTTATTACTATTGCTTAGATTTTTCCTCAGTATTTGCTGCTTCAACCTTGCTAGCTATCTCTCAACCCATTGCAACTATTTTGGATATGTGTGCTGCACCAGGAGGAAAAGGAATTTTCGCTTGGAAAGCATTACAGCCAGAATTACTGATAAGTAATGAAGTTATTGGCAAGCGTTTGGGAATGCTAATTTCTAATTTAAAACGTTGTCAAATTAGTCCTACTGCTGTCACCAATCTCGATCCGCAGATGTGGAGCCAGCGCCTACCTCATACTTGTAGTCTTGCAATTGTTGATGCTCCTTGTACCGGACAATCTTTGTTAGCTAAAGGTGATAAAGCATTAGGATGTTTTCATCCGGCTTTAATTAATAAAAACGCTAGCAGGCAAAAAAGAATTATTGCTAACTCGGCTCAAGTTGTTGCTCCTCAAGGCTATCTCGCCTACATGACTTGTACTTATTCAATCGAAGAAAACGAGCAAGTGTGTGAGTGGTTTTTGGCTAGATTTCCGCAATTTCAGCCTGTTGAAATTTCTCATTTAGCGCGTTATAAATCTCATTTAACCACCATTCCTTGTTATCGTCTATTCCCTCAAGATGGTATGGGGGCAGGAGCTTTCACTGCCTTGTTTCAAAATCAGGAAAACATGAATCAAACATCATTAAATAAACAACTATTAAATTTAGAGATGCTGCAACAACAGCAAATTTTCCCTAAATTTATTAACTAAATTTTTCTGTAATGAGGGTTTGCATCGATTTTCCTGCTGCTGACCAGTTAAGACGAGTTTCATATTCGTGAAATGAACTATATGCTAGTTGTTTGTATTGGGCATAGTTAGTAAATAAATGGGCTATGTACTCGCAATAGTCTTTAACGTCAGCGTCTAAGGCAAATAGTTTTCCATTCACATTATCTTGAATAATACTAGGAATCCCGCCAACTTTAGTTGTCAGACAAGGAACTCCAAATGAATTAGCTTCGCAAAGCACATTTCCATAAGTCTCGGCTCTAGATGGTAAAATTAGAAAATGAGACTCAGAAATTAATTGATTTAAGCGATCGCTACCCTTTGGATCGGATTTTTTGATAAACCCAACATTAACCACGTAATCTGGTAATGGTTCGTCGGTTATAGGTTGACAACCAACAACTGTTAACTCAACATCGATACCTAGTTGTTTGAGTTTTTTAGCAACTTTTAAAGCTATATCTCCCCCTTTACGATACCAACTGACTCCGAGAAACAATAACTTACATCGCTCTGTTGTTCTTGCTTCTACTAGGTTTTGAATGTCATTAATCGTGCGATCGCATTCTATGTTGGCTCCATATGGTACGATCTCAATCTTACTACGATCGATTTGATAGCTATTTATTGCCGCTTCCGCCGCCCAAGTAGAGGGAAAAACCGCCAGTTGCACTTTACTAAGGGCAAGTCGATCGAGCGTTACGAGATCGTCAATCGTTTCTCGGCAAAGATTGCTAAAATCATCGTAGAAATCAATGCAAGCTCCATAAGTATTTGTCGTCCATAAAACAATTGGCTGCTGGCATTCGACATAGGCAATTGTAGAAATATCTGGACAAACAACTAACTGAGAGTTACTATTTGACAATTTGGTATTAATTTGTCGAGCGTAATTCTTTTGCAAATCGATTGCAGCCCAATCGTAATAAGCTTTGGTAGACAAATATCTATACAAACGTCTTTTGAATTTAGTCCCTAGAGAATGCCGTTCTGTTAACGGACCAATATATTCAAAATCGGGAAACCGATCTTTGAGTGATTGGGCTTTGTAGTAACTCGTGCCACTAAACCCGATTGCTTTTGGATGCCACTTATTGCTGTTGAAAATATCATAATGAGTCACAAAAGCTATGTTCATATTTAGTTAAGTTCAGCAAAATCTAGCAAATTATAACAGAACTTGCTCAAAAAACTAGACTTGCTATATTAAATCCATAATTAACTTTTTTGCTTCCTTGGCTGCCACAGTCCAGTTGAGCCGAATTTCATACTCGTAAAAAGAAGAATTGGCTAATGCTTTATACCGCTCGTAATGCTCGAATAAATGTGTTACGTAAGTGCAGTACTCGGATATATCTGTATCTAGGTCGAAGACTTTTCCATTTACATCATCGTTAACAAGTGTTTTAATTCCACCTACATTTGTAGTTAAACAAGGAACGCCAAAAGAGTTAGCTTCAATTAAAACATGAGGAGCGCAATCGGCGCGGGTAGGTAGGATCAGAAAATGCGAGTCAGCTAAAATTCGATCGAGCGCAGTTCGACCATCTGCTGTTGATTTATTAATATAGCCAATAACTTTAACGTAATTCGGTAAGGTTTCCGACTCAGGTGGATGACATCCTACTACAGTTAATTCTGTTGGTAAACCAGCCTCATTTAATGCTTTGGCTACTGCTAAAGCTACATCTCCACCCTTACGCAACCATTCCACGGCGAAAAATAGCAGTTTGCAAGTTTTGTTATCCCTCGCTTCCACGATATGATTCACATCATCAAGGCTGCGATCGCATTCTATATTTGCACCCCAAGGAATGACTCTGACTTTTGATGGTTCGACACCGTAAGCGTCAATTGCAGTTTGAGCCGCCCAGTCAGAGGTATAAATCATCATCTCACAGCGATCGAGTGCTGCTTTTTCCATTGCCGTAATATTATGAAAGTTTTCTCGGCAGAGATTACTGAGATAAGGATAAAAGTTTATCAGTGAATAAAGTGTCGCATCAGACCATAAAATTATCGGCAGATCGGACTCAAGATATGAAATTGGCAGAGAATTTTCTGGACACAAGATTGCATCCGAATTGAATTGCGACATTTTCTGTATGGCTTGATTGGCATAATTGCGCAAAACAGCAGGATCGGTCCAGTGATAGTATTGCTTTTTCAGCACAGAAGTATATATTCGCCGTTTTACTCTAGTCGATAGCGTATTTTTTGCCTCTAAAGGTCCCACGAGATCGAGTTGTACGTTTTGTGCTTCTAGAGTCCTTGCTAGGAAATAGCCTGCTGCACATAAACCAGATTGGTACTTGGGCCACTTTGCCTGATTTAGAACATCATATGTAGTGAGGTAAGCTATTTTCATGACTTCAGATATAAGTGGCTGTAAGGTTTAAATTGTCTGAATGCTGAATCGTAGAACCACCAACTATATTTGGTACGAACGGATGTTTAAACGGTAAAAGCAGATACTACAGCGTGCATCGTTTGCTAAGGTGGCGATCGCGTACAATCTATCGAGCATTTGCTCAACAGTGTCAGAATCTATAATTTCCACTTATTATGATGTTTAACTCGGGAACATACTAACAAACATCAAGCCCCAGAACCAACTTATAACACTTTATGTATTGAATTTTACAATTTTCAGCAGAATGGCTGGTCTCAAAATCGTTCCATGCCAAACTTAGCAGCGATCCAAACTACTGAGTGATGAAACAGACATTATCTTATCTATTAATGCCTGATGCTCGTTGACTTTTTTGGTTAAAAAAAGTTCCCTCATCATTGCTGCCTCAGTTTTTATTCATTAGACCACATTATGTATTCCAGTATTTGGCAATGCCAATATTTACGCAAAATACTGCAATCTAGCTATGTCGAGAGGAAGACGCTATTATCCGCTACCTGTAGCTAGCATAAAACTGAAATATAGTTGAAGGACAATTAAGTAATTGAAGACCCAGCTACGATTCTTGCTGCGGAGCCTTTTTAACTGTAAGTCCGATTCTATTGTCGGTCAGCAATCTTTACGTGAGAGCGAGTACGTACAACTGCAATTCTGATACATGCAACGAACAACGCGCTCTGCTCAGATGGTAAGCAGACATTAGAAATTTGTACCTGAAGCATCTCAGGCTGAGAAAAAGTAGACTGTTTCTTTTGATACTTCTATCTCGTCAGTACAGTAAAAATAAAGCTGATAACGTTCGTAAATACCACCAACTTACATATAAACTACTGCATTGCGACATATTTCTATGAAATTGTTATCTCTTGAGGTGTTATTAAATAAACAAATATAAAGTTTTTCCAAGGGTTGACAACTAGATTGCACACCTAATAGTATACTATGGCAATTTCATGGCATGATTACCGGAATGATAGGAGGAATAAACTGGCTACTCAATATGTTTTGGATGGCAATGTCGGTAAATACAGCTATAACTAGTTGGTGTAACTGGTCAGTAGATCGTTAAGTGACAGTCTCAGTTTAAGGCTCGATTGAGGAGCTAATAAATCAATGCGGAAAGTTAATCTATTAAACTTGGATTTTGACAATTTAAGTATCAAAGAACTACTGAGGCAGCTAAAGTCAGGGGTTGTGTTTACGCCTAATGTAGATCATCTGATGAAGTTACAATGCGATCGCGAGTTTTTGCGAGCTTACGAGATAGCTGATTACAAACTATGTGATAGTCAAATATTGGTCTATGCCTCGCGATTTTTGGGTACGCCAATTAAAGAAAAACTCTCTGGCTCAGATTTTTTTCCTGCCTTCTGTGCCTATCACAGAAACAATGAAAAAATCAAGATTTTCTTACTAGGTGGACAAAAAGAAACTGCGGCTAAGGCACAAGAAAAGATCAATAAAAAAATAGGTAGAAATATAGTAGTTGCCGCTCATTCTCCCTCTTTGGGATTTGACCGTAACGAACTAGAATGCGCGGAAATAGTTGAAATGATTAATCGCTCGGGAGCTACAGTATTAGCAATCGGAGTGGGAGCGCCAAAACAAGAAAAATGGATTTATCAGTATCGAAACAAGCTACCTAAGATTGATTTTTTTTTGGCTATAGGTGCAACGATTGATTTTGAAGCAGGAAATGTCAAGCGAGCGCCGAAATGGATGAGCGAAGTAGGCTTTGAATGGTTGTATAGACTTTTGTTAGAACCTCATAGATTGTGGAAAAGATATTTGGTAGAAGATCTACCCTTCTTCTGGTTAATTATTAAGCAAAAGTTCAACATATATACAATTCCCCACAGAGAGAAGCGAGCCTATAAGTAAGGTAACTAGCAGTTGATTGAATTTGGTTGAAAGCTGTATAGAGACACGATATTTCGCGCCTCTATAAGTAGCTTACAACTTTAGTCAAAAGACATTTCTTCTAGTTCTCACTCACCACTTCTACGATTATTTTGGAGTCAATTTGATGTAGTCAAACGCTAGCTTATAACTGCTACTTTGGGCGTTTTTATCCACTACAGTGAATTTAAACGATTTGTTGCCAGACGTATCGAAGGTAATGTTTCCTAAATCTAGCTCTACATAATCAGAAGATGAAGCATAGAGGTCTTGAGGATCGCCGCAATTAGTACCACCAATCGAAAGTTGAAATTTGCCTCTATTGTGATATCGTTTGACTCCAACTCTGACATTAAAAGTTCTGGCTTCTGGTACGTTGACTGTATAAGTGACAGAATCATCGACTTTATTCGAGTCAAGCATCGTTCCCATGTGATTGCTTAACTTAGCATCTGCTTTGGCGTTCCCTAAAAACGTTACATGAGCCACGTTGAATTTAGCTGCTACTTTTAACCCTTCAGTTTCAGAAATTATCGGCGTGACTGCGCGTGTTGAGGGACTATCTTTGTGTCGCCACACCTTGATGTAATCGACGTTGTAGTAACTGGGAAATGGAGTTGTCTCATCTGGTGGGGTATTAATCCAAGCCTTGCCAAGGGCAAATGTTGCCATCACATACATTGCTTCCGCAGAAATATGTTCTGTAGCCGTGTAGCGCCGCCGTTCTATACCATCGATATACCAAATGATTTCTTTCGGATTCCACTCCACAGCATACGTATGGTAGTCGGCAGAATAATCAACTCCGGTATGTCCCCAAGGAGAGCTTAGGTGCTTGCTAGTTGGAGTGGAATAGTGGTAGGTCATATGCATTTTGTTGGGTTCGCTACCTAAATACTCAGCAATATCAATTTCTGGAGGCCAAGCTCTACGTTGAGACGCTAGCCAGAAAGTTGTCCAAAAACCCCGACCGTTAGGCATTTTTGCTCGCATTTCGGCATAACCATACTGAAAAGCAAACTTATCGTGCGAGGACACCATTCCAGAGGTATATTCATAGCCATTCATTTTGCGTTTTTGCGCTCTCAAACGGAGAATCCCATTGTTCACAAACACATCATCTGGCTGATACCACTGCACGTCTCCACTACCGCCATTCGTACAGCCAGTGTTGCCCCACCAATAACAAGTACTCCATTTCTTTTTGTCAAGTTGCGTACCATTAAAATCATCGCTGAACACGAGCGCCCAACCATCGCCAACAGGGTCGGCTAAGGCACTACTAGGACTGCACAGTACAGCTATTAGGCTCAATCCTTGCAGGATTTTTTTAGTATATTTAAGAAGATGAGGATATTGCTTCACAATATGTGTCCTATAAATAATTAGGTTGATGATGGAATCTCAAATGAATTCCAGATAGACAAGTTATTTGCTGAAAAAATTTGCACGAGCCAACCTATACTTCAGTCATTTCGCCTGAAGTTAAATTGTGGGAAGCTGGCATGACAAATTTACGAAGATACTTGCGTAACTACGGCGATTTGCTCAAGCACATAAATTAGAACAATAAATGTACAAATAGCTATTAATAAAAGGCTATTGATTACCACATAATCTACCTATAAATTGATAGATATGTTTGAATAATCCTGTTGGTTTGAGCTAGACTTTTGAATGATTTAAACGTTATTAGCGTTAGCAATCTATATACAAATTTAACTATTTCTTTATTATGACTCAATCGAGATTTCACGGAAAATTGCGAACAGAGAGTTTTTACTGAGAGGTAAGATGAAATTTTATTGTTTCTTTAAAAACTTTTGATAAAGTAGTGTTTTGCAATACAAAATTTACGTAATCTTTTAAAAAAACTAGCTCGTATCAAAATTTTACTTACAAATTTGTAGCAACAAAAACAAATAACTCAATAAAAAATCAACCTTTAATAGTAGCAATAGATCTGCGATCGCACCTAAAAATACGCACGACGTGCTTATATGTAGTAATATTACTGACAAAGATGAACTCATAGTTAGCGAGTAGCTAACGGTTAGTAGCTCAACTGAGAACCAACCCTAGCCTCTCTCGCTCAATCTTCATTTCTTAACTGCCATGCTGCGCCAAACGCTGCACCTGCACCTGCAATTAATCCCGTACTCATGCCTTGTAAAGTTTTCATGACAGAATTTTGAGTCAAACAGTCGCTGGTGACATTGTTAGCTTGCAAACACTGTTTACTTTCCGCCCAGCTGGACGTACCCCCCAAAATCACTCCGGCTGCGCTACAGGACACAATCAGAAGTGTAAGACGCTTTGTTTTTCTATCCATAGATAGATGCTAAATTTTCTAATAAATGATTTTTCTCCACTATCTTACTTGCTTGGCGGCTAGATGCAATAGCGAATTTTTCGATAAGTCGAGCTGTTCTGAATAAGGTAATATTGAATTATTTAATGTGAAACAATTAATGGGTACAAAACACCTCGGCACACAACAGGAGGTTCTCGCCTTAGATACGTTAGTCAAGTTAGTTCGAGCGGCAGAATCGGTATCGAATCGCATTCACCGTCATTTGATCGATGTAGATTTGACCGTAAGTCAGTTTGGGGTGCTAGAAGCACTTTATCACCTGGGACCTCTCCATCAGCGAGATTTAGCCGAGAAACTGCTCAAAAGCGGTGGTAACATGACTTTAGTGATCGATAATTTAGAAAAGCGGCAGCTGGTAAGACGGGAACGAGAAGTCGGAGATCGCCGTTGCATCAAGGTACATCTAACGGAAAAAGGCAAACAACTGATTGGCGAGATTTTTCCGACACACGTTGCGGCTGTCGTTGAAGAAATGAGCGTTCTCACCCCAACAGAGCTAACAGAGTTGGGACGCATGTGCAAACAGCTGGGATTGGGAACGAGAGATATCCCTGCGAGTAGGAGTATCCCCAGTTCCTAGTTCCTTGTTTTGAGATTGTTGAATAGCAAACAGTCTTTCTGGGGAGAGCAGTTAGAATAGAAATAGATAGAGCATAAGTTTGCCCTAATCGACGTATAAAGTTCTTTGAACTCTCCCAAAGCTAGGTTTTGAACATTTTTTATGGAATCAAGTAGTAGTAATTCTGTCAGCCCTGGTGAGAAATCACCCCATAGGTTGGCAGAAATTGTAGGAACGGCGATCGCGGTGTTGACGCTCATCGTACCTCTACTGGCGATCGCTCACTACTCGTCAAATGACGTGCAGCTAGAGCAGCCCCTTTCCTATTCGCTACAAAGGACTGATAACTAAGAGTGGCTAGTGGCTAGAGAATTTTAAATTGCTTACTACACTCACATTTTTTGTTTACTGGTCACTGATAACTGGTCACTGGTCACTGGTCACTGTTCCAAGCCGTCCATATTAGCCTAAAATGCTACAGGTGAAGCGATCGCGCATCGATCGCTATTAGCTGTCATCTTGGAGAATTATTGTGGACTTATCCCGCATTCCGGCTCAACCAAAGCCAGGTTTAATTAACGTTTTGATTGAAATTGCTGCTGGCAGCAAAAATAAGTACGAATACGACAAGGATCTGCAAGCTTTTGCTTTAGATAGAGTGTTATATTCCTCAGTGCAGTATCCATACGATTACGGTTTTGTGCCTAATACCTTAGCTGATGATGGCGATCCACTGGATGGAATGGTATTAATGGACGAACCAACTTTTCCAGGCTGCATCATCGCCGCCAGACCAATCGGGATGCTAGAAATGATCGATGGTGGCGATCGCGATGAAAAAATTCTCTGCGTCCCCGATAAAGACCCGCGTTACGCAAACATCAAATCTCTCAATGATATTGCGCCTCACCGTTTAGACGAAATTGCCGAATTCTTCCGCAGCTATAAAAATTTAGAAAAGAAGGTCACGGAAATTCGCGGTTGGCAAGATGTCGATCGCGTCATGCCCTTAGTAGAACAGTGTATTAAGGCTGGTAGCGAAAAAGGTCGCGAGTCAGACTCGGAAACCGTTTAAATTCCTAAATGTAGAGACGTTACATATAACGTCTCTACACGTAACCCAATTTTCACCCATGCAACGCACATTTCTCCTCGCCAAAATCCACAATTGCACTTTAACAGGGGCAAATCTTAACTACGTGGGTAGCATCAGTATCGATCGCGCTTTGTTAGATGCTGCTGGGATATTACCCTACGAACAAGTGCAAGTCGTCAACGTAAATAATGGTGAAAGATTAATTACTTATGCGATCGCTGCTCCTCCAAATTCTGGAAAAATTGAGTTAAACGGTGCAGCAGCGAGATTGGGGGTGAGTGGCGATCGGGTGATTATTATGACCTACGCTCAATTAACTCCGGCAGAACTCGAAGCCTTTTGTCCTAAAGTTGTTTTGGTAGGCGATCGCAATCAGTTACAAGAAGTACGCCGCTACGACGATTTATTATTAGCTCAAGTCTAGTTTTAGCAGAATTATTTGACTCTCGCGATCGCGTGAAGTTGTGAAAAAGTTGCTTCGCTGTTTCGCAACTCAGTATAAAATTTCTTGATGTCTACCTAGTGAAATTCGCATAGATATTTTGTGATTTATGTATAAGATGACTTTCTTTCTGATAATGCTTTCGGTAGACTCATAAAGTCAGAAGATTTACACCAATTAGAGCGATCGCGGTTCTGCTGCGGTGAGGCGATCGAACAGGGAAATAGCAAGGGCATGGAGTTATGAAGAAACTACTTAAAGGGCTGCGGGAGTTCAAGACCAATTACTTTTCAACTCACACGGAACTGTTTGAACAGCTTGCCCACGGGCAAAAACCGAGGGTTTTATTTATCAGTTGTTCCGATTCGCGCGTCGATCCTAACTTGATTACCCAAACAGACATTGGAGAATTATTTGTCATCCGCAACGCTGGAAATATTATCCCACCCTATGGGGCAGCCAATGGTGGCGAAGGCGCAGCGGTAGAATATGCAATTCATGCCTTGGGAATCGAGCAAATTGTGGTCTGCGGACACTCCCATTGCGGCGCAATGAAAGGGTTGCTGCATCTAGACACGCTGAAAGAAGAAATGCCGTTAGTTCACGATTGGCTGAAACATGCTGAAGCCACTAGGCGACTGGTAAAGGAAAACTATAAGTCCTATAACACAGAAGAATTATTAGAAATTGCGATCGCGGAAAATGTTTTAACTCAGATCGAAAATCTCAGAACCTATCCTGTAGTTCACTCCAAACTATATCAAGGGAAGCTGAAAATTTACGGTTGGATCTATCACCTCGAAACTGGGGAAGTTTTGGCATATGACCCAGACAGCCACTCCTACGTCCATCCTCAATCCCAACTTGGCGAATACGATCCTCTAGATGGACCGGTCGCAGGCGAGTTTACAGTTAGTAATGCTCCTCCTCCTCCCATCGCCTGCGATTTCCCCCATCGCCAGCACTATGAAGTTGTTAGTAGTGCAGATAATGGAGGTTTACAAGGATCTTCATCTATATCATGGCTACCACCGGAACAAGCAGAGCGGATTTATCGGGGATCTAATGGTAGGAAATAACGTAGGGTGGGCATTGCCCACCTTATATAGATATTAATTTGGGAAAATCTTTATACCACTTACTATAGTCGCCTGTATGATTATCCATCCCTGGTTTAGTCAGACAACCTTTAGGTGAAATATAACTATCAATTCTTCTTGATGGTTGTTCGTACCAACCAAGATTAAAAGCACAAAGTTTAGGAAAAAAATACATCGAGGAATACGGTAAATGGTCGTGAATCCACCATGCTAGAGGTCGAAAATCACCAGTTTGTTCGTAACGATCTGAATACCAATTTACGACTATACAAGTCATTGCTCCCATTTTGCCTTCGTATAACTCATCCCATGTATGGCTAGCCGCATTGTCCTTACCGCAATTATGTCCTTTCTCGTTACAGAATAGATTAAGTTCTTTCGATCTGTAACCCGACCGAATGGTAATCCTACCAAAAGTTGCTTGTAATGGTTCGAGCAATTCTTCACATAAACGTTTACCTGCTTCAATAGCCAGATCGGGATTATCGGGAATATTTGATTTTCCGTAGAAGTTAGCAACTTCGCTATATAAAAAATCTCTAAAAAAGAAGTTCTTTGACAAGCGAATGCGACCGAGATTTTCCAAACTTTCAACTGTTTGAGGCTTTTTCATATGGATGAGAAGTTATACAAAAGTAGATACCTGTAAAGCGATCGCTGTCTACTCTACTTAAGAAAAAATCTCTCGGTCAACAGTAAATTTGCGTAATACAAATAATGGTTAGGTGGGCATTGCCCACCTACTTGCTCACAAATGACAAATAACTACTATAAAAGTTTGCTGTAGGAGCGATCGCGAGTTTGAATTGACTCAATTGCTTGAATAATTCGCGTTAGTTGTTGCGCTACTTCTCCACTAGCAAACATTGCTGCTGCGCGATCGATTCCCGCCTGAATATTGGGACAAATCCCAGCCCGCCATAAATAAAACCCGCCATTCCAAATCGCAGATTGCATCATTTCTGAGGGTTTTCCTTGCAAGACCGATCGCATATCTGCTACTAAATGTTCGGTCCTATCGCAGGGTACGTTGTGGCTGCTAAAACCATAATCGCGGGGTGAAAGGTGCAAACGTTCAATCGCAATTAACCCCGATTCATCGGTTGTGTCGGGTGTAGATAAACCGATAATATTTGTCCGTTCGCGGGGTAAGTCGCAACTACCCTCTAATCCTTTGACTGTCGTAAAGTTGCTTGTACCGCGTAAAGACAAGGCAACTTGAAACATATGCTCTGTGGGAGGATGGACGTATCCCGTCACAATCTGCGCGGCTCCGGCATAGGGACACCACATTAATTCCATCGTGGCAAAAGGCGGACGCTTGCCAATCTGATCGCGATATTCAAATATTTTCTGAGCTGGAGGGAAATGCTGTGGTAAATAGACAAATCCCAAACCAGTAGTCTCAAAAACTTGCTGAGTTCGATCTAATCCAAGTTGCGTCCAATCGACTCCTAAACCTTGCCAGATCTCCACAAGTGGCACGCCGTACTTAGTCGGCATCCGATCGCTACCATGCATAATCGTAGGTTGCCCCGCAGCCGTTAGCAATAGGGCAGTGAGAGGACTAATCGGCGCGGTGCGATCGCGTCCATCGTAGGGAATGCCCAAAACCATCACCGGACGGGGGCTATCGATAGGTTTTAGCTTTGGTCCCAGTTCGTCGTAAACATCCAACATGCCTGCCAGTTCTGCCCCTGTAGGACGTTTAATCCGGTGGGCAATCAGAAATGCACCAATCTGAACAGGGGTTGCTTCCCCCAACAACATCATTCGGGTTGCTGCGGCTGCTTCCGTGCGAGTTAAATCCTCTCCTGTATGATTACCGCTTCCTACCTTCCGCAGTAAATCCCTAAATGCGTTGCTCATGACTTCATTAGTGAATAGGTTGTGGGGTGTGGGGTGTGGGGTGTGGGGTGTAGGGTGTGGGGTGTGGGGTGTAGGAAAATTTTGAATGCGTGAATTGTCTTGCTCCCTCAGCTCCCTCAGCTCCCTCAGCTCCCTCAGCTTCCTTGTCTCTCCCCTCTCCCTTGTCTCCCTTGTCTCCCCACGTCTCCTCTTCTCCTACACTCAATTTAGGTGGTACGAGTTCTCGCACCAGTTGCCAGAAATATTGAATCGGTGGAATGCTGAGTCGATCCTGACTCGTTACCATGACGACTTGACGCGATAAGCTAGAACCTGGTGCAAGAGAACCATTGTTGTCAGTGTTAGCGATTGGACGAACGGCAAGAGTAGGATCGAGACGCGATTCTACTAGGGCAGACTGCGGCAATAGGGCGATCAGTTCTCCTTGTCGCGCTACTCCGCGAAAGGCATCGAGAGTATTCACTTCCAGCACGGCTTGGAGCGTAGCACCCAGGCGATCGAAACGCTCTTGTACTAAACGCTGCATTCCATAACCGTCTTTAAATACAACTTGAGGATAGCGGATGAGTTCTAACCAGGGAATCTGCTCGTATTGTGCCAATGGATGATTCGCTCCCACCAAAACCTCAATGGGTTCATCGTATAGCACTTCCGTCACCATTTCGGGACTGGTCGTCAAAAAACGATTATTCATGACGATCGCCAGATCTACCAATCCATCCTTGAGGACTTTTAAAGCGCGATCGCTCCCCAACGCTGTGACGCGCAATTGGACATCGGGATAATTGCGACAGAATTGTTGTAGCACTGGAGGTAAATAGTGGGCGCACAAAGAATGGATTGCTGCAACACACAGTTCCGGTTGTTTCCCCGCCATCAAATCTGCTAGCTCTTCCGTAACGTAGCGCCATTCCTGGCAAATCTTACGGGCGCGGGGTAACAGTCTCTCTCCTGCCAAAGTCAGCTTAGCCTGCGCTGTCCGATGAAATAGCTGCACTTCTAAGTCGGCTTCCAAGGCTTGAATTTGCCGGCTAATTGTCGATTGGGTAACTCCACATTTGCGTGCTGCTTGCTGAAAGCTACCTGATTCCGCGATCGCCAAAAAGGCTTGCAACTGTTCTAGCCGCATGATGATGTAGCCTGAATTACAATTTAAGGCATCAATCTAAATTAACCGATCTCGGCTCCAGGTTTAGTAGAACTTGATACAGCTCAACAGCCATCGTTGGAGATTGAGTCGTGAGTTCAACTTTCCGTTTGGGCGATGCTGTTGGTTTGAGAATGGCAATTGGTGGATGACTGGGTGCTAGCGTGCGATCGGACTGACTGTAATGCAGAAGTATGCCAATGTAAATATTGCATAAAGCTGCAACCAAAATAATAAGTGTTATTTCTATTCATTTTCTAAAAGTCAAAGTATCAAGTAAGATGTCTAGTTTTTATACTTTGTACCTTCACTATTAGAAGGGCAAGTTTTTTTAACTAACCTCAGTATTAATACGAAAAAATTCATTAATTTTTTTGTGAGTCCTTCTCAACCACTCGCTACGCATCAGTCTTCATTGATAACCGATCGCTTTGTACAGACGTTACATGTAACGTCTATACACTGATAACTGATAACTGATAACTGTCAACTGCTTGCCATTTCCAACAACTGTGCTTCGCTCAGTATAGAAATTCCTAGTTTTTGTGCCTTGTCTAATTTAGAGCCAGCTTCTTCGCCAACGACGAGGTAATCTGTTTTCTTGCTGACTGAATCTGTCACTTTACCCCCAGCCTTTTGAATCAATTCTTTTGCCTCATCCCGCTTCAGTGTGGGTAAAGTCCCAGTAATGACAAAAGTTTTACCCGCTAGTGGTAAGGATGCATCGTTTTGTCGAGACTCCTCAACCGCTTCCCCAGCTAACTGCAAACCAGCTGCTTGCAGTCGAGCAATTAAAGACTGATTTGCCGGAATGCGGAACCAATCGTAGACCGAATGAGCAATTTCTGCTCCAATTCCGTAAACTGATTCAATATCTGTGGTTTTTGCTGCTGCTAACTGCTCGACTGTAAAAAACTTTTGCGTCAAAACCTGGGCGTTGACACTACCTACATGACGAATACCCAAACCATATAATACCCGCGACCAAGGTTTAGTTTTAGAAGCAGCAATCGCCTGCACCAATTTTTCGGCTGATTTCTGCCCCATGCGTTCTAACTGCATCAATTTTTCAGCATTCAGATTGTAGAGATCGGCAACAGAATCAACCACGCCGCGATCGACTAATTGGTGAACTAGCTTTTCCCCCATGCCATTAATATCTAAAGCATCTCGACTTACCCAATGTTCCAAGGCTCCCTTGAGAATTGACGGACAGGAAGCATTGACGCAGCGCGTAACCGCCCCTTCTTTGATGACGGGTTGGCTGCATGTCGGACAGTGGGTAGGCATTTGAAAAGGTTGGGTTCCTGCGGGGCGTAGTTCTGGCAATACCCGCACGACTTCAGGGATTATTTCCCCAGCCTTACGGACAATTGCCGTATCGCCGACGCGGATATCTAACTGAGCCACGCGATCGCTATTATGTAAAGTCGCGCGAGAAACCGTCGTTCCTGCCAACTGCACCGGACGCATAATTGCCATTGGAGTCAGCGCCCCCGTCCTCCCTACGTTCACCGCAATCTCTTCGACGCGGGTAGGAGCTTCCTCTGCTGCATACTTCAAGGCGATCGCCCAACGGGGAAACTTTTGCGTAAATCCCAATTGCTCTTGTAGGGATAAAGAATTTATCTTCACCACTGCCCCATCTGTCATGTAGGGTAAGTTCAACCTTTCAGTATCCCAATAGCGATAATATTCGGCAACTTCCTGCACTGTAGGGCATAACTGGCGATGGGGATTCACCTTAAACCCCATCTGCTGTAATAACTCTAAAGCTTCCCACTGCGTCTGATACACGCTCGCATCATCTCTACCAGCAACGTGCAACGTATAAGCAAAGAAATCCAATCGCCGTTTATCGACAATGCGAGGATCGAGTTGGCGCAACGTTCCCGCCGCCGCATTACGAGGATTAGCAAATGGGGGTTCGCCCTTTTGCGATCGCTCTTGATTGATTTGCTCGAATACATCTAGGGGTAAAAATGCCTCTCCCCTAACTTCTACCCTTGGGGGAGGATTTTCCACCTGCAACCGCAGAGGAATCGAACGAATTGTCTTGACATTCTGGGTAATATCTTCACCCATCACGCCATCACCCCTAGTCACCCCGCGCGCGAGTAATCCATTTTCATAAGTTAAGGCGATCGCCGAACCATCGATTTTGAGTTCGCATACATACAGGGGAGTCGGGAGTTGGGAGTTGGGAGTCGGGGAATATTGAGTTTTGAATTGCTCCTGTGCTTCCTTGTCTCCCTTGTTCCCCTTGTCCTTTTCCAAAGCTTTCAACACAAAACCAGGAGCATTTCGCCGCCAGCGTTGTTCCCAAGCCTTCAATTCGTCGATGTTAAAGGCATTTTCCAGACTGTAAAGCGGGATGTTATGACGCACTGAGGAGAATTGGGTAGCGGGTTTTTCTCCCACCCGTTGTGTTGGACTATCGGGCGTGACTAAGTGCGGATATTGGGTTTCAAGTTCCTGTAACTCTCGATAAAGGCGATCGTAGACCGAATCTTCCATTATCGGGTTGTCTAGGACGTAGTAAGCATAGCTAGCGTTTTGCAATAACTGCTGCAATTCCCGTACTCGCTGTTCCACCAACATCTCCTTCTACATCGCACTTAGCGTTCTTTTCTAGGTTACTGAGTTTAATCCATATCGTCGCCTCTATGGAGGACTGATGTTAGTTTTTTTGTACTATTTTACGCAATAAACTGTGGAAAATCTCACTAAATGTTGATTGTTTTTTCTAGTAAATTCAGATGTTGCAATTCTAGATGAATTGATAAATTTTGAAATCGTTTCCCCTGTAGAGACGGTACATGTACTGTCTCTACAGGAAAATCTTCACTCAATTTCTTAGGTGTTGATTTCCTAAAAGTAGTTGACTTATTTACAATAAATAATTTAATTCTCAGTTAATCAGTTCTTAATTTCAAAACCGTATATTCACTGAGGTATAGCTAACTTAATAGTTGAATTACCAGCCAGTTCTACTAAGAATTAATAGCCAACTACCAACTACCAACTACCAATTACCACTTTGTCATGAGGAGTGAAAATATGTTGCGTCTTTCTCGCTTAATCGTGCTAGCATCAGCAGTTGCAGCACTAGTTGGTGCAGATAGGGTGGATGCACAGCGATCGCAAGCTGATACGTTAACAGGTAAGCCGCCAATTGTTATCGGACACAGAGGTGCAAGCGGTTATCGTCCAGAACACACTTTAGCAGCTTATGAGTTAGCGATCGCCATGGGTGCTGACTATATCGAACCGGATTTGGTTTCTACTAAGGATGGGGTTCTGATTGCACGGCATGAAAATGATATTACCGGAACAACAGATGTCAGCGATCGCCCTGAATTTGCCAAGCGCAAAACGACTAAAACTATTGACGGTACAGAAATTACTGGATGGTTTACTGAAGACTTTACACTAGCAGAAATTAAAACTCTTAAAGCTAAAGAACGCATACCCGAATTGCGTCCAGGTTCGGCACAATTTGACGGACTTTATGAAGTACCAACTTTGCAAGAAGTTATCGACTTAGCTAAGCGCAAAAGTATTGAAACTGGAAGAGTCATTGGAATTTATCCTGAAACAAAACATCCAACTTACTTCGATTATATCGATCTATCTTTAGAAGAACCTCTAGCCAAAGTCTTAAGACAGAATAATTTAGATGATGCCGACGATCCAGTATTTATTCAATCTTTTGAAACTGCAAATTTAAAGCAACTAAACAAATTAGTTAATGTACCTCTGGTACAATTATTCGATGAAGCTGATGCCCAACCCTATGATTTTGTCGTCAGCGGCGATTCGCGTACCTATGGCGATTTGACATCTCCTAAAGAACTAGCAAAAATTGCCGAATATGCCGATGGAATTGGACCTTTTAAAAGATTAATTATTCCCAGTGAATCTGTGGATGAAAATGGAGATGGCAAGCCAGATGATGTAAACGGTGACGGACAACTTAGCGAAGCCGACAGGCGCTTAGCAGCAGAACCAACATCTTTAATAGATGACGCACACGCTGCAGGTTTACTCGTCCATCCTTATACTTTCCGCAACGAATCTTTCTTTTTAGCGATCGACTACGCCAATAACCCAGAAGCAGAATACGAGCAATTTTACCGCTTGGGTGTAGATGGCTTATTCAGCGACAACCCAGATACCGCTTTTGTCGTCCGCAACCGCATCGCCTGTGGAACGCAAAATCCGAAGTACAGCCAACAAGGGAGAAATCGCCGCGTTTGGAATCCTGGGGGTACGGGAAATCGACGGGGATACCCTTGTGAGTAATGCGGAAGTCGGGAAGAACGTAAAATAAGTTCGCCTGCGCGAACTTTGTCTGTGTAGCCGCAGGTTTTAACCTGACGGCTATTTCTAAAGTGTGAAATAGAAAGTTGCGCCTTCTCCCACCTTTCCTTCCGCCCAAATTTGTCCCCTATGACGGTGAACGACCCGTTGAACTGTGGCTAGTCCAATCCCCGTACCTGGAAATTCAGCAGGTGAATGCAAGCGCCCAAAAGCTACAAAGAGTTTGTCAGCATAATTCATATTAAAGCCCGCACCGTTGTCGCGGACAAAATACACGACTTGACCGTTTTCTTGGTGTAAAACATTAAATTCAATCCGAGGTTGGGTTTGATTCGCTGTATATTTCCAGGCATTATTCAGCAAATTTTCTAGCAGCACGCCCAACAATCTAGCATCTCCACTAACAATTATTTCTGGCGCGATCGCCCATTCAATTTGTCTTTCTGGTTGCGTTTCCTGAAGCTTGGCGGCGATTTCGGTGGCTAATTGACTCAAATTGACTTCCGTGCGTTGCAACTCGCTACGATTCACCCGCGACAAAGCTAGCAAGCCATCTATGAGTTCGCCCATCTGCTGAATGTTACCGCAAATGCGCTGAAGGTAGTTTTCACCGCGATCGTCTAGCTTGTCTGTGTAACGACTGAGTAAGATCTGACTAAAGCCGTCAATTTGTCGTAATGGCGCTCTCAGGTCGTGGGAGACTGAATAAGAAAATGCTTCTAGTTCTTTGTTAACGGCTTCAAGTTCGGCTGTACGATCGCTAACACGGCGTTCTAAGCTTTGATTTAATTCTCTGATTTCTTGCTCGGCTCGTCGGCGATCGCTAATATCAGTAAAGGCAACGATAGCATAGGCAATATTGCCGCAATCCTCTCGAATTGGCGTAGCACGGACTTCAAGGTGAAGAACTTTGCCATCTTGATGCAGTGACAAATCGTCAACAATAACAGTTTCGCCTTTTAATGCCCGCATCATTGGTAATTCCTCAGTCGGGTAGGGGCGATCGCCGCGATAGAGCTGATAAAATTTTACTAATTCCTCTGATGTAGCATCTGAGATAATGTTGCCGAGTAGGTGCTGTGCTGTCTGATTGGCATAAGAAATTTTACTAGTTGAATTGTGAACGATTACGCCAACGGGTACGGCTTCTAAAAATTGATGCAGTTGCCGTTCGCTGGCTGATAGCGCTGCGTTCAAGTCTTGCATCTCGGCAAAAGACTTTTGCAATTCCACCGCCATACTGTTGAAGGATTTAGCCAGTTCCCCAATTTCATCCGAACGTCCGAGTTCTTCTACAGTTTTATCCCATTCTCCGTTGGCGATATGTTTAGCACTAGCGTTTAAGCGTTGAATTGGTTTGGCAATCCATCGAGTTGTGAAAATTCCAATGATGACTGCTACGAGTAAAGCCAGAACACACAGCAGAACTGTTGTCCGAGTCGTCGCGTAGATATCCTCCATGAAATCAACTTCTGGAATCACCGCAACTATCAGCCAATCAATCCCCCAACTATCCCGAAAAGGATGTATGTCTACAAAATATCGCTGGCGATCTTGGTTAAAAGCTAGCCGTTGTGGGAGATCGGTATTTGTTAATTTGTTTGAGTTTGCAGTTAAATATCGCGCCGTAGATCGAACCAATGGATTTTTACTTTCTGATGCTTTGAGGCGTTGCAATTTGCCTCCTGGCGCCATCGAGAATGGTTGATAACTGTCTGAAGATGCTACCAGTAAACCAGAGCGATCGAGGATAAAAATTTGTCCCGATTTACTGATGGGAATATATTTTAGATAATCGCTAATTCTTGAGAGTTTTAAAGGAGTATCTAAGACTCCAATTAGATTTCGTTTTTGGTCGTAAACTGGTAAGACTGCATCGATCGCCATCTCTTTTTGATTGAACCAAATATAAACAGGACTCCACGCAGCTTTACCCTTTTGAACTGCTTCTTTATACCAGGGGCGAGTTCTTGGGTCGTAATATGGAGTGACTTGAACGAGTTTTCCGCGCTGTCCTTGACTGTTGACTGTATATGTATAATATTTAGGATGAGATGGATCGTTGACAACTTCAATATGCAGCCTGCCATCCCTGAGGCGATCGATTCCGACATACTTTCCTTTCTGATTTCCCCACGCTGTATAGGGAACGATCTCAAACGACTGCATTTGGTTTAGCAATAAGCTTTCAAATTCATCTAAAGATGCTTTTGGTAAACTCTCTTCAATGACGTTTTGATTGACTTGATTGAGTAGATGTGGTGTTTGTAAATAAGTTTTTAGCTGTAAGTAAAGGCGTTCGGCAATCTGAGTTTGCAATCGTTCGGCAAGATCGTTGACAGCCCTTTGTCCATTTTTAAACGAAAGATTTCCTACCAATCCTACTACTGCAATAACTTGCAACACAAAAGCAGTTAGAAGTAGATTTTGTAAAGAAGTCTTACCTAAGACTTGGGTAGGGAATTTATACAGAAATCGCATAGGTTTCTAGGCTGGTTGCCGGATCGAAGCCGCGATCGCGCTGTGGCGATCCTCATTCACAATTGCATTGCTGACTTACTCTTCTTAAGATTTACAGTTGATAACTAGACTGATAATAATTATAGAAACAGTAGTTTTCTTAACATATATTTTATTACACTAGTTAATATTACATTAAGTAATCATTTCTCTTGGCGTGTAATGGATAAAATTCTGATAACGTCAAGATTTTGCAATATTTTGTATAAAAAATGACATTTATTGAATCAAAATGGAACAATGCTAAATGAATCTGGCGATCGCCCCAAGATGTGAAGTTTCCTTTGCGCCTCTGCGTCTTTGCGTGACATTATACTCAGTAAATATTACTACTCTGGACGCGATCGCTATAAAAGCTGTCATTTATGTGATAAATCGATTATCCTCTATCTAGCCACAATTGTGAGGAAGTGAAGATGAGAATCTGGATCGCCTGCTTTTTTATCCTATTTGCGATCGCTCAGTTATTCGACTGGATGAAACACTTGTCCTTACCATTGCCTATTTATATATTAGGCGGCTTGTTTTTAGCGATCGGCTCAAATTCCAATAAAAGCATTTTTGGTAAAGTTATTGACGATCTACTAGCTGGTGCTGGCTATCCTAGCGATCGATCGGGATCGGATAGTGGCGATCGTTTTTTGGATGAAACGAAATCGTAATCAGTTGTTAGTGACTAGTGGCTGGTGGCTGGTGACTAGATACTAAGAATTCAGCTACGTACCACACACCACTCTTTGGCTTGTTACTCGCTGTCTCTATCAGTTTAAAAAACTCAGAAAAATAGAAATATTTGTCATAAATGTAACTACAGTACCAATAATGACTCCTTTCATTCTGCCCCATTGTTGCGTGCGTTTTAACCACAGAATAATAGGAATCGCATAAAATAATTGCCATATCCCTATGTAAAAACCAACTAAAATAGTATTGGCAGCTAACAGAGTATTAAACGTACTAATAAAAAATGCTGCAACTTTTAATACTGTTAAAATAGCTAGGTGAATTCCTAGTAGAAAAAATAATCCAGAGAGGATTTTTTGAAATTCTTGTTGATTGAATCTTTTTTTAGTTTTCATTTTTACAATACTCTTTAACTATATTCTCATCTTCGCTTGCAACCAAATTTTGACAGCTTAAGTTAATAAGATAAAATCCACGACTTTGACAATAATACATCTGTTAATTACCAAACGGCATTATTTTACCATTCATTTGACCGCTCTTAAGACAAAATGCTTTCGCGATCGCACGTCAAAGATATCACCTCAAAATTTGTTTACTGTTGGGCAAGAGACATTGACTCTCACCACATCAGTAACCGAGTTTAACGCTCGAATCTGAAAAATCTTGTTGTCAATATTTTGACTTTTGCCTTTTAACTTTTGCCTTGCTCATTTACCCATATTTCGCTTCAGCTTTTCCAACTCATCGTCAGTTTCCCAACGGCGAAAAGCTGCATCCAAATCGTCTGCACCGCTGGAGAAGCTGCGACTTTGATTCCAGCCAGCCGTATCAAAGCGTTGAGAAGCCTGAGTAGTACGATTAGCCTGCACTTGCGCGGCTTTTGCTTGTACCTCCTGACGGCGTTGCTGCACTTTTTTGAGTAATTCTTTCGCTTGATTAATCCGTTCCTTAATTCCTTGCATTTGTCCCCAGCGTTGATTTCCTTCGCGCAATAACGCTGCTTCTCGTTGCTGTGCTGGTTCTGCTAAGTCAAGCCGATTAGCCGCTTTTGCTTTCTCAATCCGAATGTGCCATTTTTGAATTTCTTGTGCTGTAGTGAGAATTTCGTCTTGCGATCGCTTTTCTTGTAACTGGAGTTCTGCAATTAACTTTAAAGTATCTTCCTCTTGTTGCCGCAACTGTTCCGATAGCGCTTCTATTTCTAGATGGGGATTGTTCCGCAAGAATTCTTCTAAACGGCTTTCTAAAAAACGGCTGAAATCGTCAAATAAACCCACTGTGAGAACTCCAAATAATAAATGTAGAGTGGGCATTGCCCACCCTACTGTCTATGCTAATACTGTCACCTCAGTAGAGGTACGACGAGAACGCACCTCCAAGTAAATCAGCAGTGCGTTGACATCCGCTGGGTTTACGCCACCAATTCGCGCTGCTTGTCCGATCGTCAATGGTCTGACTTTAGCCAGTTTTTCCCGCGCTTCTTTCGAGAGGGTGTCAATTGCCCCATAATCTAAATCTGGAGGTAAGGGACGATTTGCTTGACGGGCGATTTGGTCGATTTGATTTTGCTGGCGTTGTAAATAGCCAGAATACTTAATTTCAATCTCCGCCGCTGTTTTTTCTACCAGACTTAGATGAGTATTGCCCAATCCGTGAGTTTCTAAATTGGTGTAGTGGAAACCAGGACGACGCAACAGATCGGCTAAAGTAATCGAACCTTTAATTGCTTGTTGAGTTGCAGTGGCGATCGCAATGCCGATCTCGTCGTGTTCCTTCAGCCGTGTCGTATGCAACCGTTCTTTTTCAGCGGCGATATTTGCTTGCTTGCGCGTAAACAATTCCCAACGGCGATCGTCAATTAAGCCGATTTCCCTACCGATGGGAGTCAAGCGGCGATCGGCATTATCCGATCGCAACAATAACCGATATTCCGAGCGACTGGTCAGCATCCGATATGGTTCGCGTAAGTCTTTGGTACACAAGTCATCAACTAACGTGCCGATATAACTCTGTTCGCGGGGAAATACGATAAATTCTTGGTGACGGACAAATCGCGCTGCATTTACCCCGGCGACAAAACCTTGGGCGGCGGCTTCTTCGTAACCCGTCGTCCCGTTAATTTGTCCCGCACAGAATAAGCCTTCAATTTTCTTTGTCATCAATGTGGGATAGCACTGCGTTGCGGGTAAATAATCGTATTCCACCGCATATGCAGGACGCAGCATAGCACAGTTTTCCAAACCAGGTAGCGATCGCAGCATTTGTAACTGAATCGCTTCTGGTAGTCCCGTAGAAAAGCCTTGAATATAAAGTTCGGGAATATCCCGCCCTTCCGGTTCGATAAAGATTTGGTGGCTTTCCTTATCGGCAAACCGGACGATCTTATCTTCAATACTGGGACAATAGCGAGGTCCCTTCGCATCCACCCAACCGCCATACACGGGCGACATGTGTAAGTTTTCCCGAATAATTCTATGGGTTTCTGCCGTCGTGCGAGTCAGGTAGCAAGGCACTTGTTCCCGTTCTACCCACACTTGAGGATCGAAACTAAACCAGCCGACTTGTTCATCCCCTGGCTGAATTTCTAAATTACTATAGTCTACCGATCGCTTGTCTACTCTGGCGGGGGTTCCTGTCTTCAATCGTCCAGTTTCAAAACCCAACTTATTTAAAGTATCCGTCAATCCTTCTGCGGCAAATTCTCCGGCGCGTCCAGCTGGCATAGACTTATTACCTACCCAAATCCGCCCGCCGAGGAACGTCCCTGTTGTCAGTACAACAGCTTTGCACTCAAACGCCACGCCAAAGTAAGTTTCTACCCCAATAACTTCATCGTTCGCACCCAGGACTAAATCCGTCACCATCCCTTCGCGGATCGTCAAATTCTCCTGATTTTCTACGATGCGCTTCATCACAGCCGCATATTCCCGCTTATCTGTCTGCGCCCGTAGCGCCCAGACAGCAGGTCCTCTAGAAGCATTCAGTATCCGCTTTTGTAGATACGTGCGATCTGCCATTTTGCCAATTTCTCCACCCAAAGCATCCACTTCATGGACGAGTTGGGATTTAGCGGGACCTCCGACTGCGGGATTGCAAGGTTGCCAAGCAATTTTATCGAGATTCAGCGTCAGCAGCAAAGTTTTACAACCCAGGCGTGCCGCAGCTAGGGCAGCTTCACAACCAGAATGCCCTGCGCCGACGACAACGACATCATAGGCATCGAGAAATTGAACGGAGGTGTGCGATCGCATGGTCTTGCTTGACTTGAAAGCAGTAGTTACCAATCTCGATTGTAACCGTTTCGACCGTCTCCGAAATTTTGGCGATCGCTTCACACTTTATTTGCCGACTATCCAGCAGTTTTACTGAGGAAGTTTGCTGAGAGAATACTCTAATTTAGATGTGAATAGCTCGGAATCTGACAAAAGTTCACTTATGTCTGGTGTTTTCAGTCTTCTCTATCGCAAATGGTTGAGTAAATTAGAATACTTACTCATAGCAATTTCTATTCTTAGTTTTATTGCTTCTTTCTCAGGCAATAATAATTTTACTATTCTAACGCCGATTTTTTTATTCTTATCTCTGCACGCTAATATATCCAAACACAAGCAGTCAAATGAAAGCCGTCAGTCACAAGATCGAGTTTTTCAACTAGAACAGCTCGTCTTATCTCGCGATGCCAATCTTGCTGACATCCAAGCTACATTATCCGAAATTGATAAGCTATATTTAGAGTTCTCTCAAATTCAACAGCGATTTATTCTTATAGAAGATTTTTTAAAACCATACAGAATTAATGCTCAAAACTTAAATTTGCAGCAACTTCTAAACGGTCTAGAAGCAAATATTAAAAGAACAGAGCGACAGTACACTCAGAGTAAAATATTAGAAATGCAGATGATTTTACAAGAACAAATTAATCATGTAGAGGAACAATTATCAGAAAATTCCAACTATGCACCAGCCCACGACGACTTTCAAGATCGCCTTCTGACGTTGGATCGGCAGATTCAAGATTTAAGTTATCAGGTAACAAATTACTCAGATATTCAAGCTGAAGAGCGAATTCAACAGTCGCAAATTAATGAAAAAGTTCAAAAGTTAGAACGACAGTTTAATGGTTTACCATTTATTGAATTCTTAAATCGGATAGCACAACTAGAAGAACTTAACGAACAAGTTAAAAATAGTTTAACAGAATCTAAGCGTGTCACAAAATCTTTGAAAGGAGAGGTTGAATCGGTCAGTCAAAAACTTCAATGTATAATTGCCACAGCCTCAACTGCACAAACTGAAAATTGCGATCGCCAGCCATCTTCAGAACGACAAGCAAGCTACGAGCAAAATGTTGAAATGACTCAGCGTCTTGCTAAAGAAGTTAGCTCTTTACGCAAACAAACGCAAGCAATTTTGAGTAGTTTATCAGCTAGGATTACCCAGTTACGTATAGAAATCGATCAGCAGCAACGCCATTCTGAGAATCCAGCTACCATCCCCCCAGCTAACACAGATGAATTAGCAACTTGGGCGGGAGAAATTGGCGATCGCATTTCCAAGTAAGTGTATATTATATGTTTACGTTGTAGGTATACATTGTAGGGGCGCACAGCTGTGCGCCCCTACAAGTTATGGTGGGGCAAGATTCCGTGACTGTGACTACAAATTGTAGATTGTTGACAATCTACAATCTACAATCTATTATTCTTCTTAGTGCTAACCCTTTGAGGTACGAAGAGGTACGAAGTGGTGGAACGCAGACACTCGAACCTGGCAATAGTCGCCAAAAGTTTGGACATTCAAGCAGCTGAGGCGATTCGAGAACAAATTCTTAGCGGTGGATTTCCACCTGGTTCGCGCCTGCTAGAAATTCCGCTATCAGAACAACTCAATCTCAGCCGGGGAACGATCCGTTCTGCATTACAACAGCTGACTTACGAGGGTTTGGTGGTACAAATTCCCTACAAAGGTTGTGCTGTATTAGAACTGAGTTCTCAAGATGCTTGGGAATTGTATACATTACGCAGTACATTAGAAGGTTTAGCCGCCAAATTAGCTGCTGCTGCAATGACAGCCGATAAAGCTGAAATTTTAAATAGTAGTTTAAAACAACTGATTGAAGCAACAAAAAGCGATCGCCGTGGTAAAGTTGCAGATGCAGACTTTGCCTTGCATCAAGCGATCGTCCAGTTATCAGGGCATCAAAGATTGCAACAACAATATCAAATTGTCGGGCAACAAATTCGCTTGTATATTGCCTCTTGTAATACATTAATTCCCGATGTCGAAGAGATTATCAAGCAACATAGGTCATTAATTGAAGCAATTTGTTCTGGAAACACAGTTATTGCCGAACAAATTGCTAAGGAACATAATGCAGACGGTGAAGAATTAATTAAACATTTACAAAAATTAGAAACCCAAGATTCGTAGGGGCGGGTTCACTAGCAAAATCAATGAAAAACAAAAAATCTATCTAAACCCGCCCCCACACAACGCGAAGATTAAGTGTAAGGAGCCATCATGACAATCGATTTCAACAACTATGAAGTCTTAACCTTTGACTGTTACGGTACGATGATTGATTGGGAAACTGGAGTTTTAACTGCGATCGCCCCCATTCTTTCTAACCATAATATACAACTAACTAACGCACAAATATTTGATGCTTTTGGTGAAATCGAAAATGAAATAGAAGCGGGCGAATATATTAAGTACCGAGAAGTGCTGAGAAATGTTGTCAAAAAAATGGGCGATCGCTTCAACTTTATACCAAATCCTACAGAAGTAGATGCGCTAGCCAAGTCTTTAACTAGTTGGCAACCCTTTTCTGATAGTGTAGAGGCGCTAAAAGTCTTAAAACAGAAATTTAAACTAGCTGTAATTTCTAACGTGGACAACGATTTGTTTGCTGAAACAGTGAAACATTTACAAGTTAATTTTGATTATGTCATTACAGCAGAACAGCTAAAAAGTTACAAGCCCTCTCATAATAATTTCTACGCAGCATTTGATAGAATCGGTTTACCGAAAGAGAAAATTTTACACGTCGCAGCTAGCGTGTATCATGATATTGTACCCGCCAAAGCTCTTGGTATGACTGCGGTGTGGGTAAATCGGCGCGGAGTTAAGCAAGATTCTGGCGCAGATTTAGAAGTACCGGATTTGAAAACCCTAGCTAGTATTGTTAGTTAGTAGGGTGGACAATGCCACCCTATTATTAAGAATAAATTTAATTTTATACAGTTTTTATATGCAGGCTATACAAAGAGCGATCGAATTGATATTCTTCGCGAGAGATAGCATAATACAGCACGTCTAATCCTTCTTTATTAACGCGCTGAACAAATCTCATACCTATTCTTTCCATGACTCGCACCGAAGCAATATTTTCAACATCAGTATTAGTAATAATCTGCTGAAATTTATGTTCTGTAAACCCATATTGAATCATGGCTGTTGCAGCTTCTGTTGCTAGTCCTTGACCCCAATATTGCGGTGATAAACCATAGATTAGTTGTAATTCTGGGGGATTGTCGTAGAAAAATCGGAAGCCACAGAACCCAATTAATTCTGAATTGTCTTTAAAAAAAATACTCCACTGACCAAAACCGTGTTGTTCAAAACACTTGGTATTATTTTCAATTTCTGATGCAACCCACTCTCGCGGCATTATTTTATCGTCGCATAAGTATCTTCTGACTTGAGGATCGATGAAAATGCGGTGTAATGCCTCTAAATCTTCTTCTACGTAAGGACGCAATTTGAGACGAGATGTCTGAATTTCTATAAGAGAAAACATATTTTCCATGAGTCCGCGCAGGCGGACTTAGTTTGTGTAGACGCGAATTTTATTCATCCAATACTCAATGACTTACTACACTTATATCGAACAGACTTTAGCAATAATTTAAGATATGTATCGTTGAATAGAAAGGTTATGCCTCAGTATCTTGCCTCAACCACTTTTCAACAGTTATCGGTTGATAGCTAGCTAATAAATTAAGTAAGTCTTCTGGAACCGATGATTCTAGTACCAAAGAACGTAATTCCGATTTTAAAAACTCTTCCGTGACGGCGCGATCGAATAACTGTAATAGCGGATTATAATAGCCTTCAACATTTAATAAACCTTGGGGTTTTTGATGCAATCCCAACTGCGCCCAGGTGAGAATCTCACAAAATTCCTCCAACGTGCCATATCCCCCAGGTAAGGCAATAAATGCGTCAGCTAATTCTGTCATTAAAGCTTTGCGATCGTGCATGGAATCGACAACATGTAGTTGTGTCAATCCATTGTGCGCAATTTCCTTGTCAACCAAAAACTTGGGAATGACCCCAATTACCTCACCACCTGCGGCTAAAGCGGCATCGGCTACCATACCCATTAAACCTACATTACCACCACCATAAACCAAGCTTAATCCTCGACGCGCGATCGCCTCACCCATTGCTTGGGCAGCTTCTTGGTAGATAGAACGATTACCCGTACTGGAACCGCAAAATATGCATATAGATTCCATAAAAGTTCCTCACATTCATCAAACGTAATCCAGAGGCGCAAACTTCTTCATTGCTTATTAAACCAGAGATGTTAAGATCCAGCGTTAGGGTTCTGGGGTAAATACCATGCCAGGAATTGGCAACAAAATCAAGTTTGGTACGGATGGTTGGCGCGGTATCATTGCCGATGAGTTCACATTTGAACGCTTAGCCTTAGTTGCACCGATCGCCGCTCAAGTTTTAGCACGAACGTACGGTAATACTACAGGTAGTAATACGATTATTGTGGGCTACGATCGCCGCTTCATGTCAGAAGATTTTGCCCGCGCAACCGCCCAAGCCGTGACAGCGGTGGGGTTTGATGTACTGTTATCAGAAACTTACGCTCCCACTCCAGCTTTTAGTCTAGCGGCAAAACAGCATAATGCTCTGGGTGCTTTAGTCATTACTGCTAGTCACAACCCAGGGAGCTATTCAGGCTTGAAAGTTAAAGGCGCTTTTGGCGGTTCTGTCCCGCCCGAGGTGACAAAGAATATTGAATCTTTATTAGATTATCCGCCCCCTACCAGTGCCAATCCTGGGAAAATTGAAACATTCAATCCTTGGTCTAGTTATTGCAAAACTTTACGGGCAAAAGTCGATCTCGATCGCATTCGCTCGTATATTACTCAAGGTAAACTGACAGTCTTCGCTGATGTGATGCACGGTGCAGCCGCAGGGGGATTAGCACAAATATTAGAAGTACCAGTAAACGAACTAAACAGCGATCGCGATCCATTATTTGGCGGCGGTGCGCCAGAACCATTACCAAAATACCTTGCTGGTTTATTTGAAACCATCCGTACCCATAGTGCTGAAAAAGGCAATTTGGCTGTAGGCTTAGTCTTTGATGGCGATAGCGATCGGATTGCGGCTGTAGACGGACAAGGTAATTTTCTCAGTTCCCAAGTCTTGATTCCCATTTTGATCGAACACTTGGCAGTAAATCGCGGTATGACAGGCGAACTTGTCAAAACTGTCAGCGGTTCTGACTTAATGCCCCGCGTTGCAGCTTTACACCAAATCCCAGTTTCCGAAACTCCGGTAGGATACAAATATATTGCCGATCGCATGTTGGAAACTCAAGTTTTGCTTGGGGGGGAAGAGTCAGGCGGGATCGGTTACGGAACGCATATTCCCGAACGAGACGCTTTACTTTCTGCTTTATATGTGCTGGAGGCGGTGACTCAATCTGGACTAGATTTAAGCGCCCTCTACCAGCAACTCCAGTCAAAAACTAACTTTCATTCTGCCTACGATCGCATCGATTTACCCTTAGCAAGTATGGAAGTGCGATCGCGCTTGCTGGAACAGTTGCAAACTCAGCCCCTCAAAGAAATTGCTGGAAAAGCCGTAGTCAATTGTCAAACCATTGACGGCTACAAATTCCGCTTAAATGATGATAGCTGGCTGATGATTCGCTTTAGCGGTACGGAACCTGTTTTAAGACTATACTGCGAAGCACCGACAATCGAACAGGTGCATCAAACCCTGAATTGGGCGAAAGATTGGGCGGAAGGATAGGGAGTCGGGAGTCGGGAGCTGGGGGAAGAGAGAGTTGAGGGAGCAGAGGGAGCAGGGGAGCAGAGGGAGAACTTACCTCTCGCCTTTTACCAATTATCAATTCAAAATGGTTGCATTCGCCACTCTTCACTCTTCACCCTTCAATTTAAAATTCCCTCACTAGTCATTCGCTACTTTCCCATGAAAGCGATCGCAGGATACCTCCGCAGTTTGTTCGATCGGAAATTTGTCTTTACGGGTTTGAAGACGGCTCTATTTGTAGGCACGATCTTGTTTACGATTAATCATGGCGGAGCATTGCTGCGTGGAGAAATGGATCGAGAACGCTGGATGTCTGGAGTGCTGACCTACCTAATGCCTTATTGCGTCAACGTCCACGGTCAATACATCGCTCGCCGTAGGCTATAGACGGATAAAAGTAAATGAATCCAAAATCCAAAATCCAAAATTTAAAATCCCTAGTAGTTGCAACTGGTAATCCAGGTAAGTTAAAAGAAATGCAAGCTTACCTGACCGATTTAGACTGGGAATTGACCCTCAAACCGCAAGATCTAGAAGTTGAGGAGACAGGCGATACTTTTGTCGCCAACGCCTGCTTAAAAGCTTCTCAGGTAGCAAAAGCAACTGGAAAATGGGCGATCGCTGACGATTCTGGTTTACAAGTCGATGCTTTAGGTGGCGCTCCTGGGATCTACTCTGCCCGTTATGCTAAAACCGATGCCGAGAGGATCGAACGGGTTCTACAGGAGCTAGGAGAAGCGACAAATAGACAGGCGCAATTTGTCTGCGCGATCGCGATCGCCCGTCCCGATGGTGCGATCGTCCTGCAAGCCGAAGGCATTTGTCGCGGTGAAATTTTGACTGCACCACGGGGGATAGGAGGCTTTGGCTACGATCCGATTTTCTACGTTCCCGAGCGGCAAATGACATTTGCCGAAATGCCACCCCAACTGAAACACGAAATCAGCCATCGCGGACGAGCCTTTCAAGCCCTGATTCCCCAGTTGCAAGAGTGGTGCGTGGATAGTGACTAGCGGCTAGACTCTTTTCTAGTCACTAGCCACTAGCCACTAGTCACTGATAACTGATAACTGATAACTGCCTAAACTGCCTCCAGATTCTTTTCACCCGTCCGAATGCGGACAACTTCTTCTACAGGGCTGATAAAGATCTTGCCATCGCCAATCTCCCCTGTACGGGCGGCGGCGATGATTTTGTCTACTACCATGTCTACCTGTGCGTCTTCGATGACGATCTCTACTTTGAGTTTTTGCAGAAACTCTACCGTATACTCGGAACCGCGATAGCGTTCTGTTTGTCCTTTTTGTCGTCCAAAGCCTCGGACTTCTGAAACCGTCATGCCCACAATACCAGCGTTAACCAGGGCAATTTTCACTTCATCGAGTTTAAAGGGTCGGATAATTGCTTCTACCTTTTTCAATTTTCTCACTCCCGTTTGTTTATCGTTTTATATTGGTGTGTTTTACTGCTGTGATTCACCAAAGGAAAATTATCTCTTAGTTTGAGTGCGATCGCACTGTTTGAATTGCTGCGTAGATTGCCTCCATCCTGTTTTTCTACACTCGATCGATCCCAAATGCAATAGCTGGAACTTATTTGTCGTATCATCCTCTAGTGTGAAGTATCGTATTAATTAATACATTTTTTAGAAGAAGGCAGTCAGTGCGATCGCTCAACGATTGGATGTTAGAGGGCGAACCAGGAGAAATCCAGTACTAAATGCTGTCACGACTACGATTGAAACTGCGATCGCTAATCCCCAGCCATTCATTCGAGCTGCGTCCGATTGGGAACGGTGATAGTGATTATCCGCGTCAACTTCTTCAACTGCGACAAATTCTGAAGCATGTCCGCCGCCAGTTTTCATTGTTACACCGCCTTGGTGTCCGGCACGACCAGACGGCGATCGCTTTGGTTTGACTCGCTCCTCTCGTTCGGGGCGATCGTTTTCTATTTGGTTCGCCACAGTCGTATCAACCACTTGTTGTAGATAGGAAACGTGCTGTACGACTTTTTCAATTTCTTGGCGGAGGTGTTGATTTTGTCTGGCTAGCTGCTGATTTTGCGACTTGAGAGCGTCAATTGTCTCCTGGGTAGCTTGCAACTCCAATGCCAATTCCCGATAGACCGAAAGTGGCACAGAGGGCATATAGTTATGAGATGTTGGATGATGATGAGCAGAGCTGGAGCTAGATCGCATGGTTAGCGCCGTCAAAAGAAATATTCGCCACCAGTTTAGCCAGATTTTGCTACTTTCACAGCTAATTTGTAATATTTTTCAGTTATCAGTTATCAGTTGTCAGTTAATTCCGACTTACGACTTACGACTTACCAATTACCAATTCTCCTTCAGGGGAAAGAAATGCCCGACAGGTCCTTGTCCCTTGCCAATGTTGAGGGCGTGTTTCAAGGCTGTGGTAACGTATTCTTTTGCTTGTCGTACAGCGGCTAATGGCTCTTTCCCCAAAGCGAGATTGGCGGCGATCGCGGCGGCTAGGGTACAACCCGTACCGTGGGTGTTCTTTGTATCGACTTGGGTTGTCGTGATGATCTCCAAGCGATCGCCATCAAACCAAACATCAACCCCGCGCGCCTCTCCTAACATTCCTCCACCCTTAACTAACACAGCCTTTGCTCCCGTCCGGCGAAAAATGTCCTCAGCCGCAGCTTTCATATCGTCTAAGCTATGAATTTCTCTCCCGCTCAAAATTTGTGCTTCATAGCGGTTAGGGGTAACTATGGTTGCTAGAGGAATGAGTTGCGATCGCAAACTTGTTACCGCTGCATCGTCAATTAACTGCGCTCCCGTGCGCGACACCATTACGGGATCGACAACCAATTTGTCTATACTTAAGCTCTCAACTTGCTGAGATACAGCTGTAATAATTTCCCGGTTGAGCAACATCCCAGTTTTTACACCTTGAACCCCGATATCCTCAACCACCGCCTGAATTTGAGCGACAACAGCAGCAGGAGGTAAAGCATCAACTCGCGTAACACCCAGAGTATTTTGAGCCGTGATACAAGTAATCGCACTCGTACCGTGTACGCAATGGAAGGCGAAAGTTTTCAGATCTGCTTGAATTCCAGCCCCGCCACCGCTATCCGATCCAGCAATTGTCAGCGCCACTGGCGCGTGGTGAGTGGTGCATGGTGCGTGGTGCGTGGTCATAAGCAATCTAGATAGTGGCGATGAGAGCTCAACCCTTATCCAATCACCAGTCACTAGTAACTGATAACTGATAACTGTTAACTGACAACTGATTCTTCTCTTTTCATCCTATAGACTTCTGGTAATTTCCACCAAGGAACTTGGGGATATTCGTGATGTTCTTCGTGATATCCGAAGTGGTAGCAAGCAAGAAACGACCAGAAAGGCACTATATGAGTTGATTGGGCGCGATGAATATTTTCGTAGCCTGCTCTTGGTTCTCTGTGAGTTAAGAACGTACCAAAGTAAAACAACTGTACCGAACTGAGAATTGCTGGTAACGCCCAAAATAAAATGAGGTGGGTTCTAGATATATTTAAAAATACGTTCGCGCTGTGAAAAAGGATGGTTAATCCAACGATCTGTCTCCAGGACCAATAATTTTTAATAAAGTATAAGTACCAAGCAAAAAAGTTTTTCTGCTTGCCGTTGTGAAAATCGGGATCGAGTTGACTGGCTGGATGTCGGTGATGCGCCCAGTGTTTTTGCAGCAATCGATTGTAAGGAAATAAAGCATATAAATTTACAGCTACTCTACCAAACCAGCGATTTATGTGGAGATGATTTGGAGCGACTAGTCCATGCATGGCATCATGGGCGGTAATAAATAAGCCTGTATACAAAAATGTTTGCCAAACTATAGCCAATAGAATTCCCCAGATTCCCAGTTTTTCTAGATGACTTGAGAGGAGAAAGCCTAAGCTAGCTATCCAAGTCACGATAATCGTTAAGGCAATTACAATTCCCTTGTAGTTATATGAATAACTAATATTCAATCCCGTTTCACTTTGGTTTAAAGCACTTTGTTGTAAAGGGTTCGGAATCGATGCAACCATGTCAGAGTAGAATCCTTAGCAAACGTAGAAGTAGACAAGCCAAACTTGAGGGCATTTTAAGCAAACCTCCCTTATCATATACGAGTTTGTTAATTTTTGTTAATCCTCCAAAGATAGATGTGTTTTCAGTAAATATAAAATAGCTCTATGGTTAGATTTGAAATAGTTATTCGTGCAGCAAGGTCTGTGTGAAATTAGTTTTTATAGCGTTTTTTAATTGGGTAAAACACACGATCCGTAGTAGGGGGCGCACAGATGTGCGCCCCCTACAAACGTCACGCACGCAATCGAGAATTGCTATTATTCAGACAGTGGAAGTCTTTGACTATTGCAATTCAAACGAGAAGGGGAAAAATTCTCATCTAACTCGCGATAGATTACTTGTTGGTAAAAAGCTTTACGAACAAAGACCTAAGGGTAGAGAGCGGAGTCAAGAAATTTTAAGAAAAACTTTATCTGTTATTGAAATGAAACTTTAAAGATATTTATTGCGATCGCGTCAAGAAAAATAAAATTAGTTGAGTACTTATTAACTTTATTTTTAGATATTTCTATAAAGATTCTCTATAGATAGGGTGCGTTACTAACGCACCCCTATGTTGTACTAACCTGCCATCAATCCCACTGGACAAGCCACGTTCGTACCACCTAAACCACAATAGCCACCTGGATTCTTTGCCAAGTATTGTTGATGATATTCCTCTGCCCAATAAAACTCAGGAGCATCGATAATTTCAGTGGTTATCTTGTCATATCCCGCCTGAGTCAAGGCTTGCTGATAAGTATCTCGCGTTGCGATCGCTAATTCTTTCTGTTCGTCAGAATAGACGTAAATTCCCGAACGGTATTGGGTTCCGACATCATTTCCTTGTCGCATACCCTGAGTTGGGTCGTGGTTTTCCCAAAAAACTTTCAGCAATTGTTCGTAACTGATGACTTTGGGATCGTAGACGACAAACACAACTTCATTGTGACCCGTCATCCCCGAACAAACTTCTTTATAAGTGGGGTTGGGCGTGTAGCCAGCCGCGTAGCCAACAGCAGTGATAAAAACGCCATCTAGCTGCCAAAACTTGCGTTCTGCACCCCAAAAACAGCCCATACCGAACATTGCTGTCTCCATACCAGCAGGATATGGCGGCTTGAGAGGATTTCCATTTGTGTAGTGAGTCTGAGGCACGGGCATTGCTTGCGACCGTCCGGGTAAAGCCTCCTGGGGAGAAGGCATAGCGATTTTTTTACCAAATCCGAATATCATTATTGTTTTCCTAACTCTCAATCTCTAAACAACAGCTTTACCTTACTTAACATTGTAGAGATTTTGGTAAGGAACAACATTACCAGTTAGAGAGGTAGACAGGTATAGAACAGCAGCGAGAATAGAATCATAGCAATTCTCGATTGCGTGCGTGACGTTTGTAGGGGGCGCACAGCTAGCTGTGCGCCCCCTACAGATTGCGTGTTTTACCCAATTGAAAACCGCTATAACAGAGCAAGATCGATTAAATCGACTTTGATCCAATAGTCTTGATAAGATCGTCCCAATCCGGTTGGTCAAAAACAATCACAGGTAATGCAGCAAGAACAAAGCGATCGCGTATTAACCGCCTTGCAAGAGTTTTTCACTACACCTCTAGCAACGAAACTAAGCAAGCATCAACAAGTTTCTCCTCAAGCTGCTGCCTTAGAGTTATTTCGCGATGTGGCTGCAACTGTACCAGCATACAAAACTTTTTTGACGGGACGGGGAATCGAGCCAACAGCAATTCAAACTTTGGCAGACTTTCAACAACTGCCACTACTGACAAAAGATAACTACCTGCGCTGTCATTCCCTACCAAGTTTTTGTCGGCACGGACAACTAGAAAGATGCGATATGGTAGCCGCGTCATCGGGTTCTACGGGGAAACCAACGTATTGGTTGCGATACCTAACCGACGAATTGCAAATTGCTACCCGCTTTGAACAAATATTCCACGATAGCTTTTCTGCTGACACCCGCCCCACTCTAGCAGTTGTCTGTTTTACGTTGGGAACTTGGGTAGGTGGGATGTTTACAACTGATTGCTGTCGCCACTTGGCAAGTAAGGGTTATCCCATCACTGTTGTCACTCCAGGGAATAACAAAACAGAAATCTGCCGTGTCGTGCAAGAACTGGGTAGTTTATTCGAGCAAGTAGTATTGTTGGGATATCCGCCCTTTCTCAAAGATGTGATTGATACTGGCAAAGCTAACGGCATAGAGTGGCAGCGCTACCAAATCAAATTAGTTCTAGCAGGAGAAGTCTTCAGCGAAGAGTGGCGGAGTTTAGTAGGGGAGCGAGTGGGAGCAAACAATCCCTACTATGATTCTGCTTCACTCTACGGCACGGCTGATGCTGGCGTGTTAGGAAATGAAACACCTTTGAGTATCTGCATCCGCCGATTTTTAGCAGAGAATCCAGAAGTAGCCCGTACATTATTTGGCGAATCCCGCTTACCCACCTTAGTACAATACGATCCGCTCAGCCGCTTTTTTGAAGTACAGGACGGCACGCTGCTATTTTCAGGCGATAATGGCATTCCCCTCGTGCGATATCACATTGCCGATACAGGTGGAATCATTGCTTACGATGCCATGCTGGAATTTTTGCGATCGCACGGATTCGACCCGATCGCTACTTTACAGCAACAAGGAACGAGAGGCATCCATGCTCTACCTTTCGTCTACGTGTTTGGGCGTGCCAATTTTACTATTTCTTACTTTGGCGCAAATATCTATCCCGAAAATGTCATCGTTGGCTTAGAACAACCGCAGATTCAAGAATGGGTGACAGGTAAATTCGTCATGGAAATTAAGGAAGATGCCGATCGAAACCGTTTCTTCTCTATAGTGGTAGAGTTAGCACCAGGAGTAGAGGGAAATGAAGCAAAAAGAAATGCGATCGCCACTTCAATTCACGCGCAATTGCTCCGACTCAACAGCGAATTTGCTAACTACGTCCCCCCTGAATATCAAATCCCCCAAATCTCCCTCGCCCCCACCGGAGATCCAGAGTACTTCCCTATAGGAGTCAAGCATCGATATACGAGATGAGGGGCAAGGAGTGAGAAGTGAGGAGTGAGGGGAAGAAGAGAGAGTCGCCCAGCTGAGGAGGCTGAGGGAGAGTCGCGGAGCAATTCTAGCTACTAGTCACTCTCCACTGACAACTGATAACTGATAACTGACAACTGACAACTGACAACTGACCTTACAATGAGTGTAGAGAGAAAACCCTCATATATGCCTAACAACCGTTCAGGAGTCTTTATCGGCGGTTTTTTATTAGGTGCTGCCGTCGGCACTTTAACTGGAATGTTAATCGCCCCACGTAGCGGACGAGAAGCGCGACAGTTGTTGAAAAAATCTGCTAATGCTATCCCAGAACTAGCAGAAGACTTATCGACTAGCGTGCAACTCCAGGCAGACCGTCTTTCAGGATCGGCATTACGTAGTTGGGATGATACATTAGAACGATTGCGAGAGGCGATCGCGGCTGGGGTTGAAGCCAGTCAGCAAGAGCGTCAAGCCATCAAACGGCAAAATAATGAGATTACTTCCGATTCCCGTACTGCTTATACAGATCGCCCGTAGTGCTACTGCGATCGATCCTCTATTTTGGCTCGGACTGTCACTACTGCTAGTTGCTATTAGCCTTACAGCAGTTTTGGTGGCAGCCGTGCCAGCTTTTCATGAATTAGCACGGGCAGCCCGCAGTGCCGAAAAACTCTTCGATACGCTCAAACGAGATTTGCCTCCAACTTTAGAAGCCATTCGCTTGACAGGGTTAGAAATTAGCGATTTAACCGATGATGTGAGTGACGGGGTAAAAAGTGCGGCACAAATTGCAAAACAAGTCGATCGCAGTTTAGATCGAGCCAAGGAACAAGCAAGAAGCGTTGAGGTGAATACTCGTAGCGTCTTCACAGGTGTAAAAGCAGCCTGGAAAAATTTCACCCGTAGCACCCCTAATCGCCATAGTCGCGATCGCCTTCCAGCAGAATCAAGACAGCCATTACCCACATACTTCAACAAAAATTCAGATAGCGACTTCAACAAAGATACAGTCATCCCAGAAGAAAATCGTCTCAAATCACCTCCTTTTTATTTCGATGACGAAGAGGAATGAATTGTTGGTTGTTAGTTGACGGTTGACAGTTGACGGTTGATAGTTGACGGTTGACAGTTGACGGTTGACAGTGAAGAAAGGGTGTAGGGTGTGGGGTGTAGTGGAGAGAATTCGGAATTCGGAATTCGGAATTAATGCGTGAATGCGTGAATTGTCTTGCTCCCTCAGCTCCCGATCGCTCCCTCATCTGGGCGACTCTCTCTTCCTCCCTGCTTCCCTACTCCCTACTCCCTACTCCCTGATAACCGTTCTCAATGGAGTCATAATGAGATCTGAAGAGTTTGTGAATTGAAGCAAAATAATTAACTATGGCAAAAGCAACTTGGAATGGAGCTGTCTTAGCTGAAAGCTCCAAAACAGAGATCGTTGAGGGCAACCACTACTTCCCTCCCGATGCGATCGACAAGCAGTATTTTCAAGAATCTTCCACCCATACGACTTGCCCTTGGAAAGGAACCGCCAGTTACTACAATGTTGTCGTTGATGGACAGGTCAACAAAGATGCTGCTTGGTACTATCCCACAGCCAAAGAGAAGGCAAAAAATATTGAGGGTTACATTGCTTTCTGGCGTGGAGTCAAAGTCGAATCATAGTTAGCGGTTAGTTGTCAGTAGTTAGGAGTTAGTCGAAAATCAACAACTGACAACTGACAACTGACAACTGATAACTGACAACTGATAACTACCTAGCCCGAGCTTTTTTTGCCTGCTTAACCAGAACGGGTCTGGGTTTTTTCTTTTTGTGTTTCGGGTCTTCCACCATACGAGACATGGGAGGACGGCAAGTTTCACAATACAGAGGTCTAGGACCATAACTCTCCCGTTCCGTGGGTTGACTGCATTGCTGGCAGATGAATTTATATAACCGAGTATGAATTGTACGTTCGTGGGCGCGGACAGTGTACTCTCGAACAAAAACCTTTTTGGATGGCATGACAAACAAAACCTGGCTATGGTGTATCCAATATGCTAACTAGAAAGGAGTTCAATACTGAAAAAAATGCCTCTTCATAGACAACTTCAACACTTAATCGAAAACTTAATTGCTCTGAAAGAGCTTTACCACACCCAGCTCGTAGAGTCTGAGAAACAGGTAGCTCGCTTCAAAGAGCAATTGTCGCATGTCAACGGGTTACTAGTAGCACAGTTGGTAGAAAATCAACAGTTTGTACAAAGCCTAGTCAATATGCGATCGCAATGTCATGCTCAACTAGAAGCGAACCAACGCCAAGCAGCCCACGCCAGAGAACAAATAACTCACGTTAATGCTCTCCTCGCAGACCAAGTGAGCTTACCTCCAATGCAACATGCATTTGAGCTGCCAACGACTGCTTTTGAAGAACAGCCACGGCAAACCCTATCTGGTATAACTGCACCCGAACCCGAATCATTCTCCCAGCCTCTATCCGACCTTACCCAACCACAGCCCCAAGCAGAAGCTGAACTTACCCAACCACAGCCCCAAGCAGAAGCTGAACTTACCCAACCACAGCCCCAAGCAGAAGCTGAACTTGCCCAACCACAGCCCCAAACAGAAGCTGAACTTGCCCAACCACAGCCCCAAACAGAAGTTGCCGAAACACCTCTGGAAGTAGGAGAGACGAGCGAGGATACTGCCAGATCTCCCTCGGCTATTAAAACTCCAATGAAGGCAGAATATCAGAATCTGACGAAAATTCAAGCAGTGGAAAAGCTGTTGCAGGAAAACCAGGGCAAGATTTTAACTGTAGAGTATATCATCTGGTCATTGTATGGTGACATGGATGCAGAAGCAGTCAAAGCAGAAAAACCCAGGATCTACGATACCCTCGGACAAGGTACGGATAAAGGGATTTGGGAAAAAGTCCCAGATCAACCAGCCTGCTATACCTACAAGTTGAGCCTAGTAGAACCTACAGCAGATTCCGAATCTGCCACGGCTAACACCTCCCGCTTACCCGTAAGTTCTCGTCGGCGACCGTCGCGGCATGGTAGAAGCGATGATATGCTGCCTCGATACAATCATCTCAGTTTGACTGCGGCTGTGGAAGTGGTGGTGAACGAGCATCCTGGTGAAGTGATTACCACTGAGAAAGTTGCCAAAGTGTTATACGGCGATGACATTGACGGACGCGCCTTGGTCAAAGCTAAAGACCGGATTGGTAAAACCCTCTGGGGAGGAGCAACCCAAGGACGATGGCAGCGCATTCCAGGTAGACTGGGCTGTTATACGCTGAGTTTGAAAACTTTGAAAAGGGGTAATGGGTAGTGAGGAGTGTGGAGTGTGGAGTGTGGGAATTTCTCGGTTAAGATGTATTGTCCATCTGCGATCGCTCTTGTGCTCCGCTATCCCTTTGCTTATGAAAGCTAAACTCATCGCTATAACTGCTGTTTTGACTGCTTTGCACCTTGCGCCTCCAGCTCGTGCGGGAGATCTAGAACATACTAGACAACTTCTGGCAACAAAACAGTGCGAGGAATGCGATCTTAGTGGTGAGGGTCTGGTCTTAGCTAATTTAAGTCGGGCGAATCTGCGGGGGGCAAATTTAAGTGGTGCTAATTTGAGTCGGGCGAATTTGAGCGAAGCTGACTTAAGCGGTGCAAACCTTAGTGGTGCTTCTCTGTATGGCGCAAATCTGAGTGGTGCTAAGTTGGAGCAAACCGATTTGAGTGGAGCCGATCTGCGCGATGCCTATTTAGCTAATGTAGACTTGGAGACAGCTAATCTTAGCGGTACTAGTTTGCAGGGAGCGATCGCCATTCCTACCCAAGCAGCAAAGCCTGAAGAATTTTATCGCTGGGGTATTGCTCAAGGACAAAAAGGCGACCCCAAAGGCGCAATTGGCTATTTCAATCAAGCTCTGAGCTTAAACGACAAATACGCCCCAGCTTACATGGCGCGAGGTATTGCCCGCTACCAACTTCTAGACCGAATGGGAGCGATGCAGGATGCTCAACGCGCCAAATGGTTATTTTTACGACAGAGAAATAATGAAGGCTATGACACCGCCCAAGCTTTTGTAAACCAACTGCAAGCACCGCAAACAGAAACACCCAAGAGCAAACCCAATTTCTTTAACTTCCTCGGTGGTGTAACTTCAGTTTTATTAAGGTTTTTGTTGTAACCTAACTAGTGACCAGTGACCATCAACCATCAACCATCAACCGTCAACCGTCAACCATCAACCGTCAACTGTCAACCAACTACCATCACCGCTAACTTACGACTTACAACTTCCCTATATGTCTCTATCCAGCGAATTGTGGCAAATTAATGAGGATTTAGCTCAAGGTTGTCTAAATCATCCATTTGTTCAGGGTATAGCCGATGGAAGCTTGGAGCGAGAAAAGTTTGCTTACTATGTCGGGCAAGATGCATTTTTCCTTGAAGCCTTTGCCCGTGCCTACAGTATCGCCGCTGCTAAAGCACCTGATTGGGAAGGATTTAATTTGTTTCACGGCTTAGCTGGGGGCGTACTGCAAGAACTTCAGCTTCATGCAGGGTATGCAGCCACGTGGGGAGTCAATATTAATTCTGTCGAACCAGGTACAGCCACTCGTCGCTATATCGATTTTTTGTCGGCTACTGCTTGGAGTCAAGATGTGGGTTTAACGGCTGTGGCTATGTCACCTTGTATGAGACTTTATGCTTATTTGGGACAGAAGTTGGCAACTAAGAGTATTCTCACACATCAGTACAGCGATTGGATTCGGACCTACAACAGCCCAGAATTCGAGCAGCTAGCGCAACAACTCGAAAAATTGAGCGATCGCTACACTAGCAACTCCGATACCGTACAAAAAACTTATCGCTATGCTATGTTGTGCGAACGAGATTTCTTTCAAGCAGCTTGGGAATCGGGCGATCGACCATAACAATCGTTTGTTGGGTTTTCTTGCCACTGCTGGGGTGAAATGCTGTACGATGAAGTTCTTACTTTGGCTCAATGAGTAAGTTTAATAAATAAGCATTTATGACTTCCGAATTTTGTAGCTTGCTGCTCCAAAGGGATATTCCGAATTCCGAACTCTAGCCCAAGTTTGCCATCCGATAACCGAGAGTGATATCAATTGCCTGAGTTGTTGTAGTTGTATTTGCAATGGTTCGCCACTCTGCCTCAAGCGATAAATACTGTCTTGTCCGCAATAAATTATTTCTGGTGCGTCGCGCAGTACGGTACGAGTGCAACGCTCGATCGCGATTAGTGTATCAGCCGTCCGTGCTAATTTGCAGCGAATTTGCCAAATTCGTCGCGCTAGATAGCAAAGCAGCACAGATAAAATCAAATTTATGGCAACAACAATCGTAACCATGAGGCTCAAAGCTGTATGGGTTGATGACACAATAAGTTCATGTTTTGCAAAATAATTTATTTTGATTTTTGATTATTTGAATGTTCTACGTATTGGGAGAAAATATTAACAATTGTTTTTATAGTTTTTTTTACATTGATTGAGCAAAGGCAATTTCTTAAAAGTGGAATTTGAGAGTTAGCAGTCGATCTCAATAACTTTGTATTTGATAATACTAGCAGCGATCTCAGCCAAGGGAGAGAAGTTTTTTCGCCAAGGCATTGATAGTTTATTTTTACCAATGCTAATGCATAAATTACATTTCAGTAAAGATTTATTACAGTAATTTATGCATAAGTAAAATTACTCATAAAACTACAATTTTGTTTGCCATCATGAAAGATACAAAAGTCGAAGCCAAGTACCACCAGAAAGACCGCGATCGTCTAGCCAACCAAGCGATCGCCGATAGAGAAGATTTTAACTTTGACTTGTGGGCAAGAGCCGTTAAGCAACAAATGCTAGCTGTGTTGCGCGAAAGAGAATAGCATATAATCAGACGTAAATTTCAATAAAATTTGATGCAAGTTTCTTTCTCAGTCACCTCCGACGCGATCGCATCTGGTTTTCATGCCTTGTCTGAGCCGTTACGCATTCGGATACTAGAACTTTTACGCTCCTCAGAGCTTTGCGTGTGTGAATTGTCGGAGGCACTGGGAATTGCTCAATCTAAGCTATCTTTTCACCTCAAAACCTTAAAGGAAGCAAATTTGGTGCGATCGCGTCAGGAAGGACGCTGGATTTACTACAGCTTGAATTTATCGCAGTTCGTTGCATTAGAACAATATTTATCAGAATATCGCCGCTTCAGTCAATTGCTCCCTGCCCGTCCCTGCGAGGATACACCCTCAGCTTGAGTTAAATAACCCCTCTTGACAAATCAATTTTTTTTGAAATGATAGAAAGGTAGACTCCCCTATCGCAAATTGATTTCAAGTGTAGGGGTGAGGCATATGAAAACGATAGCCAGTATTTCTATTTTCCTGGCAGGATTTGGTGTTGCGATCGCAACTGCTATGGCAATGCCCAACGCAGTCAGTCCAACCAAACAACCGCTAAGGCTAGCTCAAGCGAATAATTCAGAACCCGCAGCTACAGTTAAGACAGATGGTTCTAGCACGGTTTACCCCATCACCAAAGCGATAGCAGAGGAGTTTAAAACCACTGAGGCGGGTCAAAACGCACAGATGCTCGTGAATTTTTCTGGTACGAGTGCTGGGTTTAAAAAGTTTTGTGCCGGAGAAACAGATATTAGCGATGCTTCCAGACCGATCCGCACTGACGAGATGGAAGCTTGCAACAACAACAAAATTAGATATATCGAACTACCCGTTGCCTACGACGCGCTGACGATCGCTGTTAATCCTCAAAATACCTGGGCTAAAGATATTACTGTAGCCGAACTGAAAAAGATGTGGGAGCCAGTGGCAGAGGGAAAAATTACGAATTGGCAGCAAATCAGGTCTGCATGGAGCGATCGCCCTTTAAAGTTATACGGTGCTGGAAAAGATTCTGGTACGTTTGATTATTTTACTGAAGCAGTAGTCGGTAAAGCCAGAGCCAGCCGCCAGGATTATACAGCTAGTGAAAATGACGATGAACTAGTAGCAGGGATTAGTAAAGATCCAAATGCTTTGGGATACTTTGGCTTTGCTTATTATGAGGCAAACCAGAATAAGCTGAAGGCTCTAGCGGTAGATAGCGGTAGAGGTGCGGTTTCACCATCGCGACAGGCAGTAGAAAAGGCACAGTACGAACCTCTGTCTCGACCTTTGTTTATCTACGTCAATGCCAGATCTGCTCAGCTTAAACCTACGGTGCGGCGTTTTGTCGATTTCTATATTCAACGTGCGCCAACTTTAGTTAGCTCCGTGGGTTACATCCCTTTACCTGCGGAAGGCTATCGCCTGACTTATATCTACTTCAATCGAGGCAAAGTGGGAACTGTCTTTGAAGGCAAATCCCAAATTGGTTTGACAATTGGGCAGTTATTACGCAGACAAGCAAAATTTTAACTACAACCAGGTAAAGTAATGGGAATTCGAGTTGGCATCAACGGTTTTGGAAGAATTGGGCGATTAGCATTAAGGGCTGCCTGGGGATGGTCGGAACTAGACTTCGTACATATCAACGAAATTAAAGGTGGTGCAGTCGCTGCTGCCCATTTACTTAAATTTGATTCGGTTCACGGTCGTTGGACACCAGAAGTAGCAGCAGAGGGCGATCGCATTTCCGTTGACGGCAAGTATTTGAGTTTCAGCGAGTCCCCCACACCAGGAGAAGTCCCGTGGGATGAGTTGGGAGTCGATCTCGTATTGGAGTGTTCTGGTAAATTCCGCACCCCAACTTTACTCGAATCTTATTTTAAGCGGGGAGTGCAAAAAGTCATCGTGGCTGCACCCGTTAAGGAAGAGGCATTAAACATCGTTATGGGAATCAACGATCGCCTCTACGAACATGACAAGCACCACTTACTCACAGCGGCTTCCTGTACCACAAACTGTCTGGCTCCAGTTGTAAAAGTCATCCATGAAGGATTGGGAATTCGACATGGAGTCATTACCACAGTCCACGACCACACCAACACGCAGACAATCGTAGACGCGCCGCATAAAGACTTGCGACGGGCGCGAGCGACGGGTTTATCTTTAATTCCAACGACAACGGGTTCCGCTACAGCAATCGGGTTAATTTATCCCGAACTGCAAGGTAAGCTCAACGGTTTGGCAGTGCGAGTGCCGTTATTAAATGCTTCCCTCACCGATTGCGTGTTTGAAGTCGCGCGTCCCACCACAGTAGAAGAAATTAACGGTTTGCTCAAAACTGCGGCTGAAGGAGAACTTAAAGGCATTCTCGGCTACGAAGAACGCCCCTTAGTTTCTGTAGATTACAAAGACGACCCGCGATCGGCTGTTGTGGATGCACTATCAACAATGGTCGTCGATGAAACACAAGTCAAAGTTTTAGCCTGGTATGACAACGAATGGGGCTATGCAAATCGCATGGTTGAACTTGCCCGCAAGATTGCCCGTTGCTATTAACTTCACATAACAACCATGACTTCCACTGCTGGAAATAAAGCTAATTTGCGTAACTACGCCCTCGTGACTGCTGCCTACTGGGGCTTTACGATTACCGATGGAGCGTTGCGGATGTTGGTGCTACTGCACTTTCATCTGCTGGGCTACACTCCTTTGCAAATCGCCATGCTGTTTCTGTTTTACGAAATTTTTGGCGTTGTCACCAATTTGTTCGGAGGCTGGATCGGTTCTCAATTTGGTCTGAAGCTAACTCTCTACGGCGGGATCGGGTTACAAGTTTTTGCTTTAGCTATGCTAGCGCTGCTCAATCCAGAATGGGCTGTGTGGATGCAAGTCACCTACGTTATGGTCGCCCAAGCCTTTTCTGGGATTGCCAAGGACTTAACCAAGATGAGTTCTAAGAGCGCGATCCGCTTAGTCGTACCCCAGGAAGCACAGTCGTCACTATTTAAATGGGTGGCTATATTAACTGGCTCCAAAAATGCCTTGAAAGGAGTTGGCTTTTTTGTTGGTAGCGTTTTGCTGGCTCAATTTGGCTTTGTCAATGCCCTACTGATAATGGCAGGTGGGCTTTGCCTCATTCTAGGTACGGGTATACTACTGCCGCAAGGCATGGGTAAGATTAAGGCGAAAGTTAAATTTACCCAACTCTTTTCTAAAAGTAGGGAGATTAACATTCTCTCTGCGGCTCGTTTCTTTCTCTTCGGTGCGAGGGATGTTTGGTTTGTAGTTGCCCTCCCCGTGTTTCTCTACAGCACGCTTGGCTGGACGTTCGAGCAGGTAGGGGGATTCATGGCTTGCTGGGTGATTGGCTACGGAACAGTACAGTTTTTAGCGCCCAATCTGCTGCGCTGGCTGGGTTCGGGAGCGGCTCCCCAAGGAAGGACGATTCAAATTTGGACGTTTGTGCTGAGTGGGATTCCCGCCGCGATCGCCCTTTCCCTTCAACTTAGGGTATCTCCAGCTTCAACAATTGTGGTAGGACTAGCAATTTTTGGGGTTATCTTTGCCTTCAATTCAGCAATTCATTCCTATCTCGTCCTTGCCTACACCGATGATGACAAGGTGGCATTAAATGTTGGCTTCTACTATATGGCTAACTCTGGTGGGCGCTTAGCGGGTACAGTGCTATCTGGTTTGATATTTCAGTTGTTTGGCTTAGTAGGATGTCTGTGGGTGTCGATGGCGTTCGTACTTGCTGCTGGGGCAATTTCCTTAAAATTACCCGATCCGCAACCCCAAAAAGCGATCGCCTGGAAAGCTGGAGATGATTAGTTATTTGCCATTGGTCATTTGTCATTCGTCACGCACCGTAGGGGCGGGTTCACCAACAAACTTTACTTCCATACCAAGATCTCAATAAACCCGCCCTTACAGGAATTTCGGTTTTTACCCAAGAAGCAGTGATTTTGTTAAAGCAAAAATGAGTATTAATCGTTCTGCATCAAAGCCGATTGTCAACCGTCTGAGTTTTTTTGAAAAATACCTGACTGTCTGGGTTTTTCTGTGTATTATTGCCGGAATTCTTTTGGGTAGGTTATTTCCTGGTGTAGCAGTGGCTCTTGATGCCATGAGTATTTATCAGGTGTCGATTCCGATCGCTATTTGCCTATTTTTCATGATGTACCCAATCATGGTGAAAATCGACTTCACTCAGGCAACAAATGCAATGCGATCGCCCAAACCCGTAATTCTCACTTTGGTAGTGAATTGGTTAATTAAACCATTTACGATGGTAGTCTTCGCGCAGTTTTTTTTGGGATGGTTATTTCGTCCTTTGCTATCTGGTACGGAAATTATCCGAGGTAGCGAAATTGTGTTGGCGAATTCCTACATTGCTGGGGCAATCTTACTAGGCATAGCACCTTGTACGGCAATGGTTTTAATGTGGGGTTATCTCTCTTATGGCAACCAAGGACATACACTGGTGATGGTAGCAGTCAATTCTCTAGCCATGCTGTTTTTATATGCGCCACTAGGAAGATGGTTGTTAGCAGCAAACGATCTCAGCGTACCTTGGGAAACCATTGTATTATCGGTGCTGATTTATGTCGGCTTACCTTTAGCTGCGGGAATGTACAGTCGTTATTGGATACTGAAACATAAGGGCAGAGAGTGGTTTGAACGGCGGTTTTTGAAATATCTCAGTCCCGTTGCGATCGCTGCACTTTTAATTACTCTCGTGCTTCTGTTTGCCTTTAAAGGAGAGCTAATTGTCAACAATCCCCTGCATATTGTCTTAATTGCCGTGCCATTATTTATCCAAACAAATTTTATTTTTCTCATTTCTTACGTAGCAGCACTAAGAGGGTGTTTGAAAAGTGGGTTGGGTAGTAAAAAAGCTCACTCGGTGTAAGCTGCGAATAACTAGTACACAGCACCGAGAGAGCGACATGAGTAAA